>DASXBN010000081.1:0-125888 GCA_036491675.1 Pseudolabrys sp. | reverse complement strand
GTTCGACGCCGATCTTGTCACGACGTCAGGATTGCCGCCGGCCGCGGTGAAGCTCAAACGTATGCTCCTTGCTCATAACGGCGTCTTCATCACCAGCCCCGAATATACCGCGTCGGTGACGCCGCTCCTGAAGAACACGATTGACTGGATTTCGCGGGTGCGCGATCCCGGCGAAGCGCCCTATGCCGCCTTCAAGGGCCGGGTCTTTGGCATTGGCGCGGCGACCAATAGCGGGCAGGGCGGGCTGCGCTCGCTGATGGCGCTGCGCCAGATCCTCGAGCTCGGCTGCGGCGCGCTGGTGATCCCCGAACAGGTGGCGATCCCGCAAGCCGATCGCGCCTTCGACGACATGGACAATATCGCCGATACCGCCACCGCCAATTTGTTTCGTGCCCAGCTCGCGCGGCTGGTCGAGATGACGCGGCTCATGATGTAACGCATGATCCCGAAAAGTGGGAACCGGTTTTCGGAAAAGATCATGCGTAACTAAAGGAGTACCTCTTGACACTCGATGCACGCGAACGCCTGATCGTCGCTCTCGACCTGCCGTCGGTTAAGGCCGCCGAGAGCTTGGTGTCACGCTTGGGCGAGACGGTGTGCTTCTATAAGATCGGCTATCAGCTCGCTTACGCCGGTGGCTTGCCGTTCGCCGCCGGATTGATCGCCGCCGGCAAACAGGTGTTCCTCGATCTCAAGCTGCACGACATCGGCAACACGGTTGCCAAGGGCGTCGAGAGTGTGGCGCAGCTCGGCGCGACCTTCCTTACCGTGCACGCCTATCCGCAGACCATGAAGGCGGCGGTCGAAGGCAAAGCGGGCTCGACACTGCGCATTCTGGCGGTGACCGTGCTCACCTCCTATGACGATGCCGATCTTGCCGCCGCCGGTTATGATCTCAGCGTCGGCGAGCTGGCCGGCGCGCGCGCGGCGCAGGCGCGCGATACCGGCGTCGACGGCCTTGTGTGCTCAGCGGAGGAGGTGGCCAACCTGCGCGGCATCGTCGGGCCCGGCATGGTGCTGGTGACGCCGGGCATCCGGCCGGCGGGGACTGCGAGCGGCGATCAGAAGCGCATCATGACGCCGGCCAAGGCTATCCAGTCCGGCGCCGACTATCTGGTGGTCGGCCGGCCGGTGGTGGAAGCGCGCGATCCGAAGGCGGCGGCCGACGCGATCGTTGCCGAGATCGAACAAGCGACGGGAAAGTAAAGGGAGAGTTGCGATGGCCAAGGGCTATTGGATCGCCAATGTCGATGTGCGCAACCCGGATGGCTACAAGGAATATGTCGCCTTGTTGCCGGAGATTTTCCGCAAACACGGCGGGCGCTACACCACGCGCGGTGGCAAGATGGAAGTGGTGGAGGGAAAGAGCCGCAGCCGCATCGTCATCATCGAATTTCCAAGCTACGAGGCGGCGCTAGCCTGCTACCGCTCGCCGGAATACGCCAAGGCCATCGCGTTGCGGCAGGCTGCCGCAGACGCCGATCTGATCGTGATCGAGGGCTACGACGGGGCGCAGCCGTAGCGTCTTCTGCCTCCCGCGAAGGCGGGGGAGGTGACCTGCGGCGCGGCGCCCGCTATACCCTCGCCCGAAGTTCCGGGAGTTGGACCAATGGCCGAAATGCGGCTCGTGGTCGCCGGCGCCGGCGGGCGGATGGGCCGCACGCTGGTCAAGGCGATTGCCGATGCGAAGGATTTTGCGCTGAGCGGGGCGCTGGAAGACGCGCGCTCGCCGCTGATCGGCCGGGACGCCGGCACGCTCGCCGGCATGCCCGAGAATGGCGTCAAGCTCAGCGGCGACGCGGCGGCACTATTGCAAAAGGCCGACGGCATCGTCGACTTCACCGCGCCGGCGGCGACGATCGCTTTCGCGGCGCTCGCCGGCAAGGCCGGCAAGGTGCATATCATCGGCACCACCGGCCTGAACGCGGCCGACGAGGCCAAGATCAAGGATGCCGCCAAGAGCGCGGTGATCGTGAAATCCGGCAATATGAGCCTCGGCGTCAATCTGCTGGCGGCGCTTGCAAGGCGCGTCGCCAAGACGCTCGACAATTCCTTCGACATCGAAATTCTGGAAATGCATCACAACCAGAAAGTCGATGCGCCGTCCGGTACCGCGCTGATGCTCGGCCGCGCGGCGGCGGAAGGCCGCGGCATCGACCTCGACAGAAACTCGGTGCGCAGCCGCGACGGCAACACTGGCGCGCGCCATGCCGGCGATATCGGTTTTGCGAATTTGCGCGGCGGCAGCGTGGTCGGTGAGCACACGGTGATTTTCGCCGGCCCGGCCGAGCGCGTGGAACTGGTGCACAAGGCCGAGGACCGCATGATCTTCGCGCGCGGCGCGCTGCACGCTGCGCTGTGGGCGCGCACGCAAAAGCCGGGGCTCTATTCGATGGCCGACGTGCTCGGGCTGGCGAATTTCTGACGGGCGACGGCATGACACCGGAACAAGTCAACAAGCGCAAAAGTTTTTCGTACGCCATGATCGGCGCCGGCATCGCGTGCCTGGCGGCCGCATATCAAGTGGCATTTACGACGCCGAAGGAAGGCGCTCCATCGCTGGCGACTGGAATTGCCTTTACCGCGGTTGCCTTGGCGCTGTTCGCCGTCGCCGCCATTCTTGCGTACCAAGTGCGCAAGTCTGGGACGCCGCCCGCCGCCACCGATCTCAGCGGCCCGCAGGGAAATGCCGTGATCCGCCTGGTGGTGGCCGGCGTGATTGCCATGGTCGGTTCCTATTTTGTCGACTACATCACGCCGACAGATCAGCCGCTGGGTCTCGCGCTGGAAGTCGGGCTGGTCATCGTAATGGGTGTCTGCTTCATCGCCGCCGGGCGAATGGCCCGCAAAATACGCGCTGCCGCTGCGGCGCAAGGAGTAAGCAAACAATGAGCGACCGCCTTCTCGTGCTCGTGCGCCACGGCCAGAGCGACTGGAACCTGAAGAACCTGTTCACCGGCTGGCGCGACGTCGACCTCACCGACAAGGGCGTCGCCGAGGCAAGCGAGGCCGGCCGCAAACTGAAGGCGCAGGGCATCAAGTTCGACGTCGCCTTCACCTCCGCGCTCAAACGCGCGCAACGCACGCTCGACCTGATGCTGACCGAGCTCGGCCAGACCAATATTCCAATCATCAAGGATCAGGCGCTCAACGAGCGCGACTACGGCGACCTCGTCGGCCTCAACAAGGACGACGCGCGCAAGAAATGGGGCGAGGAACAGGTGCTCAAATGGCGCCGCTCCTACGACATCGCGCCGCCGGGCGGCGAAAGCCTCAAGGACACGCTGGCGCGCGCGCTGCCCTATTACGTGACGGAAATCCTGCCGCGCGTGCTGCGTGGCGAACGGGTGCTGGTGGCGGCGCACGGCAATTCTTTGAGGGCGCTGGTGATGGTCCTCGACAAGCATACCACCGAGAGCATCGTCAAATTGAACTTGGATACCGGCGTGCCGATGATCTACCGGCTCAACGCCGATTCGACGGTGGCGTCGAAGATGGATCTGGCGGCGTAGGCTTAACCCGCCGCCATGCCGGCTTCCCAGCCCAGCATCGCGCGTTTGCGCGTGAGGCCCCAGTGATAGCCGGTGATGTCGCCGTTCTTGCCGACCACGCGGTGGCACGGCACCACGAAGCAGATCGGGTTCTTTCCGACCGCGGCGCCGACCGCGCGCGCGGCCTTCGGCTCGCCGACTTTGGCGGCGACGCCGGAATATGTGTCGAGCTTGCCCATCGGAATGGTCAGCAGCTTCTCCCACACGCGCACTTCGAAGTCGGTGCCGATCAGCACCACGCGCAGCGGCTGATCTTTGCGCCAGAGCGCGGGATCGAAGATGCGCCGCGCGACCGGCGCTGTCGCGGCGAAATCCTCGACGTAGCGCGCCTTCGGCCAGCGCGCGCGCATATCCCGCAGCGCCGATAGCTCCTTGCCGGCATCCGCGAGCGCGAGGCCGGCGAGGCCGCGCGGCGTGTTCATCACCAGCGCGGCGCCAAACGGGCAGGGATGGAAGCCGTATGAGATCGTGAGCCCTTCGCCGCCGGCCTTCCATTCGCCCGGCGACATGGCCTCGTGCGTGACGAAGAGATCGTGCAAGCGGCCGGGTCCGGACAGACCGACTTCGTAGGCGGTGTCCAATACACTTGCCGAGGACCGCAGCAGATCGCGCGCGTGATTGAGCGTGAGCGCCTGCAGGAACGCTTTTGGCGTCAGCCCGCACCAGCGGCGGAACAGATGATGCAGATCGGTCGCGCTCACGCCGGCGGCGTCCGCGATGACGTCGATCTCCGGCTGCGAACGCCAGTTGCCGCGGATGTGGGCGATGGCGCGGCGCACGATGTCGTAATCGGCCGCCGCCGTCGGCAGCGCGGCGAAGGCGGGAAACCGGTCGGACAGAGACGGTTTTGCAAGGGTCATGGTCATGACCAGTATCTAGGCCCGGCTGCCTAACGCAACCACCCGATTCCTGACTTTCTTTTCCCTCCCCTCGCAGGGGGGAGGGGTTAAGAAATAACCGTCCGCGTCACCCCGCGTTTGGCCTCGCCCAGGGCCTCGCCGAGCGCCTGCGCGAAGCTGGCCTTCTCATTGGGGCTTAGGAAATTCGCGATCGCCAGCTGCTGGCCGCGCGACACCAGAAGCAGCCGCTCGACGCCGTATTCCTCGTGCACCACCTTGTCGAGCTTGACCCAGAGCGGATTGAGCTCCCATTCGCGCGCCGCCCCGCCCGGACTGACCTTGCGCACCTTGAGGGCGGTCGGCGTCACCGTGACCTGTTCGTAGGCGGCGGCCTGCCGGTAGTTGAGCCGGAACGCAAAATACAGCAGCAGCACGTCGAGCCCGAAATAACCGAACACCGGCCAGGCGCCCATAAGCAGGAACACCATGCCGGAAACAAAACTGACGCCGCCGAACAGCACCATCAGCACCATAAAGCCGATATTGCCGAGCGAGCGGTGCGGCGTGAGCACGGCGGAAAAGATCGTCGGTTCGAGTTCGGCGTTGTCGGCGATCATGGCGCTCAGTATACCGGAATGATGGCGAAAAAATCGGCCCGCAAGATTTTAGCGAAGGTCCGCAAGGGCAAGGCGGCAAAGCCAAAGCCGCCGCGCCAGCAGGCCAAGGCAGAAGGCAAGGCCTTGCACGGCGCTTCCAAGCCACTGACTAATGCGCAAATCGAAGAGGTGTTCCGCCGCTTCCAGGCGGCGAACCCGGAACCCAAGGGCGAGCTCAAGCACATCAATCCGTTCACGCTGCTGGTGGCGGTGGTGCTGTCCGCGCAGGCGACCGATGCCGGCGTCAACAAGGCGACGCCCGCGCTGTTCGCGCTCGCCGACACGCCGGACAAGATGGCGGCGCTCGGCGAGGAGCGCGTGCGCGACTTGATCAAGACCATCGGGCTGTTCCGCACCAAGGCCAAGAACGTGGTCGAGCTGTCACGCCGGCTGGCGGCCGAGAACGGCGGGACGGTGCCGCGCGCGCGCGAGGCACTGGAGGCGCTGCCGGGTGTCGGGCGCAAAACCGCGAACGTGGTGCTCAACATCGCCTTCGGCGAACCGACCATCGCGGTCGATACCCACATCTTCCGCGTCGGCAACCGAACGGGCCTGGCGAGCGGAAAAAATCCGTTCGAAGTCGAGCAGAAACTCGAACAGGTGGTGCCGGCGCAATACAAATTGCATGCGCACCACTGGCTGATTCTGCACGGCCGCTATACGTGTCTTGCGCGCAAACCGCTGTGCGAGAAATGCATCATCGCCGATTTGTGTCAGTGGCCGGGGAAGACAACTCACTAATTCTCGATCAATTCCACGCGCTTGCCGCTCATCTGCTTATGGATGTGCACCATGTAGGCCATGGCGAAGATCGGCGTCGCCAGATTGAGCAGCGGGATCGACACGAAGACCGCGATCACCATACCGGCGAGGAAGATGTAGGACGCGTTGCGCTTGCGCATCGCCTTGGCGTCGTGTGGCTTGCGAAAGCGCATGGCGGCGAACTCGAAATATTGGCGACCGAGCAGATAGGAATTGGCCAGGAACAAAATGATCACGCCGAGCCCGGCAAAGAATATGAATGGCAGCGCGCAGAGATAGACGAGCAGCGACAGCACGGTGAAATTCACGCCCTCGATCAGCGCGCGCAGCAGCGGCAGCGCGTGACCGGGCGGCTCAGCCGGATAAGTCTGCCGCTCCACCGCCTCGCCCACCTCGTCGACGAAGAAGCTGCCGACGAAGGCGGTCACCGCCGGCATCAGAAACAGGGCGCCGGTGATGATCCCCAGGCTCGCCATGATCGACATCACCCAGGCAAGGCTCGTCCAGACGGCGTGCGGCGCAAAGCCCGAGGTCTGCTCGGCCCAGGTGGCGCCGCTTGCGGCGAGCGCGCTGAAGACGCGGTTGAGCACGATGCCGATGATGACGATCAGCAGCAGGGCGAGGCCGACCGACTTGATCAGCACCGCGCGCAGCGGCGGTGTGAATAGTTGCGCAAAAGCCGTGAAGGCTGCGTTGATCATGGAAGAAACAGGTAAGGCCGGCTGCGGCAATGAGCAAGGCCGTTGCCGGTCAAACCGTCGGTGACAGGGTGTCGACCGCGGCCCTCTCGGTTTGCACTGGCACCAGCGGCATCAACTCAGCGCAATCGTCGATCGAGAGATCGGACCATGCCATGACCTTGTAATCGAAGCCTTTTACCAAAGTCGGCTTGACCACCTCGAAATAGGGCGAGATGTCGAAATCGCGAGGCGCGAACAGCGAGGAATGGCGGATTTCGAGAATGTCCTGCCAGGCCTGCTCGCTCGCCGTGCGCACCACCTTGGGCAGGATCGGATAGCGCACGTTCTCGAAGGCCTGCGCGATCAGCGCCGAGCAGATGATGCGGGTCGGATGGCCGGAGCCGAGCGCCATCAAGCGGCGGCGCCAGCGCTGCGGTACCGGCAGCGGAAACAGATAGCGCATGAGATCAATGATGTTCTTGAGGTCGTAATCGAAACCGATGCGCTCGGCGGCGTAGGCGCACACGCGCGCGCGGTCCTCATCGGTCAAGCCGGTCGGCCGGCAGATACGGGTGTGGTAGCGGGCGTATTTCGACAACGGCGCCGCGACCACGCCGTGGCCGATATTGGCTTCCACCAGCACCAGCGGCTCGCCATCGTCGGTTTCGCGGTCGCCGATCGGACCGACATAAAGTGCGGCGTGCGACCAGGTCGACTGCGTGAGATATTTGATGACGCCGGAGATATGGTTGTTGCCTTCGACCAGCAGCACGTCGCCCGGCTTGAGCGTGGCGCGCAGCGCGTCGGGGTCGCTCGGCGTGAAGGGCTCATAGCCCTGCGCCGGCTTTTCCAGATAGTAGGCGAGAAACCGCCCGATCCCGTCGGCCATCCAACTCATAACGCCCAGTCCCAAACGTCAATCCTTGACGCCGTATGCCCACGCGTCTTGTTGCCGCCAAATTTAGCGAAGACTCATTGCAATTTGGTTCATCTGCCGCGCGCCGGGGTTACAATTCGTTAGCCATGAAATTTGCCGCGCCACGCGGGTTCGGGCACTGTAACCGCCCGTCCGGAAAGAATTCGGATACCATGTCGAGGCTGAGCCGCCGCTCCTTCCTGGCCACATCCGCCGCGCTGGTCGCAGCACCCGCGCTTGGCGCCGTGCCGGATGCCGGCGACGTGGACGTGGTGATCGTCGGGGCCGGTGCCGCCGGCATCGCCGCGGCGCGCCGCGTCGCCGCCGCCAAAATCAGCTTTCGGCTGTACGAAGCGAGTTCCCGGATCGGCGGCCGCTGCGTCACCGATGCTAAGATTTTCGGCGTGCCGTTCGATCTCGGCGCGCATTGGATCCATAACCCCGACGGCAATCCATTGAGCAAGCTCGCGCACGGGCTCGACATCTATCCGGCGCCGCGCGGGCAGTCGATGCGCGTCGGCCCGCGCAATGCGCGCGATGGCGAGCTCGAAAATTTCCTCGCTGCGCTGGTGCGCTCGCGTCGCGCTTTTGCCGACGCCGGCCGCGCCAAGACCGATGTGACGGCGGCGGTGTTGCCGCGCGATCTCGGCGACTGGCAGCGAACGATTGAATTCGTTCTCGGGCCCTATGGTTGCGGCAAGGACCTCAAGGACGTCTCCGCGGCGGATTTGGGCCGCGCGGCCGAACGCGATACCGACGCGTTCTGCCGCCAAGGCTATGGCGCCTTGCTCGCCAGTCTCGCGGCCAACCTGCCGGTGCAACTGTCGACGCCGGTCACGCGGATTGCGTGGGAGCGGGGACTAGCGGTCACAACTCCCAGAGGCATCCTGCGCGCCCGTGCCGCCATCGTGACGGCGTCGACCAATGTGCTCACCGGCGGCAAGATCGAATTCAGCCCGCCGCTGCCCAAGCGCCAGCTCGATGCCGCGGCCAAGCTCTCGCTCGGCAGCCTCGATCATATCGCGCTCGAGTTGCCGGGCAATCCGCTCGGCCTGCAACGCGATGACACGGTGTTCGAACAGGCGGCCGGCCTGCGCACCGCCGCTTTGCTGGCCAATGTGTCGGGCACGAGCCTGCATCTGGTCGAGGTCGGCGGCGGCTTCGGACGCGAGCTTGCGGCCAAAGGCGAGGCCGCCATGGTCGACTTCGCCGGCGATTGGCTGGCGAGCCTGTTCGGCTCGAACGTCAAGCGCGCAATCAAGCGCAGCCACGCCACGCGCTGGGACGACGAGCCCTGGGTGCTTGGCGCCATGTCGGCTGCCGCGCCCGGCGGCGCCGACGCACGCAAGGTGTTGATGGAGCCGCTCGATGCCCGCATCTGGTTTGCCGGCGAAGCGGTGCATGATACGCAATGGGGCACGGTCGCCGGCGCCTGGGATTCAGGCACGCGCGTGGCGGAAGCGGTGCTGCGCAGGATCGGCGCGCTGAAAGCGCCGGGCGCGGCCAAGCCGGCGCGCCGCTCGCGGTGAGCGGCGGCGATGAGGAAGATTGATGACACGCCCGAAAGCGCTGATCGCCTGGTCAAGCGGTAAGGACAGCGCCTGGGCGCTGCACGAGGCGCGCCGTGCGGGCGACTTTGACATCGTCGGCGCGCTCACCACGGTGACCGATAGTTTCGCCCGCGTCAGCATGCATGGCGTGCGCGAGGAACTGCTGCTCGCGCAGCTCGATGCCGCCGGTCTGCCGGCAATCACCGTGCGCATTCCCTATCCTTGCCCGAACGAAATCTACGAGCGCGAGATGGCGAAAGCGGTCGCCGACGCCAAGGCGCGCGGCGTGACACATATGATTTTCGGCGATCTCTACCTGGAGGACGTGCGCGCCTATCGCGAGAAAAATCTCGCCGGCACCGGCATCGCGCCGGTGTTTCCGCTCTGGTTGAAGCGGACCGCCGATCTGGCGCGCGCCATGATTGATGGCGGGGTCGAGGCGCATCTTGCGGTCGTCGACTTGAAGAAGATGCCGGCTGCGTTCGCTGGTCGCCGCTTCGACGCTGGATTACTCAGCGCGTTTTCCCCCGGCATCGATCCGTGCGGCGAGAACGGCGAATTCCACACCTTCGTGTCGGCCGGGCCGATGCTGGCGCGCAAAATTTCGCTGCGGGTCGGTGAGACCGTCGAGCGCGACGGTTTTGCATTTGCGGATTTGATGGAGGGGTAGCTCTCTCCGGCAGCAACTATCCCCTCAGCACACCGCTGGTTTTCTTGGCAACCTCGGCGACGATGCGCACCCCGAGCGCCTCGATCTCGGCGTCGGTCATGGTCTTTTCGCGCGGCTGCATGGTCACCGCGATGGCGATCGACTTCTTGCCGGGGTCGATGCCCTTGCCCTCGTAGACGTCGAACACGCTGACCGCCACGATCAGCTTTTTGTCGACGCCCTGCGCCGCGCGCACGATGTCGGCGGCCTTTACGCTGTTCTCCACCACGAAGGCGAAATCGCGCTCGACCGGCTGGAACGGCGACAATTCGAGCAAGGCCTTCGCCCGAGTCGGTCTGGTCTTCGGCTCGGGGATTTTTTCCAAGATCACTTCGAAGGCCGCCAGCGGTCCGTCCGCCTTGAGCGCAGCCAGCGCGCGCGGATGCAATTCGCCGAAATGACCGAGCACGTTCTGCGGTCCGATCTGGATGGTGCCTGAACGGCCGGGATGAAACCAGGCCGGACCGCCCGGCACCACTTGCAGCGCCTGCATCGGCGCGCCCGCTGCGGCCAGCACGGCGAAGGCGTCGGCCTTGGCGTCAAAGGCGTCGACCGGCGCAGCCTTGCTCGACCAGTGCCGGCCGGTACCGGCAGCCTTGGCGAGCGCGCGGCGCAAGCCGCCGGCGGCAGTCAGTTGATCTTCCGGCCGGTCGCCCTTGAAGATTTGCCCGACCTCGAACAGCGCCACGTCCGCGCTGCCGCGGTCGGCATTGCGCTGTGCCGCCATCACCAGCCCTGGCAGCAGGCTTGGCCGCATGTCGGATAGCTCGGCCGCGATCGGATTGGCCAGCGCCAGGGCGGCGCTGCCGCCGCCGAACAGCTCGGCCTCGCGCTTCCCCACGAACGACCAGGTGACCGCCTCCACCATGGCGCGCGCGGCGAGCGTGCGCTTGGCCTTGCGGGTGCGGTTCTGGATCGGCGTGAGCACGGCCTTGCGGGCATGCTCGCCGCGCGGGAACGGCGTCGAGGGCACCTGGTCGACGCCGACGATGCGCACCAACTCCTCGACGATGTCGGCACGGCCATGCACGTCCGGCCGCCACGACGGCACCGCGATCTTCACGTGATCCGTTTTGCCGGCGGCGAAGAAGCCAAGCTTCTCCAGCACGCGGCGCACGTCGGCGAGCGGCAGCTTGATGCCGGCGAGCCGCTGCAATTCGTTGAGCGGAAAATCGATGACCGTTTCTTTCGGAGTCGGATCGCCGGCGACGACGATCTCCGACGGCGTACCGCCGCAGAGGTCGAGCACCATTTGGGTGGCGAGTTCGAGGCCCGGCAGCATGAAAGCGGGATCGACGCCGCGCTCGAAGCGATAGCGCGCGTCGGAATTGATGCCGAGCTTGCGCCCGGTCTGCGCGATGTTGGACACGTCCCAAAGCGCCGACTCGATCAGCACGTCGGTGGTCGTCTCCGAGCAGCCGGTGGCTTCGCCGCCCATGATGCCGGCGAGCGATTCGACGCCCTGCTCGTCGGCAATCACGCACACGGCCTGGTCGAGCGTGTAGGTCTTGCCATCGAGCGCCAGCAGCGTCTCGTCGTTATTGGCGCGCCGCACGGTCAGATTGCCGTGCACCTTGGCGGCGTCGAACACATGCAGCGGTCGGCCGCGGTCAAAGGTGATGAAATTGGTGATGTCGACCAGCGCGTTGATCGGGCGAAGCCCGATGGCCGTCAGCCGCTTCTGCAGCCAGTCGGGCGAGGGACCGTTCTTGATGCCCTTGACCAGGCGCAGGCCGAAGGCCGGGCAGAGCGAAGGCGTCTGCCCGAAATCAAGCGTGACCTTGACCGGGCAGGGGAAGGTGCCCTTCACCGGCTTGGGCGGGCGGTCCTTGAAGGCGCCGATAGAAGTCGCGCCGAGATCGCGCGCGATGCCGTTGACGCCGGTGCAGTCCGGCCGGTTGGGCGTGAGATTGATCTCGATCACCGGCTCGCTGACGCCGGCCCATTCCACGTAGGGTTTGCCGACCGGGGCGTCGGCGGGCAATTCGATGATGCCGTCGTGGTCGTCGGAGATCATCAATTCGGCCGCCGAGCACAGCATGCCGTGGCTTTCCACGCCGCGGATGGTGCCGACCGTGAGCGTGATGTTTTTGCCGGGGATGAAGGTGCCGGGCGCCGAGAACACGCCCTTCATGCCGGCGTGTGCATTGGGAGCGCCGCACACGACCTGGATCGGCTTGCTGTCGCCAATGTCGACCATGCAGACACGCAAGCGATCGGCGTTCGGATGCTTCTCGGCCGAGATCACGTTGGCGATCACGAACGGCTTGAGCAGGCTGGCCTTGTCCTCGACGCGCTCGACCTCGAGTCCGATCATGGTGAGCTTGCCGACGATGGCCGGCAGCGTTTCGTCGGTGTCGAGATGCTCTTTCAGCCAGGGCAGGGTGAATTTCACGGGCTCAATCCCCCCGCCAGCGTCGGGAAGTCGAGCGACCGGAAGCCGTAATGCGCGAGCCAGCGCACGTCCGCCTCGAAGAACGCGCGCAGGTCGTTCATGCCGTATTTCAGCATGGCGATGCGGTCGATCCCCAAGCCCCAGGCGAAGCCCTGGTACTCCGCCGGATCGAGCCCGCAATTGCGCAAGACATTCGGATGCACCATGCCGCAGCCGAGAATCTCCAGCCAATCCTCGCCTTCGCCGAAACGGATTTCGCCCTTGTCGCGCTTGCACTGGATGTCGACTTCGAGCGACGGCTCGGTGAACGGAAAGAACGACGGACGGAAGCGCATCTTCACTTGGTCGACCTCGAAGAATGCCTTGCAGAATTCTTCCAGGATCCATTTCAGGTGGCCGAGATGCGAGCCCTTGTCGATCACCAGTCCTTCGACCTGGTGGAACATCGGCGTGTGGGTCTGGTCCGAGTCGCTGCGATAGGTACGGCCGGGAATGATGACGCGGATCGGTGGCTTCTGGCTGAGCATGGTGCGCACCTGCACCGGCGAGGTGTGTGTGCGCAGCAAGAGGCGCGAGCCGTCGGACTTCTGCGGGAAATAGAAGGTGTCGTGCATCTCCCGCGCCGGATGACCTTCCGGGAAATTCAGCTTGGTGAAGTTGTAGTCGTCGGTCTCGATGTCGGGCCCTTCCGCCACCGCAAAGCCCATGTCGGCGAAGATGGCGGTGAGCTCGTCGATCACCTGGCTGATCGGATGCACGCGGCCGGCCTCAGTGGGTGCCTCGCGCACCGGCAGCGTGACATCGACCGTCTCGGTGTTGAGCCTGGCATCGAGTGCGGCGTCGGCGAGCGCATCCTTGGCTGCTGCGATGGCCGTGCCGACGCGATCCTTCAGCCCGTTGATCGCCGGGCCCTGCACCTTGCGCTGGTCGGGCGTCATCGCGCCGAGCGTCTTGAGCAGCGCCGACACCGAGCCGCTCTTGCCCAATGCCGCCACGCGCACGGCTTCGAGCGCCGCTTCGTCCTTGGCCGAAGCGATGGCAACGAGCAGGTCTTTTTCCAATTGCGCGATGTCGGACATGGCAAGGGTTCTCCTATGCCACGTCATGGTCGGGGTCGTCCCGGCCATCCACGTCTTGATTCACAAAGCAAGGCGTGGATGCCCGGCACAAGGCCGGGCATGACGGCTGAGATGCTTTACGCCGGCAACGCGGCCTTGGCCTTTTCCACGATCGCCTGGAACGCCGCCGGCTCGCTGATGGCGAGATCGGACAGCACCTTGCGGTCGACCATCAGCCCGGCCTTGGCAAGCCCGGCGATGAACTTGCTGTAGTTCAGGCCGAACGGCCGCACCGCGGCGTTCAGGCGCTGAATCCACAGCGCGCGGAAGGTGCGCTTGCGCCGCTTGCGGTCGCGGAAGGCGTATTGGCCGGCCTTTTCGACCGCCTGCTTGGCGACGCGGATGGTGTTCTTGCGGCGGCCATAATAGCCCTTGGCGGCCTTGTAGACTTTCTTGTGCTTGGCGTGTGCGGTGACGCCACGTTTGACGCGGGCCATGGGAAATCTCCTTGCAGTTTAGTGCGAATGCTCGACGGGGACAGGCGGCCGCGCATAGCGCGGCCTGGAATACGATCAGCCGTTGGGCAGAAAGTATTTCTTGATGTTGTCGCCGTCGGTCTTGAACAGCACCTTGGTGCCGCGGTGCTCGCGGATCTGCTTGGTGGTCCGCTTGATCATGCCGTGGCGCTTGCCGGACTGCTGGAATTTCACCTTGCCGGTGGCGGTGATCTTGAAGCGTTTTTTAGCGCCCGATTTGGTCTTCAACTTGGGCATTTTGCTCTCCTCATCGGCGCGACGCGGGGCGCGAGGCCCCACTTGGCCGGGATGTGCTCGCGACGTTAAGTCTTTGAGCGGGTGCTCGGAATTGAGCTTTTGATCGCCGCCACGGCAGCCCTAACCAGCCGGGCGGCGAGAGGGCGGCGTTATGGCAGAGGCGGCCGGCGCTGGCAACCAACCCTTTCGGCGGCCGTGTTAACCTTATGTTTCCAGGCGCTTTGTTATGAGGCCCTCCATTAACGCCAATCAGGGGGCCGTCGTCATGCGCCGCGTGATCTTTTCTGCGTTTCTCGCCGTCATGGCCGTCGTGGGCCAGCCGCCCGCCGCTACGGCTGCCGTCCGGGACGGCAACTGGAGCGTCCTGATCATCACCGAAAAGGGCGAATGCGACCGCGGCTACCGCTACGAAGTGACGGTCGCCAATGGCCGCGTCAGCTATCGGGGCGACTTGGGCATCGATCTGGCCGGCACGGTGGCGCCGAATGGCGCGACCAAGGTCAGCATCAAGCTCGGCGACAAGGGCGCCAACGGCACCGGCCATCTGTCGGAGCGCACCGGCGCCGGCATCTGGCGCGGCATCGGCTCGAACGGCGGCTGTGCCGGCCGCTGGGAAGCCGAGCTCGAGTAACGCCAAGCGCCGCCCGCGTGCGGCGCGCGCGCTCATTCCAATCCGTCATTCCGGCCGAGCGGCGTTAGCGGCGCGAGCCGGAATCCATAAACCGGTTTGTGATCATGGATTCCGGGTTCGCGGGCTTATGCCCGCGCCCCGGAATGACGGTCAAGAATTTAGCGTGGCGCCAGCAGCATCACCATCTGCCGGCCTTCGAACCGCGGTTCCGATTCGATCTTGGCAATCGGCGCGGTGTCGCTTTTCACGCGGTTGAGCAGCTTGTAGCCGAGCTCCTGGTGCGCCATTTCGCGGCCGCGGAAGCGCAAGGTGATCTTGACCTTGTCGCCCTCTTCGAAGAAGCGCTTCATCGAACGCATCTTCACGTCGTAATCGTGGTCGTCGATCATCGGCCGGAGCTTGATCTCCTTGATCTCGACGACTTTTTGTTTTTTGCGGGCTTCGGCGGCTTTTTTCTGCGCCTGGAATTTGTACTTGCCGTAATCCAGGATCTTGCAGACGGGCGGCGCGGAGTTCGGGGCGATCTCGACCAGATCAAGCCCCGCGGCTTGAGCCAGGTCTAGCGCCGTCTGGATTGGTGTGGGGCCGTGATTGTGGCCGGTGGCATCGATCAGCTGTACCTCGCGGACGCGGATCTCCTCGTTGATGCGCGGGCCGTCCTTCTGGGCGGGCAGCGCGGACTTCATCGGACGACGAATGGCTTTTTTCTCCTCTGTTGTTGCAACAAACCTCGGCGCGCCTTAGCGCCTCGGCTAGTGAAGATTGGTAGAAACGGCGAATAAGTCAACGTAGTTCCGCCGATAGTGTCGGCATAAATGACCGGAATGGCAGTCAAATCGTTCAAATTCCTCTAATTTTGTCGCAAAGCGGTAGCCCGGGCGGGCGATTTGTCGCGGCCGGTGATCTCGCCATAGAGCCGCGGCGTCTGCTCGGCGACCGCGCCCGCGTTGATGGCGTCGTAGTCCGCGTGGCTGAGGACGCGCAACAGACCAAGCGCGCCGGCCCCTTGCGTAAAGGGCCGGCTTGCGGCCAAAACGGGCGCGGATCCACGTCGCGTTCATCCTCCAAGTCCAACTAAAGCGCATGAGCGAAGCTCGCCTGACATCCCTGACAATCGAATCGCCGGCGCGGACCATCGCCGTGCGCGCGCGCGCGGGCAACAGTCCGGGCGTGTTCTGGCTCGGCGGTTTCAAGTCCGACATGAAGGGCACCAAGGCACAGGCGCTCGATAGCTGGGCGCAAGCGCAAGGCCGCGCCTGCGTGCGGTTTGATTATTCCGGCCACGGCGAATCGGGCGGCGATTTCACCCAAGGCTGCATCGGCCGCTGGCTGGACGAATGCCTCGCGGTCTATGCGAAGTTCGCGCAAGGCCCGCAGGTGGTGGTGGGTTCCTCCATGGGCGGCTGGCTCGCTCTGCTGCTGGCGCGCGAGCTGCGCCAGCGCAAGGACACGCCGCCGATCGCCGGCATCGTGCTGATTGCGCCGGCGGTGGATTTCACCGAGGTGCTGATGTGGGCGTCGTTCTCCGACGCGATCAGGCGCGAGATCGAGGAGAAAGGCGTCTGGCTGCGGCCGTCGCAATATTCCGAGGGACCTTATCCGATCACCAAGCAGTTGATCGAGGATGGGCGCAAGCACCTTTTGCTCGGCGGGCTGATCGAGACCGGCTGTCCGGTGCATGTCCTGCAAGGCGTGCAGGACCCCGACGTGCCGTGGCGGCACGCGGTCGAACTGGTGGCGCGCTTTGCCCGCGACGACGTGGTGCTCACGCTGATCAAGGACGGCGACCATCGGCTGTCGCGTCCGGAGGACATCGAGCGGCTGGTGAATGCGGTGAAGGAGTTTTAGCCAAGCACTGCCGCCCACTCGTCGTTCACTTCGTCATCCGCATCGGATTTTCGCAACGCCACGAATTGCTCGCGCGGCAGAAGACGCGAGAGTGCCCACACCGCGGCGCCGCGCACCAGCGGCGAGGCGTCACCGAGCAACCGCTCAGCCTCGCTGGCGAGCGTCGCATCGCCGGAATTGCCGATGGCGATCAGCACATTGCGAACGAAGCGGTCGCGGCCAGCGCGCTTGACTGCGGTCTTGGAAAACATTGCGCGGAACGCCGCGTCGTCGAGGCGGACGAGCTCACTCAATTTCGGTGCGCGCAACGCCTCTCGTACAGCGAATTTCGCATCGCGACCGATCTGCGCGAATTTGTTCCAGGGGCAGACGGCAAGACAGTCGTCGCAGCCGTAGATGCGATTGCCGATCGCTTCGCGGAATTCGCGCGGGATCGGCCCCTTGTTCTCGATCGTCAGGTAGGAAATGCAGCGCCGCACATCGAGGTGGTAGGGCGCGGGGAAAGCGGCGGTCGGACAAATATCGACGCAGGCACGACAACTCCCGCAATGGTCGACGTCCGCCGCGTCATAGGGCAGTTCGAGCGTCGTGAAGATCGCGCCGAGAAAGAGCCACGAGCCATAGTCGCGCGAGACCAGATTGGTGTGCTTGCCCTGCCAGCCAAGGCCGGCCTGCTGGGCGAGCGGCTTTTCCATGACCGCCGCGGTGTCGATGAAAACCTTGACGTCGCCCCCGCCATTGTCCACGAGCCAGCGCGCGATCGTTTTCAGCCGCGGCTTGATGATCTCGTGATAATCGTCGCTTCGGGCATAGACGGAAATTGCGCCGCGGTCGCGTCGTTTGAGGATTGCGAGCGGATCATCCTCATCGGGTCCGTAATTGAGACCGAGCATGATGACGGAGCGTACGTCGCTCCACAGCGAGCGCGGATCGCCGCGCCGCTCGGCGGTAGTCTCCATCCAATCCATGTCGCCATGGGCGCCGTCGGCGAGGAAAATCTCGAGATGCTGTTTGGCCTCGGCGATGGAATCCGGACGCGTCACGCCGACGATGCCGAAGCCTTGCGCGCGCGCCTGCGCGATAAGCGCCGCCTTGAGCGCTGCGGGATCGGTCAGAAGTCGAGATCGGCGTAGGTTTTTGCCGGCGGCAGTCCGGCCAGCGTGTCGGCCAGAATCGCCCGGAACGAGGGCCGTGACTTCACCCGCGCGTACCAGTTCTTGGCGGCTTCGTCTGCGTTCCACGGCACATCACCCAGGTAATCGGCGGCGGACAGATGCGCCGCCGCGGCAAGATCGGCCAAGCTCAGCCGGTCGCCGGCGAGCCAATCGCGCGTGCGCACCAGCCAGCCGATATAGGCGAGATGATAGCGGATATTATGGCGGGCGGCGCGCATCGCGTCGGTATCGGGCGCCCCGCCGCCCTGTTCCACCGTCATGTGCCGCTTGAACACGCGCTCGGCGACCAGCGGGCCGCTGGCCTCGGCGTGGAATTTATCGTTGAACCAACTCGCCAGCCTGCGCACTTCAACCCGTTCGGCCGCCGCCGCCGGCAACAGCCGGTCTTCGCTATGCTCAGCCGGCAGCGTCTCCTCGATATATTCCGCGATGATGGTTGCGCCCGGGATCGCCGGCTGGCCGTCGGCCACCAGCACCGGAATTTCGCCGGCCGGATTAAGCAGCAGGAACTCCTCCCGGCGTTCCCAGAACCGTTCCTCCAGCAGGCGCACTTGCATGCCATATTCGCCGAGGATCAAGCGCACATAGCGCGAGTGTGGACAAAGCGGTTGATGGAACAGCGTCAGCATGGTTTTCCGGTTAAGCGGCTTGGGCGCGGCGGCGGGAATCGGTCGATGCACTATAGAAATCCGCCGCCTTGGAGCAACGAAAGCGGAGCAATTTAATGGCGGTTATGACTTTTTTCGTTGCCCCAATGAGGGCATTGCGTCAAAAGCGCTGGCCATTAGCGATTCCCCACCGCAATTTTAACGAACCGAGCCCTCCGGAGCCCGCCCTATGACCCTCCACGCCATCCAAGCGGCCGGACCGGTCGCGGCAAATATCGACTTTGTCAAAGCGGCCGTGCTCGGTCTCGTCGAGGGCCTGACCGAATATCTGCCGGTATCCTCGACTGGCCATCTGCTGCTGATGGAGCACATTCTCGGCTGGGGCGACGATGCCTTCGGCAAGTCGTTCGCCATTCTGATCCAGCTCGGCGCCATTCTGGCGCTGCTCAGCATTTATTTTGGCCGGCTGTGGAATCTGGCGCGCAACATGTTCACCGACTGGGCGGCGGCGCGTTTCGTCACCGGCGTGTTGCTGGCATTTCTGCCGGCCGCGGTGGTTGGTGCGCTCGCCTACCCGATCATCAAGACCTATCTGTTCGATGTGCGCATTGTCTGTGTCGCACTCCTCGTCGGCGGCTTCGTGCTGATCTGGGTCGACCGACTCGACCTCAAGCCGCGCTACCACGAAGCGACCGGCTTCACCCTGCCGATGTATTTCGGCATCGGCGTTTGTCAGTGCTTTTCCATGATCCCCGGCGTGTCGCGCGCGGGCGCCACCATCGTCAGCGCCATGCTGTTCGGCGCCGACCGCCGCTCGGCGGCGGAATTCTCATTCTGGCTGGCGATGCCGACCATGGTTGGCGCCTTCGCCTACTCGGCCTACAAGGATCGTGCCGAACTCGCCGACGCCAACATCACGTTGATCGCCGTCGGTTTCATCTGTTCGTTCATCTTCGGCTGGATCGTGGTGAAGACGTTCCTGGGCTACGTGCAGCGCCACAGCTTTGCGCTGTTCGCCTGGTGGCGTATCGTGGTCGGCGCGGTCGGGCTGCTGGCGATTTATTTTTGGTGAGCTACGCCACGCGGTCGCGGAACTGGCCGGTCTTGCGGAAGCGCCAAAGATAAGCCGGCACGATTGCCTCGAGCGGCTCCGGCTCGATGCCGAGGCCTTGCAGCGTTCGGCCTTCGGCTTTGGCGGTTTCCGAGACCACATTGTCGACCCGTAGCAGCTCAACCTGATCGGGCGTCAGCGGCGGCTTCGGCCAATATTGCAACAGCGCCGCCTTGATCTTGGCGGCGAAGAACGGCACCGGCACCAGCAGCCGCTTGCGCTCGATTGTCGCCAGCACGTAGCGCAACAGCTCCTCGAACGTCTTCACCTCTGGGCCGCCCAATTCGTAGATTTTACTGCCCGGCACATTGCCGTCGACGGCCTCCGCAATCGCGGCGGCGACGTCGCCGACGAACACCGGCTGGAAGCGGGTGGTGCCGCCGCCGATCAACGGCAGCGCCGGCGAGATGCACGCCAGCGCGGCGAAGCGGTTGAAGAAATCGTCCTCCGGCCCGAACACAATCGACGGCCGCATGATGACGGCCTGCGGCACCGCGGCTAGCACCAAGCGTTCGGCCTCGGCCTTGGAGCGCGCGTAGGCGGCGCGCGAGTTGGGGTCGGCTCCGATTGCCGACACATGCACCATGCGCGCGCCATGGGCGCTCGCCGCCAGCGCCACCTGCTCGGCGCCATAGGCGTGGACGGTATCGAAGCGTTGCCGCCCGCGTTCGTACAGCAGGCCCACCATATTGATCAGCACGTCGGCGTCGCGCGCGGCGGCTTCCACCGACGGCCCGTGGCGGAGATTGGCCTGCACCGCGTGGATCTGGCCGACGCGGCCGAGCGGCTGCAAATGATTGGCGAGGTCCGGCCGCCGCACCGCTACCCGGATAAGGTAGTTCCGTTTGGCCAGGGCGCGTACCACGTTGCGGCCGAGAAAACCGGAGCCGCCATAGATGGTGACGAGGGTTTCAGCGTTGCTTTTGGAGGTCATGGGCGCTCTCGCGAGCAAATGGGGGGTCTTGCTGCGGGCAATACAGGATCGGACGCGGGCTGTACAGGCCCGCAAACGGGCGGCAGAGGCCCGAATACCGCTTCAATTGACAAGCCGAAAGCGGCTCCGTACCTAGTCCCGACGAGCCCAGGTGGCGGAATTGGTAGACGCACTAGTTTCAGGTACTAGCGCCGCGAGGCGTGAAGGTTCGAGTCCTTTCCTGGGCACCATTTTTCCGAGCCGGATAGCTGAATGACAATCCGCTTGCATCGCGGCGATCTGCCCAACCTCTCCGCCTACAAGGGCGCGGTAGCGATCGACACCGAGACCATGGGTCTCGACCCCAACCGCGACCGGCTCTGTGTGGTGCAGCTTTCGCCCGGCGACGGCTCGGCCGACGTGGTGCAGATCGCAGCCGGGCAGAACAAGGCGCCCAATATCGAAAAGCTGCTCGCCGACAAGTCGATCCTCAAGATTTTCCATTACGCGCGCTTCGATCTCGGCGTGCTGGCCAAAGCTTTCGGTGTGATGCCCGGGCCGGTCTACTGCACCAAAATCGCCTCACGGTTGGCGCGCACTTATACCGACAAGCACGGGCTCAAGGATCTGGCGCGCGAGGTGCTCGGCGTCGATTTGTCGAAGCAGCAGCAATTATCCGATTGGGGCGCCGATGCGCTCAGTGATGCGCAGGTGGCCTATGCGGCAACTGACGTGCTGCACTTGCACGCACTCAAGGAAAAACTGGACGCCATGCTGGCGCGTGAGAACCGCGCCGACCTCGCGGCGGCATGTTTTCGCTTCCTGCCCGACCGCGTGCGGCTCGACCTCGCCGGCTGGGCGGCCGAAGATATTTTTTCGCACTCTGCGTAGTGCATGATCCCGAAAAGTGGGCACCGGTTTTCGGATAAGATCGTGCGTATAGCTAAGTCGTTGGATTAACGGCTGTATTTGTTGGCGGCTGGCTGCCGTGCAGGGGCCATATTCGCGCGTCAAGTTGCCTGACGGGGCGTAAGGTGATTTCCGACATCGCCATCGAACGGAGCCAAATGCCGAGCTTGGCGCAAACCGCATGACCACCGCCCAAACCAATCCCGCGCCCGCGCACGTTTATTGGACCATGGGCCGCGGCGACAGCGACCGTGCTTTTCGCACCGCGCGCCGGCACAGCCGCGTGGTTCGTTTCCTGCGCGTCGCTATTCCGCTCGCGGGGGTGCTGGGTTGCACCGGCATTTTTATGGTCAGCTATTTCAATCCGATGCGCATGCTCGCCAGGCTGCCGGTCGATATCGGCAACATGGTGGTCTCCGGCAGCAAGATCACCATGGAGAAGCCGCACCTGTCCGGCTTTACGCACGATGCCCGCGCTTATGAGCTTTCCGCCGACGCGGCGAGGCAGGACTTGACCAAGCCGGACATGATCGAATTGCGCAATATTCACGCCAAGGTGCAGATGCAGGATAAGAGCATGCTGGAACTGTCGGCGGCCGCCGGCATCTATGACAGCAAGGGCGAGACCATCAAGTTCGACCAGAACATCGTGCTCACATCATCGACCGGCTATAGCGGGCGGCTGAGCGAGGCCATGGTCGATATCCGCAAAGGCCACGTGGTGTCCACGCGCCCGGTCGTGGTCGAAATGCTGCAGGGTACGCTCAATGCCAATCGGCTGGAGATCGTCGATTCCGGCGAACTGGTGCGGTTCGACGGTGGCGTGAAATTGGACTTGGTTCTTCACGACGGCGCTGCGGCGTCAGCCAAGACCGGAGTGCAATGAACGTGCTGCGTTATCGTCCACTTCTGATCGGCGCTGCGTTGCTGGCCATGGTGTTGACCATGGCCAGCGCGTCGCTGCACGCGCAGCCGTCGAAAGGGCCGCCGAATGCGCTGCAAGGCTTCTCGCAAAATCGCGATCAGCCGGTGCAGATCGAAGCGGCGACCCTGGAGGTCCGCGACAAGGACAAGGTGGCGACCTTCACCGGTGATGTGCGCGTAACGCAAGGCGACACCAATATGCGTTGCAGTTCGCTGGTGGTGTTTTACGAACAGGACGAGCCCGGTGCCGCCAAGGGCAAGAGCACCAAGAGCATGAAGGCGGCTACCCCCGGGCCCGGCGGCGAGCAGAAGATCAAGCGGCTGGAAGCGCGCGGGGGGGTGGTGGTGACGCAGAAGGAGCAAACCGCGACCGGCGACACCGGCATATTTGACATGAAGAGCAATACCGTGACGCTCAACGGCAAAGTGGTGATGACGCAGGGACAGAACGTGTTGCGCGGCGATCGCCTGGTGGTCAATTTGACCAGTGGAGTCTCTCGCATCGAATCGGAAGCCGGCGGAGGCCGCGTGCAAGGCCTGTTCCAGCCCAGCGGATCGCTTGATTTGAAGCCGGGTGCGCAGGGCGGGCCGGCGCCGCGGCCGGCTCCGGCGCGGCCGCCCAATTGACCCGAAACGCGCTCGCAGTGCGGCTGTCAACTCGCGGCGGCGAGGAATCAGCTAATGTGGGCTGCCCGGCAATGATCGATGACCGGCCTATTTTGAACGCGCGCCGCGAGGTAGCCCGGTGAACATCCTCTCGTTGTTTCGACGCCGGCCGCCGCCCACCCGCAGTAAGGTTCGGCAACCGGCCGGGCCGGTGATCCGCCAGGTCGTTCCGGTTGCGGCGAATGCGCAGCCCGCGCGTCCGGCCAATCCCAGCGCACAAGCGCCGCCCAATCGCCCTAAGCGCGACGGCGATGGCCGGCAAGCGGGGCGTCCTGCCTATCTTGCCGTGCACGCCGTCGAGAAGAGCTTCGGCGGCCGCACGGTAGTCAAGGGCGTCACGCTCTATGTGCGGCGGGGTGAGGCGGTCGGCCTGCTGGGACCGAACGGTGCCGGCAAGACCACGGTATTTTATATGATCACCGGGCTGATCAAGGCGGACCGCGGCCGCATCGAGCTCGACGGTTATGACGTCACCGTGCTGCCGATGTACCAGCGCGCGCGACTCGGCATCGGCTACTTGCCGCAGGAGGCCTCGATCTTTCGCGGCCTCAACGTTGAGGACAATATCCGCTCAGTGCTCGAAATGGTCGAGCCGAATCGCCGCCGGCGCGAAGCCGATCTCAACGCGCTCTTGGAAGAATTCAATATCGCGCGGCTGCGTAAGACACCGACCATCGCGCTGTCGGGCGGCGAGCGCCGCCGTGTCGAGATCGCGCGCGCGCTGGCGACGCGACCGAGCTACATGCTGCTGGACGAGCCGTTCGCCGGCATCGACCCGATTGCGGTCGGCGACATCCAGGCGTTGGTGCGTCACCTCACCAACCGCGGCATCGGCGTGCTGATCACCGACCACAATGTGCGCGAGACCTTGGGCCTTACCGACCGTGCCTACATCATCTACTCAGGTTCGGTGCTGATGGAGGGCCGGGCCGACGACATCGTCAACAATCCCGACGTGCGCCGGCTTTATCTGGGCGAGGAATTCCGGCTGTAGGTCTGCGACATTATCGCTCAATATTTGAGCAATGCCGCACTGCGGAATCACATATCCCGGCCAGCAAAGACCTGCTATAAGCAAAAACAAGCAAGAATCGGACCAGTTTCCGCCGGGAAACCGCTATGGCGTTGTCGCAAAGACTAGAGTTCCGCCAGACCCAAGCGCTGGTGATGACGCCGCAGCTGATGCAGGCCATCAAGCTGCTGCAGCTCTCCAGCCTTGATCTCGCGGCCTATGTCGAGGCCGAGCTCGAAAAAAATCCGTTGCTCGAGCGCGCCAGTGACGACGACGCGCCGACGGGTGGCGCCGAGCCCGAGGCCTCCGCGTCCGAAAACACCGACGGCGGCGAGGGGGGCGACGGCGGCGACGGCGGTGAAGACGCCGCAGCGACTTCTGATTGGATCGGTCAGGACATGGAGACCAGCCGCAGCTCGATGGAAGAGGGGCTCGGCACCGAACTCGAAAATGTCTTCCCGGACGACGGGACCGAGAAAAGCGCGGTGCCTGAGGCGCCGCCGCCGGCTTATTCGGAATGGACCGGCGCCGGCAGCCAAGCCGGCGCGGACAGCGACTACAATCTGGAAGCATTCGTCACTGCCGAAATCACGCTGGCCGCTCATCTCGCCGAGCAGATGGCGCTGGCGATTTCCGATCCGGCCGGCCGCATGATCGGCCAATACCTGATCGATATGGTGGACGAGGCCGGCTATCTCACCGGCGATCTCGGCGCCGTCGCCGACAAGCTCGGTGCGCCGCGCGCCGATGTCGAGGCCGTGCTCGCTATCCTGCAGACGTTCGATCCGCCCGGCGTATGCGCGCGCAATCTCACCGAATGTCTCGCCATTCAGCTCAAGGACCGCGACCGCTTCGATCCGGCGATGCGCACGCTGGTGGAGCATCTCGATCTCCTCGCTAAGCGCGATCTCGCCGCTTTACGCCGCCTATGCGGCGTCAACGAGGAAGATCTCGCCGACATGATCGCCGAGATTCGCAACCTCAATCCGAAACCGGGCCTCGCTTTTGGCTCGACCATGGTGCAGCCAATCGTTCCGGATGTGTATGTGCGGGCGGCCTCCGACGGCACCTGGCAGGTCGAGCTCAATTCCGACACGCTGCCGAAAGTGCTCATCAGCCAACGATATTATGCGCAGGTGTCGAAGACCGCGCGCAGCGACAAAGACAAGACCTATATGGCCGATTGCCTGCAGACCGCGACTTGGCTCGTGCGCGCGCTCGATCAGCGCGCCAAGACCATTCTCAAGGTATCGAGCGAGATCGTGCGCCAGCAGGACGCCTTCTTCGCCAAGGGTGTGCAGCATTTGCGGCCGCTCAATCTCAAGACCGTCGCCGACGCCATCGGCATGCACGAGTCGACCGTCTCGCGCGTGACCGCCAACAAGTACATGGCGACCACGCGCGGCATCTTCGAACTGAAATATTTCTTCACGTCGTCAATTGCTGCGGCCGACGGCGGCGAGGCGCATTCCGCCGAAGCCGTGCGCCATCGCATTCGCCAGTTGATCGACGCCGAGACCACGGCCGACGTGCTCTCCGATGACACGATCGTCGATAAGTTGCGCGAGGCCGGCATCGATATCGCGCGCCGCACGGTTGCCAAGTACCGCGAGGCGATGCGCATCCCGTCCTCGGTGCAGCGCCGGCGCGAGAAGCTGGCGGCGACGGCATAACGGCCTGGCGGCGCATTGACCTTTAGCGGAACATTCCTTAGCTGGAATAATCAGCCGGTGGAAAACTGGAGCCAGACCAATGCCTTTGCGGGTTTCGGGCAAAAACATCAACATCGGCGCTGCGCTGCGGCAGCGGATCGTCGACCGGGTCGAAGAGGCGATGTCGAAGTATTTCCGGGGAGGGTTTTCTGGGCATGCCACCGTCGGCAAGGACGGTTTTGGATTTCGCACCGAATGCGTGTTGCATCTGGATTCCGGCACGCTGCTCGAAGCCGAGGGAATGGCGGCCGACGCCTACGAAAGCGCCGATCAGGCCGCGATCCATATCGAAAAGCGGCTGCGGCGCTATAAGCGCCGCCGTATCCAGCGCAGCCCCTGAAAGATGTAAAGGTGTACGAAGGGGGCAAGCAATGGCCCACCCGGGCATTGACGCCGCCGCGGACCCTCCCTATGGTCCGCCGCCTTCAACACCCCTTGCAAATTAGCGCGGCTTTCTTCGATCATTGGCCATGTCCATGACGCTCACCGATCTCGTCGCGCCCAACGCGATTGTTCCGGCGCTCAAGGTCAACAACAAGAAGCAGGCGATCCAGGAACTCGCCGCGCGCGCGGCCGAGCTCACCGGTCAGAGCGAGCGGGCGATTCTGGAAATTCTGCTGCAGCGCGAGAAACTCGGCTCGACCGCGGTGGGCAACGGCATAGCCATTCCGCACGGCAAGCTGCCCAAGCTCGGCCGCCTGTTCGGAATGTTCGCGCGGCTGCAGCGCGGCATCGATTTCGAGGCGCTCGACGGCCAGCCGGTCGATCTTATTTTTCTGCTGCTGGCGCCGGAAGCCGCCGGCGCCGATCATCTCAAGGCGCTAGCCCGCGTGGCGCGTCTGTTGCGCGACCCCGAGGTCGCGCGCAAGCTGCGCGACTCGCGCGATGCCGACGCGCTTTATGCGGTACTGGCGATGCCGGCGGCGAGCAGCGCGGCTTAGCGTGCTCATCGTCCCCGCGCAGGCGGGGACCCATACTCCGTGCCCTATCCAATAAAAAGCGCAGCTCGATTGGCTGCGCTTTGTCGTATCGCGATGGTGGTGATTATGGGTTCCCGCCTGCGCGGGGACAACAGCTGCTAGTCAGTGCACGCTCACGGCCTCGAGCTCCTGGCTCCAGGCATTGGCGAGCGCGGCTTCGCGCGTATCGGTCAGCATGATCGGCGTGCCGTCTGCACTGTGCAGCGCGAACAACTTGACGCCGGGCGCGATCTTTGGCGCCTGCGGGAACAGGGTCGCGACATCCTCGGAATTGATCGCCTTGACGTAAGCCAGGCGGCCGTCGCCGAGATGCGCCAGCGCTTCCTGCGTGATCACCGGATGGGTCGTGTTCGTTTCAGTCATCTTGTCCTTAATCATGGCCCTCGACTCCTTCATTTAACGCTTGACGCGGTCGAGTCCTGTTTTCACGAATTCGTCATTCCTGCTCGTGGATGGCGATTGTTCTTACGATCCGCTCGGCTTGCGGCCGCACCAGATCGATCGACAACAGCCCGTTCTTCAGGTCGGCGCCCAATACCTCCATGCCGTCGGCCAGCACGAAGGTGCGCTGGAATTGGCGCGCGGCAATGCCGCGGTGGAGATATTGGCGGCTTTTGTCATCCTGCTGCCGCCCGCGGATCACCAGCTGACTTTCCTCGACGCAGACGTCGAGCTGGTCGCGGGTGAAGCCGGCGACGGCGAGCGTGATGCGCAGCCGCTCCGGGTTTTGCCCATCGCGCGCCAGCCGTTCGATGTTGTAGGGCGGGTAGCCGTCGGCCCCCTTGGCGACGCGGTCGAGCACGCGCTCGATCTCGTCGAAGCCCAGCAGGAACGGGCTGGATAGTGACGGAACTCGTGACATGGTCCCAAAGTCCTCGCATGAAGCGACTTTGACGGGGCCCCTGCGGGCACCCCAACCGGCCGGTATCGACCGTCCGGTCCCGTCTAATATGGGCAGGCGGGGTTAAAGGTTCAAGAACAAGAGGAATTCGGGCTGGATGGCCTATATTCGGCCTGCGGGCTCCCTGGACCCTTTTACCGCAGCTTCAGCTTGAACAGCTTGATCGCGTTGGCGCGGCCGATTTTCGCGCGGTCAGCCTCGCCGATCGCCGCCGCATCGAACCATTGTGCGCCTTGCCCTACGTCCTCGAACGGCCAATCGACCGAGAACATCACGCGCTCGGCGCCCATTTCGGTCATGGCATTGACCAGCGACGGGGTGTGGAAGTTGCCGGACGTGGTGAGGTGGAAATGCTTGCGGAAGTAGTGCCCAACGCCGTGCTTGGCGGCGTATTTATGCGGCGCCTTCATCCAGCCGTTGCGGCCGTCGATGCGCCAGAGCTGTACCGGAATGCCCTCGCCGAGATGGCCGAGCACTATCTTCAGGCGCGGGCATTCGTCGAACAATCCGCTGCCGATCAGGCGCAGCGCGTGCACCGCGGTCTCTGCCGAGAACGCCCAGTTCGGCCCGAGCAGCCAGGAATGGCCTTCGTACTGGCGGGTCCAGCTCGCCAGCGGATTGCGCGGATGCAGGTAGAACGGCACGTCGAGCGCTTCGACCGCGTGCCAGAACGGCCGGTATTGCGGTAGGTCGTAATAGGCAACGTTGTCCGGCGTTGCAATTTGCGAGAAGCCGTTGACCAGCGCACCGACAAAGCCGAGTTCTTTGATGCAGCGTGACAGTTCGGCAGTGGCGGCTTCCGGATCCTGCATCGGCAGCGCGGCAAACGCCGCAAAGCGATCGGGGCGCTTGCGCACTTCAGCAGCGAGCACGTCGTTGGCCTGCTGCGCCACCGCGATCGCTTGCTGGACATCGTGGATCGCCTGCACCGCCGGTGCATTCAGCGACAGGATCATCATTTCGATGCCGTACTGATCCATCTGCCGCGGGCGGATATCCTGGATGTCGAGCAGGCGCGGACCCAGGTCATCCCACACGTGCGCGCCGAACACCTTCGAGTCGCCGAGCGTCGCTTCGATGGCGAAGTGTTCCTCGAGCGCGATCTTGCCCTGCATGCGTTTTCCCCCGTTGGCTTTTGCCGCATCATGCAATGCCGCGGCTGCTGCTGTCAGCAGCCGCCGCATTGAAATGAAAAAAGCCGCCCCACTGGGCGGCTCTTGTTTCGAGGCTTGCCAACCGAAGCCGCGAAGCGACGAAGGTTGGTGGAGCCAGGCGGGATCGAACCGCCGACCTCGTGAATGCCATTCACGCGCTCTCCCATCTGAGCTATGGCCCCAATTCGCAAATTCATTACCGCATTCTGGGAAACGTGCGGCGCGCGGGTAGCGTCAGGTCTCCTCTTCCTTCTCGATGGTCTCGCCGATGATGTCGGTCACATCGGCATCGCCTTCTTCCTCTTCCTCGATGAAGGCGGCATCGTCGAGACTCTCGTCGACCTCGACCTCTTCGATCTCGCCCGGCACCGCCGCGCCTTCCGCCGCTGGCTTCTTGCCCTGCTGTTCGGCCTCGGCGTCCTCGAGCGAAACGAATTCGGCATCCGCCGTCTCGGGCACGATCGCTTCGGGCTCCGGCACGGGCGCCGGCCGTGCGGCCGGTGCAGGCTGAGCCGGCTCGGGCCGCGAGCGCGACTGCACAGGAACGGCGATCGGGACGACCTTGCCGGTATAGGGAGAAATCACCGGCGTCTTGCCGAGATCGTAGAACTTGCGGCCGGTTTCCGGACAGATGCGCTTGGTGCCGAGTTCAGCTTTCGCCACGGTCAGGTTCCTCGATATGGTCGGTAAATCGGTGTTTCACTTGGCTAGTTGCAAGGCCGCTGTCAATAGCGCAGGCGGGGCAAACGCCGCGGGATGACGCGCCGCGCGGGTGCGTGGTAGGACGGCGCTCATCGTTAAGGATAGCGCGACGTGAACCCTGCCATTTCGACACCATTGACCGCCCGCCGCGGCGGGCCTCTGCAGGGCCGTACCCGGGTGCCGGGGGATAAATCGATCTCGCAGCGGGCCCTGATTCTAGGGGCGCTGACGGTCGGCGAGAGCACGGTTGCCGGCCTTTTGGAGGGCGAGGACGTGCTGCATACCGCAGAGGTCATGCGCGCGCTGGGCGCGCGGTTGGAGCGCACGGCCGAGGGCGTGTGGCGAATTCATGGCGTCGGCGTCGCGGGCTTTGCCCAACCGTCCGGCCCGCTCGATTTCGGCAATTCCGGCACCGGCTGCCGGCTGGCGATCGGCGCCGTCGCCGGGTCGCCGGTGACCGCGACCTTCATCGGCGATGCCTCGTTGAGCGGGCGGCCGATGCGGCGCGTGCTCGATCCGCTGGAACGGATGGGCGCGCGCGTGCTCGAAGCCGCCGAGGGCGGCCGCCTGCCACTGACGCTGCAAGGTGCCGCCGACCCCGTTCCGATAACTTACGAACCGCCGGTGCCCTCGGCGCAGCTCAAGTCGGCGGTGCTGCTGGCGGGTCTGTCCGCGCCCGGCGAAACCACGGTGATCGAGGCGGAGGCCACGCGCGACCATACCGAGAAACTGCTGAAACATTTCGGCGCCAAGCTGACCAGCAAGCCGCATGGCGAGCACGGCCGCCGCATCACCTTGCAGGGCCAGCCCGAGCTCGAGCCCGCCAATGTAGCGGTGCCGGCCGATCCGTCCTCGGCGGCGTTTCCGCTGGTGGCGGCCTTGCTGGTGCCCGCCTCGGATTTGATTCTCGACGCGGTGATGACCAATCCGTTGCGTACTGGATTGCTGACGACGCTGCGCGAGATGGGCGCCAACATCGAGGCGGTGGCGACGCGCGACGATGGCGAGGAGATCGCCGATCTGCGCGTGCGGACTTCGGCGCTCAAAGGCGTCGACGTGCCGGCCGAGCGCGCGCCGTCGATGATCGACGAATATCCGATCCTGGCGGTCGCCGCATCGTTCGCGCAAGGGGTCACGCGCATGCGCGGCTTGAAGGAATTGCGCGTCAAGGAATCCGACCGGCTGGAGGCTACCGCAGCCATGCTGCGCGCGAACGGTGTCACCGTCGAGATCGAGGCCGACGACCTGATCGTGCAGGGCAAAGGAAACGTTGCCGGCGGCGGCGAAGTGGCAACGCACATGGATCACCGCATCGCCATGTCGGCGCTGGTGATGGGCCTGGCCAGCGACAATCCGGTGCGCATCGACGATTCAGCCTTCATCGCCACCAGCTTCCCGGGCTTCGTCGAGCTGGTGCGCGCGCTCGGCGCGGACCTCACATGATCATCGCCATCGACGGACCGGCCGCTTCGGGCAAGGGCACGCTCGGCAAAAGACTGGCGGCGCATTATGGCCTGCGCCATCTCGACACCGGGCTGCTCTATCGCGCGGTCGCAAAAGCAGTGCTCGACGCCGGCCACCACCCGGACGACGCGGCCGCCGCGGCCGCCGCGGCCCAAGCACTCGATCCGGCGCGTTTCGACGAAGCCGCGCTCAAAACGCATAAAGTGGGCGAGGCCGCCTCGGTAGTCTCGGCTATCCCGGCCGTGCGCTCGGCGCTGCTCGCCTTCCAGCGCGATTTCGCCGCCAGGCCGCCCGGCGCCGTGCTCGACGGCCGCGATATCGGCACCGTCATCTGCCCGGACGCCGACGTTAAGATCTACGTGACCGCCACCCCGGAAGTGCGTGCCCGCCGCCGGGCAGCCGAATACCGCGCCCAGGGGCGCGATATCGACGAGGCGACCGTGCTGGCCGATATCCTCAAGCGCGACGAGCGCGACAGCCAAAGGACCACCGCCCCCCTGAAACAGGCCCCGGATGCGCACTTGCTCGATACCACGCATTTGGCTATAGAGCCGGCCATCCGGGCTGCCATTGACATCGTCGAGGCCACCCGAGCGGGCCGAGGGCGCGATTAACGCCCCTCGTGTTGGAGGACAAAGCCCCGCTCGTGCCTCTGCTTTGGGCGCCTGACCGAACCAAACGTTCCGAAACCACGGTTTTAGCGCCGGCCATCCGGGATTCCGGAGGCTGCCGTTGGTCTTGCCAAGATCAGCGGCCCGCGTGTTTCGAACGCCATTCAAACCCGCCGGCGCAGGCAAACAGGAGATTATATGGCCACCGCTGCTGCACCCACGCGTGAAGACTTCGCCAAGCTGCTCGATGAATCGATGGGGACCGGAAACCTGCAAGAAGGTGCGGTCATCAAGGGCAAGATCGTCGGGATCGAAAAGGACATGGCCGTCATCGACGTCGGCCTGAAGACCGAAGGGCGCGTGGCCATGCGCGAATTCGCGGGGCCGGGCCGGCAGGCCGAACTCAAGATCGGCGACGAGGTCGAAGTCTATCTGGAGCGCGTCGAGAACGCGCTCGGCGAAGCGGTGCTGTCACGCGACAAGGCGCGGCGCGAGGAAAGCTGGGGCAAGCTGGAGACCGCGTTCAAGAACAACGAGAAGGTTACCGGCGTCATCTTCAATCAGGTCAAGGGCGGCTTCACGGTGGATCTCGATGGCGCCGTGGCCTTCCTGCCGCGCAGCCAGGTCGACATCCGCCCGATCCGCGACGTCACGCCGCTGATGAACGTCAACCAGCCGTTTCAGATCCTGAAAATGGATCGCCGCCGCGGCAACATCGTGGTCTCCCGCCGCACCGTGCTGGAAGAGACGCGCGCCGAGCAGCGCCAGGAACTGGTGCAAAACCTCGAAGAGGGTCAGGTCATCGACGGCGTGGTCAAGAACATCACCGACTACGGCGCCTTCGTCGATCTCGGCGGCATCGACGGCCTGTTGCACGTCACCGACATCGCCTGGCGGCGCGTCAATCATCCGACCGAGGTGCTCAACATCGGCCAGCAGGTGAAGGTCAAGATCATCAAGATCAACCACGAGACCCACCGCATCTCGCTCGGCATGAAGCAACTGCTCGACGATCCGTGGCAGGGCATCGAGGCCAAGTTCCCGGTTGGCACGAAATTCAAGGGCCGCGTCACCAACATTACCGACTACGGCGCCTTCGTCGAACTGGAGCCGGGCATCGAGGGCCTCATCCACGTCTCCGAAATGTCGTGGACCAAGAAGAACGTGCATCCCGGCAAGATCGTTTCCACCTCGCAGGAAGTGGAAGTGCAGGTCCTCGAAGTCGATCCGGTCAAGCGCCGCATTTCGCTCGGCCTCAAGCAGACCATGCGCAATCCGTGGGAGGTCTTCGTCGAGAAGCATCCGCCGGGTTCGACCGTGGAAGGCGAAGTCAAGAACAAGACCGAGTTCGGCCTGTTCCTCGGCCTCGACGGCGACGTCGACGGCATGGTCCACCTCTCCGATCTCGACTGGAAGCGTCCGGGCGAGCAGGTGATCGAGGAATACAAGAAGGGCGACATGGTCAAGGCGCAGGTGCTCGACGTCGACGTCGAGAAGGAGCGCATCTCGCTTGGTATCAAACAGCTCGGCGGCGATCCAATGGAGCAGGCCGGCGATCTCAAGAAGGGCTCGGTGGTTACCTGCGAGGTCACCGAGGTGAAGGAGGCCGGCATCGAGGTCAAGATCGTCGGTACCGATCTCACCGCCTTCATCCGCCGCGCCGATCTCGCGCGCGACCGCGGCGAGCAGCGCCCCGAACGCTTCGCGGCTGGTCAGAAGGTTGACGCCCGCGTCACCCAGTTCGACCGCAAGACCCACAAGGTCGGCGTCTCGATCAAGGCGCTCGAAGTGGCCGAGGAAAAGGAGGCGCTGGCGCAGTACGGCTCCGCCGACAGCGGCGCTTCGCTCGGCGACATCCTGGGCGCCGCGCTCAAGCAGCGCGACGACAAGGTCGAGGACAAGGCCGAGACCGAAAAAGCCGGCGAATAGGCTTAGAACGACCTATTTTCGGCGGCACACCAATGACCCCCGGGCTTGACCCGGGGGTTTTCTTTACGACATCACATAGCCAAAAGCCGGTCGGCAGCCGGCACTTCGCTGTAATATCCGGGGCGCGATTCGACCTAAGAGGACGAAACCCATGTCGCTCGATGCCGATGCCATCGTCGATCGCCGCCGCATGCGGCGCAAGCTCACCTTCTGGCGCGTTAGTGCGCTGCTGATCGCGCTCATCGCACTGGTCGGTTTGGCGGCCGTGTTTGTGCCCGGCAGCCGGCTGACGACGCCCGGCGCCTACATCGCCCGCATCAAGGTGCAGGGTCTGATCCGCGGCAACGAAGACCGCGTCGAGGCGCTCGAACGCTTGGCCAAGTCGAACGCGCGCGCGGTGATCGTGCATATCGACAGCCCCGGCGGTACCACGGCCGGTTCCGAACAGCTTTACGACTCGCTGCGCGCCCTTCAGGAAAAGAAGCCGATGGTGGTGGTGGTCGACGGCTTGGCGGCCTCCGGCGCTTATATCGCGGCGATCTCGGCCGACTACATTATCGCCCAGGACACCTCGCTGGTCGGCTCGATCGGCGTGCTGTTCCAGTATCCGAACTTCACCGACGTGCTCAAAACCATCGGCATCAAAGTCGAGGAGATCAAATCCTCGCCGCTCAAGGCGGCGCCCAACGGCTTCGAGCCGACCAGCCCGGAGGCGCGCGCGGCCATCAACGCCATCGTGGTCGATTCCTATGCCTGGTTTAAAGGCCTGGTTAAGGCTCGCCGCAAACTGGACGATACGCAGCTCGCCGCGGTCGCCGACGGCCGCGTCTTTACCGGCCGCCAGGGTGTCGGCCTCAGACTGGTGGACGGCCTCGGCAACGAAAAGACCGCGCTGGCCTGGCTGGAGAAGGAAAAGAAGGTCCCGGCCTCGACCCCGGTGCGCAATTACTCGCTGGAGCCGCGATTCAGCGAGCTTTCTTTCCTGCATGTCGCCGCCTGGACCTTCCAGGCGGTAGGCCTGAGCGCCATGGCGCAGCGCATCGAGGCATGGGGTGCGGTGCAAGCGGTCGAGCGTCTCAACCTTGACGGTCTCTTGGCGCTTTGGCACCCTCCCTCCGCCAACTGATCCCTGATCGAGCAAGGCGGCCGCAATGATCAAGTCCGAGCTTGTGCAACATATCGCCGCCCAGAATCCGCATCTTTACCAGCGCGACGTCGAGAACATCGTCAACGCCATCCTCGGCGAAATCACCAGCGCCATGGCGCGCGGCGACCGCGTCGAGCTGCGCGGCTTCGGCGCTTTCTCAGTCAAGCACCGGCCGGCCCGCACCGGGCGCAATCCGCGCACCGGCGCCCATGTCTCGGTCGAGCAGAAATCCGTGCCGTTCTTCAAGACCGGCAAGGAAATGCGCGAACGGCTGAACAAGACCAGCCCAGCGTAAGGGTTTTTGTCCCGGACAAGCGAGCGTTAGGGAGTGCGGCGTTAGCCCCTCATCCGCTCGTCCCCGCGCAAGCGGGGGCCCAGTACAGGCACTTGGCGAATTCTGTTATTGAGGAGCTGGAATCCCGCTTGCGCGGGAATGAGCGGAATGTAGGTCGACGCTAATGGCACAACAGACAGGTATGTTCCGCAAGATCGTCACGGCCATCGTCATCGTCCCGCTGGCCGCGGTCATCATCGCCTTTGCGGTGGCCAACCGGCAGTCGGTGACGGTGTCGTTTGATCCATTCTCGGCGGCGGCGCCCGCCTACGCGGCGACGCTGCCGCTGTTTGCGACCCTTTTCGTCGTGCTGATTCTTGGCGTGCTGGTCGGCGGCATTGCAGCCTGGATCGGCCAGCGCAAATGGCGGCGCGCCGCCCGCCGGCTCGACGGCGAGGCGCGCGCCCTGCACCAAGAAATGGACACGATCCGCCGCCGCTTCGGCACCAGCCAGCCGGCGTCACCTGCGCCGGAGCCGGCCTCGCTCCAAGTCCTTCCGGGGCCTATGCCCTAGCGCCACCAAGCGGTTCCGCTTTGCGGCTTTCGGGAGAAGGCGGTAGAAGGCGCCCAGTATGAGCCTGATCGTCAAAATCTGCGGTTTGAAGACCCCGGAAGCGCTTGATGCGGCGCTGGAATCCGGCGCCGACATGGTCGGCTTCGTATTCTTTGCGCCGAGCCCGCGCAACCTCGCTTTGGAAGCCGCGCGCGCGCTCGGTGAGCGGGTGAAAGGTCGCGCCGGCAAGGTCGCGCTCACCGTCGATGCCGACGACAAAACGCTCGACGGCATCGTGACCGCATTGCAGCCCGACATGCTGCAATTGCACGGCGTTGAGACACCCGCGCGGGTGACGGAATTGCGCTCGCGCTTCGGCTTGCCGGTGATGAAGGCGCTGCCGATCGCCGAGCGCAAGGACCTTGCGCGCATCGATCTCTACAAAAAGGTGGCCGATCGCCTGATCTTCGATGCGCGCGCTCCGCAGGACGCGACGCGCCCGGGCGGACTCGGCACGCCGTTCGACTGGACTCTGCTCAAAGGCATCGATCCGGGCATTCCGTTCATGTTGTCGGGTGGGCTCGACGCCGGCAATGTCGCCGAGGCGCTGCGCATCACGAAGGCGCCTGGCGTCGATGTGTCCTCGGGCGTCGAAAGCGCGCCCGGTGAAAAGGACCTGAACAAGATCCGCGCCTTCATCCGCGCCGCGCGGGCGGCCGAGGCCACGCTCGCTTCGAAAGTCAACGCATGACCGCGCCGCAACCCAATTCGTTCCGCACCGGTCCCGACGAACGCGGGCATTTCGGCATCTATGGCGGCCGCTTTGTCGCCGAGACGCTGATGCCGCTGATCCTCGACCTGGAGAAGGCCTACGCCGCCGCCAAGGCCGATCCAAAATTTCAGAAGGAAATGGACGGTCATCTCGCGACTTACGTCGGGCGGCCGTCGCCGCTTTATTTCGCCGAGCGCCTCACGCAACATTTGAGAAAGACGGCCGCCGGCCTTTTGGCTGGCGGCGCGAAGATCTACTTCAAGCGCGAGGAGCTCAATCACACCGGCGCGCACAAAGTAAACAACGTGCTCGGCCAGATCATGCTGGCGCAGCGCATGGGCAAGACGCGCATCATCGCCGAGACCGGCGCCGGCATGCATGGGGTGGCGACCGCGACGCTTTGCGCCAAGTTCGGTCTGCCCTGTATCGTCTACATGGGCGCGGTCGACGTCGAACGGCAGAAGCCGAACGTGCTGAGGATGAAGATGCTCGGGGCCGAGGTTAGGGCCGTACAATCGGGTTCTAAGACGCTTAAAGACGCGATGAACGAAGCGCTGCGCGACTGGGTAACTAACGTCGCCGACACGTTTTATTGCATCGGCACGGTTGCCGGCCCGCATCCTTATCCCGCCATGGTGCGCGATTTCCAGTGTATCATCGGCCGCGAAACCCGCGAGCAGATGCAGGCCGCAGAAGGTCGGCTGCCGGATTCGCTGATCGCCTGCATCGGCGGCGGCTCCAACGCCATGGGCCTGTTCCATCCGTTTCTCGATGAGCGTGGCATCGAAATCTACGGCGTCGAAGCCGCCGGGCATGGACTGAACAAGAAGCACGCCGCCTCGATCGCCGGCGGCAAGCCCGGCGTGTTGCACGGCAATCGCACTTATCTCTTGATGAACGACGACGGCCAGATCGAGGAAGCCCATTCGATTTCCGCCGGCCTCGATTATCCCGGCATCGGCCCCGAGCACGCCTGGCTCAACGACACGGGCCGGGTGAAATTTCTTTCGGCGACCGACGACGAGGCGGTGGCGGCGTTCCAGCTTTGCAGCAAGCTCGAAGGCATCATCCCGGCGCTCGAGCCGGCGCATGCACTCGCGCGCGTACTCGACCTCGCGCCAAAGAAGGGAAAGGATCACCTGATGGTGGTCAACCTCTCCGGACGCGGCGACAAGGATTTGGATTCGGTGGCGGCCTATCTCGAAAGCAAGCACCGATGACGACCCGCATCGATGCCCGCTTTGCCGCGCTCAAGCAGGAAGGCCGCGCCGCGCTGGTGACTTTCACCATGGCGGGCGATCCCGATTACGAAACCTCGCTCGCCATCGCCAAGGCACTGCCGAAAGCCGGCGCCGATGTGATCGAACTGGGCATGCCGTTCACCGATCCGATGGCCGACGGTCCGGCCATCCAGGCCGCCGGCGTGCGCGCGCTCGCTGCGGGACAGCGCATGACCAAGACATTGGCGCTGGTGCGCGAATTCCGCAAAGCCGACGAAGCGACGCCGATCGTGCTGATGGGCTACTACAATCCGATCTACATTTACGGCGTCGATAAGTTTCTCGCCGACGCCAAGGCGGCCGGCGTCGATGGGCTGATTGTGGTCGATCTTCCGCCCGAAGAAGACGACGAGCTATGCTTGCCGACGCTGAAAACCGGCTTGAACTTCATCCGGCTCGCCACGCCCACCACTGACGACAGACGTCTGCCGGCGGTGCTCAGCAACACGTCCGGCTTCGTCTATTACGTCTCGATCACCGGCATCACCGGCTCCGCCGCGCCTGACGCGAGCAAAGTCACCACAGCGGTTGCACGCATCAAGCGGCACACCAAACTCCCGGTCGCGGTCGGTTTCGGCGTGAGGAATGCGGATCAGGCCCGCGCCATTGCGTCGGGCGCCGACGGCGTCGTGGTTGGTTCTGCGCTGGTCGACGCGCTTCGCCTAAGCCTCGATAAAAACGGCAAAGCCAGCCCTGGTACCGTGAAGGCGGTGACTTCGCTGGTGTCGGCGCTGGCCGATGGTGTGCGCAGCGCCCGCCGGGTAGCAGCGGAGTAGCGGTTATAATTCTGACGAATCGAGCCTATATAGGCGAGTCATGAACTGGATTTCCAACGTCGTCCGCCCGAAGATTCGCAGTTTCCTGCGCCGCGAAACGCCGGAAAATCTCTGGATCAAATGTCCGGAGACCGGACAGCTTGTCTTCTACAAGGACGTCGAGGCCAATCAGTTCGTCATTCCGAGCTCCAACTATCACATGCGCATCAGCGCGACGGCACGCTTGAAGCTGATGTTCGACGGCGCCACCTGGCTCGATATCGGCGTGCCCGAGGTGCAGGTTGATCCGCTCAAGTTCCGCGACGAGCGTCGCTACGCCGACCGATTGAAGGACGCCAAGACCAAGACCGGCCTGCAAGACGCCGTGAAGCTCGGGCTCGGCAAGCTCGATGGATTGCCGGTGACGATCGCAGTCCAGGACTTCGATTTCATGGGCGGCTCGCTCGGCATGGCGGCGGGCGAAGCGGTGATCGTGGGGCTGGAAACGGCGGTGCGCCGGCAGACGCCGTTCATCATGTTCGCAGCCTCCGGCGGCGCGCGCATGCAGGAGGGAATTCTCTCGCTGATGCAATTGCCACGCACCACCGCCGCGGTGCAAATGCTGCGCGAGGCGAAAAAGCCCTATATCGTGGTGCTCACCAATCCAACCACCGGCGGCGTCACCGCCTCCTATGCGATGCTGGGCGACGTGCAGATCGCCGAGCCGGGGGCCTTGATCGGATTTGCCGGCCCGCGCGTGATCGAGCAGACCATTCGCGAGAAATTGCCGGACGGCTTCCAGCGCGCCGAATATCTCACCGAGCACGGCATGGTGGACATGGTGGTGCATCGGCACAAATTGCGCGCGACGTTGAGCGAGCTATGCCGGCTGTTGACCAAGGCGCCGGCGCCGGGCGCCCAGCCGCAATTGCCGGTTCCGGCGCACGCGTGAGCGCCAAAATAAAAGCAATGTCATGACGCCGCCGGTTGACGCGATCGTCGCGCGGCTTGCCGCGCTGCATCCCAAACGCATCGATCTGTCGCTCGATCGCATCGAGCGTCTGCTGGCCGCGCTCGATCATCCCGAGCGCAAGCTGCCGCCGGTCATCCACGTTGCCGGCACCAACGGCAAAGGCTCAACCATCGCCTTTATGCGCGCGATCCTGGAAGCCGCCGGAAAACGCGTGCACGTCTATAGTTCACCGCATCTGGTGCGTTTCAACGAGCGCTATCGGCTCGGCCGATCGGGATCGGGCGTGCTGGTGGGCGATGCGGAGCTCAGCGCGACGCTGGAAGAATGCGAACGCGCCAATGCAGGGCAAGCCATCACCGTGTTCGAGATTACGACGGCCGTCGGCCTCATGCTGTTTGCGCGCCATCCGGCCGACGTTCTGCTGCTGGAAGTCGGTCTGGGCGGGCGGCTGGACGCGACCAATGTGATCGAACATCCGCTCGCCACCGTCATCACCCGTATCTCGGCCGATCACACCGATTTTCTGGGCGACACGCTCGATAAGATCGGAAGCGAGAAGGCCGGCATTCTCAAGCGGGGGGCACCGGCCATCGTGGCTGCGCAGCTGCGCGACGCGCTCGCCGCGATCGAACGGCAAGCGGCGCGGCTTAGCGTGCCGTTGCAGATCGCCGGCGAGGACTGGACCGCCACCGAAGAGCGCGGACGGCTGGTCTATCAGGACGAGGCGGGCCTGCTCGACCTGCCGGCGCCGAAGCTTTACGGCCGCCATCAGTTCGAGAATGCGGGCTTAGCCATTGCGGCGCTACGCGCGATCAAGCCGTTCAAGATTGCGCCGGCCGCCTACGAGGCCGGCATGGTCAATGCCGACTGGCCGGCGCGGCTACAGCGGCTTGCCGCGGGCCGGCTGGTCGATTTGGCGCCCACCGGCAGCGAGCTGTGGCTCGACGGCGGGCATAACCCGGATGGCGGCCGTGCCGTCGCGGCGGCACTCGCCGATCTCGAGGAGCGGGTCTCGCGCCCGCTGGTGCTGATCGTCGGCATGCTGGCGAGCAAGGATTGTGCGGGTTTCCTGAGCAATTTCACCGGGCTCGCCCGCCGCCTGATCGCGGTGCCGGTGCCCGGCGCCGAGAAAAGCCTGAGCGCGGAAGCGGTGGCCGATGCGGCGCGCGCCATTGGTTTGCCCGCCACCAGCCGCGACAATCTAGACGAAGCGCTCGATGCTGCGCGCAAGCTCGACCTCGACCCGCCGCCGCGCATTTTGATCACCGGCTCGCTCTATTTGGCGGGAGAAGTCCTGCGCGAAAACGGTACGCCGCCGACGTGAAAAAACGGCCGGCGCAACGGCCGGCCGCTTGTCCGAAACTTATCCCCGCGCTCAGACCGCGCCGCTAATCCATTGATGCAGCTTCTGCTTTGGCGCCGCACCGACCTGGCGCGAGGCGATCTCGCCGTTCTTGAACAGCATCAGCGTCGGGATCGACATGATGCCGTATTTGGCCGCGGTGTTCGGATTCTCGTCGACGTTGAGCTTGACGATCTTGACCTTGTCGCCGAGCTGGCCGGCGATCTCTTCCAGAGCCGGCGCGATCATGCGGCAAGGGCCGCACCATTCCGCCCAGAAATCCACCACAACGGGTTCGGACGATTTCAAGACGTCCGATTCGAAGCTTGCGTCCGACACTTTGCCGACGGCCATGGTGAATTTCCTCTTGTGGATTGCGGGCGGAGAATCGCGGTTTGGAAAAATGCGAGGGCAGGAACCTATGAACGCGATCCGGCAGCGTCAAGGCGCTATCGCGCGGTCGTGACCGGCGGGAGCGCGGCATCCAGCGCCTCTCCGGAAAGCTCCATGAGATCAGGCACTTCGGTCCAGATCAAAACGGCGCGCACGGGCTTGTCCGGGTACAACCTTCTCAGCACGGCGCGATAGAGCGCGAGCTGGCGCACATAAGCGGGCGGCACGTCCTCGATTCGGCGCGGGGGCGGGCGGTTGGTCTTGAAATCGCCAATCAGCACGGCCGTTTGCGTCACCGCCAGGCGGTCGATCTGGCCGGACACGCGCACGGTCTCGCCGCCGAGGATAAGCCGGCCGACAATCGGGACTTCGGCACGGCTGCCGGGGCCGTAAAGCTCGTAGAAGCGCGCATCCTCGAGCACGAGCATTACTTGCTCGGCGAGCTTGGCGCGATCCTCGGCGGCCAGTTTGCCGCCTGCTCGGGCAAGATAGTCCGCCGCCGCCTTGGCCCGCCGGTCGGCGCGGATATCCGGCAGCGACTGCAGCAGCCGGTGCACCAGCGAGCCGCGCAGCAAGGCGGCGCTGCGGCCGCCCGCGGCGGGCGTGCGGGCGTCGTCGTCTTCGGTTTGCGAGGGCGTGACGGTGCGCGCGCCGGAAATCTCACAGCTGGCGTTCGATCTCAGCCAGCTCGGGACAGAACTCGGCTTGATCGTGCCCGAACTTTCCGTCGTCTGTTTTTGTTGTTCTGGCGGCGGGCCTTTGCGGTAACGCCACACTTCGCCGGTACCGTCGTCGGCCGCTTCCCTCACGCAAAGGCCGCGCAGCGCGTCGTCCGCCAGTTGATACCAGCAGCCGTCGGGACTCTTGTTGCGGCCTTGCGTGCCGGCGATCACCAGCCGCTGCTTGGCGCGCGTCATGGCGACGTAGAGCAGGCGCCGGTACTCGTCGCGAGCTTCTTGCTGAGCCTGCGCGCGCGCCCCCGCCATGACGCCGACGTCTTCCGATTGCGCCGTCGCCCAGACCAGCTCGCCGTTCGGCAGCGGCAGCAGCCGCGGATCCTTCGGGCCGGTCGGCCTGGTGATGGTGTCGGCGAGGATTACGGTCTCGGCTTCCAGGCCCTTGGCGCCGTGCACGGTCATTACGCGCACCTCGTCGCGCACCATTTCCATGTCGCGCTTCACCTCGCTTTGCGCGGCACGCAGCCAATTGACGAAGCCTTGCAGCGACGGCGTCGCGCGCGTCTCGTAGTCGAGCGCGAGGTTAAGAAATTCGTCAAGCGCGTCGTTGGCTTCCGGCCCGAGCCGCGCGAGAAACTTGGCACGCCCATGCGCGGCGCCCAGCACATGCGCGAAGAATCCGAACGGCGTCAGCTTGCGCGCAGCTTGCGCAAGTTCACTGAGCGCGCGTTCCGTTTCGGCGAAGGCGGCGTTGCCGCGCAAGCTCGCGCGCAGCGTGCCCTTGCGGTTCCACGCCAACTCGAACAACTGCTCTTCGCTCAAGCCGAACAGCGGGCTCCTGAGCACGCTCGCCAGCGCCAGATCGTCGTCCGGCAGCAGCAGGCAGTCGGCGAGCGCCATCAGGTCCATCACCGCGATATGCTCGGTGAGCACCAGCCGGTCGGCGCCGGCCACCGGAATTTGGTCATTCTTCAGCGCGCGGATGATCGCCTCGAACAGCGGCCCGCGCTGGCGCACGAGCACCAGAACGTCGCCGGCTTTCAGGCCGCGCGCCATCCACAGCTTGACGTGATCGGCGATGCGTTGCGCGAGCATGACGCGCGGGCTTTTCTCGCTTTCGGTGTCGAACGGCGCGTCCCAGCCTTCGATTTCCTTGCGCTCGGCCGGCGCGATCAGCGGCCACAACTCGACCAGCCCGGGCGCCGCGTCGGGCAGCGCGCGGTGGACTGTCTTAACCGGGTCGGCGCCTAGTCCCTGGAATGCTTCCGGCCGTGAATAAACTTGATCAACGGCAGCAAGCACGTTGTTTCCTGAACGGAACGAAACCTCGAATTTCTTCTCGACAAATTCGACGTCAGTCCCATCAAAGAATTTCTCGAAGTGCTTCCGGGTTTCATAAAACGCGAGTGGTGCGGCGCCTTGAAACGAAAAGATCGATTGCTTTTCATCACCAACGGCGAAAACCGTTCGCTTCACATTGGGTCGCGATCCTCCGGGTCTAAATTCGGAGGTGATCGTTTTGATGATGTCCCATTGCTTCGGACTGGTGTCTTGCGCCTCGTCGATCAGCACGTGATCGATACCGAGATCGAGCTTGTAGAGCACCCAGGCGGCGGACGAACGCGCGAACAGCGCGAGCGTCTTGTCGATCAGGTCCTCGTAGTCGAGTAGCGCGCGGCGCTCTTTTTCAGAGGCGTAGCGCGCGATGACTTCGGCGGCGATGGTGACGAGCGCTGCGGTGCGGTCGCGGGCGGCGAGCGCACGCTCGCGCGCGATCAAGGCGCAGACGCGGTCCTGTTCTGACTGCAGGCGCGCTAGCCAATCGGGGTGCTTGTCGGCGATTTTTTTGGTGACGATGTTCTTGCGGGGTTCGAGCTCAGCGGTGCAGAAGACCTTGAGATAGCTGTTGATTTTGTCACGGCCCACGGCGGCTTGCGCGGCCTTCAGCGCGGCAATGTGGTTGTTGTCGGTCTTGGAGCCGCTTCCGAGGATCTCGATCAGCGCCGGCCATTCCGCCGCCGGAATGAGCGAATGGGAAAAGAATTCCTGTTCGAGCGATTCGCGAGTTTCCTTGGGGCCGACGCCCAGCGTCTGCGACAATTGCGCCAGCGCCCGGTCAAGGCCGCCCGCGCGTTTGATCCAGGCGTGGAGCGCGTCGCGCTTACGGATAGCATCGCCGATCACCTCCTTGAAGGTGACGTCGGCGGCCACCACGATGGCGGTGGCCAGCGCCTGGCCGAGCGCACCGTCTGGCTTGGCCGAGGCTTCCAGCAGCACCTGCAAAGTGAGTTGGTCGAGCAGTTGCGTGGTCGAGGCTTCGTCCAGAACGGTGAAGCGCGCGCCGACATTGGCCTCGAACGGGAACTGGTGCAGCAGCCGCGTGCAGAAGGCGTGAATGGTCTGCACCTTCAAGCCGCCCGGCGTCTCCAGCGCGGCGGCAAACAGCCGGCGCGCCCGCGCGCGCTGCGCCGCATCCGGCTTGCGGCCGGTGGAGAGCTCGATCTGTTTGTCGAGTTCGGCGTCGGTGAGTGCGGTCCAGCCGGCCAGCCGCTTGAACACCTCGTTCGCCATGTTGGCGGCGGCGGTCTTGGTGAAGGTGATGCAAAGAATTTTCGCCGGATCGACGCCGCGCAACAGCAAGTTGATCACGCGCTGCGCCAGCACATAGGTCTTGCCGGAACCGGCATTAGCGGAGACGAAGGCGGAGACCTCCGGATCGGCGGCCTCGACCTGCACGCGGCGCACGTCGGCGGGGATGGTGCGGGGCGCGCTCACGACTCGTCCTCGCCGCCCCCGGTGGCTGACCATTCCTTGACGCGCGCGAGATGGTCGTAATCGCCGTAGTGAAACTTCCACATCGGATGCACGAGCGAGAGATAGGGCGTGCTTGCGTCCTCGAACTTCGCCGCCAGTTCTTTCAACCGCGCCAGCGCATGATCGGCCTGGCTGTTGGCGTCGCCATCCTTGAAGGCGATTTCGTTCGGCTTGCCGGCCGGCTCGCCGCCTTTCAGCGTCACATAGGCGATCTCCGACACCGGACCGGGTGCGACGTTCTGGAAGCCGCCGCCGCGCAGAATGGCGGCCTCCAGCGTCAGTTGCGGCGCGAGCCCCGTGCGCACCTGTTTTTCAGTGCGCGCGGCGCCGGTCTTGTAGTCGAGGATGGCGTAGCTGCCGTCCTTACATCGCTCGATGCGATCGGCGATGGCGGAGAGCGTGAATTCGCGTTCGCCGATGGGGAATTTCAGCTCGCCGCGGATTTCCGCATGCAACACCGCGATGTTCTCGCGCCGCGTCTTGTCCCAGCCGGCAAACCAGCGCGCGATGCGCACAAAACGCGGCCACCAGAACGCGCGGGCCTCCGGAAAGTCGGCCAGCGGCGCGAAATGCTTTTCGCCGAGCGCCAGCAGTTCCTTGAGCGGATCGGCCGGCGGCTTGGCGGCAAACATCTCGGTGTAGTCGCCGATGGCACCATGGATGACGGCGCCGCGGTCGCGCGCGCCCGGCGGGGTATCGACCGCATCGAGCGGCATAAGGCGCAAAATGTATTTGGCGTAGATGGTGTAGGGATCGCGCAGCCAATCTTCGACCGCAGTCACCGACAGTCTGCCGGGGCGCGCGGCAAGCGGTGGCTTCGGTTGCGGGCGCTCAGCGGATTTTACTTGTGCGGGATGATCGAGCGCGCGCGCGAGTTCAAGATAACTGTTGCCGCGCGCGAGCACATCTTTCCAGCGGTCGCCCGCAAGCGCGGCGATGCGCTGCACGAAGCGCGAGGTGACGGTCGGCGCGCCGGCGACCTTGGCGGCGCGCGCAAGGATGACTTCGCTCGTGCCGAGCGCCTGCGCGAAATCGTGCGCGGAAAGACCGATACGGCGCTCGGGCGGATCGAGGCCGAGGTCGGCCCGCATCGGTCGGCTGAGCCAGGGATCGCTGCGCGATTCGGGCGGCCAACTGCCTTCATTGAGACCGCCGAGCACGACGCGGTCGATTTGCTGCAGGCGCGCTTCCAGCGGCCCGTAAATGTGCACGCGCACGTCGCGGATTTCCGGGCGGCGCACCACGCGATCGCCGATCGCGGCGTGGAACAGCTCGGCATAATTGCTCTTGGCGACGCCAAGGCCGGCGGCGGAAGGGCTGCTCTGCAGTTCCTCGAAGGCGCGGACCAGCGCGACGCCGTCATTGCCGGCGAAGGCCGCGACGTCGCCTTTGGCATCGCGGCCAAGCCCGGAAATGACGGCGCTATGGCACATGGCCAGTTCGGCGAGCGGATGAGCGCCCACTTTTAGTCTTTCCAGCGGCGCCAGCGCGGCGCCGAGCCGGCCGATCAACTCAGCGGCAACGTCGAACGCATCGTCCTCGATCAGCCAGCGCGGATCGCTGCGATGCATCTCGTCGCGATTGGCGCGGAAGTTGGAGAGCGCGGCTCCGAGCGCATCGCTGCCCGGGCGCGGCCGCGGCCCGCGCAGCAGCGCGCGTTCGAGCGTTGCAATCGCGGCATTGTGGGCACCGTCTTTGGCGCCGAGCCGCTGCAGAGGATGCTTGAGCAGCGCCAGCAGCGTCACCGGTTCGAGGCCGCCGAGCGCGGCGTCGGCGGCGAGCCGCGCAAAACTGCCGGCCGGCGTATCGGCGAGGCTGTCGCCGCCGGAATCGTCCACCGCCACCTGCCAGCGCTCGAGCGCGGCGGCGACGCGGCGCGCCAACGCCCGGTCGGGCGTCACCAGCGCGGCGGTTTTGTTTTCTGTTTCGAGTGTTTCGCGCAGGGCGACCGCAATGGCGAGCGCTTCCTCTTCGGCATTGGCGGCTTCGATCAACGTGATCGAGTTGAGCGCGTTCTCGGCTGCGATATCGAAATCTTTTGTCTTGGTCCGCGCCTGCCAGTGTTCAGTGCTGGCGGCCGGGCGCAGCGCCTCCGACACCAGCAGCTCGCGGCCATATGGCCGCGGCGGCGCAAGCTGATGCACGTCGCCGCGCTTTAGACGCAATTGATCGAGCAGCGCGTGCATGGCGAATTGCGCGTGACCGGCGGCGGGCGCGCCGTCGTGCGTCCTGTCGGCCGCGTTGCCGGCGATCAGCGTCCAGGAGGCGTCGTCGAGATCCATGTCGAGGCCGGGCAATACCAGCGCGCCATGCGGCAGCTGCGCGATGGTGGCGAGCAATTTGGCGGTCGCCGGCATCGAGCCGGTGGAGCCGGCCGCGATTACCGGTGCGGTGCTGTTTTCGAGCCGCTTGGCTTCCGCCGCGATCAAGAGGTCGCGGCGCGCGGCCATCTCGATCGCGCCTATTTCGTTGAGCCGGGCCGGCCAAAACTCACGCGCGATTTTCAGGAAATCGAGCGACAGCTGCCAATAGGGATCGAGATCGGTCGGCACCAGGCCGTCGAGCCTGGCCCAGGAAACCTGCCGCGTGGTCATGTCGTCCATCAGGCGGGCGAGATCGTCGGCTAGCCCAAGCGCGGCCGAGGGCGTGTTGGCGATCAGCGGGGAGCCTTGCGCGCTGCGCACGGCCGGCGCGTTCGCCCATTTCAGGATCAGTTCGGCCAGCAGCAGGCGGCGCTCCAACGGCTCGATCGCCTCCGGCAGCGCGAGCGCGGCTTGCGCCAGTTCGCCGGTGGCGGCTTGCGCAAACGCGATCTCGTCCTCGTCGAGATCGCCGAGCGCGACGATGCGCGGCAGGATGGCGGCGTCGCCTTCGAGTTCGTCGAGGAAGACCGCACGGGCGAGGCGGCAGGCGCGCCGGGTCGGCAGATAGAGCGTGGCCTGGCCGAGTTCGAGCGGATCGCGGCTGGCCGGAAAGCCGGGGATGAGTTTGCCGCCGCGCAAGGCGTGGATCAGCACCGGCAGGAACGGCGCCGAGGCGGGGATATTGAAGACGTTGGGTTTGACGGCCGGCATACCGACCGAATCATACACGCTTTGCGGCGCTGCTACCCCGTGCTGGCGCGGATGGCGTTTTCGGCGAGCGCAATGGCGTCGGGCGTGCCGACATGCATCCACAGGCCTTCCAGCCGTACGCCGTACAGCCGCCCGGCTTCCGCGGCGCGGTCAAACAGCAGGGGCAGCGGGAATTCGCCTTGCGGCGCGCCGGCAAACAGCGCGGGCGCAAAGATCGCCGCGCCGGCAAAGACGAAGGGCGCCACCTCGCGCTCGGTCCGGCGGCGCAGGCGGCCGTCGGCGGCAAACGCGAAATCGCCGCGCCCGGCATAGCCGATGCTGCCGGTGGTGGGCGCGAGCAGCAGTGCTGCGTCCATCGCGGCGGGGTCGAAGGCTTCCGCCAGCCGCGCCAGATTGGGCTTCACGCCGTCGATCCAGATGGTGTCGGAATTGATGTGGAAAAACGGCGCGCTGCCCAGTTCCTGCAGTGCTTTGACCACCGCGCCGCCGGTGCCGAGCAAAAGCCCGCGCTCGTCGGAGATCACAATGCGCGGTTTTTTGCGCGTCGCCAGATGGCGCTCGATCTGCTCGGCGAAGTGATGCACGTTGACCACCGCGCGCTCGACGTTCGTCTCGGTCAGCCGGTCGAGCACGTGGTCGATCAGCGCCTTGCCGCCGATCTCGACCAGGGGCTTGGGCATCTTTTCGGTGAGCGGGCGCATGCGGGTGCCGAGGCCGGCCGACAGCACCATCGCCGTTTTGGGTGTTGCCGCCATTTTATAAAGCCTTCAAGTCCGGCACGTTGGCGCGATACCAGGCGGCGAGCGACGCCAGCGCCGGATGCGCCAGCGAACGCTGCAAATAGGCCCATACCCGGGGCATGTGACGCAAATATTGCGGCTTGCCGTCGCGGCGGTCGAGGCGGGCGAAGATGCCGAGGATCTTGGAGGCGCGCTGCGCCGCCATCGTGGCATAAAGCCGCGCAAAGACCGGCGCGTCGAACGACGGCTCGGCCTTGAACCGCTCGCGCGTGTAGCGCGACAAGAGCGCGATCTCCATCATCTCCGGCACGTCCGTGCGTGCATCTTGTAGGAGCGAGGCGAGATCGTAGGCGGCCGGCCCCATCACCGCGTCCTGGAAATCGATGAGGCCGATGCGCGCCACGCCTTCGCGCTCCGGCAGCCACAGCAGATTGGGCGAATGAAAATCGCGCAGCACCCAGGTCGCCGGTACTTCGAACACCGGCTTGAGCGCATCGTGCCAGAGTTCGACATAGGCGTCGCGCTTGGCGGGTGCCAGCTTGACGTCGAGCCGCGGCAGATACCAGTCGACAAGAAGCTCCGCCTCGATCAGCAGCGCGTCGAGGTCGTAGCGCGGCAAGGTGTAATCGACGCCCGGCTCGACCGGCAGCACGTCGGGCAGCGGCGCACCATGCAGCGCGGCGAGCAGATCGGTTGCCACCTCGTAGCGCGCCTCGATCGGCGCCGGCGGGTTGCCCTCGACCACCAACTCGTGTCCGAGGTCCTCGATCACTAGCAACCCGGCCTCGCGGTTGGCGGCAAAGATCGCCGGCGCCGACAGACCCTGCGCGCGTAAAGCGCCCGCCATGGCGATGAATGGCGTCACGTTTTCGGCGAGATGCGCGATCGCGCTGTAGGGCTTGCCGTCGCGCACCGGCGGTCCGTCCGGCCGCTTGGGCGAATTCATCATGATATAGCTCGCGCCTTGCAGCGTGAGCCGCTCGTAGGCGCGGGTGGAGGCGTCGCCCTGCATGTATTGCCGCTCGGCTTGCGCCAAGCCGGCGCGGGCAAGGAAGCCGCGGATCGCGGCGATGCGCTCGGCGCGCGCGGCGAACGCGCCGTAGCCGGTGACGCGCGCGTTGCGGAAGGTCGGGCCGTGCTGCGACGACAGCGTCAGGGCAATGTCGAGCCGGTCGGCGGGCAGGAAACCGGCGGCGCGGTCCGGCCATTCCAACAGCGTCACGGCGTCCGCGGTAATGTCTTCAAAGCCGAGCTCGGCGAGTTCACCCGGCCCGGAGAGCCGGTAGAGATCGGCGTGCACCAGCGCAAAGCGCGGCAGCTCGTAGGCCTGCATGAGCGTGAAGGTCGGGCTCGGCACCTCGACCGTCTCGTCACCGGCGAGATGGCGGATCAAGGCCCTGGCGAAGGTGGTCTTGCCGGCCCCGAGATCGCCCGACAGCGTGATGAGGTCGCCGGGCGTGAGCGCCGCGGCTATGTCGGCGGTCAGCGCCCGCGTCGCCTCCTCGTCGGCGAGCGCCACCGTGAAGCTGGAACCGCCGGAGGTGGTGGGGAACATCGAATCGTCCGCTGAAAGGCCTGTTACCTTATAATCGGAAAGTCTGCCGCTGGCAGCTTGCCGGCCTCCACTTGCGGCGGTTAGCGTGTCAGCCATGACAAAACAAACCCTCGGAAAACTCCCCGCCGATGCCTTCGGCATGCTGGACCTGCTGGTCATCGATGCCGGCATCATTGAAGGCTTTCGCGCGCTGGGCGATCTGACCGGCATGTGCTCGGACGCCATGGACGAGCTCGGCATTATCGGCGGTATTCCGGCGAGCGTGCTCAAGCCGACTAACCCGAATGCCCGCGTGGTCGGCCGCGCGCTCACGCTGAAGAACGTCGCGGCCTCGGAAAGCGTGCCTGCGAATGTCGCGACCGGCGTGTCCGGCATGGCGGAGATCGAAGCGCATAATTTGGCGGAACCCGGCGACGTGCTGGTGGTGCAGGGCGTCGATCAGGTGTCCAACATGGGCGGCATGTCTGCCTCGATCGGCCACCGGCAGGGGCAGATCGGCGCCATCGTTGACGGCGCGGTGCGCGACATCGATCACGGGCGCGACATCGGCTACGCGATCTGGTCGCGTAGCGTCAGCCCGCTCACCGGCAAATGGCGGCTGAAGACCGTGGCGGTCAACAAGCCGGTCACGATCTGCGGCGTCGCGGTCAATCCCGGCGACCTCGTGCTGGCCGACGAGACTGGCGTCTGCTTCGTGCCGCGCGCACGCGCGGCCGAGGTGCTCGCGCGCGTGCAGCAAATCGCGAAGAACGAAGTCATCCGCACGGCCAAGATCAATGCCGGCGTGCCGGTGAGCGAGTTGTTGCCGGGGAAGAAATGATAATTTCGTCATGCCCGGCACAAGGCCGGGCATGACAGAACCTATCCTAATCTCCCGCCTTGATATCGAGCTTTTTGATGGTGTCCTGCCAGTAGGGAAATTCCTTGGCCAGCCGCGCCTTGAAATCGGCGCTGCCGAGTGTGCCGTGCATGCCGTTGGTGGCGAAGCGCTCCTTGACCTGCGGCAGCGCGACCACCGCGAACAAGGCCTTCTCCAGTTTGTCGCGCACCGGCGCCGGCGTGCCGGCGGGCAGGAAGACGCCGTACCAGTTTTCCATCACCACGTCGGGCAAGCCAAGCTCGGCGGTGGTCGGCACGTCGGGCAGCAGCGGCGAGCGCTCGGCGCCGTAGAGCGCCAGCGCCTTGACCTTGCCGGCTTTGACCAGCGGCAGCAGCACCGGGAAGTCGGCATTCAGCATGTCGATCTGGCCGCCCATCAGATCGCTGAGCGCGGGCGCGGCGCCGCGATAAGGCACATGCGCGACCTTGATGCCGGCGACCGAATTGAGCAGCTCGCCGGCGATGTTCATGGTGGTGCCGGGGCCGGCCGAGCCGTAGGCCATGGCCTGACCAGCTTTGGCCTTGGCGATCAGCTCCTTGAGATTGCCGGCGCCGGATTTTGGGCCGATCACCAAAAGCGTCGACACCGAGCCGACCAGCATCACCGGCTCGAAGCTTTTGACCGGATCGTAGCCGCCGGGCGGGCGCAGCACCGGGCTGATCACCTGCGAACCGAGGCTGGCGAGCAGGATGGTGTTGCCGTCCGGCGTCGCGCGCGCCACCGTCTCCGAACCGATGGCGCCGCCGGCGCCGCCTTTGTCCTCGACGATGACATCGGCGCCGATGAGCGGGGTGAGCTCATGCGCGAGCACGCGCGCCAGCTGATCGACCGGGCCGCCGGCCGCGAACGGCACCACGATCTTGACGGTCTCGGCCAGCGCCGGCGCGGCCGATAAAATAGCGGCCGCGCAGATGGACGCCTTCAGCATTTTCATTTTGTTTCCCCCGCTTTAAACGCGCGCGCATGGATTGGCCCGCCGGCCTGCGAGCCGACCGCGCGGCGGGGGCAGTATAATGGAGCTTGAAAAATTATGGCACGAGGGCGCGTTCAGAAATCCTTGCCATAGGGATAGGCCGGATGCTCGGTCGCCGGCAAGTCGCGTGCGGTCGCGGGCTGGCTGAACACGATCTTGCAGGCTGGGCTAAGCCTCGGTTTGTTGCTGACGAGGCATTGCGTCACCCGGCCTGCATCGGGAATGACGTGCTGGCAAAGCCGGAATGCGTCCGGCGTGCAGGCATCCGCATCCGCTTGCGTGTAGGCGAGGGCCGGAAGCGGGGCTATGATAATAAACGAAGCGATCGCGCATGATTTGAGCATGACGGAGCACTCCATTCGGGGCCGCTGGATCAATCTCCAGCATAGAAGATTGTTCCAGAATTCCAGTGCATAGGACTGACACCAAGTTAATAAACCTGTCGTCCTGGCTTATGGCGGCGCGGCCGCGCACGCTCAGTTTGTCGATCACGCCGGTAGCGGTCGGTGCCGCGCTGGCGTGGGCGGCGGCCCGGCAGGTTCATTGGCCGGCGGTGCTGGCGGCGCTGATCGCCAGCGCCTTTATCCAGCTCGGAACCAATCTGCACAACGACGCGGTCGATTCCGAGCGCGGCGGCGACGGGCCCGACCGCATCGGGCCGCCGCGCGTGACGGCGTCCGGCCTGCTGAGCGGGCGCAGCGTCAAGCACGGCGCCTGCGCCTGCTTCGGTGTCGCCGCGCTCATGGGGCTTTATCTGATCGCCGTCGGCGGCTGGCCTATTCTGCTGCTCGGCATTCTGTCCATCGTGTCGGGCTGGGCCTATACCGGCGGGCCGTGGCCGATCGCCTACACGCCGCTCGGCGAATTGTTCGTGATTGCCTTCTTCGGCGTCGGCGCCCTGGGCGGCACGTTTTGGCTTTGCACCGCCACGCTCGGCGCGCCGGCGCTTGCCGCCGGGCTCGGGCTCGGGGTGCTGACCGGCGCCGTGCTGCTGGTCAACAATTTCCGCGATGTCGAAGCTGACACGCGGGTCGGGCGGCGCACGCTCGCCATCGTCGCGGGGCCGCAAGGAACGGCAGTGATTTTCGCCGTCTTGATGGTGCTGCCTTATGCGCTGCTGCCGTTGATCGGCCGGAGCTTGCCGCACGGTCATGTCTGGCCTGCGCTGCTCACATTGCCGCCGACGCTTGCCCTGATTTACCGCTTCACGCGCGAGCCGCCGGGCCGCGGCTTCAACCGGATCCTTGTGTGGACCGTGCAAATCCAGTTGGCATTCAGCCTGTTGCTGAGCCTTGGATTGGTCCTGTGATGTAGATCAATGCCATCGCGGCGTTTATCTGTCCTGTTTGTTCCAACTTGCGGCCGTCCGCACGCGGAGTAGATTTAAGCCATGGCGCTGCGCAAAGGCATTTACCTCGTTTCCACCGACCGCTGGTACATCGAGCGGACCGTTTGGCTGATTGCCGGCGTGGTGCTGCTGAGCTGTACGGCGCTGGCGGTGTGGGTCAATCCGCTGTGGATCTTCGGGGTGATCGCGACCGGATTGGTCTCGATCAATGTCGCGTTCACGGGCTTCTGCCCGATCGGCAATGCGCTCAAGCTCATCGGTTTCAAGCCGGCGCTCGGGCAGCCGAACCGCGGCAGCCTTTATTTCCTGCAGACCGACAGCTGGTATCTCGAGCGGCGCATCTATGTGACGGTCGGGGTCAACATCACGCTCGGCTCGATCCTGTACCTGCTGCACAGCCCGTGGTGGGGCCTGTTTACCGGCTTCGTCGGCGCCGCCATGGTGTGGTTTGCCGCCACCGGCCTCTGCATCCTGGCCAATGTGCTGTACTGGATCGGCGCCGAACCGCGGCTCAATCCGGGCGCGCTACGCACGGGCAGCGCCAAGCACGCCTGAGCTTCGCGCCGAAATAATCACGCCGCCGTCTGCTTGGCTTCCTGCACGATCGGGAACACGCAGGTCACCGTGGTGCCCTGTCCGAGCACGGAGTCGATCGTTACGGTGCCGCCGTGCAACTCGACGAACGAGCGCACCAGCGAAAGGCCGAGACCGGTGCCGCGGTGCTGCGAGCCCATCGAATCGGTCTCGAACCAGTCGAACACCTTGTCCATCGCCTCCGGCGGAATGCCGGGGCCGTGGTCGGTGACGGTGAACGCCACGGCGTCCGGCCGCCGTTCGGCGGCGAGCGTGACGGTCGCGCCCGGCGGCGAAAAGCCGACCGCGTTGGACAACAGGTCGAACAGAATCTGCCGCAGGCGCCGCTCGTCGGCCTCGAAACTGCCGATGCCGGGCGCGGCGCGGATATCAAGGATGATGCCGTCCTTCTTGAGCCGGTCCTGCACGCCCTCGGCCGCCTCCTCCATGCTGGAGCGGATGTCGACATCGGTGAGGTTGAGCGACATGGCGCCGGCGTCGATGGTGGCAAGGTCCAGAATGTTGTTGATCAGCGCGAGCAGCGCGTTGGTCGAGGCCGTGATGTAGCCGAGATACTCGCGCTGCTTGTCGTTGAGCGGGCCGAACGTCGGATCGCCGAGGAAATGCGCGAAGCCGATGATGTTGGTGAGCGGCGAGCGCAATTCGTAGCTGACGTGGTGTACGAAATCGATCTTGATGGCGTCGGCGGCCTCCAGCGCCTCGTTGCGCTCGATCAGCGCGCGCTCGACATTCACCGTGTCGCTGACGTCCTGGAAGGTGGTGAGCGTGGCGCCGTCGGGCAGCGGCATGGTGGTCATGTCGATCATCGCGCCGTCGCGCCGCTCGATGCGCGCGACGATCGGCTCGCGGTTATCGATCGCCGTCACCGCGGCGCGCAGATTGCGCCACACCGTATTGTCGTCATGCATCGCCTGCGCCCAGGCGGTCACCGCCTCGACGTGCGGGTGCTGGTCGAGCGCCTCGGGCGAGAGCTTCCACATGCGCTGGAATGCCGGATTGTGCAGCCGCACGCGGCCGTCCGAGCCGAACACCGCGACCGCTTCGGCCAAGTGGTCGAGCGTCTCGCTCTGCACCTTGATGAGCGCGTCGTAGCGGCGGTGCAGGGCAAGGCGTTCGGTGACGTCGTCATAGAGATAGGTGACGCCGCCCTCCGGATTGGGCGCGGTGACGACGCGCAGCGCCCGGCCGTCCGGCAGGTGCCACATGTGCTCCTGCGGCTCGACCGCGCGGTAAGCCTCGTAAAGCTGCTGTTTCCATAGCCGGTAATCCTGCTCCTCGGGCAGCTTGCGGTCGGCGCGCAGCGCGTCGAGCACGGAACTGTCGGTCGGCATCTGGTCGAGCAATGCGGCGTCGAGTTCGAACAGCGAGCGGAAGGCGGTGTTGTAGAAGATCAGCTTGCGGTCGACGTTGAAGATAGCGACGCCGGTGGCGAGCTGGTCGAGCACGCGGCGGTGCGCCTCGATCATGCGGGCGAGATCGGCGCGCATCGCCTCGACCTCGGTGGCGTCGATCGCCATGCCGGCTGAGCCTGCGCCGCTCGGCGCGTCCACCACATCGAAGACGCGGCGGGTGCCCGCGACGATGGCCGGCAGCCGCTCGGAACGGACGCTGCCGCCGGCGCGCGCCAGGCTTTCACGTGCACCGCGATCAAGCAGTTCCAGCTCGCGCGTCACCGCGTCGCTGGTGTCCTCGGCGTCGACGGCGCGCGCATAGGCGGAATTCACGAAGATCAGCCGGCCGTGCTGATCGCGCGCCCACACCGGCGCGGGCAGCGAATTGAGCAGCCCCTTCAGGGTCTCGACGTCGCCCATCAGCCGATCGTGGCGGCCCGCCAGATCCATGAGCTCGCTCTCGATGCCGCTGACGTCGCGCAGGCGGAGCACCGCGCGCCCGGCCACCGCGCGGCCTTCCGCCTCGAGCGGCCGGCCGGCGCGGGTGGTGAGCGTCATCAGGAAGCTGCGGCCGTCGCTGCGCAGCGCGTCGACCGCGTGCTGCATGCGCCGCGCTGCCGCCGGCTCCAGCCAACTGCCGAAGGCAAGCACGCGCTCCGGCACGGCGGCCGCCACGGCGATGCCGGTGTCGCCGAAAATTTCCGGCTCGTCGCTGCCCGCCGTCCAGGCCACCAGCGCCTGCGGCTGCGACAACAGCAGCGTCTTGAGCCGGTCGATTTCCGCGCGCAGCGCCATGGCTTCATCGTGCGCCGCGCTTTCATTTGTGACGGCAGCCTTGCGCATGCGCAACAGCACGATGGTGGCGAGCACCGCGAAGCAGGTCAGCGCGAGCGTCAGGGTGAGCGTGGCGGCCTGCTGGCGACCGACCGTCGCGACGGCGCGGATCATGTCATCGACGAGACCAAAGGCCGCGCCCACCCCGGCGTGAGCCGGCGTGCTGAGCGCGCTGCAAAGGGTTGCAAAAACGAAGGCGGCGAGAAATCCGCCCCGCCGCGGACGAGAACGCAGCCTCTCGTTCGCCGTCCGGATCGTCTCCGGCATTCCGATCTGCCCCAGGAATGCGAGCGGCGGCCGCCGCGCCGTTCGCGAATCGGAAGACTTTACCCCTACGAGGACTCTCGCCGAAAGAGTCCAGACCGTGAACGGGAATCGGAAGTGGTCGCGTGAGGCGCTATTTCAGCGCGGCGGCCCGCTTCGCCATGTCCTCGACGCTGATGCGGGTGAGTGCGGAAGAAAATGCGCGCACCGCCTCGACCAACGCCGGCTTCACCACGTCATTGGCCAGCGCCGAACTGGAATGCGGCGTCTCGTCGGAGTCCTCGGCGGCGCGCAGGATATCCTCGGCGGTGATGCGGCGATCCTCGCGCGCGAGTTCGTAGCCGCCATGCGGACCGCGCACGCCGCGCAGGATGCCTTTGCGCACCAGCGCTTGCAGAACAGGTTCGAGATGGCGAGGTGGAAGCTTGTGGCGCACGGCTAGCGCTTTGGCGGAAACCGGCCGGCTGCGGGCGTTGAGCGCCACATCGAGTACGGCGGCAATGGCGAGAATACCCTTGCGGGACAACAGCGGCATGGATGGACGGCACCGGTCGCAACGAAGTCCAATGGTAATATGCTACAGTCGAGCATCCGTCTAGCCGAAGTGTGGATTTATATGTTCAACTCCCGGTAGAACCGAAGCCGCCGAATCCGCGCACAGTTTCGTCAATAGATGAAACTTCGCGAAGCTGAGCATGAACCGCCTGCGCAACCACTAACTGAGCAATGCGCATGCCCCTTAGGATGCTCACCGAATCATAACCAAGATTTATGAGCAACACCTGGACCTCGCCGCGGTAATCGGCGTCGATGGTGCCGGGCGCGTTGAGCACGGTGAGTCCGTGCTTGACCGCGAGTCCGGAGCGGGGGCGCACCTGGCCTTCACTGCCGGGCGGCAGCGCGATGGTGATGCCGGTCGGAATGAGCGCGCGCGCGCCGGGCGCGAGATTGAGCGGAGCATCGGCCGGCACCGCCGCGATCAGATCCATGCCGGCGGCGAGCGCGCTCTGATAGGACGGTAACGGCAGATCCTGTCCGTGCGGCAGGCGCATGATGCGGACGTCGACAACTTCGCTCATCGTTCCAACTCCTTCGCGATGCGCACAAGTAGCATCGCGGCCACGTTTTCTTTCGTCTGCGGCGGCCACGGCTCGATGTCCTTCGCGGTCACCAGCTGAATTGTATTGCGGTCGCCGCCCATGATGCCGGTCGCCGGCGAAACATCGTTGGCGAGGATCCAGTCGCAGCCTTTGGCGGCGAGTTTCGCCTTGGCGTTGGCGGCGACGTTTTCGGTTTCGGCGGCAAAGCCGATCACCAGCGCCGGCCGCTGCGATTTGCGATGCGCGATGGTCGCAAGGATGTCGGGATTTTCAATGAGCGACAATTCCGGCGTGGCCTGGCCGGTTTTCTTCTTGATCTTCTGATCGCCGGCATTGGCGACGCGCCAGTCGGCCACCGCTGCGGCGAAGATCGCCACGTCGACGGGCAGCGCACGCTCGACCGCTTGCAGCATTTCGCGCGCGTTTTCGACATGCACGACGGTCACGCCCGGCGGATCGGGCACATTCACCGGACCGCTGACCAGCGTCACCGCGGCGCCGGCACGCGCCGCCGCCGCCGCGATGGCGTGGCCCTGCTTGCCGGAAGAACGGTTGGCGATGTAGCGCACCGGATCGATCGGCTCATGCGTCGGGCCGGAGGTGACCAGCAGGCGCAAACCTTTAAGAGAATTACTTTTCAGCGGCTGCGCGCCGCCGAGCAAATTCTCGACCGCCGCCGCGATCTCCAGCGGCTCGGCCATGCGCCCGATCCCGCGTTCGCCCGCCTCCGCCATCTCGCCTTCGCCCGGGCCTACGAGCGCGACGCCATCGGCGACAAGCTGCGCGAGATTGCGCTGGGTCGCCTTGTTCGCCCACATATGCGGGTTCATCGCCGGCGCTAGAAGAATCTTCGCGCTCGTCGCCAGCAGCACGGTGGTGGCGAGATCGTCGGCATGGCCGCCGGCCATCTTGGCCATCAGGTCGGCGGTGGCCGGCGCCACTACGATCAGATCGGTCTCGCGCGCGAGCCGGATGTGGCCGACGTCGAATTCGCTGCCGGCATCGAACAGATCGGTGAACACGCGTTCGCCGACAATGGCGCCGGCCGACAGCGGGGTGACGAAATGCTCGGCGGCTTTGGTGAGAATGCAGCGCACGGCGAGACCGCGTTCCTTCAAGCGCCGGATGAGATCGAGCGACTTATAGGCGGCGATGCCGCCGCCGACGATCAGCAGCACGCGCTTGCTGCCGGCGGCAGGTGCGGTGGTAGCGCGGCGCGACGATTTCGCCGCAGGCAGGCTGAAGCTCTCCAGCACCTCGGTGCCGGTTTCTTCCGCCGCCGCGCGCAGGATGGTGCGCACCTCGTCTTCGACCGAGCGGCCGCTCTTGGCCGCGCGCAGGCGCAGAAGTTTTTTGAGACGCTCGTCGAGCTGCCGGACGGTGAGTGAGGCCATAGAAAACCCGCGAAGCTTTAGACACTCAATATGGGTTTGATAGCACTGCAATCAATGCAATCAAACCTGCACTAAGAAATTTAAGTTGACCGATGGCGGGAGGCAATGTATTTAACCGAAAAGTTAATTAACCGAACGGTTCAATAGTTCCGTGACCACCGACCGCCTCAGCGCTACTTTCTCCGCCCTCGCCGATCCGACCCGCCGCGCGATCCTGGCGCGGCTCGCGCTCGGCGAGACCACGGTGAGCGAACTCGCCAAGCCGTTCAAGATGAGCGGTCCCGCCGTCTCCAAGCATCTCAAGGTGCTGGAACGCGCCGGCCTCATCGCGCGCTCGCGCGAGGCGCAGTGGCGGCCCTGCAAGCTCGAGGCCGCGGCCCTCAAGCCGGTCGACGACTGGCTCGGCGAATATCGAAGGCTCTGGGAGGAACGGCTCGACCGCCTCGACGATTATCTCAAAACGCTGCAAGCCAAGGGGGAGAAGCGTGAGCGCGACAAATAGCATCGACCTCGATAAGGACCCGCGTTCCATCATCGGCACGCGCGTGTTCGCCGCGCCGCGCGCTCTGGTGTGGCTGGCCTGGACCGATCCCAAACATCTGGCGCAATGGTGGGGGCCGAACGGCTTTACGACCACCACCAGTGCGTTCGAGTTCCGCAAGGGCGGCGTCTGGCGTTTCGTGATGCATGGGCCGGACGGCCGCGATTATCAGAACCGCATCACGTTCGATGAGATTATTGCGCCTGAGCGCATCGTCTATCGCCACGGCGGCGGCGAGGACGTCGAGCCGGTGCAATTCACGCAGATCGTAACCTTCGGGGATCTCGGCAACAATCAAACCCGCATGATCTGGCACGGCACGTTCCCATCGGCGGCGGAGCGCGCTCGCGTCATCAAGGACTACGGCGCCGACGAGGGCCTGGCGCAGACCATGGCGCGGCTCGCCGACTTTGTGGCGGCGAAAGCGGGAGCGCGTGAATGCGCAACTTAGGACAGCGCGCGCAGGCCACTACGCAGATCGTCGGCGCTGATGCCGGAGAGTTGGTGTTCCGTTTCCGCGTGCGCCTTGACCCACACCGGGTAGGCCTTGCGCACCAGAGCGCGGCCGGCGGCGGTGATCGTCAGGCGGCGGCTGCGTTTGTCCTCTTTGTCGACCGCGACCTTCAGCAGGCCGCGCCGCTGCAGCGGCTTGAGATTGGCGGTGAGCGTGGTGCGGTCCATGGCGAGCAATGCTGCGACGCTGCCGATGCTCGGCGGCTCCGGCCGGTTGAGCGAGGTCAGCAGCGAGAACTGCCCTTGCGTCAATTCGAGCGGGCGCAGCGCCTCGTCGAAACGCCGCGCCAGCGCGCGCGCCGCCCGCTGTACGTGCAGGCACAGGCAGTTGTCGCGCACATGATGGACGGCTTCGAGCGGAAGTTCCCGAGCCGACGCGCGCGCCGAATCTTTTTGGGTTGACATAAGTCAATTATGTTGATATCAACGTATTTGTCAAGTCCAGCCTGTGGAGGAAAGTCATGCAAGTGCAGCCATACCTGTTTTTCGACGGCCGCGCCGAAGAGGCGATCGACTTCTACAAAAAGAGTCTGGGCGCCGAGGTCGCCATGCTGATGCGCTGGAAGGATAGCCCCGACAAGTCGATGTGCACACCGGGCAACGAGGACAAGGTGATGCACGCCTCACTCAAGATCGGCGAGTCCCGTGTGATGGCGTCCGACGGCCGCAATACCGGCAATCCGAAGTTCGAGGGCTTCGCGCTCTCGCTCAACGCCAAGGATGACGCCGACGCCGACCGCCTGTTCGGCGCGCTCTCTGCCGGCGGCAGCGTGACCATGCCGATGAGCAAGACCTTCTTCTCGCCGCGCTTCGGCATGTGCGCCGACAAGTTCGGCATGCACTGGATGATCATCGTCGAGCCCTGAACGGCTAGCAAAAAGAGAGGCGGCCCATGGCCAGCGAATTCGTCATGTCGCGTGTGTTCGATGCGCCGCGCGCGCTGCTGTGGCAATGCTTCACCGATCCCGAGCGCATGAAGCACTGGTGGGGCCCCAAGGGCTTCACCGTGCTCGCCGCCAAGATGGATCTGCGCGTCGGCGGCTCGTATCACTACGGCATGGCGGCGCCGAACGGCGCGCCCATGTGGGGCCTGTTCAAATATCGCGAGATCGTGCCGCAAGAGAAGCTCGTCGTCGTCAATTCGTTTTCGGATGAGAAAGGCGGCATCACCCGCCATCCCGGCAGCGCGACCTGGCCGCTTCATATGCTCTCGACGTTCACGTTCGAGGACGCGCCCGGCGGGAAGACCAAGTTCACCGTGCGCTGGCAGACGCTCGACGCGACGGAAGAAGAACAGAAGACCTTCGACGCCATGCACGACAGCATGACGCAAGGCTGGGGCGGCACCATGGATCAGCTCGCCGCCTATCTGGCGAGCGCCAAGTAACGGAGTTCACGACATGATCACGATTTCCGCTTTCAAATGGGTTCCCGAGATCGGCCGCGGCCAGGTGCGCGATCTGCGCGTGCGCTGGGCGCTGGAGGAAGCCGGCCTGTCTTATCGCACGCGCCTGCTCGAGCCGGGCGATCAGGACAAGCCCGACTATCGCGCGCTGCAGCCTTTCGGCCAGGTGCCGATCCTCGAAGAAGACGGCTTCGTGCTGTTCGAGAGCGGCGCTATCGTGCTGCACATCGGCGAGCGCAGCGAAACGCTGCTGCCGAAAGACCCGGATGCCCGCGCCCGCGCCGTGCAATGGCTCATCGCCGCGCTCAATTCCATCGAGCCATTCGTCGTGAACGTCCTTCTGATCGACTTCTTCTACACCAATGAGGAATGGGCGAAGCTGCGCCGGCCGGGCGCCGCCGAGTTCCTGCAGCGACGGCTCGCAGGCCTCTCCAAATCGCTCGGCGACAAGCCCTATCTGGACGGTGACCGGTTCACGGCAGGCGACCTGATGATGGCGGCGGTACTCAGGGCGCTGCATTACACCGATATCGTCAAAAGCGATGCGCGGCTGGCACCTTACGTCGAGCGCTGCACCGCGAGGCCCGCGTTCAAGCGCGTGCTCGACGCGCAGTTGGGAGATTTCAGAGCAGCGGCCTAAAGCCGCGCGAGAGTGCCCGTAGTAACCGTGAGTGGAGGAATACAAATGCCGATCAGTCGAAAAGCGATCACGCCCTGCCTGTGGTTCGACACGCAAGCCGAGGAGGCAGCCAGGTTCTATTGCTCGGTGTTCAAGAATGCCAAGCTCGGCACGGTCAGCCGCTTTCCCAACGCGGGTCAGGACGTCCACGGCAAGCCTGCGGGCTCGGTGATGACTGTCGAGTTCGAACTCGACGGTCAGCCTTTCGTCGCGCTCAATGGCGGCCCGCAGTTCAAGTTCGACGAGGCGGTGTCGTTCCAGGTCTTCTGCGACTCACAACCGGACATCGATCACTACTGGAGCAAACTAACCTCGGGCGGCGGCCAAGAAGGCCCCTGCGGCTGGCTCAAGGACAAGTTCGGCCTGTCCTGGCAAGTGGTGCCGAGCGCCATACCCAAAATGATGACGGATCCCGACACGGAGAAATCCGCGCGCGTCATGAACGCCTTTATGAAGATGAAAAAGTTTGACCTCGCCAAGCTGCAGCAGGCCTACGAAGGCAAAGCCGCATGAACCAGACAACCGCAAAGCAGGCGGCGCGGCCGGAGGGCTCCGTCGTCATCACGCGCGTGTTCGACGCGCCGCGCGCGCTGGTCTGGCAGGCCTGGACCGATCCGAAGATGATGGCGCGGTGGTTCGGGCCGCGCGGCTTCACGGCTTCCGTGGCCGAACTCGATGTGCGTGTCGGCGGCGCCTTGCGCATCGTCATGCACGGGCCGGACGGTAACGACTATCCGATGAAAGGCGTGTTCCGCGAGGTGACGCCGCGCGAGCGGCTGGTGTTCAGCAATATCGCCGTCGACAAAGACGGCAGGCACCTGCTCGAAGGCGAGACCAGCGTCACGCTCACCGAGCAGGACGGCAAGACCACGCTGACGGTGAAGTCGCACATGGTCGGCCTGGTGCCGAAGGCGCCACAGATGCTGGCCGGCATGGAGGCGGGCTGGACGCAGAGCATCGACAAGCTGGGAGAGCTGGTCAGTTAGACGAGAACCAGCCACAACCGTTCATTCCCGCGTCAGCGGGAATCCGGTTCGTAGAGCTATCTAGGCAGCCCTGGGTCCCCGCTTGCGCGGGGACGAACGGATCGATTTCACACCAGCTTCCACAGCACCAGCGCCAGCAGCGCGGCGATGGTCCACAGCGCGACCGCGGTCCAGCGGTTGCGGCGCTGCTCGGCACGGCCGATTGCTTCCACCGTTTCCGGCGACAGCACCAGCCCGTCGCGTGTGATGTCGTCGAGTTGATCGACCAGCGTGGCGGCGCGGCCGAGCAGCGACGGCACCTGCGCCGCGAAACGGCCGATCTCGCCGGCGCCTTCGACCGCGCCTTCCAGCCGGCCGGCGGGTCCGAGATTGCGCTCGATCCATTCGCGCACCACCGGATCGGCCACGCTCCACATGTCGAGCTTGGGATCGAGCGTGCGCGCGACGCCTTCCACCACCACCATGGTCTTCTGCAGCAGCAGCAGCTCGGGCCGCGTGCGCATGTCGAACAGGCCGGTGACCTCGAACAGCAGCATCAACAGCTTGGCCATCGAGATGTCTTCGGCGGTGCGGTTGTGGATCGGCTCGCCGATGGCGCGGATCGCCTGCGCGAAGCTCTCCACCGAGTGATGCCGCGGCACATAGCCGGCGTCGAAATGGATCTGCGCGGTGCGCTGATAATCGCGGGTGATGAAGCCGAACAGGATCTCGGCGAGGAAGCGGCGCTCCTTCGGCCCCAGCCGTCCCATGATGCCGAAGTCGACCGCGACCAGGCGGCCGTCGTCGTCGACGAACAGATTGCCGGGATGCATGTCGGCGTGGAAGAAGCCATCGCGCAGCGCGTGGCGCAGGAAGCTCTGGATCACCTTGTGGCCGAGCGCCGGCAGATCGTAGCCCTTGGCTTCCAGAGCGGCGCGGTCGTTGAGCGGCGTGCCGTCGATCCATTCCAGCGTGAGCACTTCGCGCGCGGTGCGGTCCCAGTCCACCGTCGGCACACGGAAATCGGCGTCCTCGCGCGTGTTCTCCGCCATTTCGGAGAGCGCGGCCGCCTCCAGGCGGAAATCCATCTCCATCGCCACCGAGCGGGCGAGCGTCGCCACTGCCTCGACCGGCCGCAGCCGTTGCGCTTCGAGCGACAGGCTTTCCGCCTTGCGCGCCACGTAGAAGAAAGCATCGAGATCGGACCTGAAGCGGCGCTCGATGCCGGGGCGCAGGATCTTCACCGCCACCGGCTTGTTGCCGCCTTCATGCGCGACCATTGCCCGGTGCACCTGCGCGATCGAAGCGGCGGCGACAGCGGGCCCGAAGCTGGCATAGACGTCGCTCACCGGCTTCTCGAACGCGGCGACGACGACGGCTTCCGCCGCGCTTTGCGGAAACGGCGCCATCTTGTCCTGCAGGCTTTCGAGATCGCGCGCGATCGTTTTGCCGACCACGTCGGGGCGGGTGGCCATGAACTGGCCGAGCTTGACGTAAGTCGGCCCTAGCTTGGTCAAGGCCGAAGCGAGCCGGCTCGAGCCGTCCTTGGCGCTCGGGCGCTCGAGCAGGCGGGCAAGCGCAATCGCGGTCGTGGCCGGCAACGGCATGGGCCGCGTGTCGACCAGCGCAAAGACGCCTTCGCGCGCGAATACAAAGCCGGCGCGCGCGAGACGGGTGAGATGGGAGAGAGCGGAGATCACAACTTCCAACCCGAGTGCAGCGCCACCACGCCGGCGGTCATGCTCGTGAACGAGACGCGGCGGAAGCCGGCCGCCTCGATCATGCGGGCGAATACCGGCGGCTTGGGGAACTTGCGGATCGACTCGACGAGATATTGGTAGGCGTCGCGATCGCCGGTGACCGCCTCGCCGATGCGCGGGATGACGTTGAAGGAATAGACGTCGTACAACGAGCTCAGGCCCGGTAGGTCGACGGGCGAGAATTCCAGGCACAGGAACCGTCCGCCGATCTTGAGCGCGCGATAGGCCTGCTCAAGCGCGCGTTCGATGCGCGGCACGTTGCGGATGCCGAAGGCGATGGTGACGCAATCGAAACTGCGGTCGGGGTAGGCCAGTTCCTCGGCATTGCCCTGCTCGAAGGTAACCGCAAGATCGTGTCCGCGCTCGCGCGCGCGTTCGCGGCCGACGGCGAGCATGTCTTCGTTGATGTCGCAGACCGTGACGCGGGTGCCCGCGCCGCCGGCTTCCACCACGCGGAACGCCACGTCACCGGTGCCGCCTGCGAGATCGAGATGCGCAAACGCTCGATCGGATGCGGGCGGATGGACGGCGCTCACCAGCGCGTCCTTCCAGGCCCGGTGCAGTCCGCCCGACATCAGATCATTCATCAGGTCGTAGCGGCGCGCGACCGAATGGAACACGTCGTCCACCAGCCCCTGCTTGTCGGCCAGCGGCACGGTTTTCTCGCCGAAATGAGTGTCGTCGCGGGCCGTGTTACGAGTCTTGACCATAGCCAATAATCCTTTGCGGGCAGGACCATAGCGCGGCCCGCGGGGCAGCGCTACAAAGGCTCTGCAACATGCGTTAACGAGGGCCGGGGGGCGGATAAGGAGGCGTGATGCCAATTCAATTCCGGCGCACCGTTCCCATTTTCCGGATTTTCTCCCTGGAAAAGGCGCGCGAATTCTATCTCGATTTCCTCGGCTTCAAGATCGATTGGGAGCACCGGTTCTCCCCCGACGCTCCGGTCTATATGCAGGTGTCGCGCGATGGCTTGGCGATCCACCTGAGCGAGCACCATGGCGACGGCACGCCGGGCTCGTTGGCCTATGTCTATACGAGCGGGGTCAAGGCGCTGCACCGCGAGCTGAACGACAAGAATTACCGGCACAACCATCCCGGCCTGGAGCAGCGGGAGTGGGGCATGACCGACGTGACGGTGGTCGATCCGTTCAATAATCGCATTATCTTCGCCGAGCCGACGGAAAAGCCCGCGGCATGAATGGTCTCTGAATGCCCGAACTCCCCGAAGTCGAAACCGTGCGCCGCGGCCTGGCGCCCGCCATGGAAGGCGCGCGGCTGGTGAAGGTCGAGGTGCGCGACCGACGGCTGCGTTGGCCGCTCGCCAAGGACTTCGAAAAGCGGCTGGCCGGGACAACGGTGGACGGGCTGGGCCGGCGGGCGAAATATCTGCTGGCTGCTCTCTCGTCCGGCGACGTGCTGATCATGCATCTCGGCATGTCGGGCTCGTTCCGCGTCGGCCAAGACGCCAAGCCCGGCGTCTATTATCACGAGAAATCCAAGAGCACCGCGCACGACCACGTCGTGTTTCACATGTCGAACGGCGCAACCGTCACCTTCAACGATCCGCGGCGCTTCGGCTCCATGAAGCTGGTCCAGCGCGCCAAGATCGAACACGAGCCGCTGTTGCGAGGTCTGGGTCCCGAACCGCTGGGCAATGAGTTCGACGCCGCCATGCTTGCCGCAGCTTGCGCCGGCAAGAAGACATCGCTGAAAGCCGCACTCAGTGACCAGCGCGTGGTCGCTGGCCTCGGTAACATCTATGTCTGCGAGGCGCTATACCGCGCGCGGCTCTCGCCCAAGCGGCAGGCCTCGACCATCGTCGATCGCAACGGCAAACCGAACCAACGCGCCGCGGCGCTGGTCGACGCCATCAAGGCGGTGCTCAAGGACGCGATCGAAGCCGGTGGCTCGTCGCTGCGCGACCATCGCCGCACCGATGGCGCGCTCGGCGATTTCCAGCACAATTTCCGCGTCTATGACCGTGAGGGCGAGCCCTGCCCGAACTGTAAAGGCAAGATCAAGCGCATCGTGCAGACCGGCCGCTCGACCTTCTATTGCCCGAGCTGTCAGAAATAAGCCAAGCTATGTGTCCTGAACGCCGGGGCTGAGCCATGCGCAAACTTATCCTCATCGCTTTAGCCCTCGCCTGCACAGCGGGCGGCGCATCGGCGGAATATCCCGACCACCCGATCCGTTTCATCGTTCCGCAGGCGGCCGGCAGCGCCACCGACAACGTCGCCCGCATTCTGGCGTCGGTGATCGGGCCTGAGCTCGGCCAGCCGGTGATCGTCGACGACCGGCCCGGCGGCGCGCTCACGCTCGGGCTCGACCTGGTCGCGAAGTCGCCGCCCGACGGCTACACCATCGGCATGGGGCCGATCGGCGCGCTCGCCATCACCCGCCACATGGTGGCGAAGCTGCCCTACGACATCGAGCGCGACTTCCAGCCAATCGCGCTGGTGGCGCGCGGGCATCTCTTGCTCGCGGTCTCGCCGCAGCTGCCGGTCAAGTCGGTCGCCGAGCTGATCGCCTATGCCAAGGCCAACCCCGGCAAGCTGACCAACGCTTCCTCGAGCAACGGCTCTCCCGGCCATGTCGGCGGCGAGCTGTTCAAGTTCATGACCGGCACCAATATCGTGCACGTGCCCTATCGCGGCGGCGCGCCCGCGCTCACCGATCTGGTCGCCGGGCATGTCGACGTGATGTTCGAGAGCCTGCAATCGATCGCGCCCTTGGCGCACGCCGGCAAAGTACACGCCCTCGGCGTGAGCGGCGCCGCGCGCTCGCCGGCCTTTCCCGATCTACCGACCATCGGCGAGAGCGTGCCCGGCTATCTGGCGCCGACCTGGACCGGCGTGATCGCGCCGGCCGGCGTGCCGCGCGCAATCGTTGACAGACTCAATGCCGCGATCAACAAGGCGCTCGTCTCGGAAGCCTTCAAGGATAAGTTCGCCAAGATCGGCGACGAGCCGGCCGGCGGTACGCCGGAAGATTTCGCCGCCACGATCAAGACCGATTCCGCCAAATGGGCCGACGTCATCAAGCGCGCCGGCATCAAGTTCGAGTGAGATCAAACCGCAAGGGCAAGCCATGAGCTATCAAAATATCATCGTCGAAACACAAGGCCGCGTCGGCATCATCCGGCTCAACCGGCCGCAGGTCCTGAACGCCCTAAACGCCACTCTGATCAAGGAATTGATCGCGGCGGTCGACAGTTTCGACGCGGATCCGAACATCGGCTGCATTCTCATCACCGGCAACGACAAGGCTTTCGCCGCCGGCGCCGACATCAGGGAGATGGCGGACAAGCCGTACATCGACGCCTATCTCAAGAACTTCGGCGCTAACGAAGACGCTATCGCGCGTGCGCGCAAGCCGACGGTCGCGGCAGTGGCAGGCTTCGCACTCGGCGGCGGCTGCGAATACGCCATGCAGTGCGATGTGATCATCGCCGCAGATAACGCCAAGTTCGGTCAGCCGGAGATCAAGATCGGCGTCATCCCGGGCTATGGCGGCACCCAGCGGCTCACCCGCGCGGTCGGCAAGGCCAAGGCGATGGAGATGATTCTGACCGGCCGCATGATGGATGCGGCAGAGGCCGAGCGCTCCGGCCTGGTCGCGCGCGTCGTGCCACTCGCAAGCCTGATGGACGAGGCGATGAAATTGGCCGAGACCATCGCCTCGATGTCGCTGCCGTCGGTAATGTCCGCCAAGGAGGCGGTGAACCGCGTCTTCGAGGTTTCCCTTGCCGAAGGCGTGCTGTTCGAGCGCCGCGTGTTCCAAGCGCTGTTTGCGACCGCCGACCAGAAGGAAGGCATGAAAGCCTTCGTCGAAAAGCGCAAGCCGGCGTGGAAAAATGGATGATTAAGGTTTGCTTAACGGATTGGCGGTGAACTTAACGAAATGCAGGCCGATAAATCCGCGGGAGCAAACCATGTTCAGCATATGCGGGCGTAAGCTCGATGAGCGCGGCAACGTTGCGGATACTGCGATCGCGAGTTGCCGGTTTGAAAGACGGAACGACGCGGTGTCGTATATGAACAAGCTTGCGCAGCTGCTGCAGCCGGATGCCGGCTACGAAGGCGCGCAGGATTACTGGTGGGTTCGCAACAAAGGCGTTGTGATACGCTATACGATCCAGTCCTAGCGGTCTTATTTTCGCACGCAAATAATCCGCACCACCGACGCCGCGGCGTCGCCGCTTGGCGCTTGCGCGGTTTCGACCTGTTGCGCAGCCAGGAAGCGGCGGATGGTGTCGGCGGAAACGAGCCGTACCGGCGGTGCGGCGGCCTCGACGCTGGCGAGCACCGCCTGGCCCATTTCCATCATGCCGAGGAACTGTCCCTGCGCGCCGAGCGCGGCGGCGCCGGAAAATCCGGCCATCGGCACCGGTTGGCGCAATTCGATCGCGCCGCCGTCCGCAAGCCGCGCCTTGATCTCGGTCAGCTTGCGGCCGCCGTCTTGTTCTTTTGGATCGGGAATTCCGACCAGCGTCAGCTCGACCGGCTTCGTGCCTGATTTCGGCGTATCGCGCGCGAGCATGAGCGGCGACATCGTGCGCGGTCCGTAGACGCGCAGCAGCGCCAGCCCGTTGGCGCGGTCCTCGGCTAGGCGGTCGGCGTCGCCAAGGCCGGCGGCAACGATCACCTGGCAGCCTTGCGTGAGCTTCAAGTCGGTGATGATGTGGCCCTGCGCGCTTACCACCAGCCCGTTGCCGTATTCCACCGGCTTCGCCAGCGCGGCGTAGGGCGCGCTGCGTTCGGGGAAGGGCGCGAACGCAGTCGCCATCGCTCCCATTACCGGTTCGACAATCGTTTCCATCATCTGGTCGTACAGCAAGGTAAAGCCGCGCGCCTCGCCTTCGCGCAGTTTGGCGCGCACGGAAAATCGCTTCAGGCCCTGCTGCCCGCTGATGACAAAACCGTCGTCGTGCAGCGCGCTGTTCTCGATCCGCCGCGTCGATGGCGTTTTCTTCTCGCGCTCGAACAGCGCGGCGAGCGTGAGCCCCGGCTCCTTGATGCGGAAGGTCTCGACCTGCACCTCGCCATGCGCGGAAGACCAGCGCGTGCCGTGCGCGGCGTCGCGCGCCTGCGGCACCAATTTGCCCGGCAGGCCGATGCGGATGCCGGTGGCAGGATCCACCACCACGTTCCAGCCGAATTCCTCTTCATGCACCTTGGCGGCAGCGAGCAAATCCGCGCGTTCGGAAGGCGTGAGGACGCCGGTGACCTTGGCCTTGTGGCGTTTCTGGAAATTCCTGATTGCCGCGAGCATCGGATCGTCGCCGGTGACGCCGCTATAATCGCCCGCCCACAGGAGCGCCGCTTGGATACTCTGGCGCTCGCCCTGCGGAATGACCGGGGAGACGGCAGGCGCCGGCTCGACTTTGGCGTCGGCTAGTTTCGGCGCAGCCGGCTTTGCCGCGACCTTTTTCGCGGCGGCCGCCTTGGCGGCGGCGGCTTGCGCAGCAGCGCGCTTGCGCGCCGCACTCGTGAGCCTGACGGGTTTGGCCTCGGTGGGTTTGCTTTTTGCAGTCTTGGTTTCGGCGGCCTCGGTTTCGGCGGGCTTGGTTTTCCCAGCGTTGGTTTTGGTAGTCTTGGTTTTGGCAGTCTTGGTTTCGGCAGTCTTGGTTTCGGCAGGCTTTGTTTGAGCAGACTTTGTTTGCGCAGGCTTGGCTTTGGCCGCGACCGCTTTCCGCTTTACCTGTTTCTTGGCCGGCGCGGCGTCGGATTGCTTGACCGTCGGGAGGATGCGCGGCGAATCTTGCGCCAGCGCCGGACCGGCGCCGAGCAGCAGTGTAAGCATCAGCAAAAACGGACCGCGACGCATCGTTTTGACGCCACCCTGAGCACGTTTTGCGGCACCTTAGCCGATCGAGGCGGTGGTGCAAGGCGTCAACGGGCTGGTGAAAAGGCGAGCGAGGCCATAGGTTTGACGTCATGCTCGACGCAAAAGAACTTGAACGCTACGCGCGCCACATCGTCCTGCGCGAGGTCGGAGGGCCGGGCCAGGCCAAGCTCAAGGCCGCGCGCGTGCTGGTGATCGGCGCTGGCGGTCTGGGCGCGCCGGTGCTGCTTTATCTTGCCGCCGCCGGCGTCGGCACTATCGGCGTCATCGATGACGACACGGTGTCGCTGTCGAATTTGCAGCGGCAGGTGATCTTCGGCACCGAGGATATCGGCATCCGCAAGGTGGACGGCGCGGAATCGGCGATCGCGCGGCTCAATCCGCATGTAGCCATTGAAACGCACATGGCGCGGCTCGATGCCGGCAACGCGCTCGATTTCATTTCGAAGTACGACATCGTCGCCGACGGGTCGGACAATTTCGCCACCCGCTATCTTGTCTCCGACGCCTGCTATTTCGCGAAAAAGCCGCTGGTCACTGCCGCGGTCGGCACTTTCGACGGCTCGCTCACCTCGATCCGCGCGCACGAGACGGGCGCCGACGGCAAGCGCAACCCGACCTATCGCTGTCTGTTCCCCGAGCCGCCGCCGCCCGGCACCGTGCCGGCCTGCGCGGAAGCCGGCATTCTCGGCGCGCTGCCGGGCGTGCTCGGCTCGTTGATGGCGCTGGAAGTGATCCGCGAGATCGTCGGCTTCGGCGAGGGCCTGGTCGGACGGTTGCTGATGGTCGACGCACGCTCGATGCGCTTCGAGACGCTGAGCTACGAATGGGACCCGGGCAATCCGCTGTCAGGCGAGAAGCCGACGATCAGGGATTTGTCGATTCACAAATAGCTGCGGGCCGCAGCTAAACCTCCGCCCTCATCCTTCGAGACGCGCTCCTGCGGAGTGCTCCTCGGGATGAGGGTTAATCTCACAACATCGACGGCAATACTCGATCCGGCGGCCGGTGGCCGTCCATGAAGGTCTTGATGTTGATGATGACCTTCTCGCCCATGTCGACGCGGCCTTCGAGCGTGGCCGAGCCCATGTGCGGCAGCAGCACGACCTTGCCCTCGCGCGCGAGCTTGACCAGCTTGGGGTTGACCGCGGGCTCGTGCTCGAACACGTCGAGGCCGGCGCCGGCCATGTCGCCCGTCTCGATTAGCCGCGCGAGCGCGTTCTCGTCGATCACCTCGCCGCGTGAGGTATTGACGATATAGGCTTCCGGACGCAGCAGCTTGAGGCGGCGCGCAGAGAGCAAATGATAGGTCGCCGGCGTGTGCGGACAATTGACCGAGACGATGTCCATGCGGGCGAGCATCTGGTCGAGGCTCTCCCAATAAGTGGCGTCGAGTTCTTCCTCGATCTTGGGGGCCACCCGGCGGCGGTTGTGGTAGTGGATCTGCAGGCCGAAGGCGCGCGCGCGGCGCGCCACCGCCTGGCCGATGCGGCCCATGCCGATGATGCCGAGACGCTTGCCCCAGATGCGGTGGCCGAGCATCCAGGTCGGCGACCACCCGGTCCAGTCCTTGTCGGAAGTCAGCGTGCCGGAGCCTTCCACCAGTCGGCGCGGCACCGCCAGCACCAGCGCCATGGTCATGTCGGCGGTGTCTTCGGTGAGCACGCCCGGCGTGTTGGTGACGGTGATTCCGCGCTGCACGGCGGTGGCGACGTCGATATTGTCGACACCGTTGCCGAAATTGGCGATCAGCTTGAGTTGTTCGCCCGACTTCGAGAGCACCGAGGCGTCGATGCGGTCGGTGACGGTCGGCACCAGCACGTCGGCGGTTTTCACCGCCTCGGCCAGCTGGGCTTGCGTCATCGGCTTGTCGTCTGGATTGAACCGGGTGTCGAAAAGTTCCCGCATCCGCAGCTCGACACTGTCGGGCAGCTTGCGGGTGACGACGACCAGCGGCTTTTTGGCCTTTGGCATGTGTTTCTTACCGCGGCTTCCGGCGGCCCATCGGACCACCGGTGGCGCCGTTCAGCCCTCTTTAACCGTGCTCGCCCACACTCCCGGTTCTCGCGCGTGGGGTCGAAATCCGTTCTTTTTCCTAGCAGATGGCAGTGACAACACAAAGCATTGGAGCCGCGCTTCGGCGCCTGAGCTGCGCGGCGCTGGCCGTCGGTATTTTGGCGATGCTGGCCGGCGCCGGCCACGCGGCCGGCGATCTGACCACCGGCTCGGTCAGCGGGCTGCCGGTGCCGCGCTTCGTCAGCCTTAAATCGGACCGGGTCAACGTGCGCTCCGGCCCCAACAAGGACCAGGAGGTGCGCTGGGTCTACACCCGCGTCGGTATGCCGGTGGAGATCACCGCCGAGTTCGAGAACTGGCGGCGCATCCGCGACTGGGAAGGGGCGGAAGGCTGGGTCTACCACTCGCTTTTGTCCGGCCGGCGCTCCGCGGTGGTGGTGCCGACCTTGAAGGATGATCTGGTGCCGCTTTATGAGGGCCCGGATGCAAAATCGGCTGAGACCGCGCGCCTGCAATCCGGTGTACTCGGCCAGCTCAAATCCTGCAACGGGGCCTGGTGCCAGTTCGTCGGCAAGAATTTCGACGGCTGGATCCGGCAGGAACGGCTGTGGGGCGCCTATCCAAATGAGAAAGTAGAGTAGTATCCCTATCCGTCATCATCCGCGAAAGCGGATGATCCAGCACTTCCAGGAATTTCAGTGATTGTTGGATGCCCCGCCTGCGCGGGGCATGACAGAAAGAATCAGCTCTTCTTTCGCAGCCGCACCACCACGTCCACGCGCTCGATCTCAAAGCCGTCGGGCGGGACCGGGGTCTTGCCGACCACCACTTCGGCGCTCGGAATGTCGAGCAGTTCGTCGGAACCTTCGATGAAGAAGTGGTGATGGGTGGAGACGTTGGTATCGAAGTAGGCCTTCGAGCCTTCGACCGCCACCTGGCGCAACAGGCCGACCTCGGTGAACTGGTGCAGCGTGTTGTAGATGGTGGCGAGCGACACCGGCACCTTGGCGCGGGTGGCCTCTTCGTAGAGCATTTCGGCGGTGAGGTGGCGGTCACCCTTGCCGAACAACAGCCAGCCGAGCGCCATGCGCTGGCGCGTCGGCCGCAAGCCAACCTGGCGCAGCATGGCTTTCACGTCATGCCACGGACAGCCGGTGAACTCGGAGCGGTCGGCCGCCGCCGGCGGCGAAATTTTGGCGGTGGGCTTAACGGAGGGGAATACCATGGTACGCACTTGGCCGATCGTTTGAGTTCGAACAGCCGGTCGCGCGGACCGGCAAAAACCGTTTCAGTTGCGACATATACGCATTTGCAGGCCTAGATGCAACTTTATCGCAATTACCGCGACCGCGGCTATGTCGTGGGATTCCGGCCGGAGTTTTGTCCGTGTCCGGCGGTTTCGCCATCTTTGCCCGATGGCGTCGGTGTGTTACGAATCCAAACATGGGATTTCAGACAGCAGGCCCGCCGAGCGGGGATATCGCGCTTATGGACACCAAGCGTCACAGCTTTGAATACGAAGATTTGCTTGCGTGCGGGCGGGGCGAACTGTTCGGGCCGGGCAACGCCCAGTTGCCGCTGCCGCCGATGCTGATGTTCGACCGCATCTCCGAAATCGCGGAGCAGGGCGGCGAGCATGGCAAGGGCATGATCCGCGCCGAACTCGATGTGAAACCGGACCTCTGGTTCTTCCTCTGCCACTTTAAGGGAGACCCGGTGATGCCGGGTTGTCTCGGCCTCGACGCGCTGTGGCAGATGGTCGGCTTCTTCCTTGGCTGGCTGGGTTCGCCGGGCAAGGGCCGTGCGCTCGGTCTGGGCGAGCTCAAGTTTTCCGGGCAGGTGCTGCCGACGGTGAAGAAGGTCGTCTATGGCGTCGACTTCAAGCGGGTGATGCGCTCGAAGCTGGTGCTCGGCATCGCCGACGGCTGGCTTTCGGCCGACGGCAATGTGATCTACAAGGCCTTCGACCTTAAGGTCGGCCTGTTCAAGCAGGATGAGGCGCTGCAGCCGAGCGGCGTTTGACTCGAGCCGTGGTGTTGCACGGTGGTCCGGGCCGGCCCATGTATGGACCAATCTTCGGCAATCCCTGGCGCGAATGAGGGTATGCGGCAATGAGGCGAGTCGTCGTGACCGGGATGGGTATCGTCTCATCCATCGGCAACAATACCCAGGAAGTCCTGGCGAGCCTGCGTGAGGCCAAGTCGGGCATCTCGCGCGCGGAGGACTACGTCAGGCTCGGTTTCCGCTGCCAAGTGCACGGCGCGCCCACGCTCGATCCATCGACCTCGGTCGATCGCCGCGCCATGCGCTTCCTGGGCGGCGGCGCCGCCTGGAATCACGTCGCCATGGAGCAGGCGATCCGCGATTCCGGCGTCGAGGAAAAAGACATTTCCAACGAACGCACCGGCATCGTCATGGGCTCGGGTGGACCCTCGACCCGCACATTGATCGAAGCCGCCGACACTGCCCGCACCAAGGGCCCCAAGCGTATCGGCCCCTTCGCGGTGCCGAAAGCGATGTCGTCCACCGCCTCGGCGACGCTCTCCACCTGGTTCAAGATCAAGGGCGTGAACTATTCGATCTCGTCAGCCTGCGCGACCTCCAACCATTGCATCGGAAACGCCTCCGAGCTGATTCAATGGGGCAAGCAGGACATGATCTTTGCCGGCGGCTGCGAGGAGCTCGACTGGTCGCTCTCGATGTTGTTCGACGCCATGGGCGCCATGTCGTCGGGCTTCAATGACACGCCGACCAAAGCGTCGCGCGCCTATGACAAGGATCGCGACGGTTTCGTCATCGCCGGCGGCGCCGGCGTGCTGGTGTTGGAGGAACTCGAGCACGCCAAAGCGCGTGGCGCCAAGATCTATGCCGAGGTCGCCGGCTATGGCGCGACCTCCGACGGCTACGACATGGTGGCGCCCTCGGGCGAGGGCGCGGGGCGCTGCATGAAGATGGCGCTCGCGACTTGCAAGGCGCCGATCGATTACATCAATCCGCACGCCACCGCGACGCCGGTCGGAGATCTCAAGGAGATCGAGGCGATCCGCGCGGTGTTCGGCGCCAAGTGCCCGCCGATCTCCGCCACCAAGTCGCTCTCGGGCCATTCGCTGGGCGCGGCCGGCGTGCAGGAGGCGATCTATTCGCTGCTGATGATGAGCAACGGTTTCATCTGCGAGAGCGCCAATATCGAGAACCTCGATCCCGCCTTTGCCGACATGCCGATTCAGCGCTCACGCAAGGACGACGTGACGCTCGGCGCCGTGCTGTCGAACTCCTTCGGATTCGGCGGCACCAACGCCTCCGTGGTGTTCAAGCGGTTGGATGCGTAGTCGATGACAGCGCCGCGCGCGGGGAATAATTACAGTCATGGCCGGGCTCATCCCGGCCATCCACGTCATTAACAGCAAGTAAGTCGTGGATGCCCGGCGCAAGGCGGGGCATGACGACGGAAAGACTGATCATGCCGGGATTGATGGATGGAAAACGCGGCCTGATTATGGGGGTCGCCAACGACCACTCGATCGCCTGGGGCATCGCCAAGATGCTCAGTCAGCATGGCGCCAAGCTCGCTTTCACCTATCAGGGCGATGCGCTGTTAAAGCGCGTGAAGCCGCTGGCCGAGCAGGCCGGCTCGTCCTTCGTAATGCCGTGCGACGTCGAGGACATCGCCTCGGTCGACGCGGTGTTCGACGAAATGAAGAAGCAATGGGGCGCGATGGATTTCCTCGTGCACGCGGTCGCCTATTCCAACAAGGACGAACTCAAGGGCCGTTTCGCGGATTCTACGCGCGAGAACTTCATCCGCACCATGGTGATCTCCTGCTACGCCTTCACCGAGGCCGCCAAACGCGCGGCCGCGCTGATGCCGAACGGCGGCTCGATGGTGACGCTGACCTATAACGGCGGCCTGCGCGCGATGCCGAATTACAACGTGATGGGCGTGGCCAAGGCGGGGCTGGAAGCCTCGGTGCGCTATCTGGCGGTCGATCTCGGACCGCAGAAGATCCGCGTCAATGCCATCTCGGCCGGTCCGATCCGCACGCTCGCCGGCGCCGGCATCACCGATGCGCGCTATATGTTCGCCTTCCAGCAGAAGTATTCCCCGCTCGGCCGCGGCGTGACGCTGGAGGAACTGGGCGGCGCCGGCTTGTACCTTTTGTCCGATCTGTCGACCGGCGTCACCGGCGAAGTGCACTTCGTCGATAGCGGCTACAACGTCATCGCCATGCCGATGCCCGATGCACTCAAGGCGGCGCACGGCGAGGTGGATGGCAGCGGGAAGTAGCTCATCTTTATGCCTCCCCCGCAAGCGCGGAAGGGATGAAGAAAATAAAAAACGGCTGGGAAAATTCCCGGCCGCTTCTTTGCGCAGAGATCAGGCGAGGTCGAAGCGGTCCAGGTTCATCACCTTGGTCCATGCCGCCACAAAGTCTTTCACGAATTTCTCCTTGGCGTCCGCGCAAGCATAAACTTCCGCAAGCGCGCGGAGCTGCGAGTGCGAACCGAAGATCAGGTCGACACGCGTGCCGGTCCACTTGACAGCCTTCGTCTTGCGGTCGCGCCCCTCGTATGCGCCGTCGGAGCCGGCAGGCTGCCATTGCGTGCTCATGTCGAGCAGGTTGACGAAGAAGTCGTTCGTCAGCGTCCCGATCTTCTTGGTGAAGACGCCGTGCTTGGACTTTCCGGCGTTTGTGCCCAGCACGCGCAAGCCGCCGACGAGCACGGTCATCTCGGGTGCCGTTAGTGTCAGCAATTGCGCCCTGTCCACCAACGCCTCCTCAGGCGCCATGAACTGCCGCTTTTTGCTGATGTAATTGCGGAAGCCGTCGGCACGCGGTTCGAGCGGCGCGAAGCTATCGACGTCGGTCTGATCCTGCGATGCGTCCGCACGGCCGGGCGCGAAGGGGACCTTCACGCCGACGCCGGCGGCCTTCGCGGCTTTCTCGACCGCTGCGGCGCCGCCGAGAACGATCAGATCGGCAAGCGAGACCTTCTTGCCACCCTTGCCCGCGTTGAACGCTTGCTGGATAGCCTCGAGCTTCTTGAGCACCTTCGCCAGCTCGGCAGGATCATTCACGTCCCAATCCTTCTGGGGGCTGAGGCGAATGCGCGCACCGTTCGCGCCGCCGCGCTTGTCGGAGCCGCGGAACGTCGAACCTGATGCCCAGGCGGTCGAGACCAGTTGCGACACCGACAGGCCGCTCGCGAGGATCTTCTGCTTTAGAGCCGCGATGTCCTTGTCATTGATCCGCTTGCGATCGGCCGCCGGGATCGGATCCTGCCAGATCAGCGTCTCCTTCGGCACGAGCGGGCCGAGATAGCGCGCGCGCGGACCCATGTCGCGGTGCGTGAGCTTGAACCACGCCCGGGCAAATGCGTCCGCGAACTGATCCGGATGCTCGTAGAAGCGCCGCGAGATTTTCTGGTAGGCCGGGTCTAGCCGCAGCGAGAGGTCCGTCGTCAGCATGGTCGGCACATGCTTCTTCGACTTGTCGAAGGCGTCCGGGATATTGGCTTGCGCGCCCTTCGCCTTCCACTGTTTCGCGCCGGCCGGGCTCTTGGTTAGTTCCCATTCGTTTTCGAACAGATTCGTGAAGAAGTGATTGCTCCACTTCGTCGGTGTCTGCGTCCAGGTGACTTCCGGACCGCCGGAGATAGAGTCGGCGCCAACGCCCGTGCCGTGCTTGCTCTTCCAGCCGAGACCCTGCTCCTCGAGCAAGGCGCCTTCCGGCTCCGGGCCGACCAGCGAGGGATCGCCGGCGCCGTGGGTCTTGCCGAAGGTGTGGCCGCCCGCGATCAGCGCGACGGTCTCTTCGTCGTTCATCGCCATGCGGAAGAACGTTTCGCGGATGTCCTTGGCCGCCGCGACCGGATCCGGATTGCCGTTCGGCCCTTCCGGATTGACGTAGATGAGACCCATCTGCACCGCGCCGAGTGGCTCCGAGAGCTGGCGTTCGCCGCTGTAGCGTTCGTCGCCGAGCCACGTTCCTTCAGGACCCCAGAAGAGTTCTTCCGGTTCCCACACATCGGCGCGGCCGCCGGCGAAGCCGAATGTCTTAAAGCCCATCGATTCGAGCGCGACGTTGCCGACGAGAACCAGCAGGTCGGCCCAGGAGATTTTCTTGCCGTACTTCTGCTTGATCGGCCACAGCAGCCGGCGCGCCTTGTCGAGGTTCGCGTTATCCGGCCAGCTGTTGAGCGGCGCGAAGCGCTGCTGACCGGCGCCGGCGCCGCCGCGGCCGTCGCTGATGCGGTAGGTGCCCGCCGCATGCCACGCCAGACGAATGAACAGACCGCCATAATGGCCGAAGTCGGCCGGCCACCAAGGCTGTGAATCTGTCATCAAGGCACGCAGGTCCTTGATCACGGTGTTGAGGTCGAGGCTCTTGAACTCCTTGGCGTAGTCGAACGTCTCGCCCATCGGGTCGGACAAAGTAGAGTTCTTGTGCAGAACACCGAGGTCGAGCTGGTTCGGCCACCAGTCGCGGTTGGACCTCGTGTGCATGACCGGGCACTTGCCCGCGCTCTTGTCGTCAGTCTTTGCTTCCATGAGTCGTGTCCTCCATTATTCGATTTGCCCGTAAGTTGGCGGGCGCGTGCGGCGCTTGTAAGAGCCTGCGCCCATAAGGTCTAATCGTATTGCCTGCCTCTATCGATAAGGATATCTTATCGATATGATCACCTTGCGACAGTTGCGATATCTGACCTCGCTGGCGCGCCACCGGCATTTCGGGCGCGCGGCAGAGGACTGCGCCGTCAGCCAGCCCGCGCTGTCGATGCAAATCCGCGACTTCGAGCGCGAGATCGGCACCGAACTGGTCGAGCGGCGGCCGGGCGACATCGCGCTCACCGACACCGGGCTGGACGTGGCGCAGCGCGCCGAGCAGATCCTTGCCGCCACCCGCGATCTCGTCGATTTCGCGCGCCACCGCGATGTGCTCAGCGGCGCATTGCGGCTCGGCATTATTCCGACGCTGGCGCCTTACGTGCTGCCGCGCGTGCTGCCGCGGTTGCAGGCGAAATACCCCCAGCTGCGGCTGGAGGTGCGTGAAACGCAGACCAAGGTGCTGCTCGACGAACTGACCCGTGGCGAACTCGATGCCGCCATGCTGGCGCTGCCGGCCGAGGGCGCCGACGTGGAAACGCTGGAGCTGTTCGACGACGCCTTTCTGCTGGCGGTGCCGGCCTCCGATGCGCTGCCCGCGCGCGGACGCGTCGGCGTCGCGGACGTGGATCAGCGCCGGCTCATTCTGCTGGAGGAGGGTCACTGCCTGCGCGATCAGGCGCTGGCCTTTTGCGCCGCGCCAAAACTTAGTGCGTCAAGTCGCGATGTGCCTGCCGGCCTCGGCGCCACCTCGCTCGCCACCGTGATGCAGATGGTGGCGAACGGCTATGGCGTGACGCTGTTGCCGGAGGTCGCGGCCGATGCCGAGGTACGCGACAGCCGCGTGAAACTCTTGCGTTTCAGCGCGCCGGAGCCGGCGCGCACCATCGGCCTGGTGTGGCGGCGCACCTCGCCGCGCCGACAGGATTTCGAGGCGCTCGGCCGAATCGTCACCCACGCGCTCGGTGTGGCCGCTAAGAAATCGACTAAATAAAAAGGGCGGCCACTGGGGCCGCCCTCGTGTTCGCCTGGTGAGGAGCGTTTACTCCGCCGCCCCGCCGGCCGCCTGCTGCGGCTCGCCGCTGCGTTCGGCCTTCTGCTTGGCCTCGAGGTCCTCGCCGGTGGCCTGATCGACCGCCTTCATGGACAGCCGCACCTTGCCGCGCTCGTCCATGCCGAGCAGCTTGACCTTCACCTTGTCGCCTTCCTTGACCACGTCGGTGACCTTGTTCACCCGGCTCTGGGCGAGCTGGCTGATGTGCACGAGGCCATCCTTGGCGCCGAAGAAGTTCACGAACGCGCCGAAGTCCATCACCTTGACGACCGTGCCCTCGTAGATCTTGCCGGGCTCGGGGTCGGAGGCGATCGACTTGATCCAGTTGATCGCCGCCTTGATCGACTCGGCGTCGGCGGAGGCGACCTTCACCGAACCGTCGTCCTCGATGTTGATCTTGGCGCCGGTCTTCTCGACGATCTCGCGGATTACCTTGCCGCCGGTGCCGATCACTTCCCTGATTTTGTCGGTCGGGATCTTGAACATCTCGATGCGCGGGGCATGCTCGCCGAGCTCGGCGCGGGCGGCGGTCAGTGCCTTGGCCATTTCACCCAAGATGTGCAGACGGCCGTCCTTCGCCTGCGCGAGGGCGACCTTCATGATCTCCTCGGTGATGCCGGCGATCTTGATGTCCATCTGCAGCGAGGTGATGCCGCCTTCGGTGCCGGCCACCTTGAAGTCCATGTCGCCGAGATGGTCCTCGTCGCCGAGGATGTCGGAGAGCACCGCAAAACGCTTGTCCTCGAGAATGAGGCCCATGGCGATGCCCGCGGTCGGCCGCTTGAGCGGCACGCCGGCGTCCATCAGTGCGAGCGAGGAGCCACACACCGACGCCATCGAGGACGATCCGTTCGATTCGGTGATCTCCGAAACAAGACGGATGGTGTAGGGGAACTCTTCCTTCGACGGCAGCATCGGATGGATCGCACGCCAGGCCAGCTTGCCGTGGCCGATCTCGCGGCGGCCGGGCGCACCCGTGCGGCCGGTTTCGCCCACCGAATAAGGCGGGAAGTTGTAGTGCAGCAGGAACGATTCTTTGTACGTTCCTTGCAGCGCGTCGATGAACTGTTCGTCCTCCGACGTGCCGAGCGTGGCGACGACCAAAGCCTGGGTCTCGCCGCGGGTGAACAGTGCCGAGCCGTGGGTGCGCGGCAGCACGCCGACTTCCGCCACGATCGGCCGCACGGTCTTGAGATCGCGGCCATCGATGCGCTTCGACGTGTCGAGAATATTCCAGCGCACGATCTTGGCTTCGAGCTCCTTGAACACGCCGGCGATAACGAGCTTGTCGTGCTTCGGCTCAAAGCCTTCCGGGAAGAAATGCGCCATCACCTTTTGCTTCGCGGCGGCAACGGCGTCCTGACGATCCTGCTTCTTCACGATCGAATAGGCGGCGCGCAGTTCCTTCTCGGCGAGCCCGAGGATTTCCGTTTCCAGCGCCTTGTTGTCGGAGGCGGTGATCTCGCGCGGCTCCTTGGCGGCTTTCTCGGCCAGCTTGATGATGGCGTCGATCACCGGCTGGAAATGACGGTGGCCGAACATCACCGCGCCGAGCATGATCTCCTCGGACAGCTCCTTGGCCTCCGATTCCACCATCATCACGGCGTCTTGCGTGCCGGCGATGACGAGGTCGAGCTGGCTTTCCGGCATCTCGTCGAGCGCCGGGTTAAGCACGTACTCGTTGTTGATGAAGCCGACGCGGGCGCCGCCGATCGGGCCCATGAACGGCGCGCCGGAGAGGGTGAGCGCAGCCGAGGCGGCGACCATCGCGACGATGTCGGGATCGTTTTCCAGATCGTGCGACAGCACGGTGCAGGTCACTTGCGTGTCGCAACGCCACCCGTCCGCGAACAGCGGACGGATCGGACGGTCGATCAGGCGCGAAGTCAGTGTGTCCTTCTCGGTCGGACCGCGCTCGCGCTTGAAGTAGCCGCCGGGAATACGTCCCGCGGCGTAATATTTTTCGGTGTAGTTGACGGTGAGCGGAAGGAAATCGATGCCTTCCTTCGGCTGCTTCGCCGCCACCACGGCGGCAAGTACGGTGGTCTCACCGTAGGTGGCCAGCACGGCGCCGTCGGCCTGACGCGCGACCCGGCCGGTCTCGAGGACGAGCTTGCGCCCGCCCCAATCGAGTTCAACTCGATGCATATCGAACATTGTATTTTTCTCTCATGGTTTTCCGGCTAAGCTCCGAAAGCCATGAGCAAGACGGCGAGAAACTGTCGCGCATGACCGAGCGATCCCGGATGCGAACAGTGTCTGGCGATCCTGCCATGGCGTTTCGAACCTTGCCTTGTCGCAAGAGGCGATCCTTATCGGCTCTTGCTCGTCGCCGGCAGCGCGGATCGCCGCCGGCTCAATTGAGCGAATGCGTCTCGCGCATTCGCTTCACGTTAAGCGCGCGGGGCTTAGAGCCCGGCGCGGGTACAAAATCATCGGCGGATGCCGAGCTTCTCGATCAAAGTCTTGTAGCCGGCTTCGTCGGTGCGCCGCAGATAATCGAGCAGCGTGCGGCGCTGGCTCACCATCTTGAGCAAGCCACGGCGGGAATGGTTGTCCTTGACGTGGGTCTTGAAATGCTCGGTGAGATTATTGATGCGCTCCGACAGGATCGCCACCTGCACTTCGGGCGATCCGGTATCTCCGGCCTTTTTCGCATAGGTCTTGATTACTTCGGCCTTGCGGCCGGTGGTTACCGACATCGGTCATCCTTTCTTAGTGCCGGCACTGCCAATCAGCCCGGCCAGGTTGAACACGCGCTTGGGGACGATTTCGCCGTGGTCCAGTTCGGCAAGAGCCAACAGTTGGCCCGATGCCGTGGCATAGACTGGTCCACGGAAATTGGGAGCGTCCCGTCCGCGCAACAAAACGGCTTGGCCTCTTGCGAGCCTCGCCGCATCTGCCCGACTGACGGCCACCGCCGGGATGTCGTCCAGCGCGGTCTCAACGGGCATCAAAGCGTCGGCAAGGCTAGCCTCGCCGGCCGCGGCTCTATGGCACATAGCCTCCAGTTGTTCCAGTAAAATCATGGTTTCTTCGCCAAATGGCCCGACCGCGACCCGGCGCAACGCGCTGACATGGCCGAAACAGCCCAAAGCGCGGCCCATGTCGCGGGCGAGCGACCGGACATAAGTTCCCTTGCCGCATTCGGCGTGCAGAACCGCGTGGTCGGGGTCGGGGGTGGCGATCAGCTCCAATCGGCTGATTTCGACGGGGCGGGACGCAAGTTCCACGGTTTCGCCTTCGCGGGCGAGGTCATAGGCGCGCTCGCCCTCGATCTTGATGGCCGAATAGCGCGGCGGCACCTGCTGGATGGTGCCGATATAGGACGGCAGTAAAGCGCGGACAGCGTCGGGCGTCGGGCGCTGGTCGCTTGAGGCGATGACCCGGCCCTCGGCGTCGTCGGTATCGCGTTCCTCGCCCCAGCGCACGGTAAATTGGTAAAGCTTGCGGCCGTCCATCACGAACGGAACCGTCTTGGTGGCTTCTCCGAGCGCGATCGGCAGGCAGCCGGAGGCGAGCGGATCGAGCGTGCCGGCGTGGCCGGCGCGCTTGGCCGAGAACAGGCGCTTGACCACGCTGACCGCGTGCGTCGAGGTCATGCCCACCGGCTTGTCGAGCACCAGCCAGCCGTGCACGTCGCGTTTGTCGCGCTTGAATTGTTTTTTCTTGCGCCCCTCACCACCCTCATCGTGACGCGCGGGCTTCGGCGGTTCCTCGGCTTGAGGCCGATCGAGATTTGTCAAATCCTGTTCGTTCACTCGTCGTCCCCATGTTCGAGATCGCGCTTGACCGCCGGCGAGCGCAACAGCTGGTCGATGCGCTCGGCTTCCGCGAAGCGCTCGTCGACGCGGAAGCGGATATCCGGCGCGAATTTCAGATTGACGCGGTGGGCAATTTCCCCGCGCAGGAATTTCTTGTGGCGATCGAAGGCGGCGACGACCTCGTCGGCGTCGCGGCCGGCGAGCGGCATGATGTAGATGGTGGCGAGCCGCAGATCCGCGGTCATGCGCACCTCCGGCACGGTGATGAGATGGCCCTCGATGACGGGATCGTGCACGTCGCCGCGCGTGAGCATGTCGGCCATGGCGTGGCGTACCAGTTCGCCGACGCGCAACTGGCGTTGCGAGCCGCCGGGCGTGCTGATGTCGCGGTGCGATTTCTTGCGTGTCATTAAAAAATTCTCTGCTGTCATCGTCCGCGAAGGCGGACGATCCAGCCCTGCTAGGGAAGAGCTGGATACCCCGCGTTCGCGGGGTATGACGGTTGTGGTTACAGGTGAGCGTTTTGCGCAGATCTAAGAATCGGACTTAGAGGCTGCGTTGAATCGTCTCCACCCGGTAGCATTCGATCACGTCGCCTTGCCGCATGTCCTGGTAGTTCTCGAAGGCCATGCCGCATTCCATGCCGGCGCTCACTTCCTTGGCGTCGTCCTTGAAGCGTTTGAGCTGGCTGAGCTTGCCCTCGTGGATCACCACGTTGTCGCGGATCAGCCGCACATTGGCGCCGCGCTCGACGGTGCCATCGGTGACGCGGCAACCCGCGATGTTGCCGACCTTGGAGACCTTGAAGATTTCCAGGATCTGCGCGTTGCCCAGCATAGTCTCGCGCAGCGTCGGCGCCAGCAGGCCGGACATCGCCTTCTTCACGTCGTCGACGAGGTCGTAGATGATGTTGTAGTAGCGGATTTCTATGCCGGCGCGTTCGGCCGCCTCGCGCGCTTCCTTGTTGGCGCGCACGTTGAAGGCGATGATCGGCACGCCGGACGCTTCCGCCAGCGTGACGTCGGATTCGGAAATGCCGCCGACGCCGGCATGCAGCACGCGCGCCGCCACCTCGTCAGTGCCGAGCTTTTCGAGCGAGCCGATGACCGCTTCCAGCGAGCCCTGCACGTCGGCCTTGATCACCAGCGGGAATTCCTTGCGGCCGGACGTCTTAGCCTGCGCCATCATCTGCTCGAGCGAGCCGCGCATGCCGGTGGCGCGCGCGGACGACTTCTCGCGCTTCTGGCGGGCGCGGTAATCGGTCACTTCGCGGGCGCGGCCTTCGTTCTCGACCACAGCCAGGCGGTCACCGGCGTCGGGCGTGCCGGAGAAGCCGAGCACTTCGACCGGGGTCGATGGTCCGGCGCCCTCGATCGGCTCGCCGGTGTCGGAAACCAGCGCGCGCACGCGGCCCCATTCGGCGCCGGCCACCACCAGATCGCCGACCCGCAGGGTGCCGCGCTGCACCAGCACGGTCGCCACCGGGCCGCGGCCGCGGTCGAGCTTGGCTTCGATCACCGTGCCTTCGGCCGGGCGATCCGCATTGGCCTTGAGATCGAGGATTTCGGCCTGCAGGCCGATCATTTCCAGCAGCTTGTCGATATTGGTCTTCTTGGTGGCGGAGACTTCCACGTCCACCACCTCGCCGCCCATGGATTCGACTTGGATCTCGTGTTGCAGCAGCTCGCTGCGCACGCGCTCCGGCTTGGCGTCGGGTTTGTCGATCTTGTTGATGGCGACGATGATCGGCACCTTCGCCGCCTTGGCGTGATGGATCGCCTCCACCGTCTGCGGCATCACGCCGTCGTCGGCGGCGACCACGAGCACGACGATGTCGGTAACCTTGGCGCCGCGCGCGCGCATGGCGGTGAAGGCGGCGTGGCCGGGCGTGTCGATGAAGGTGATCTTGCTGCCGGACGGCGCGGTGACCTGATAGGCACCGATGTGCTGGGTGATGCCGCCGGCTTCGCCGGCCGCCACATTGGTCGAGCGGATGGCGTCGAGCAGCGAGGTCTTGCCGTGGTCGACATGGCCCATGACGGTGACCACCGGCGCGCGCGGCGTGGCCTGGCCCGGATCGTCGGCGACGCCGAACAGTCCTTCCTCGACGTCGGCTTCCGACACGCGGCGTACGCTGTGGCCCATTTCTTCGGCGATCAGCTGCGCGGTGTCGGCGTCGATCGTATCGTTGATGGTCGCCATCTGGCCCTGCTTCATCAGCAGGCGGATCACGTCGATCGCGCGCTCGGACATGCGGTTGGCGAGATCGGAAATCGTGATCGCTTCGGGAACGGTGACTTCGCGCACCAGCTTTTCTTTCGGCTCGTCGGAGGCGTGGCTCTTGAGTCGCTGGGTGCGGCGGCGGAATGAAGCGACCGAACGCTCGCGCACTTCGTCGGCACGCAATGCTGTGACCAGCGTGAGGCGCCCGCGTTCTTTCGCAGGCGCGCCACGCGGCGCGGCGGGACGGGCGGCGGCCGGACGCGCGGCGCCGGGACGGCGCGACTTAGGCGGCCCGTCGTCTTCTTCGGCTTCGAGCGCCATTCGGCCCGGACTGGGCTTCCTGACTTCATCCTCGCCGAGACGCTTCTTGGCGACTTCCCCGGCCTTACGTTTGGTCTCTTCGTCGTGCTTGCGGCGCTCTTCCTCTTCGCGTTTGCGCGCCTCGGCGGCTTCGCGCTCGGTCTTGTCGACCACTTCGCGGGAAGCTTTACGGCGCGCCTCTTCCTCGGCGATCTTGCGCTCTTCGGCTTCGCGGACGCGCGAATCGGCGAGCGCATGTGCGCGCGCGGCGCGCTCCTCTTCGGTCAAGGTGCGCAACACCACGCCGGACGCCTTGGGCGCTTCGGCGGGCGCCGCGGCCGGCGCGGCTTTGCCCGTGACGGCCGGCTTGCGCGCCGTCTCGACCGGCGCCGGCTCAGCCTTGGCCTCGGCCGGTCCGCCGATGACGCGTCGTTTGACCTTCTCGACCACGACCTGCTTGCTGCGGCCGTGACTGAAGCTCTGGCGCACCACGCCCGTCTCGGTGCGCGGCTTAAGCGTCAGCTTGCCGACACTGAGTTTCTTTTCGCCAGGATCCTTCGTTTCGCTCATTCCGTAATCTGTCCTCGTGCGCCATCCGTCGGCGCATGCGCGCTAACCAAATCGGGCGAATTTCCGGTCCGAAAGCGCTCCAAGCGCCTGACGCGAGCGAGAAAAGTATCGCTCACGGGTCCGGCAAGCAGGGCTGCATGTACCACATTTGGCCGGTTCAATGCCAAATCCAATTGCGCGCCGGTTAATCCCTCGACGAGCGCGATTTCACGCGATTTTTCGGGGCTTTTGCGCTGCAAAGCCGCGTCCAGCTTGCGCTTTCCGCCGGCTGCGGCGTCGGCGGCGTGGATCAGCGCGCGCAGGTCGTCGCGGTCAATCGCCGCTTCCACCTTGGCAAAACCGGCGATCACCTGGCCGGCCTTTCCGGCGATCGCCAGCGCATCGAGCGCGCTGCGCTCCAACAGCCGCTCGGCGGTTGCCGGCAAATCGGCGGCTATTCGCACTTCGCGCTTGAATCCGCGCGCGAACACGTTGCGCTTGATCGCCTCTTCGAGCGCGGCGCGCGTGCCGGTGATCCAAAGACCATGACCGGGCAGCGTGCGCTTGATATCGGGCACGGTATGGCCGCCTGGCCCGACCACGAAGCGGATCATCTCGTCCACCGGCTTGAGGGTGCGGGTGAGCGCGCAATGCCGCTGCATTCCCGGAGCGACTTTGGCCGCGCCGTGATCGAGCTCGCTATCGTGTTCCGCCACCTGCATCGCCAGTGTAGCGCTCCTTATGCGTTCGTGGCCGGTGCGTCGGCCGGTGCCGCTTCGGCTTCCGGCGCGGGCGGCGGAGCGAGCTCCGCTTCGGTCACCCAGCCGGCCTTGAGGCGGGCCTGCATGATCATGGCTTCGGCGTCCTCGCGCGATACGTCGAGGCCGTCGAAGAAGCCGGGCTCATGCTTGGACTCGCCGTCCTTGCGTTCGGTCCAGCCGGTCAGATCGTCGGTGGCACAACCGGCAAGATCCTCGACGGTCTTCACGCCGTTCTCGCCCAAGGCGACCAGCATCTTGGTGGTGACGCCGGGCACGTCCTTGACCGCGTCCTCGACGCCCAGTTCGACGCGCTTGGCGTCGAGTTCGGCTTCCTGCTTGTCGAGATACTCTTTCGCGCGTTCCTGCAGCTCGCGCGCAGTGTCGGCGTCGAAGCCCTCGATGCTGGCGATTTCCTTCTCGTCGACCAGCGCGAGTTCCTCGATCGAGCCGAACCCTTCCGAGGCGAGCAGTTGTCCCACCACTTCGTCGAGATTGAGCGCCTCGACAAAAATCTTGGTGCGGCTCTCGAACTCGGCGTGACGGCGCTCGGACTCTTCCTGTTCGGTGAGGATGTCGATGTCCCATCCGGTGAGCTGGGAAGCAAGCCGCACGTTCTGCCCGCGCCGGCCGATGGCGAGCGACAGCTGCTGGTCGGGCACCACCACTTCGATGCGCTCCTTGTCTTCGTCGAGCACCACCTTGGCGACTTCCGCCGGCGCCAGCGCGTTGACGACGAAGGTGGCGATGTCGGGCGACCATGGGATGATGTCGATCTTCTCGCCCTGCAATTCGTTCACCACCGCCTGCACGCGCGAGCCGCGCATGCCGACGCAGGCGCCGACCGGATCGACGCTCGAATCGCGCGAGATCACGGCGATCTTGGCGCGCGAACCGGGGTCGCGCGCGACCGCCTTCACCTCGACGATGCCGTCGTAGATTTCCGGCACTTCCTGCGCGAACAGCTTGGCGGTGAATTGCGGATGCGTGCGCGAGAGGAAAATTTGCGGGCCGCGCGGCTCGCGTCGCACGTCATAGATATAGGCGCGGATGCGGTCGCCGTTGCGGAACACCTCGCGCGGCAGCATCTCGTCGCGCCGCACGATCGCCTCGCCGCGGCCGAGATCGACAACGACGTTGCCGTATTCGACGCGTTTGACGATGCCGTTGACGATGTCGCCGATGCGGTCCTTGTACTCGGCATATTGCCTGTCACGCTCGGCCTCGCGCACCTTCTGCACGATGACTTGTTTGGCCGATTGCGCGGCGATGCGGCCGTATTCGAGCGGCGGCAAGGGGTCCGCAATCGTGTCGCCCACCTGGGCTGCCGGGTGATGCTTGCGCGCGCCTTCCAGCGTGATCTGATTGGACGGGTTCTCGACCGCCTCCACCACCAGCATGTGACGGGTGAGCCGCAGATCGCCGGTCTTCGGCTCGATCTCGGCATGCACATCGGTTTCCGCGCCGTAGCGCGAACGCGCCGCCTTGGCGATGGCGTCTTCCATGGCGGCGATGACGATGCCGCGGTCGATCGCCTTCTCGCGGGCCACCGCGTCGGCGATCTGCAATAGTTCGAGCCGGTTGGCGCTGACTGCCATAGCTCAGTCTCCTTGGTTGATGACATGGCCGGCCTGAGCGGACCTATGCCTACGTTGCCGTTCTTCTCGTTTCGCCGCGCGCGCTGCGCGCTTGGCTGCCTTCTCGCGCCGCAAAGCTTGCGTCACCAGTTCATCGGTGAGCACGAGCTTGGCTTCGCTCATCTCCTCGATCGGAAGCAACACGTCCGCTTCCTCGCCCGCCTCATCATGGCGAATGCGCGCGGCCTCGCCCTCGGTGCCGAGCAACTGGCCGCGAAAGCGCTTGCGTCCGTCGATCGGGATTTCGGTCTCGATCTTGACCAGATGGCCGGCATAGCGATCGAAATCGGACTTGCGCACCAGCGGCCGGTCGATGCCGGGCGAGGACACTTCCAGCCGGTAGGCGCGCTCGATCGGATCGGCGACGTCAAGCACCGGCGACAATGCGCGGGACACGCTCTCGCAGTCTTCGACCGCCATGGTTCCGTCCGGCCGTTCCGCCATGACCTGTACGGTGCAGCCATCGGCGGCCGAAACCTTCACCCGCACCAGCCGGTAGCCGAGCTGTTCGATCACCGGCTCGGCGATGGCCGCGACGCGAGCAGACAGCCCCGGCTCGACGATGAGCCGTGGTTCCGTCTCGTGCTGGGTGGCGGCTTCAACCGCCTGTCGTGCCTCGCTTACGGCCATTATTAGTAACAAAAAAGAGCGGGTCCCGGGGGACCCACTCTCAAAACCCGGTTGGTTATGAGGGTGTCTTAACAAGCGGAAATATAGCGATTTCCAGACTTCATGCAAGGGTGAAGGCGCTTTTTGCGGCTAACCCTTCGTTCAGAATCTGCCCTTAAAATTGCGTAAATAACGGATCGCAACGACTTCCACAGGCCGTTTGGCAGGTTTTGTAATGAGTGTTCCCGCCTCGCTGCTGCCCGAGCTGGAAGAGGTCGTCCAGCACGGCTCGGTCGAAAAGCGTGCCGAAACCCTGCACCGCATCACCAACCTGTTTTTGGACGGCGCGCCGAACTTTAGCGCCGAACATGTCGCGCTGTTCGACGACGTCATCGGTTGCCTGATCGAGGAGATCGAGGTCAAGGCGCTGGCGGAACTCGCGCGCAGGATCGCGCCGGTGCGGAATGCGCCGCACGGCGTGGTGACCACGCTGGCCAAGAACGACAATATCGCCGTCGCCGGCCCGGTGCTCAAACAGGCGCATATCGACGATCCGGATCTCAAGTATATCGCCGAGACCAAGGGTCAGGCGCATCTGCTCGCAATGTCCACGCGCCAGCCAATTAGCGAAACACTGTCGGACGTGCTGGTGCGGCGCGGCAACGGCGCAGTCGTGCGCAGCGTTGCGACCAATCAAAAGGCACGCTTGTCGGACAATGCGTTCGCCACTTTGGTCAACCGCGCGGAACGTGACGGCGTGCTGGCCGAGAGAGTCGGCCTGCGCACCGATATTCCGCCGCGCCTGTTCCGTCAGTTGCTGATGCAGGCAAGCGAAGTGGTGCAGAGGCGCCTGCTGGCACAGGCGCGGCCGGAAACCCAGGCTGAAATTCGGCGCGTGCTGGCGAAAGTGACCGACGAGGTCGCCGCCAAGACCACGCCGCGCGACTACACGGCGGCGCTGGCGGCGGTGCAGGCGCTGCACAAGGAGCGCAAGCTGACCGAGGCCGACGTCGCCAACTATGCCAGGAACGGCAACTACGAAGAAACCATCGCCGCATTGGCCACGCTGAGCGCGGTGCCGGTCGAGGTCGTGGACCGGCTGATGAGCGGCGAGCGCGCCGATCCGGTGCTGATCCTGGCGCGCGCGGCCGGCTTCGGCTGGCGGACGGTGCGGGAAATCATGAATGCGCGGCCTGGCGCCATGCTCGCAAGCCAGACGATCGACGCCGCGAGCGAGAATTTCGAGCGGCTGACCGCGGCCACCGCCCAACGCGTGGTGCGCTTCTGGCAGGTGCGGCAGGGGACGGACGTATAGTTATACGCGGCGAAAAATAAAATACGCCGGCGTGCGCCCTTCGCGGATTGCCTTGGCTTCGTAACGCGTGCTGGAAAAATCCGACCAGGCTCTCCGCCAGTCTGCGGCCACCTCCGCCGCCCAGACGAAATCCTTCGAACGCAGTACGCGTGCGAGCGCGTGCGCAGCATAATCGGCAATGTCGGTTGCAAACCGCAGTTCGCCGCCGGTCGCGAGAATGCGCGCCAGCCGCGTGAGACTGTCGTCCTGGATGAAGCGCCGCTTCCAATGCCGCCGTTTCGGCCATGGATCGGGGTAGAGCAGATCGATGCGCGCGAGGCCGCCCGCCGGCAGCCAGTCGATCAACGCGCTGGCGTCGCCAACATGCAGGCGGATATTGGCCAATCGATTGTCGTCGATCGCGGCGAGCGCCTTGGCCGTCGCGTTGACGAAGGCGTCGCTGCCGATGAAGCCGCTGCGCGGGTGCGCTTGTGCCTGCGCGATCAGATGTTCGGCGCCGCCGAAGCCGATCTCCAGCCGCACGTCGTCGACATCGCCGAACAGCGTGCGCAAGTCGGCGGGCGCCGGCTTGCCCAAGTCGAGCGCGACGCGCGGCAGCAGCGTGTCGAACAGCGCAGCCTGGCGCGGCTTGAGCGGATGCCCTTTGCGGCGGCCGAAGAAGGCGCGTTGCGATTGGTCGCTGTTGGCGTGACGATCGTTCATGGTGTCATCGTCCACGCAAGCGGACGATTCAGTAAACGCCGGCAGCGCGATTTTGCACAGACCGGGACGACTGGATGCTCGCTTTCGCGGGCATGACAGCAGAGAACTGTGCGACGCAGAAGCCTATTTCACCGCGCTTTTGATCGCGGCGGCGAGATCGATCTTTTCCCAGGAGAAGCCGCCATCCTTATCGGGCGCGCGGCCGAAATGGCCGTAGGCCGCGGTGCGCCGGTAGATCGGGCGGCTGAGCTTGAGGGTGCGGCGGATATTGGTCGGGCGCAGCGGGAACAGCTCCGGCAAGACTTTTTCCAGCTTGCTTTCCGGCACCTTGCCGGTGCCGTGGGTGTCGACCAGAACCGACATCGGATCGGCCACGCCGATCGCGTAGGCGATCTGGATGGTGCAGCGCTCGGCCACGCCGGCCGCGACCACGTTCTTGGCGAGATAGCGCGCGGCATAGGCGGCCGAGCGATCGACCTTGGTCGGGTCCTTGCCGGAAAAGGCGCCGCCGCCATGTGGCGCATAGCCGCCGTAAGTGTCGACGATGATCTTGCGGCCGGTGAGACCGCAATCGCCGTCGGGGCCGCCGATCACGAAATTGCCGGTCGGGTTGACCAGGAAGTCGGATGGCTTTTTCGGCATCCAGCCGTCCGGCAACGCGGATTCCACCGCGTCCGCGATCATGTCCTTGATCAGGCTGGGCGTGTATTTCTTGCCGTTGCGGCTTTGCGCATTGTGCTGCGTCGAGACCACCACCTTGGTGCAGCCGACCGGCTTGCCGTTAACGTAGCGCACGGTGACCTGGCTCTTGGCGTCAGGCTGCAGATCGAACAATTGCCCGGAGCGGCGCTTGTCCGAGAGCACTTTCAGGATTTTATGCGCGAAATAAATCGGCGCCGGCATGAACGAATTCTTCTCGTAGACCTCGCTCTCGGTGCAGGCGAAACCGAACATCATGCCCTGGTCACCGGCGCCTTCCTCGTCGCCGCTCTTTTTCTTCTTGGCGTCCACGCCCATGGCGATGTCGGGCGACTGGCCGTGCAGCAGCACTTCGATGTCGGCGCCGTAGTAGGAAAATCCGTCTTGGTCGTAGCCGATGTCCTTGACGACGTCGCGCGCGATCTTCGCGATCAATTCGCGATCCACCATCGCCTTGTCGCCGTGCTTGTGGAAGAACGGCGCCTGGCCGCGGCCCTCGCCGGCGATGACGATCTTATTGGTGGTGGACAGCGTCTCACAGCCGAGCCGCGTGTTTACCTTGCTGTCGTCGGCAATGCCGAGCTTGATGTCGTTTTCGAGAAACGCATCGAGCACCGCGTCGGAAATCTGGTCGCAGACCTTATCCGGATGGCCTTCGGAAACCGACTCGCTGGTGAACAGGAAATTGTTGTGAGACACCGCTAAAACTCCTCCTTTGGCGCGCCTTCACGGCCGCGCCATTGCACAGGTGGTTCTTGCAGCGACAGTGGACGAGGTCAAGATGCGGGCAGCGGTGGGCAGCCGGTCCGTTGGCGATGGGACCGGGCCTATTTGTCCTCGCCCGCGATCTGCTCGACTAGATCGACGATGCGCCGGCGCAGTTTGCTGTTCTTGATGCGCATAAACGACTTGGTCAGCGACAGGCCGTCGGAAGTGGCGAGGAAGTCCGAAACATAGGCCGGCGACGGTGCTTCGCCCATACCGGAATGGCCCGGCATATTCGGCGCGCCCTCGAAGAAAAACGAAACCGGCACTTGCAAGATATTGGAGATCTGCTGCAGGCGGCTGGCGCCGATGCGATTGGTGCCCTTCTCGTACTTCTGCACCTGCTGAAAAGTAAGGCCAAGGGCGTCCCCAAGCTTCTCCTGCGACATACTCAGCATCATCCGACGCATGCGCACGCGTGAACCCACGTGCTTGTCGATCGGATTAGGGGTCTTCTTGGCCATAAATTTCTCCTATGCACTTATTCGTAACCGTAATGTCATAAATCGCGGCATCAATGCAACTCGTGATTTCTGTTTCATCGATCGCCGTCCAAAGAAGAAATGAGATTTACGCTATATTTATCAGCCATTTTTCGCATGAGCGGTATCTGGCTATGTCTCGTATAAAGGGTAAATTCGCGCTGTTGCCGAAAAACGTGAAGTCGGCGTTCCGTGCTCGCGCAACCCAAAACCGGATAATTTCAATTTATGAGTGTATTCTCTGCCGCGCGATAAAAATCAAGCTTACGACCAGGAATAGAATTAAGGCGCTGTCGCCATAGCGCACATAGAACGTCGTCTGGAGCGCGCTCGGCAGCGGTGAATCGAGCACGCCCTCTGCGCCCAACGGCAATGAATTGACGATGCGGCCGACCGGATCGACCACCGCGGAGATCCCGGTGTTGGCCGCGCGCACCAGCGGCAAGCCCTCCGCGATCGCGAGCACGCGCGCCTGCTGGAAATGTTGGTAAGGCCCGGTGCTGATCCCGAACCAGCCGTCATTCGTCACATTGATCAGCCAGCCCGGCCGCTCGCCGCTCGGCACCGCCGCGCCTGGGAAGATCGCTTCGTAACAGATCAGCGGCAGCATTTTCGGCGCACCCGGCACGTCCATGGCGCGCCGGCGATCGCCCGACAGGAACCCACCGACCTGCTTGGTAAGCTGCCTGATGCCGAGCCGCTCGAGCAGGCGCTGGAACGGCAGGTATTCGCCGAACGGCACCAGATGCACCTTGTCGTAGATGCCGCGAATCGAGCCGTCGGGATCGATTACATAGACCGAGTTATAGGCGCGCGGATCGCTGCCGCCGGCGCTCGGCGCGGGGCGCACCGCGCCGGTAATCAGCTCGGTGGACGGTTTCAGCAGGCCCGAGATCTGCGCCAGCGCATCCGGTTCGCGCGTGAGGAAAAACGGAAACGCCGATTCCGGCCAGATTAAATGCGTGACGTCGTGCACGCCGTTCGAGTTTGGTCCGCTGGCGCGATCGGACAGGCGCAGATAACGCTCCACGACATGCGCCTTGGCGGCGTAATTGAATTTCTCGTCCTGTTGCAGATTAGGCTGCATGATGCGCAGCTTCACGCCGCTCACATAAGCGGTTGGATGCTGCCAAAGCCGCACCACGCCATAGCTCGCGAGCACCACCAGGATCAGAATTCCAAAGAGCGGGGCGCGGCGCGGATGCGGCGTGTCGGCCATGTCATCGGCGAGCACGGCCGGGCTCGAGCAGATCGCGATGCAGAGGAAGGTAAGGCCCCAGATGCCGGTGAGCGACACGCTCTGCGCCAGCGCCAGCGGTTCGGTCAGCGCATAGCCGAACGTGTTCCAGGGAAAACCGCTGAGCAGATGGCCGCGCAGCCAATCCGCGCCGGTCAGCATGGCGGCGAGCGCCAGCACGCGCGCCGGCCCGCGCACCCAGATCAACCGCGCCGCGGCGAGCCCGAGCGCCGTGTAAAGCGCCAGATAGGCCGGCAAACCGGCGACCGCTAACGGCAGCAGCCAGCCGAAGGTCTTGGCATCGACCAAAAAGGCGTAGCCGACCCAGTAAAGCCCAACCAGGAAATAGCCGAAGCCGAAACACCAGCCGGCGGCTGCCGCGGCTACGGCGCCGCTCCAGCGCCCGGCGGCCGCGCCGTCCACCAGCCAAATCAGCACGGGAAATGTCAGAAACAGGATCGGCCAGGCATTGATCGGAGCAAGCGCCAGCGCCGACGCGGCGCCGGCGAGGAAGGCGATGATCGCGCGCCGCCAGCCGAAGGCGAGCATCACTGCGTAAGCGAGGCGGGTGACAATCACGGACGGTGCGCGCCGGTGGGAGAAGCGGTGGAGGATCCGCCGTCCTTTTGCGCCGGCGCGTCGTCGACCGGCAAGGTCGGAGGCGTGGTGCCGGCGAGCACGGCATCCGGCTCGCCGCGCTTGCGCTGCTCGCGCGAACGTTCGCGCTTTTCCTTCAGCCGCGTGATGCGCACGCGCTTGATACGGCGCGGATCGGCGTCCAGCACCTCGAATTCGAACAGCCCCGGCCCGGGGATCAACTCGCCGCGCAGCGGCAGGCGGCCGGCGCGCGTCACCAGATAGCCGCCGAGCGTATCGACTTCCTGGGCCACCTCGCCGGGGTCGAAATCGTTGCCGATGGTGGCTGCAACATCCTCGAGATGGGCGCGGGCATCGGCGATGAAAGAATCGTCGGCCTGGCGCACCACATGCGGCGTTTCGTCCTCGTCATGCTCGTCGGCGATCTCTCCGACAATCTGCTCGACAATATCCTCGATCGAAACCAGGCCGTCGCTGCCGCCATATTCGTCGACCACCAGCGCCAGGTGTATGCGCGTTGCCTGCATGCGCGCGAGCAGGTCGATCACCCGCGACGACGGCGGCACGAACAGGATTTCGCGCACGATCTTGGCCGCCGACAACGGCATGGCAAGATTGACCGCCTTGAGATCGAGGCCGGCCGGCAGCGGCTTCTTGCGCTTGGCGTTCTTTGCCGGCTCGACCGCCGCGCGCGCGGTCATGAACGCGATCAGGTCGCGGATGTGCACCATTCCGATCGGATCGTCGAGCGTGTCGTTGTAGACCACCAGACGCGAATGGCCGGCGCCCTCGAAGGTGCGCACCAGTTCGCCAAGCGTGATGTCCTGCTGCACCGCGATGATGTCCGCGCGCGGGATCATCACATCTCCCACCCGGCGCTCGCGTAGCCCTAAGATATTCTTGAGCATCCGGCTTTCTTCCGGCGAGAAGCCGGATTCGCCGGGCGGCATGGCGTCGAGCACGTCCTTGAGATCGGCGCGCGAGTTCGACTTGCGGCCGAAAATTGCGCGAAACACGCGCACGACCCAGCTTTCGCCGCCTTCGCGCGGCGGCGGCACCGGCACCGGCAGATGGCGCGGCTCGTAAGCGACGGCGTCGCCGGAACTGGAGCTTGCAGGGTCGTTGTCTGCCATGGCCGTCAGGCGTCGCCAAATTCGCGGTCGAGATCGCGGCCGAACCAGGGATCGGGCAGGTTCATGCGCATCATGATCTTGCTTTCGAGTCCTTCCATTTCGTCGGCGTCAGAATCATTCTGGTGATCGTAGCCGATGAGGTGGAGAAAACCATGCACCGTAAGGTGGGCGAGATGGTGAAGAAAGACCCGGTCCTCATCGGCGCATTCGCGCGCGAGCGTTTCATAGGCGATGACGACGTCGCCGAGGAATGTCGTCGCGCCCGATTTTGCGGCGGGAAACGACAGCACATTGGTCGGCTTATCGATGCCGCGCCATTGCCGATTGAGCGCACGAATCGCCTCATCGTCGGTCAGCAGGATAGCCACTTCGCCGTCACCCGTTGAGAGCGTGGCGGCGGCCGCGGCGACGGCGTCGCGCACGGTCTGCTGGGCGGCGGGCTCGGCCTTCCACAAAGGCGACTGGATTTGGATGTCGATCGACGGCGCCATCGCGCGCCGTCTCGGCGCGCCGGTCATTTCTTGCCCTCGCGCGCGGCTGCCTTGCGGTCATAGGCTTCCACGATGCGGGCGACCAGTTCGTGGCGGATCACGTCTTCATGGGTGAAGGCGACATGACCGACGCCCTCGATGCCGTCGAGCAGCTTTACCGCTTCGGCGAGGCCGGAGGCCTGGCCGCTCGGCAGGTCGACCTGGCTCGGATCGCCGGTAACGATCATGCGGCTGTTCTCGCCGAGACGCGTGAGGAACATCTTCATCTGCATCGAGGTGGTGTTCTGCGCCTCGTCGAGGATGATGGCGGCGTTCGAGAGCGTGCGTCCGCGCATGAAAGCGAGCGGTGCGATCTCGATCTCGCCGGCCTGCAGCGCACGCTCGACGATGCGGGCGTCCATCAGGTCGTAAAGCGCGTCGTAGATCGGGCGCAAATAGGGATCGACCTTCTCGCGCATGTCGCCGGGCAGGAAGCCGAGCCGTTCGCCCGCTTCCACCGCCGGCCGCGACAGGATGATGCGGTCGACTTCCTTGCGCTCGAACATCTGGATCGCCTGCGCGACCGCGAGCCAGGTCTTGCCGGTGCCGGCGGGTCCGGTGCCGAACACCAGATGATGGCGTTTGAGCGCGCGGATATAGGCGTCCTGCGCGGCGGTGCGCGCGCGCACCGGACGTTTGCGCAAGTTGATTTCCTCGAAGGCCGGCCGCGCGCTCGCCGGGTCGTAATCGAACAGCGAGCCTTGCGCGATCGCCTGCCGGATGGCGCCCTCGACGTCGCCTTGGGCGAGTTCGTGGCCGCGCTTGATGTGCTCGTAAAGTCCCTCCAGCACGCGGCGGGCCTGCTCGCAGCCGCCGCGCGAGCCGTCGATGGTGACATGGTTGCCGCGCTGCTCCGCCACCACGCCGAGCCGGCGTTCGATTAGCGCGAGGTTTTGTCCGTATTGCCCGAACAGGATGGACGCCAGCCGGTTATCCTCGAAGGCGAGCACGATCTGCGTGGTGGCAGTTTCCTCGGAAGCTGCGGCGGCGGGGATCGGCGGATCCGGTGTGCGCAAGGGTTTTCTTAAGCTCCTACGGCGTCAAGTTGCGGCGCGGTGGTCTCGGCGAGCGCGCCGAACAGCGTGTTGCTGCCGATCTCGGTGATGGCGACTTGCACCAGCGAACCGACCAGGGCGCGCGGCGCCATGACCTGCACCGCCTGCAAATATGGGGTACGGCCGACCAGTTGCCCAGGGAGTTTGCCCCGCTTCTCCAGCAGGACTTCGAGCTTTTGGCCGGCGGCTTGCGCGTTGAAGGCCCGCCACTGGCGGGTGATCACGGCCTGCAGCCGTTGCAGGCGTTCGGCCTGTTCGTCCGGCGGAATCTGGCCGTCCATCTCGGCCGCCGGCGTGCCCGGGCGCGACGAATAGATGAACGAATAGGCAGTGGCGAAGCCGACCTCCTCGACCAGCGTCAGGGTCTGGCGGAAATCGTCCTCGCTCTCGCCCGGAAAGCCGACGATGAAATCGGAGGTGAAGGCGAGATCGGCGCGACTCGCGCGCAGGCGCGCAACCACGTCGAGATAATCCTGCCGCGTATGACGGCGGTTCATCGCCGCCAGGATGCGGTCGGAGCCGGACTGCACCGGCAGGTGCACATAGGGCATCAGTGCGGGCAGGTCGCCGTGGGCGGCGATCAGGTCGTCGTCCATGTCGCGCGGATGGCTGGTCATGTAGCGCAGGCGCGCGATGCCGGGCACTCCGGCGAGGCGGCGCAACAGTTTGCCGAGCGGCGCCGGGCGGCCATCGGCGGCTTGCCCATGATAGGCATTCACGTTCTGCCCGATCAGCATCACCTCGCGCACGCCCGCTTGCGCCAAGTGCTCGACCTCGGCAGCGATCTTCTCGACCGGACGCGAGACTTCCGAGCCGCGCGTGTAGGGCACCACGCAGAAGGTGCAGAACTTGTCGCAGCCTTCCTGCACCGTGACGAAAGCGGAAACGCCGCGCTTGGCGATTGTCTCGGGCCGCGGCGCGGCGAGCGCGTCGAACTTGTCGTCGGCCGGAAATTCGGTGTCGACGATCTGTTCGCCCGAGCGCATACCCGCGATCAGGTCGGGCAGGCGATGATAATTTTGCGAGCCGACCACCAGGTCGACGCTGCCCGCGCGGCGGGTGATTTCTTCGCCCTCGGCCTGCGCCACGCAGCCGGCGACCGCGATCAACATGCGGCGGCCTTCGCGCGCTGCTTCCTCCTTCAGCACGCGGATGCGGCCGATCTCGGAATAGACCTTCTCCGCCGCCTTCTCGCGGATGTTGCAGGTGTTGAGGATGACGAGGTCGGCGTCGGCGGCATCCGCGGTCTCGCTGTAGCCGGCCGGCGCCAGGGTGTCCGCCATACGATGCGAGTCGTAGACGTTCATCTGGCAGCCGAAAGACTTGACGTGGACTTTGCGCGTTCTGCTCATGCCGTTGCGATGCGAACCGGGGCGCCAATCTAGCCTGTCGGGCCCGGTCTTGTCCCCCTCGTCCATGCCATTGATATCATGACGTTTTTAAGACGGCGCTCGCGTGCGCCAGGCGCGGCCGCCCGCGCAGCGTGGCGTTATTGAGCGTGCGCACCGCGCCTTCCAGCGATTTCGCAGTCGCCTTGCGGTCGGCCGCGCCGTCGGGCGCGACCGGATCGCCGAAGCTGAGCACTGCGTCGACCGCGCCGCGCGCGATGAATTCCCGGATGTGCGGCATGAAGTCGAGATCGCCGTACCAGGCGACCAGCGGGCGGTGCTGGCGTCCCATCGGGATGCCGTGCTGGCCGGTGTAGCCGATCGACATCGGCTGAATGAGGATGCCGCGACCGGCCCGCGCGCCGGCCTCCTCCACCGCGCCGATCAAGGCGGAGCGGAACGGCAGCACGCGGTTGCCGTCGCTCGAGGTGCCTTCCGCGAACAGCACGACCGATGTGCCGCCAATCAAGCGCTGCACGATCTCGCCGATGGTGTTGCCGGTCTGGTGACGGCGTGTGCGGTCGACGAACACCGTGCGCTGCAGCCGCGCGGCGAGGCCGACCAGCGGCCAGCCGGCGACTTCGCGTTTGGCGACGAAGGCCACCGGCGCAATCGTGCCGATCACCAGGATATCGACCCAGGACACGTGATTGGACACGAACAACACCGCGCGGTCGCGTACCGGCTCGCCGACCACGCGGATACGAATACGCAGCAGCCGGCACAGCAGGCGATAATAGCCGACGGCAATCGCGCCGCGGCCCGGAAGTTTGAGCTTGTCGAGCAGCCACTGCATCGAGATCAACAGCGGCGTCACAGTGAAGAAGACGGCTCCGATCAAAAGCCCGCGGATCATGCAGGTTTATTTTTTGTCGTCGTCGAGCGGGACGGCGTAAAGCTCAAGCCTGTGATCGACCAGCTTGTAGCCGAGCTTGCGCGCGACCTCCGTCTCAATGCGCTCGATCTCGGACGAGCGGAATTCGATCACTTCGCCGCTGCGCAAGTTGATCAGGTGGTCGTGATGGGATTCGGTTGCGGTTTCGTAGCGCGCGCGCCCCTCGCGGAAATCGTGCCGCTCGATGATACCGGCATCCTCAAACAGGCGAACGGTGCGATAGACGGTGGAAATGGAAATCCGGTCATCCACCTTGGCGCAGCGCCGATAAAGCTCCTCGACATCGGGATGGTCGTCGGACCCCGCCAGCACGCGCGCGATGGTGCGGCGCTGCTCGGTCATGCGCATGCCCTTTTCGGCGCACAGGGCCTCGATGTCGCGCCTGTCAGAAATGGTTTTATCCGGCGTGCTCACGATGGTGTTTCTCGTCGTTTTTCGGGTTGGGTTTACATAGCATATTGAGCCGAACGGGGCTGGTCTATCGGGCCATTAGACCAGATCGCGGCGCAGCACCAGCGCCGCGACCGGCTTGCCCCCGGTGCCAGGATAGTAATTGGGACGGCGGGATATCTCACGAAAACCGGCGCGGTCATAAAGCCTGATCGCGGGGCCATTATGTTCATCGACTTCCAGGAACACGGCGCGCGCGCCTAAGGCCGCCAGGCGGCGCAAATGCAGATTGAGCAGGTTGCGCGCCAGCCCACGGCCGCGTCGGGCACCGGCGACCGCGACCGAGAGGATTTCCGCCTCGTCCGCCACCAGCCGCGACATGATGAAGCCGGCCATGCTCGATCCAGTCATGCTCGATCCGGTCATGGCGCGATGGACGAAGACGTGACGGTCGGTGAGCATGCCCTCGACTTCCTGCTCGCTCCAGCCGCGGGCGAACGAGGCGCCATGCAGCACGGCAATTCGCGCCGCGTCGCGGCTCGTCGCTTCCGACAAGGCCGGCTCGCCGCGCTCGAACAGGCGGGAGAACAGGCCCATCATCTGCGCGCCAATTGCGCGGCGTTCTGCGGCTGGGCATCGGGCGCGCGCAGGTAAAGCGGCTTCGGCGGCATGCCGGTCTCGACGGCGGCGGCGCCGAGGCGGGCCACCCAATCGATGTCGGGCGCGCGGCGCGCATCGACCAGCCGCGGTGCGCGTTCACCGGCCGGCCAGGCCGCCGCCAGCATTTCCGCCGCGGTGCCGGTGAGGCGCGGCGCGCCGGTCGCCGCCACGCGCAGTGCTTCGCGCAAGGGCGCCAGCCGCGGCGCCACGATGGTGCGGCCGCCGGGTCCGAACACTTGGCAGTAGACGTGATCGTGGCGCGCATCGATGGCCGCGACCACCGGCAATGTGTCGTCGGCGGCGACCAAGGGCGCGGCATAGGCGGCGAGCGTCGACAAGCCGACCGCCGGTTTGCCGGCCGCGAGCGCGATCCCGCGCGCGGCGGCAATGCCGACGCGCAGGCCGGTGAAGCTGCCGGGCCCAATGGTGACGGCGATACGATCGAGCGCGGCGAATTCGAGGTTGGCAGCCTCCATCACGCGCGCGATCAGCGGCAACAGAGCCTCGGCATGGCCGCGCTGCATGGCAAGCGATTCTTGCGCAGAAATCGCGCCCAACTCGGTGTCGAGCACGGCGGCCGAGCAGGCCTCGAGCGCGGTATCGATGGCAAGGACACGCATGGTTTCAGTTTAGCACCGATTACTATCGTCATCGCCGGGTTTGTCCCGGCGATCCCGTTTAGGCGGGCACGGTGCCCATAAATCGGGATGGCCGGGACATAGGCGAGCGAAGCGACGCCGTCCTTGAGACGGCTATGCCCGGCCATAACAACGAAATTGGGGTCTCGACGGCGGGGGAATTACACCGGCCGCACTTCGGTGACGTCGGGCACGAAATGCTTGAGCAGGTTCTGGATGCCGTGCTGCAGCGTGGCGGTCGAGGACGGGCAGCCCGAGCAGGCGCCCTTCATCTGCAGGAATACGACGCCTTCCTTGTAGCCCTTGAAGGTAATGTCGCCGCCGTCGCCGGCGACCGCCGGGCGCACGCGAGTCTCGATCAGATCCTTGATGGTGGCGACGGTGTCGGCATCCTTGGCGTCGAAGAACTCATCCGTTGCCGCCTGTTCGCCGCCTTCCGCGAGCAGCGGCGCGCCGCTGATGAAGTGCTCCATGATGGCGCCGAGGATCGCCGGCTTGATCTGCTGCCAGTCGCCGTCGCGCTTGGTGATGGAGATGAAGTCGGAGCCGAAGAAGACGCCGCCGACATTGGGAATCTCGAACAACGCCGCGGCCAGCGGCGACTGTGCGGCGGCCGCCTTGTCCGGCATGTCGAGGGTACCGGACGAGAGTACGGCTCTGCCGGGCAGGAATTTCAGGGTCGCCGGATTGGGCGTGACTTCGGTCTGGATGAACATTGTTGGCTCCTTACGGGTTCAAGGCCCGTGGTCGTAAGACGAACTATAGCCAATAAATGGGCCTCCCGCACGCCGCGGTCAACCGCCCGGAATTGCAAGGCGCACCGAACTTTATGAACTGGCGTCGATGTCTTCGTCGCTCAGGTGGCCCGGCACGATCGCCACCGGGATCGGGAACGTGCCGGCGGTCTTGGCGAGGCTGGAAACGAGCGGGCCGGGGCCTTCGTTCGACGTGCCGGCCGCCAGCACCAGGATACCGATGTCGGTATCGTCATCGATCAGCTTGACGATCTCCTCGGCCGGGTCGCCTTCGCGGATCACGCGGTCGGGCGTGATGCCGGCGAGATCCTTGACGCGCTTCGCGAACTTGTCGAACTCCGCATTGGCCGCTTCCATCGCCTCGGCCTTCATGAGATCGGCGACGCCCAGCCATTGCTGGGTGTGCTCGCCGGTGTCGATCACGCGCAGCATGACCAGTTGCGACTTGGTGCGGCCGGCACGCTTGGCCGCCCAATAGACCGCGCGGTCGCACTCCTCGGTGTCGTCGATGACGACCAGATATTTGCGCTTGTGCCCGGCCTCGTAGCTGCGCCGCTTAGTGCTCATCGTCACTCCCCGTGCGCCCGGTCACTATGGACGCACAGGCTGTAAATGGTGGCACGCCGGCTGCCACCGCGACAAGACGCACGTTGATAGGAACTTCCGCAATGCAATCGGGCGCTTAACGGCGCACAAAGCCGACGATGTCCTTGACGGCCTTCATGGTTTCGGCGGCAAGCGCCTGCGCGCGCTGCGACCCCTCGGCCAGAATTTGATCGATATAGACCGGGTCCTGCATCAGCTTTTTCATTTCGGCGCCGATCGGCCCGAGCTTGGCGACCGAGAGATCGGCCAGCGCGGTTTTGAAAGTGGAGAATTGGCCGCCGCCGAATTCGCGCAGCACGTCGGATTTGCTCGATCCTTTGAGCGCCGCGTAGATGCCGACCAGGTTGTCGGCCTCGGGCCGCGGCTCGAGGCCCTTCTCCTCGCTCGGCAGCGGCTCGGGATCCGTTTTCGCCTTGCGGATTTTCTGCGCGATGGCCTCGGCATCGTCGGTCAAGTTGATGCGCGAATAATCGGAGGGTTCCGATTTCGACATTTTCTTGGTGCCGTCGCGCAGCGACATCACCCGCGTTGCCGGTCCCTGGATGATCGGCTCCGGCAGCGGGAAAAACGCATCGCCGTAACCATGCGCATGGATCGACGGCGCGAAGTCGACGTTGAACTTCTGCGCGATGTCGCGCGACAGCTCGAGATGCTGCTTCTGGTCTTCGCCGACCGGCACGTGGGTTGCGCGATACACCAGAATGTCGGCCGCCATCAAGTTCGGATAGGCGTACAGGCCGACCGAAACATTCTCGCGGTCCTTGCCGGCCTTCTCCTTGAACTGGGTCATGCGGTTGAGCCAGCCCAGGCGCGCGACGCAATTGAACACCCAGGCGAGTTCGGCATGCTCGGCGACCTGGCTCTGGTTGAAGATGATCTGTTTTTTCGGATCGATGCCGCAGGCCAGGAACGCCGCGGTCACCTCGCGCGTGGCGCGCGGCAATTCGCTCGGGTCCTGCCACACCGTGATGGCGTGCAGGTCGACCACGCAATAGATGCAGTCGTAGCGCTCCTGCAGCGCGACGAATTTGGTGATCGCGCCGAGATAATTGCCGAGGTGCAGGTTGCCGGTCGGCTGCACGCCGGAAAAGACCCGCTCTTTGAACGCCATGACCCGACTCCCGGAATTGTGGAGGCCACATCGCATGACGCCGTTTAGCGCGCAACCCCTGCAGCGCACCCCAAGTAAGGCTTCGCCCCGACACCGGATGGGAATATTAAAGGTGGCGCCGTTCCGTTATAGATGATGCAAGACAGTCGGGGGTCACACGGGGCGGCGAGTGGCGGGTGGGCTTTAGATGAGCAGAGACGAATTGATCATCCAATTGGTGAAAGTCGCGCTCGGCATCATGATCGGCGGATACTTTCTCTGGTGGAGTCTGGAAGTGCTGAAAAGGCTTCCACCTCCTCATTAGCGGGCGCCTCATGCACGCGAGATCGGTCGGCGTTGCCAGCGCGCCAGTCGCCGCTATAGTGCGCCGCGGATCAACGAGGTAACGCATGACCGCCCCCCGCTACGACGTCATCGGAATCGGCAACGCCATCGTCGACGTGATCGCCCGCGCCGAGGACGATTTCCTGGTCGCGCAGGGCATGCACAAGGGCGCCATGGCGCTGATCGACCAGGCGCGCGCCGAGAATATCTATCAGGCGATGGGGCCGGCGGTGGAAAGCTCGGGCGGCTCGGCCGCCAATACCATCGTCGGCGTCGCGAGCTTCGGCGGTCGCGCCGCCTTCGTCGGCAAGGTCAAGGACGACGAACTCGGCCGTGCTTTCGCGCACGACATTCGCGCAGCCCGCGTCGCCTTCGACACCGCGCCGGCCGGCAACGGCCCCTCGACCGCGCGTTGCTACATCATGGTGACGCCGGACGGCGAGCGCACCATGAATACGTTTCTCGGCGCGGCGCAGGATCTCAAACCCGCCGACATCGACGAGGCCAAGATCGCCAGTGCCGCGCTCACCTATCTCGAAGGCTATCTGTGGGACCCGCCGCAGGCCAAGGAAGCTTTCGTCAAGGCGGCGGCGATCGCGCACAAAGCCGGGCGTCGCGTCGCGCTTACTTTGTCGGATGCGTTCTGCGTCGACCGTTACCGCGCCGAGTTTCTCGACCTGATCCGCAAGGGCACCGTGGACATTGTTTTCGCCAATGAGCACGAGCTGCACAGCCTCTACGAGACCGCCGACTTCGACACCGCGGTCAAGGCGCTGCGCCACGACGCCAAGCTCGCGGTGATCACGCGCAGCGAGAAAGGTTGCGTGGTGGTCACCCGCAAGACGGTCGAGGCGGTGCAGGCGATGCCGATCGACCGCGTTGTCGACGTCACCGGCGCTGGCGATTTGTTCGCCGCCGGCTTCCTGGTCGGCCTCGCGCGCGGCAAGGACAATCGCACCGCCGCCCGCCTCGGCGCGCTGGCCGCCGCCGAAGTGATCCAGCATATCGGCGCGCGCCCGGCGGTTTCGCTCAAGGCGCTGGCGGTCGAGAACGGCCTGCCAGTCTGACGCATCTGAAAAATTGAGCGGCGGCGCGCGCGATGGAACTCAGGGGCGCGCGATTGGTAACCAATTGGTAACGAAACATGGTTAGCGATTGGTGAACGACCAATCGCGAGGACTCGCCATGGATGCGGCCCCAAAACCCGATGGTGCGCCCGAAGTGGCGCCGGCCAAGACCGAGTTGCCGGCCGTCGACTCACCGCCGATATCGCCGGGCACCGAAACACCCGCGCTTGCAGCGGACACGCCCACGCCGGCAACCGAACCGATCGAGGTGCCGACGCCCGCGAGCGTCTCGCAAACCGATGCGGCTTTGGCATCAGCGACATATCCGCGCTTGGTCCTGCGGCCACGCCACAAGCGCTATGCTTTGCTCGCCGCTTCGGTGACCTTTGCGGCGGCGCTCGGCGCGATTGCCGGCGCGCTGGCGAGCGCGAGCTTCTCAGCGCCCACGCCGGCCAAGCCCGACATCGCCGCCATCGAGCAGAACAAGGCGATGCAGCAATCGATCGCCAGGCTCGGCAAGGAAATCACCACGCTGAAGGCGAGTCTGGAGCAGGCCAACAAGTTGGCGCAGACGCAAATCGCCAAGATCTCCGAACGCTTCGACCATGCGGCTGCCGAGGTCACCGGCTCGATTGTCGCGCCGCAGACCACAACGCCGCTACCGGTGCCACGTCCGGTGCCGCGCATGGCCGCGGCGGAACCGCCGCCACCCGCGCGCGCGCCTGTGGTGAGTGGGTGGAGCATTCGCGACGTCCGCAATGGCTACGTTTTGGTGGAAAGCCACGGCGATATTTTCCTGGTCCGGCCCGGCGCACCATTGCCCGGCATCGGCCCGGTGCAATCGGTCAAGCGGCAGGACGGCCGCTGGATGGTGGTGACGCCGCGGGGCATCATCGTCTCCATGCGCGATCGGCGTTATTTCGAAGAATTCTGAGCGAAAAACTGCAAGCAAAACTCGAACAGCGGCGTCCGCAAGGCGCCGCTTTTCATTTGTGCGTGAGGCTGGTGGCGGGCCTCTGAGAACCGTGCCAGATTCGCCGGCGCCGGATCAGCGTCGAGTGAGCAATCATGGTGGGCGGCACGGTTCTGAAATTCCTGGCGACCGTCGCGGTGGCCGCGCCGATAGCGGCAACCCCGGCCTTCGCGCAAGGCGCGGAGCCGCCCGCGGCCAAACCGGAAATGACCGCAAGCTGTCCGGGCCTGGTGGCGGCGCGCACGCCCTTGCTGCAGCCCGTCGCGTTTCGGCTCGCCGCGCTTGAGCACGATCAGGTGCGCATCAGCTATATCGGCCATTCGACCTTCCTGATCGAAAGCCCGCAGCTGGTGCGCATCGCCACCGACTACAACGACTATGTCAGGTCGCCGCTGCTGCCCGACATCGTGACCATGAATCACGCCCATACCACCCACTACACCGATCATCCCGATCCGGGCATCAAGCACGTGCTGCGCGGCTGGACCGAGGACGAAAAGCCGGCGCGCATCGATGTGCAATACAAGGACGTGCGCGTGCGCAACGTGCCGACCAATATACGCACCTTCGACGGCGGCACCGAGCGCCACGGCAATTCGATCTTCATCTTCGAGGTGGCCAATCTGTGCATCGCTCATCTCGGCCATCTGCACCACACGCTGACGCAACAGCAGCTCAACGAGATCGGCCGCGTCGACGTCGTGCTTGTGCCGGTAGACGGAAATTATACGCTCGATCTCGAGGGCATGGTCGAGGTGCTGCATGCGCTGAAGGCGCCTTTGATGATCCCCATGCATTATTTCAGCGCCTATACCCTCGACCGTTTCCTGGCGCGCGTGCGCGAGGAATGGGACGTGGACATTGCCGAAGTCCCCTCGACGGTGGTGTCCAAGACCAGCCTGCCGGGCAAACCGAAAGTCCTGGTATTGCCCGGCCATTGAGGCGAAGGCGCCCGCAACCGGTGGCGGCTTCCGGATAGACGCGATATCCGTATAGATTGCCGGCGCCTGAACGGATTGGTCACCCATGCCTTACGCAATCACCAGCGACAAAGGGCGGCTTTACTACGAAGAAGTCGGGCAAGGGACGCCCGTTCTGTTCGTGCACGAATTTGCCGGCGACCATCGCAGCTGGGAGCCGCAGCTGCGCGAGTTCGGCAAGCGCTACCGCTGTATCGCCTATGCCGCGCGCGGCTATACGCCGTCCGACGTGCCGGCCACGGGCGACGTTTACAGCTACCTGCATGTGATGCGTGACGCCGTCGCCGTGCTCGATCATCTCAAGATCGAACAGGCGCACATCGTCGGGCTGTCGATGGGTGGCTACACCGCCTTGCAGGTCGCGCTCAACCATCCCAATCGCGTGCGTTCGATGGTGCTGGCCGGCACAGGATCGGGCAGCGAGCGCCAGTACACCGAACCGTCTCACAAGAACTCGCGCGATCTCGCACTGGTTTTTGAACGGCAAGGTTCGGCCGAGGTCGCCAAGACCTATGGCAACGGTCCGAGCCGCGTGCCGTTCCTGGTCAAGGATCCGCGCGGCTTTGCCGAATTCGTCCAGCGTCTGGCCGAGCACGACGCGCAAGGCTCGGCTCATACCTCGCGCGGTTTCCAGGGCGCGCGGCCCTCGCTGTACGATTTCGAGGGCGAAATCCGCAAGCTGACGATCCCGGCGCTGATCGTGGTCGGCGACGAGGACGACCGCTGCATCGAGCCGAGCCTGTTCCTGAAATCGACGATCGCCGCTTCCGGTCTGGTCACGTTTCCGAAGACCGGTCACCTGGTGAATCTGGAGGAGCCCGACCTGTTCAACGGGGTCGTCGGCGATTTTCTCACCCGCGTCGATGCCGGCCGCTGGGACGCGCGCGATCCGCGGTCGGTTCACCCGAAACTGTGAGCGGCTCTGGAACCCGGCGGCGGCCAAACCTATTTAAGATTGGCAAAACCAGACGCGGGTGCCGCCGATGCTGAAATGGGCCTTTGTCTTTCTGCTGATCGCCATCGTCGCCGGGCTATTCGGCTTCAGCGACGTGGAAGCCGCCTCCGCAACAATAGCGCAGTGGCTATTCGGCATTTTCCTAGTGCTGTTCCTGGGTGCACTGGCGATCGGTCTTCTCATCGGCGCCAAGCTGATGTCGTGATTGCGAAACCCGTGAAATCGCATGAGTCGCCCGGACCCAATGTGCCGCGGCGTTGCCGCTGATTTCTACGGTTCTTTATTTTGCAAACAACCAATTTTGCGGCAGCGCGAATGGTACCGGGATGCCCCAAGACTAATGATTAGAGGTAGTGCAAATCGATTGGCGAACCCACATATGAGAAACCACATGACCTGACTGTTCAATATTCGACTTTGTCTTTATCGTTATTGAACGTCAGCAAGAAAGCGGAGGGCGAACCTGTTCAAGCACATAGCGTGACATTGCGCCGTCAAGAATCATAACGCCGCGGGCGACAATGACACCTGAGGGGAGACATTGTGCCATGACACGACACGAGAGAGATTACTTCGACGTTCATGGCTTCATTGCTCGGCATGGCGGAGCCATCTCGAAATACGCCGACCGGCAAATTGTCTACGCGCAGGGCGATCCGTCGGACGCGCTTTTTTATATTGTGAGCGGGACGGTCAAAGTCGCCGTCAATTCCGAATACGGTAAGGAAGCCGTGATCGCGATTCTCGAAGCGCGCGATTTCTTCGGTGTAAGATGCCTGGTCGGAGATCTGCTGCGAAGTTCGACGATTGTGACCACGAGCGTGAGCGAGATCGCCCGCTTCGATAGGGCCATCATCGTGCGCGCGCTCAGCGACGACGCGTCATTTGCAAACGTTTTCTTGAAGTTCATCTTGGATCGAAACCAGAAACTGCAAGCGGATTTGGTCGATCAGATATTCAACTCGAGCGAGAAGAGGCTGGCGCGGACTCTCTTGATGTTGGCAAATTCCGGTCTCGGGACCCAATCCAGTTTCATCACCTTTGCGATCGACCAGGAAATGCTCGCCAACATGGTCGGCACCACGCGCTCGCGTATCAATCAATTCATGAACAAGTTTAGGAGATTGGGCTACATCGAGTACAACGGCAAAATCAAAGTCAATAATTCTCTCTTGAACCTGATCCTGCGCGATCAGCCGGACAGCGACAATAAGCAGCAATCCGAAATGCCGTAATGAAACACCGAACGCTGGTAACCTGATCCCGCTTGACGGTGCCGAGATAAGCGCGCGCGTTAACGACTACGTAATGCTACCTACAAGATACGGCTTCATGGCGTTTCGCATTGTTCAACTTTGAACAGCGCAATATCTGTTCCGGTGGCATCATTTCACCAGTTGAAATCGGTCGCCCACCATTACACGCGTAAAACGTTTTGCGTCTGGTGATATTTTTGGCCGGTATCGATATTCGAAATGCGGTCCCGGGCCAAAGTGTCGCGGCAACCGTTTGCGCGTAGACGGTGGACGCTTTTAGTGTGCGCCCTGGTGACGACGCCTGTAACAACATGACGCCGAATTGGGTGCATTGCCTTGCAAGAGGAATCGCTCATGAAGTCTCCGATCGTCAAGCGCTCCATCGTCATCGGTGGACATAAGACCAGCGTGAGTCTCGAGGAAGCTTTCTGGCGTGGGCTGAAGGACATTGCGCACGGGCAGCGCATGACCTTGTCGACCATAGTCGAAGCAATCGACCGTGCGCGTCAGCAGAGCAATCTGTCCTCGGCCATCCGGCTGTTCGTACTTGACCGGTTGCGCGCACCCGCAACGAGTTATTCCACGAATCGCGTTGCCGGCGCCGATCGCGGCGAAGCGGACACGGTGATCCGCGGCAATATCTAAACGCGCGTCTGAGCCCATCGAGCGACGCAATCGCGAGTTCGAACGCCTGTTCGGCTATCGCCGCGACAATTAGCTCGGCCAGCCGATAGAAATCCTATCGACCGGCAGCAATCGACGCATCTAGACGTCTACGCTCGCCGACAGCGCATTGTCCTGGATGAACTGCCGGCGCGGCTCGACCAGGTCGCCCATCAGTTGGTCGAACAGCACATTGGCCTCGTCCACTTCCTTGATGCGCACCTGCAGCAGTGAGCGCGCATTGACGTCGAGCGTGGTCTCCCACAATTGCTCGGGGTTCATCTCGCCCAGGCCTTTGTAGCGCTGCATGGCAATGCCCTTGCGGCCGGCGCCGGTGAGCGCATCGAACAGTCCGACGGGCCCGTGGATCGCCGTGGTCTCGTCCTTGCGGCGCAGCATGGCCGGCGGGGTCGGGCGCGGATAGACCTGCTGCAGGGTGGCGGCGAATTCGTCGAGCTTGCGGGCGTCGGCGGAACCGAGCAGCGCCTGATCGATGATCGCGACTTCCTTGACGCCACGTACGGTGCGCTCGAAGTGGAAGCCGTCTTCGTCGAAAGAGCCCTTCCAGCCGCGTTCGGTCTCATCCTCAAGCGCGTCGAGCCGCTTGGCGATGTAGTCGGCGGCGGCGGTCCCGGTCTTGAGATCGGAGGTGACGCTCGGCGTCAGCACGCCGGCGATTGCCGCCTGCTCGATCACCTTACGGTTATAACGGCTGTGCAGCCCGGTGAGGATGTTGCGGATGGAGCGCGCGTCCTCGACCAGCGTGTGCAGGTCTTGCCCGCTGCGCTCCTCGCCGGAGGCGAGGCGGAGCACCGAATCCTCGAGGCCCGTTGCGACCAAATAATCCTCGAACGCGCGCTCGTCCTTGAGATATTGCTCGGATTTGCCGCGGTTGACCTTATAGAGCGGCGGCTGCGCGATGTAGATGTGGCCGCGCTTGATCAACTCCTCCATCTGCCGGAAGAAGAACGTCAGCAACAGCGTGCGGATATGGCTGCCGTCGACGTCGGCGTCGGTCATGATGATGATCTTGTGGTAGCGCAGCTTGTCGGGATTGAATTCGTCGCGCCCGATGCCGGTGCCGAGCGCGGTGATCAGGGTGCCGATTTCCTGGCTCGACAGCATCTTGTCGAAACGCGCGCGTTCGACGTTGAGGATCTTGCCGCGCAGCGGCAGCACGGCCTGGAATTCGCGATTGCGGCCCTGCTTGGCGGAGCCGCCGGCCGAGTCGCCCTCGACGATGAACAGTTCGGACTTTGCCGGATCGCGCTCCTGGCAGTCGGCGAGCTTGCCCGGCAACGATGAGATGTCGAGCGCACCCTTGCGGCGGGTGAGATCGCGCGCCTTGCGCGCGGCTTCGCGCGCGGCGGCGGCTTCCACCACCTTGCCGACGATGACCTTGGCTTCTGCGGGGTGAATCTCGAACCAGTCCTGCAAAGCCTGGTTGATCACGTTCTCCACCACCGGGCGCACTTCCGAGGACACCAGCTTGTCCTTGGTTTGCGAGGAGAATTTCGGATCCGGCACCTTCACCGAGAGCACCGAGGTCAGGCCTTCGCGGCAATCGTCGCCGGTGAGCGCCACCTTTTCCTTGCGCGTGGTGCCCAGCGTCTCGGCATATTGCGTGACCTGGCGGGTGAGCGCACCGCGGAAGCCGGCGAGATGCGTGCCGCCGTCGCGCTGCGGGATGTTGTTGGTGAAGCAGAGCACGCTCTCGTGATAGGCGTCGTTCCACCACAGCGCCGCTTCCACCGTGATGCCTTCGCGCTCGGCCTTGATCATGATCGGGCTGGGGATCAGCGGCGTCTTGTTGCGGTCGAGGAACTTTACGAAGGCTTCGACGCCGCCGTCATATTTCATCTCCTCGCGCTTCTCGACCGCGTGACGCATGTCGGAAAGCACGATGCTGACGCCGGAATTGAGGAAAGCGAGCTCGCGCAGGCGATGCTCGAGCGTGGCGAAGTCGAACTCGACCATGGTGAAGGTTTTGGGCGAGGGGAAGAACGTTACTTCCGTGCCGCGCTTTCCGTCGCTGTCGCCGGTCGCCTTCAGCGGTGCTACCGCGACGCCGTCGGCGAATTCCATGAAATGTTCTTTGCCGTCGCGCCAGATTCTGAGCTTGAGCCAGCTCGATAGCGCGTTGACCACCGAGACGCCGACGCCGTGCAGACCCCCGGACACCTTGTAGGAATTCTGGTCGAATTTTCCGCCGGCGTGCAGCTGGGTCATGATGACCTCGGCCGCCGAGACGCCTTCGCCTTTGTGGATGTCGGTCGGGATGCCGCGGCCGTTGTCGACCACGGTCACCGAGCCGTCGGCGTTGAGCGTGACCGTCACCTGGTTGGCAAAGCCGGCGAGCGCCTCGTCGATGGCGTTGTCGACCACTTCGTAGACCATGTGATGCAGGCCCGAGCCGTCGTCGGTGTCGCCGATATACATGCCCGGCCGTTTGCGCACCGCGTCGAGGCCCTTGAGGACCTTGATCGATTCCGCATCATAGTCGCCGTAGTCGGATGGGATGTTGAGAGCCGGTTCAGCCATCGGCGGGAGCCTCAAATCGGGCGGAAAAGTGAGTCGAAATTGTCGTTTGGTGTGACACGAAATCCAAGCTTCGTACAGTGCAAAGTCATCCCTATTAATATGTTGATTTAAAATGACTTTTTAAAGGTTGCCACGCTCAAAAAATGGCTGTTTTTTGAACTGCTTTGGCGCCCGATTCGCACATCATTTCAATGACTCGCGCAACCCGCTTCGGCGTGGCCGTCGAACAGGCGCGGGCTGTCGCGAAAACAGCCGCTTGCACGCGGACGCGGCTTGGCTTCTAAGCAGCATGCCCGCCTGACGTGATTTTATTTCGTATGCCTTGGTTCAATCGACCACTCGAAGTTCCGCATCGCTGGCGCGCCATTGTACGCGCTCGTGAATCGAGCGTGATCGTGCTGGCAATCATAGCCGGCGCCGTGGCCGGCCTCGCAGTTGCCGCCATGGGCGAAGCGGTCGCGCTCATGCATGTGGCGTTTTTCGGGCTGGATCTCGGCGAACGGCTGTCGGGCCAAGTCTCGCTCAACCCGTTTTATGCCTTTGCCACGCCCTGCCTCGGCGGGCTGCTGTTCGGCTTGGTGACAGCCTATATCACGCGGCGGCGCGGCACCGAAGTCGACCCGATCGAAGCGAACGCGCTGCACGGCGGACGCATGTCGTTCCGTGGCAGCCTGATCGTGGCGGCGCAGACCGTGTGGTCGAGCGGCGTCGGCGCTTCGGTCGGCCTGGAAGCTGGCTATACCCAGCTCGCCAGCGGCCTTGCCTCCAAGATCGGCCAGGCATTTCGCCTGCGTCGCGCCGACATGCGCATGCTGGTCGGCTGCGGTGCCGCCGGCGCGATTGCGGGCGCCTTCGGGGCGCCCTTGGGCGGCGCCTTTTACGGCTTCGAGCTGATCATCGGCAGCTATTCGATCGCTTCGCTGGCGCCAGTCGGCATGGCAGCCCTGGTGGGCTACCTGACCGCGCAGATATTCACGCCCGACCGGCTTGGCATCGAAGCCGGTGCGGTCTCGAGCCTGGCGGTGCACGACGTGGTGATCGCCGGCGGCGTCGGCTTGGTCGCGGCCATATTCGGGATCGCGCTGATGCGTGGCGTCGCCGCCTGCGAGAGGCTGTTCGCAAGGCTGCGGGTGAAGCCGGCCTTGCGGCCAATGCTGGGCGGCGCGGTGGTCGGCCTGTTGGCGATGATATCGCCGCAGGTGATGTCGTCCGGCCACGGTGCCTTGCATCTGGCTGGCATTTTCAAACTGCCGCTGGCGACCGTCGGGTTGATTTTCGTGCTCAAGGCGCTGGCCTCGATCGTTTCGCTCGGCGCCGGGTTCCGCGGCGGCCTGTTTTTCGCTTCGCTCCTGCTCGGCGCGCTCGGCGGACAATTATTCGCGGTCGGGCTCAATACGGTGTGGCCGAGCCTGCATGCCAATCCGGAGGCCTACGCCATCATCGGCATGGGCGCGCTGTCGGTCTCGGTCATCGGCGGGCCATTGACCATGACCTTCATCGCGCTCGAGACCACCGGCGATCTATGGCTGACCGCCGCTGTACTGATCGCCGTGATCATCTCCATGCAAATGACGCGCGAATTCTTCGGCTATTCCTTCACCACCTGGCGCTTTCATCTGCGCGGCGAAACCATTCGCAGCGCGGCGGATGTCGGCTGGATCAGGGATTTGACGGTCGGTCAGATGATGCGTTCGGACGTGCGCACGAGCCCGTTGGAGACGCCGGTCTCGGCGTTTCGCGAGGCCTTTCCGCTCGGCTCGACCAGCCAGGTGATCGCGGTGGACGAGGACGGCCGTTACGCCGGCATGGTGATCGTGGCGGAAGCGCATTCCGCGGAACTTCCCGCCACCAAATCGGTGCGTGATATCCTGCACCACGGCGATCATATGCTGCTGCCGCAGTTGACGGCGCAGGAAGCGATCGCGGCGTTCGATCGCTTCGAGGCGGAAGCGCTGGCGGTCGTCGATTCGACCGAGCGGCGGCAGGTGATCGGCCTGCTCAGCGAGGCGCATGCGCTCCGGCGATATTCCGATGCGTCGGAGCGGCAACGCCGGGAACTATTGGGTGAAACCTAGCCGCTGCGATCGGTATTGCGAAGTTCGTACCTGCTCAACGGCGCGCGATGCGGATAACGCAAGCGCGGCTCGTAATCAGGCACCGGAACGCTGAAAATGTTCAGCGCGGCCGCGAGCAACTCCACGCGATCGAGATCGCTGCGCATCGTTTCGATCGCCTCGCGCAGATCGCGCGTAATCCGGTCGGTTGCCGCTTCGTCTGCCATGTCGCTTCCAACGTCTTCACGGGCCGCTGAGGCCAAACTCATGCAAGGGTAAGCCACCGCGGCGACGATGGTTCCGGATTTGGCGGCTCAAGATGTCTCGATTGGCGGAACCGCCGTTTGTGACAGTCAGCGGCGCGGTTCCACTGCGCCGCCGCGCACCTCGAACACTTGCGCGCGCGCGACAATGTCGCCGAACGCCGCCGGATCGGCCCCGGTCATGAAGACCTGCGCGCCGAGATTGGCGAGCGCGTCGTAGAGCGCGCCGCGCCGCGCCGGGTCGAGATGGGCGACGACCTCGTCGAGCAACAAAAGCGGCGCGAAGCCGTTCATCTCCTTGATCAGCCCGGCATGCGCGAGCACCAGGCGGATCAGCAGCGCTTTCTGTTCGCCGGTCGAAACGTCCGACGCCGCAATGCCCTTGCCGGCATGGGCAACCACGAGATCGGACAGATGCGGTCCGTCGAGCGTGCGGCCGGCGGCGGCGTCGCGCGCGCGGTTTTCTTTCAACAGAGCGCGATAGCGGTCCTCGATCTCGATCGCGCTATGATCGGGCAGCAGCTTCTCCATCCAGCCGTCGAGTGCGATCTCGGCCATGGGAAATCCCGGCGCCTGGTCGCGCGCGGCGGCGAGCGCGCCGGCGAGGCGGTTGACGGTCTCGGCGCGCGCGGCGGCCACCGCCACCGCAACCTCGGCGGTTTCGTGCTCGACCGCATCGAGCCAGTGCGGATCGCTCTGCGTGTCCTCCAACAGGCGGTTGCGTGAGCGCAAGGACCGCTCGAGCGCGGCGACGCGGCTGGAATGCTGGGCATCGACCGCAAGAACCAAACGATCGAGGAAGCGCCGGCGCTCGGAAGCCGGGCCGTTAAACAGCGGGTCCATGGCGGGGGTGAGCCACACAACGCGCAGGTGATCGGCGAAGGCCGCCGCCGAGGAGACGCTCTCGCGGTCGATGCGGCATTTGCGCGTGGAGCCTGAATCCTCGCCGGCCGGCGGATCGATGCCGGTGCCGAGTGTGGCGAGGCCCAGCATGCCCTCGAGCTCGGCCGACACCGCCCAGGCGCCGTCGCCTTCGGAGAAGGCCAATTCCTCCATGGTGGCGCGGCGCAACCCGCGGCCGGGCGCCAACAGCGAGATCGCCTCGATTAGGTTGGTCTTGCCCGTGCCGTTCGCCCCGGTCAGCACCACCGGCCCGGCGGCCGCAAGCTCGACCTGCGCGGCGTGATAGCTGCGGAAATTGGCGAGCGTTAGGCGGCGGATGAAGGCTGAGGTCATCGGCGAGCCTTACCACCCGCGCCGGCGAAACGGGAAATCACACCCGCATCGGCATCAGCACATAGAGCGCGCCCTTGGCGTCCTTGTCCTGGATCAGCGTGGGCGAGCCGGGGTCGGCGAGTTTGAGCACGGCCACCTCGCCCTCGATCTGGGCGGCGATGTCGAGCAGATAGCGCGAGTTGAATCCGATATCGAGCGGATCGGATTCGTATTCGACCTCAAGCTCTTCGGTCGCGCTGCCCGAGTCCGGATTGGTCACCGAGAGCACCAGGCGCCCGCCGGTGATCGAGAGCTTGACCGCGCGGCCGCGCTCGCTCGACACGGTGGAAACGCGGTCGACCGCGGCCTCGAAATCCTTCTTGTCAACGACCAGGCTCTTGTCGTTATTGGCCGGGATCACGCGGGCATAATCCGGGAACGTGCCGTCGATTAGTTTCGACGTGAGCACCACGTCGCCGATCGAGAAGCGGATTTTTCCGGCCGACAATTCGATCGCTACCTCGCCTTCGCCGGTCTCGATCAGGCGCTGCACTTCTCCGACCGTCTTGCGCGGAATGATGATGCCGGGCATGCCGGCGGCGCCTTGCGGCAGCGGCAGCTCGACCTGCGCCAGACGATGACCGTCGGTCGCAACGGCGCGCAGCGTTCCGGCCTTGGCGGTGCCGGCCGTATGCAGGTAGATGCCGTTCAAATAATAGCGGGTCTCTTCGGTGGAGATCGCGAACTGGGTCTTGTCGATCAGCCGCTTGAGATCGCTGGCTGCGAGCGTGAACTTGTGCGTCATCTCGCCGGCGGCCAGATCGGGGAAGTCGCTTTCCGGCAGCGTCTGCAAGGTGAAGCGCGAGCGTCCGGCGCGCAGCGAAAGCACGGCGCGGTCGCCGGAGCCTTCGATCACGATCTGGGCGCCCTCGGGCAGTTTGCGCACGATCTCGTAGAACATGTGCGCCGGCACGGTGGTGGCGCCGCCCGGCGACACCTCGGCGGCGACGCTGTCGATGACTTCGAGATCGAGGTCGGTGGCCTTCATGCTGAGCTTGCCGCGTTCGGCCTTGATCAGCACATTGGCGAGGATGGGGATGGTATTGCGCCGCTCAACCACGCGATGCACGTGGCCCAGCGACTTCAGCAACTCTGCACGCTCGACAGTGACTTTCATGAGGAAACCCGCTTCGGCGTCTAGGAACAAGCCTTAATATCAAGGCGCGACGCCAAGCCGGCCGTTCGCGGAATGCGGGGCCGGGGTGGAAAGGTGACAAGAGCGGGGCAAATGCGCAAGGGCGCGTTTTTGATCCCCGATCATATCCCCAGGGCGTCCACAGGGACCCTCTCCCCAGCCGAAGGCGGGGAGAGGCAGAGGCGTGGAACGGCTATTCCTGCAGTTGCCGCTTCAAAATCTCGATTTCCTCGGCCAATGCCATGTCGTTGCCAACCAGGCCCTCGATCTTGCGCACGGCGTGCAGCACGGTGGTATGGTCGCGGCCGCCGAAGCGCCGGCCAATTTCCGGCAGCGAACGCAGGGTCAGTGTCTTGGCCAGATACATGGCGACTTGGCGCGGCCGTACCACGTTGGCGGTGCGCCGCGACGACAACAGGTCGGACCGGCTGACATTGTACTGGCGCGCCACAACCCGCTGGATATCCTCGATCTTGACCCTTTTCGGTTCCTGCGGGCGGATCAGGTCGCGCACCTCGCGTTCGGCCATTTCGAGCGTCACGGCATGGCCCGTGAGCTTGTTATGGGCGAGCAGGCGGTTGAGCGCCCCTTCCAGGTCGCGGCCGTTATGGGTGACGGCCTTGGCGATATAGCTCAATACCGGCAGCGGCACGTCGAAGCTCGGATGGTGCGAGCGTGCCGCCGTCACCCGCGATTTGAGGATCTCGAAGCGCAGTTCCTCGCCGAGCGGACCCATTTCCACCACCAAGCCGCCGGCCAGCCGCGAGCGCACCCGGTCGTCGAGGCTTTCGAGGTCCGACGGTGGGCGGTCGGAGGCGATCACCACCTGGCGGCCGGCATCGATCAGGGCGTTGAGCGTGTGGCAGAACTCGGCCTGGGTCGACTTGCCTTGCAGGAACTGCAGGTCGTCGATCACCAGCACGCCGATGCCGCGCAGCGCTTCCTTGAAGGCGAGCGCGGTCTGTGTGCGCAGCGCCGACACGAAGCCGTACATGAACTTCTCGGCGGTGAGATAGAGCACTTTGCGCTCGCCTGTGGCATTTCCGGTCCAGGTTACCGCCTGCAACAGGTGCGTTTTGCCCAAGCCCACGCCGGCATGGATGTAGAGCGGATTGAACATCACCGGGTCGCCGCGCTTGGCGGCGGCCACCTGTTTGGCGGCGGCTTGCGCGAGCGTGTTGGAGCGGCCGACCACGAAGGTGTCGAACGTCAACCTTGCGTCGAGCGGCGATCCGCCGAGCGCCTCATGCCCGGTCGCGTCGCCGGCCGGCTGCGGCCGTCCGTTGCCAAAGTGGTTGAAGCGGGCGCCCTCGCCGGCGCCGATCTCGATCTCGGCCTTGGGTTTGACGATGGTCGTGCGCAGCACCGCCGAACGCACGATCAACTCGATCCGAGTGACCTGGCCCTGTTCCGCCTGCCAGCAGGCGAGCACCCGTTCGGCATAGTGCGACTGGATCCAGCTCTTGAGGAAACGGGTCGGCACCGACAGGCGCACGGTTCCCTCTTCAATCGTTTCCAGGTCCATGCGGGCAAACCAGCTCGAATAGACGTCGTCGCCGACCTCGGCGCGCAGACGCCCCTTTACCCGTGACCATCCCTCCTGATCCGCGTTCGACATTTTTTTATATCTCAATCCGATTAAACAGGTTGAACGAACTCGGCGGTCCGGCCTGACGGCGTGCTGCCGCCGACGCGCCGGAAACGGGGCGCAACAAACTCGATGACGATGCCGTTAGGAGAGTTTCGATTTGCCAGACTTCAAGGCCGGCTGGCGCGACATCGGCGTGGCTCGAGCATGCTGCGCCTTAGCCCGCCGGCGGAGGCGTGGCGGCTCGGTTGCGGGTCATGAACGTGCATGAACCACGGGATACGGAGCCGAGAGACGGAACAAGGCATGAAACCCAGGCGGGACGGGCGGCACCGAGGCGTAAAGCCAGACTGGATGATGAACATCCAAGGATACCTATCGTGCTCGCCGAAACTCGTCCCGCTGCTGTCATAATACCGCCCCCCTCAATTTGTTTCACGGGCCTTCGCCCGGTGGTCTGCCTCACGCTCGCCTCGCGGCGTCGCTCACGTCTTCGTCCGATTGAGACTCCGATTGTGCGAGCCCGCCTCCTGAGAATTCAATGCCGCACGACGAGTCCACCATTCGAACTGCCGTGCATCAAGTCAGCAGGCAAACAAAAGCTTCTCTCATCCGCGATGAGCGTGAATCCAAACCTTTTTTTGATGACGCCCGGGACTTCCGAGCGCGTGTTTCAAAAATACACGAGCGGTCCCCGCTCGCAACGTGAATCACAGATGTGTGCGTGTCACATGAAAAAATTGCGCAACCGCGCGGCGCGCGGCCTGTGCATAAGTTAGTTAGCAACGTCTTGATGAGTCGCGCAGAATTGCAACGACGATTTCGTTTTTGAGGTGCAGCGAAGACGTAGAATAATTAAAATGTCGGGGGTATCCAAGAAAGCCCGCTAGTTTTGGATTTTGTGGTCCTTGGCTTCGTATGCTGGCTAAGTCGTTCGTGCGCCGAAAAAATTCGTGTGCGAATTTTCAAGGTAGCCCTCGTGGAAAATCCCGCAGGCATCGGCGCAAACGCGGCGAACGCCGAATATTGTCAAGCAATATCGTGACGAGCAGATTTTTTTGACGTGGCTATGACATTTTAACTACAGCGTGCGCGCTCCGCGCCGCTGCAGCCGAAATTCGCGAGGCTTTGATGCAAGATATGCCGGCGTGATGGCCGGGCGCGCCGCCTACTTCGCGAGCTTGGCGATCCGATGGGCAAGCCGCGATACTTTTCGGCTGGCATTGTTCTTGTGCACGACGCCGCGCTGCGCCGCACGCATGATGGTCGGCTCCGCTTGCTTGAATGCCGCCAAGGCCGCAGTGCGGTCGCCGCTGGCGATCGCTTCCTCGATCTTGCGGACCGAATTGCGCAGCACCGAGCGGCGCGCTTTGTTGACGGCGGTCCGGCGCGCGATCTTGCGCGTGGCTTTGCGGGCGGACTTGGTATTGGCCATGAGCCTCTCGTTCACAACTGACGTTTCGCGGCGGAAACCCCGCCCAAACGATTGATCTTGCTAGAAAGCGTGGCGGCAAGGCGTCTCGCCGTCACGGGCGAGGCTTATAGTAAGGCCCCGCGCAGGCGTCAACGTCCGCAATAATGACGGTTATGCCACCCGTTTGGCCCGTACCGCATCGTGGCCGGCAAATACTACCGCTTGGTCGGCGGCGGAGAACGCCGCCAGCGGTGGTTTGACCCGCCCGAGCGCCGGATCGCCATGGATATGCGCGAGCAGGGCCTTCACGCCGGAGACCAGCGGCTTGCCGTCGAACAGCTTGCGGATCGCGACCGCGCTATCGAGTGCGCTCGCGTCTCCGCTACGCCAGGCGCGCGCACAAAGATCGGCATTGAGATTGGCGGTGGCTGAAATGCAGCCGGCGAACACGCCGCCGCGCGCTTCGAGCAGTGCGGCTTCGGTGGAAGGGAACACGGCGAAGTCAGGTGCGATCGCCGCCGCCGAGCGCGCATACGCCATGTCGCCGGAGGAATCTTTCAGGCCCACGACGCGGGTCGGAAAGGATCCCAGCAGCCGCTTGATCAGCGTGACATGCCAGGGAATCCCCGACATCGCCGGGAAGTGATAAAGATAGATGGGTATCGGCATGCCGGCCGTCGCCTGCACCAGCGTGTCGATATAGCCGACCAGTCCGTCGTCGGGCACGCCCTTGTAGTAGAACGGCGGCAGCAGCAGCGCGCCGGCAAAGCCGAGCTCGGCCGCATGGCGGGTGAGCGCGACGGCATCCGATACCGCTGCGGCGCCGGTCCCCACCATCAAGCGGTCGAGCGGCAGCCCTGCCGCCTTGTAGGCGCTCATCACCACCTTGCGCTCCTCGCGCGAGAAGGACGTGGCCTCGCCGGTGGTGCCGAGCACGTTGAGACCATCGCAGCCATTGTCGAGCAAGAAGCGTGCGAGCTTGACCGCGCGCGCAAGATCGGGTGCGCCACTTTCGTCGACCGGGGTGGCAATGGCGGCGATCACGCCGGATAGGGTTTTGTGCAACGAAGGTCTCCGTCTCGCTTTCGGGCGGTCACCCGCTGACATTATACGCGGCCAGCGCCGCCATGTTGACCAACTGATTGTCCTTGGCGCCGAGTTGCACGATCTGCACCGGGCGGTCGAGCCCGACCAGCAGCGGTCCGATCACGGTGGCGCCGCCCAGCTCCTGCAGCATTTTGGTGGAAATCGAGGCCGAATGGAACGCCGGCATCACCAGCACATTGGCCGGCCCGGATAGCCGGCAGAACGGATAGGGCGCGGCGAGCGACGGGTTGAGCGCGACATCGGCGGCCATTTCGCCGTCATATTCGAAGTCGACCCGTTTGCTGTCGAGAATTTTCACCGCTTCGATCACCCGCGCCGAGCGCTCGCCCTGCGGATGGCCGAAGGTCGAGAACGCCAGCAGCGCCAGCCGCGGCTCGTAGCCGAGCCGGCGCGCGACGCCGGCCGCCTCGACGGCGATCTCGGCGATCTCGTGCGCCTCCGGCATTTCGGTGACGGCGGTATCGGCCACCAGCACGGTGCGCCCGCGCGCCACCACCAGCGAGACGCCGATCACGCGGTGGCCGGGCTTGGGATCGATCACGCGCCGCACGTCCTCGAGCGCAACCGAGAAATTGCGGGTGACGCCGGTCACCATGGCGTCGGCATCGCCGAGCGACACCATGCAGGCGGCGAAATGATTGCGGTCCTGGTTGATCAGGCGCTGCACGTCGCGCGCCAGATAGCCGCGCCGCTGCAGCCGCTCATAGAGGTGATTGTTGTAGACGGTCGTACGGTTGGAGAGGCGGGCATTGATGATCTCGATGCCTTCGCCGAGCTCGATGCCGGCTTCGCGCGCGGTCGCGTGCACGCGGTCCTCGCGCCCGACCAGCAGCGCGGTTCCCAGCCCCTGGTGGACGAAACTCGCCGCGGCGCGGATCACCTGCTCTTCCTCGCCCTCCGCGAACACCACCCGCTTGGGCTGCCGGCGCAGCCGCGCGAATACCTGCACCAGCGTGCCGGCGATCGGGTCGCGGCGCGCGTTCAATTGATGACGGTAGGCGTCCATGTCGACGATCGGCTTGCGGGCAACGCCGGTATCCATGGCCGCTTTCGCCACCGCCGGCGGTATCGCCGAGATCAGCCGCGGATCGAACGGCACCGGAATTATGTAGTCGGGTCCGTATTTCGGCCGTGCGCCATAGGCGGCGGCGACTTCGTCCGGCACGTCCTCGCGCGCCAGATCAGCAAGCGCGCGGGCGGCGGCGATCTTCATCTCCATGTTGATGGCGGAAGCCCGCACGTCGAGTGCGCCGCGGAAGATGTAAGGAAAGCCGAGCACATTGTTGACTTGGTTCGGGTAGTCGGAGCGCCCGGTCGCCATGATGGCGTCGTCGCGCACTTCCGCCACTTCCTCGACGGTGATTTCCGGATCGGGATTGGCCATGGCGAAGATGATCGGCTTGGCCGCCATCGCCTTGACCATCTCCTTGGTCACCGCGCCTTTGGCGGAGAGACCGTAGAACACGTCGGCGCCTTCCAGCGCGTCGGCAAGCGTGCGCGCCGAGGTCTTGACCGCATAGCCCGACTTCCACTGGTTCATGCCGTCGGTGCGACCCTGATAGATCACACCTTTGGTGTCGCACAGGATCAGGTTTTCGGGCTTGAAGCCGATGGCCTTGAGCAGTTCCAGGCAGGCGATGCCGGCCGCTCCCGCGCCGTTGCAGACCAGTTTGGTGTGCTCAATGTCGCGCCCGGTCAGATCGAGCGCGTTGATCAAGCCGGCTGCCGAGATGATCGCGGTGCCGTGCTGGTCGTCATGGAACACAGGGATGTCGAGCAGTTCGCGTAAGCGCTGCTCGATGATGAAGCATTCCGGCGCCTTGATGTCTTCGAGATTAATGCCGCCCCAGCCGGCGCCGAGGTAGCGCACGCAATTGATGAATTGGTCGGGGTCCTCGGTCGACACTTCCAGATCGATGGAGTCGATGTCGGCAAAGCGCTTGAACAGCACCGCCTTGCCTTCCATCACGGGCTTGGCCGCCAGGGCGCCGCGGTTGCCCAGCCCGAGGATCGCGGTGCCGTTGGTGATGACGGCAACGAAATTGCCCTTCACGGTGTAGTCGTAGGCGCGGCTCGGGTCCTCGGCGATGGCGAGCACCGGCACCGCGACGCCGGGCGAATAGGCGAGCGAGAGGTCGCGCTGGGTCGCCATCGGCTTGGTGGCGATGACTTCCAGCTTGCCGGGCCGGCCAACGCTGTGAAACTGCAGGGCTTCTTGATCGGTGAAGGTCGGGCGGGTATGGCCGGGGGGCTTTGCGGGCATTGTTACTCCATGACACAACCGGTGCTGCCCGGCAGAAGGTCACGTTAGCGGAAGCAGCCGTGATTGCTCAAGGGAAGGTGGCGGTAGCCGCGTGTTGAACGAAGCCGCGCCGCGCGGTAATCGATACCTTAGGCATAAAGAAAAGACCCCTGGACCATGATCCGTTTTCTGTTTCGATTTCTCGGCCTGATCTGTCTGGCCGCCGCCTTTATCCTGGTGATCTATGACGGCACCAAATCGATCGCCGGCAATAGCCTTGCCCTCACCACCACGCGGACCCTGTGGGAGCTCATCAATGCGGGCAGCCTGGCCAAGCTCAGGCCGCTGCTCGAGCCTTATGCCGGCGGCCTGCTGTGGGACCCGGTCTCGGTCTCCATCCTGGCCGCGCCAGCCTGGGCCCTACTGGGGCTATTCGGCATTTTGTTGCTGCTACTCGGCCGCAAGAAAAAGCCGCTGATTGGCTACGCGCGCTAACTCCTAACGCCGGCGTGAACGCGGCGTGCGCCTGGTTGGCCGAGACGTGATGGCCGGCGGCATTTCGCAAGCCTGTCCCGACGCTTATATTGCGCGCAAAGAAGACAGGGAGAACATATCCATGTTCGGCTTCAAGAAAATTGCCATGCCCAAGCCGGGCGAGGCGCCGCCCGGGCGCAGCAACCCGATCCGCACCGCGCAAACCCATTTCGTCAATCATAACGCGTTGCAGGGGCCCTACCCGGAGGGCGCGCAAAAGGCGATGTTCGGGCTCGGCTGCTTCTGGGGCGCCGAGAAAAAGTTCTGGGAATTGGGCGACGGCATTATCGTGACCGCCGTCGGCTATGCCGGCGGGCTGACGCCGAACCCGACCTACGAGGAAGTCTGTTCCGGCCGCACCGGTCACAATGAGGTGGTGCTGGTGCTCTACGATCCGAAAAAGATTTCCTACGAGAGCCTGCTCAAGACGTTCTGGGAAAGTCACGACCCGACGCAAGGCATGCGTCAGGGCAACGATGTCGGCACGCAGTACCGCTCCGGCATCTACACCTTCAATGCCGCCCAGCGCCAAGCCGCCGAGGCCTCGAAGGCGATGTACGAGCAGGCGATCAAGGGCAAGGGCTACGGCGCCATCACCACCGAGATCGTCGAGGCGCCCGAGTTCTACTTCGCCGAGGACTACCACCAGCAATATCTCGCCAAGAATCCGTTCGGCTATTGCGGGCTCGGCGGCACCGGAGTGTCGTGCCCGATCGGCACCGGGGCGAAGCTGGCGCAGGCCGCCGGCGTCTGAAATTTACACCTGTCATTCCGGGACGGCGCTTTGGCGCCGGGTCCGGAATCCATAATTCCTGCCTGTGTTTAAGGATTAGGGGGGCGCCGCTGCCCGGCGCCCCGCAATGACCCGTCGCGGCGGTGAGGGTTTATTAACCATATAAAGTGTTAATCGGGCTTATTTTCCTCCGACGGCGCGGATTCGTTTGATGCGGGGAGCGCGAGTTTTATTGGCGGCGTTGGTGGCGCTCGCGGCCGCCGGCTGCATGCGCAATGGGCCGGACGATGTCGCCGGCCGCGGCTTGTTCGACACGTGGGCAAGCGCGTCGCA
>DASXBN010000080.1:0-39150 GCA_036491675.1 Pseudolabrys sp. | reverse complement strand
GCGAATAGCGGGTGGTGAATAGCGAATGGACCCTCGGATCAATTCGCCATTCGCTATTCGCCACGCGCCAAAATCAGAGAAACCAACATGGGCTTCAAGTGCGGCATCGTCGGGCTGCCGAATGTCGGCAAGTCGACGCTCTTCAATGCGCTCACGCAAACCGCGGCGGCGCAGGCGGCCAACTATCCGTTCTGCACCATCGAGCCGAACGTCGGCGAGATCGCGGTGCCGGACCCGCGCCTCGACAAGCTCGCGGTGCTCGGCAAGTCGGAGCAAATCATCCCGACCCGCATCACTTTTGTCGATATCGCCGGGCTGGTGCGCGGCGCCTCCAAGGGCGAGGGCCTCGGCAACCAGTTCCTCGCCACCATCCGCGAGGTCGACGCCATCGTGCATGTGGTGCGCTGCTTCGAGGACTCGGACGTCACCCATGTGGAAGGCAAGATCGATCCGGTCGCCGATATCGACACCATCGAGACCGAGCTGATGCTGGCCGATCTCGAGTCCCTGGAAAAACGCGTCGACGCGCTGGAGAAAAAGGCCAAGGGCAGCGGCGAGGACGCCAAGGCGGCCAAGGAAATGCTCGATCTGGTCAACCGCTCGCTGGTGCTGCTGCGCGAGGGCAAGCCGGCGCGTCTGGTCGAGCGCAAGGGCGAGGAGGAAAAGCTGTTCCACTCGCTCGGCCTGCTCACTTCGGCGCCGGTACTCTATGCCTGCAATGTCGAGGAAGCCTCCGCCGCCACCGGCAACGAGTTTTCGCGCAAGGTCGAAGCGCGGGCGAAGGAAGAAGACGCGGTCGCGGTGGTGATTTCGGCCAAGATCGAATCGGAGATCGCCACACTGCCGCCGGCCGAGCGCGCGGAATTCCTCGAGGCCGTTGGGTTGAAGGAAACCGGGCTCGACCGGCTGGTCAACGCCGGTTACGCGCTCCTGCACCTGGTGACCTACTTCACCGTCGGCCCGAAGGAAACGCGGGCCTGGACCATCACGGCCGGCACCAAGGCGCCGCAGGCGGCCGGCGTCATCCATTCCGATTTCGAGCGCGGCTTCATCCGCTCCGAGACCATCGGCTATGACGATTTCATCGCGAGCGGCGGCGAGACCGGCGCGAAAGAGGCCGGCAAGATGCGGCTGGAAGGCAAGGACTACATGGTCGCCGATGGCGACGTGATGCATTTCCGCTTTGCGACTTGAGCGGTTGAACCGCGGGCCGTTTCCGCGCGACTATGTTGTACGGAGTGCGCCGGAGGAGTTGCGGAGGAGTTGCCATGTCCTCAACACGCCTGATTAGCTGTTTTGCTGCCGCGCTCGCGGCCTTGAGCCTGCTGGCTTTGCCGGCGCGCGCGGAAATCGAAAAGTTCATGCGCGATTGCGACATGAAACTGTGCGTGTTTTATCGCGCGTCGATCACGATCCCCGAGGGCTGGGTCGAGGACAAGGAAGCCAGTAGCGCACTCGGGGTGCAGTTGCTGTTGCCGAAGGGCCAGGAATTCGACAAAGCGCCCGCCAAGATTTATGCGCTGGTGCGCTACAACAAGGACAAACGGCCGGTATCGGCCATCGCCCGCGATAACTACCGCGATTGGAAAGAGCGGTCGCAGAAGGCCAAAGTGGCAAAACTGACCGACGTCGCGCGGACCAACGGCAAGCCGGCCTTCGAGCGGCACCAATTCGAAGCGCCCGAATTGGACGCGCAGGGCTACGAGGAGGTGGCGCTGGCGCCCGACGGCGACAAGGACGGCAATGCTTTTGTGCTGGTGCTGTGCCTGTCTGCCGACACACGCGAAGCGTTCAAGGCCAGCGAAGCGGCCTACCTGTCGATCTTGAAGGCCTATTGAGACTACACTGACGCAATGCCGAAACTGTTCTGGGAAGATTTTCAACCTGATGCGGTGGCCGTCTATGGCCCGCGGCTGGTCACGCGCGAAGAGATCGTCGCCTTCGCCGCCGAATTCGATCCGCAGCCGATGCATCTCGACGAGGCCGCCGCCGCCGGTACCATACTGGGAGGCTTAGGCGCCTCGGGCTGGCATACCTGCTGCCTGCTGATGCGCATGATCGCCGAGGGGTTCCTGAACGAATCGGCCTCGATGGGTGCGCCCGGCGTCGACGAAGTGCGCTGGCTCAAGCCGTTGCGCCCGGGTACGCAGATTCGCGTGCGCACCACTGTCCTCGACAAGCGCGCCTCCGCGAGCCGGCCGGAACTGGGCTTCGTCAAAATGCTTTACGAGGTGCTCGACGAGCAGGATGCCGTGCTCACGACTTTGATGAGCTCGATGATGATGGCCCGCCGCGACCGCGAGGCGGCGCGGTGAAATATTTCGAGGACATCCAGGTCGGCGACGTTTTCGAATACGGCCGCTACACCTTCACCGCCGACAATATCAAGGCCTTCGCCATCCGCTTCGATCCGCAACCGTTCCATGTCGACGAGGCAGCGGCCGAGCGCTCGCATTTCGGTGCGCTGGTCGCTTCCGGCTGGCATACGGCGCTGGCCTGGATGCGGCTGATGATCGACCACCGCCGCCGCATGGACGATGCGATGCGCGAGCGCGGCGAGGGCGTCGCCGGCATCGGCCCGGCGCTCGGCTTTCGCGATCTCAAATGGCTCAAGCCGGTCTATGTCGGCGACACGATCGACTATAAAAGCGAAGTGACCGAGATGCGCCTGTCCAACAGCCGCCCGCACGCGGGGCTGATGACGTTCCGCTCGACCGGCGTCAACCAGCACGGCGAACCGGTGATTTCGCTGGTGAGCACCACGTTTGTCGAGCGGCGCGTCAAGCCGCCATGACCGCCGCGGCCGGCAGTGCGCACAGCAAAGGCGAGGAACGCCGCGCGCTCGGCGTCGCCTGCGGCGCGCATGCGCTGCACGACGGCTATACCGACCTGATTTACGTCATGCTGCCGATCTGGCAGCAGGAATTCGGCCTCGGCTTTGCGGCGCTCGGGCTGATGAAGACGGTGTTCTCGGGCACGCTTGCCGGCTTGCAGATTCCTTCCGGTTTCCTGGCCGAGCGGTTCGGAGCGCCGATTGTGCTGGCGCTCGGCACCGCGCTCGCCGGCATCGGCTACTGCCTCGCCGGCTTCAGCAGCGGCGTCGCCACGCTGGTGGCCGCCCTGTTCGTGGGTGGCCTCGGCGCCAGCACGCAGCACCCGTTGGCCTCCTCGCTGATCGCACAGGCCTACGCCGGATCGCGTTCGCTGAAGGCGCTCGGCACCTACAATTTCGCCGGAGATATCGGCAAGATGACGCTGCCGGCCGCGGCGTCCCTGCTTTTCGTCGTATTGCCCTGGCGCGAGGCGCTGGTGCTGCTGGGCGGCATCGGCATGATTGCCGCAGTTGTCATCTTTGTATTGATCCCGCGTTTTGCCGCCGAGGCGGCGGCGCCACGCAAAGATGAAGGCGGCGCGCGCGGTGGCCGCCTGAGCCAGTTCGGTTTTCCGCTGTTGCTGTCGGTCGGCGTGATCGACAGCGCGACCCGCATAGCGTTTCTGACCTTCCTGCCGTTCGTGCTCACGGCCAAGGGCGCCAGCCTGCCGACCGTCGGCCTGGCGCTCACTTTGGTGTTCGCCGGCGGCGCCGCCGGCAAGCTGGTCTGCGCTTTCATCGGCGCGCGCATCGGCGCGGTGGCGACGGTGTGGCTGACCGAGGCGGTGACCGCGCTCGGCATTGTCGCGATACTGCCGCTGTCGCTCGAGGCGGCGCTGGTCCTGCTGCCTTTGATCGGCGTCGCGCTCAACGGCACCTCGTCGGTGCTCTACGGCTCGGTGCCGGACCTGGTCGAACCGGCGCGGCGCCAGCGCGCCTTTGGGATCTTCTATACCGGCACGATCGGCGCGGGCGCGGTGTCGCCGGCAATTTACGGATTGCTCGGCGACGCCGTCGGTGTGCCGTCGGCATTGATGGTCGTGGCTGCCGTTGTCCTGTTGACGCTGCCGATCACGCTGGCGCTGCGCCCGGCATTGGCCATGCGGCCTAGCGCGCCGTTTTGATCCGCTGAGCCTGGGGAACCAGGGCGTGGCCGAATTCGTTATGTCGGGACCATGCCCGCAAAACGAAAATTCGCCACCGCGCTGCCGATGACCGCCGAACAGTCGGCACGGCTCAAGCAGCTCGCCATCGACGCCTACGAGCCGGATGCGTTCAAGGAGAGCCTGTCGCGAAGCGAAGCGGAGCGGCGCATCGCCGCACTCAGCGCGAAATTGCCGCTGCTCGACGACCCGCCGCATACGCTGTGAGCCGGGAACTCGCGCGCGGAACGCATCGTGACGAAGGGCGTTTCCTGTCCTCAAAGCCGAACTAGGCAGGAGGAATCAATGACATATTTTCGCCACGCCGCGATCGCGGCAGCACTGCTCGCCGGCGTTGGCAGCGCGAGCGCGCAGACCACAGTCATCACGCGTGAGCCAGTCGAGACGCGGACCGTCGTGACCACGCAACCGCTGGAACTCACGCCGGTGCAACGGCAAACGATCTATCGCACCATCGTGCGCGAGCCGGTGGCGACAATGCCGCCGACGGTCGAGTACCGGGTCGGTACTCAGGTGCCGCGCGGCGCGCGGCTCTATGAGGTGCCGGACGATGTCGCCGTCGAAGTGCCGGCGGTCAGGCCATACAAATACATGCGGGTGAACAACCGCGTTGTGCTGGTCGATCCGGCCACCAGCGAAGTGGTGGCGGAGTTCGCCGACTAAGAGCATCCACGCAAGGCGGCAGAGGCCCGGTGCTGCGGCGCCGGGCCATTCATTTTCAGCACTGAATTTACCTTAAGCCGGTCGCCCCGCCCTGGGCGGCGCCGCGAGCGCTGGATTTTTTGCGGCTACAGGGCCATATTATGCGGCGAGGAGTCACTACTGATGTCGATGATCAACTATCGGGCCCCGTCCGAGTTATTTCCAAGCCGCAGCCGTAAATCGCGCCGCCCGATCGGATACAAGCGCTTTCCGACCGCGGCGGAGGCCATCCGTTTCGCTATCGAGGAATTGCCGCCGGAGCTATTGCTGGGCGCCTATTTAGAGGTCGAGGAGAAACGTTTCGACGGCAACGGCATTCGCCGGCTGTACGAGAGCGAGGATTACCCGCTGCCGCGCAAAGCCCCCGCCAACTGACCTAAATCACCTGCCGCTCGCGTTGTCCGCCTCGGGATCGCGTCGCGAAGGTGGTCGGTTTAGCTTTCGCGGCATCCACAGCCCGCGCGAGCATTGTCGGGGTTTCCCTACCGAATTAATGCAACCCGCAAGGGCGCTCAGCCGTTGTCATCACGAGCCCAAAGGAGGGTTACGATGAAACACATTCCACAATTTGCATTACTGGCAGCGACGCTGGCGGCGGCGCTCGCCATGCCGCCCGCGCGCGCCGGTGCCTTTGCCGGCAACGATGTCGAAGCGACCGACCCTGGCTTTGTACCGAATAGCGGCCAGATCAATCGCGGCGTCGACGAGAAGCTGCCAAGCATCTCGCAGGCGCGTCCGATCCCGACGCCGGCGGAAGCCCGCGCGGCGCTGATGATGCCGGGGTCCGATCAGCCGGTGCTTGGCGGCAAATCGCCCGAACCCATGCCGACGACCGAGTCGACCTCGCCCAAGCACGATAGCGCTCGGCGCGAGTCCGAAAATGCCAGCGGCGGGCCGGAGACCGTCGACGTCGATCAGACGCCGGCGAGCCGCTCTGGACAATCGACCATCGGTTCTGCTTCGCCCCCGGCAGCGTCATTCGGGCCGATCGGCGCGACCGGGCAAACCATGCCGGCCAAATTCTCCCAGCGGAACGACGTTCTCGACCGCGTCCCGACCATGGCCTGGCCGCTGGTGCTCAGCGACGAGGAGCGCCAGCGCATCTATCAGGCGGCGATGGCGGACAACGCGCCTGCCGCCAGCGATGCCGATCGACTCGCGCCGGCGAGCGGACTCACCGCCAATCAAGCCTTGAATGAAATGCATCCGCTGCCGGCGAGCGTGAGCAGCATCGGCGCCGTGCAGGGGTTGGATTATATAAAGACCAAGAACAAGACTTTTCTGGTCCGTCCCGCAACCCGAATCGTGGTCGACGAGATCGGTTCGTAACGCCGCCACTGCCATCGCCGGAAATCCCCGGCGATGGTGATGGAGGTAGCGATGGCAATGGACGTCAGTTCGCCGAACGCCGGCCGTGGCTGACGGGTGCGTCTTTCCATTGCTTGAGGCTGTCGCCGATGACCCTCATCGCGGTCATCGACGCGTGGCTGAGGCTGGCATAGCCCGCGAGCTCGCGGCTGACGCGTTCCCCTTCGCTGCGCAGCATGTCGCGCACGCTTTGCAGTTCGAGGATGACGCGATCGATCTCTTCCATCGAGGCGCCGGCGACGCGCCGGATCAGCAAATTCAGGTTTTCGGCGGCCGGATCGGGAGCCGCTTCGGTCTCGCTGCGTTGCTTGCGCAGGAATGCGACGTCGCGCCGGACGAACTCACGGATCTCACCCTCAAACGCGGTCGCCGCCGCCTGGTCGACCTCGCCGAATTTTTCCGTGACGCTTCGGTCCGGAGCGTATTTCTCCGGGCCGATTTTCTCGGAGCCACTCTGGTCCGCACCAAGCCGCTCGGGTCTGATGGCCGTCATGCTTCACTCCTACACAGGCGCAGTTCGTTGCGCTGACGTCCCCCCGCCCGAAAGCGATTGCCGCATGGAACTGGGGCGGCCGTTGGGCGGGGCGGGGGCGGCTTCGGGGCGGTCCGCGGCAGAGCGCGGGCGGCGCTACCAATTCAGCTTGAAACGGGCGCTGACGCTTTTGCTGGTGGTCGGCTGCCCGAGGTCGGTCACCGCCGTGGTTACATGCAGCGGGCCGTACAGTTTCTGCTCGGCGCTGAACGTGTTGTGGGTGACCGGGTCGTTGCTCGCCGTGGTGAGGCCGGCGCCCAACGTCGTGCCGGTCGGCAGAACGTCGAATTTGACGGCCTTCTGGTTGCCCCAGATCTGCGGGGACGGCGTCGGCGTTGTGGCCGGCACCGCCATCAGCGGCAGATCGGACGGCGCCGCCGTGGGCTGGCTGAAGGTCTCGGTCACCGAATAAGAATTCTGCAGCGTCAGGGAGAATTTTCCGCCGACCGGAATCGAATGCTTGAAGGTGGTGCCGAGCTTGCCCTGGTCGCTGTTGGGGTCGACGCGCGCATCGACGGAGGCGAGGTTGGGCACACCGACCGAAGCCCAGGCCGCGCCGGAGTCTTGATCGCCGCCCGTGACCCGCAATGGCTTGATCGCCCGATAGCTGTCCGTTGGCGCGGCGGCGAGATTGAGATCGGCGCCGACCTTGGCGTCCCACTCGCTCGCCAGCGGCTGCTTCAGCACCAGCGTGCTGGAGCCGTCCGGCTTGCCGGTGTGGGTGACGTCGAACTTGTTGGAGTCGTCGAGAGCAGGCAGGCGCAGCGATTTGGCCGGCTTGCCGGGCGCAAGATTGGCGGCGTCGAACGTCAATGCACTGCCGAGCGCCGCGGCCTCGTCCGGCGTAAGCGGCGTATCGGCTGCTGGTTCCGTTTCGTCGGCGGGGTCGGCCGGCTGCGCGGCGGCATCAGCCGGCGCGCTGGTCTCCTGCGCGGCGGCGGGTGCGGCAGCCATCCAGCAAGCCGGCGCGGCCACAATCAATGCCGCGCAGATAGTCGCGCCAAACCGCATCCCGAATGACTCCCCCGGCCTGCTGCCCCGGCATAACGGGCACCGGATGTTCGGCGCCAACCGGTTAAGCATTGGTTTTACATATCGCATGCAACTAGGGCGAAGGTGTGGACGCCGCTGCCCAAATTTCGGCCGGCCCGGGCGAAAAGGTTCAAAGCGATGCAACCCGGAATTCGGTTGCGCGTTGAACGGTCAACCCATCATAGGGGAGAACGACCATGCCTGCGTTTTTGCCCATTATTATGACCGCTTCGCACATCGTGCTGGCTGCCGACCGGGTGCCCGAATTCAATATCGATCCCAGTTGCCGGGCGGCCGCCGAAACGGCAGTCGCGCCCAACCGTAATTCGGATGTCTGCAAGCGCGACGAACTGGCCGCGCGCGGCAAGCTCAACGACCAATGGGGGGAGTTCACGCCCGTGCAGCGCGCGCGCTGCATTTCGCTTACCAAGCTGGGCGGCAGTCCGAGCTATGTCGAATTGCTCAGCTGCTTGGAAATGGCCAAGGCCGCCAACGACCTGCCGAAGGGCGACCGCATGACCGGCCAAGGCGTCTCGGACTGAAGCTCAGGGCTTCTTGCCGGGCGGAGTGCTGTAGGGACTGCCGGACGTGCCCTGCATTTGCGAGAGCTTGTAGGCGGACAGCTGCTTGGGCTTGTCCTTGTCGGCCTTTGGTTTCTTCTTTTCCTTCGGAACTCGCATCTGACCCTTAGCCATGACGACCTCCTTGGCGGTTTATTTTGCTAGCGCATGATCTTATCCGAAAACCGGTCCCCATCCCGGATCAAGTCCGGGACAAGCTTTTTCGGGATCATGCGCCGGTAGCCTGATGGTGATACGGCCGCGGGCGGCCCGCAAGGGGAGGTGGCCGGTCTGTCCCGTCAGGCTCAGGGCTTCTTGTCGGGCGTCTCCGCGTCGGCCGGCTTAGCGTCTTTCCCGGCGGCATCGGCCGCGGGCTTCTTTTTCTGGGCATCGGCGGCGGCGCTCGCCGGCTTCTTCCTTTTCGCCTCGGGAGCCGCAGCCGGCGCGGGCGAAGTGTCGCCGGAGGCCGCCCGCATCTTCTGATCGATGCATTTGTCGACGAGGTCGGCGCGCTTATCGAGCGACATGCTGGCGCCGCCCTTCTCGGTCGACATCCAGCATAGCTCGGCCGCGCGCGTGCGGGTCATCGGCAGCTCCACCGGCTTGGCGGCGGGGTCCGTCGTGACGCCCATGCCGGTGGTTTCGCAGCCCGCCAGCGCGCCGGCAAGCGCGAGCAGCAGGATGGGAAGGGAAACGCGCGCGATCGAAGACGTCATCTTGGCTCTTCCGTTAGCCGCCCCCGGCGGCCTTGAATTCGGGCACGGGCTCGCCGCCGAACATATAATGCAGGCCGCGGCCTTCCCGAATCACGATGTGGATACTTTTTATCGGCACTTTTCCCACTTCGGCAACCACATTGGTGAGGCCCTGGGCCGGCGCGCGTTTCCGGTCGTCGCTGCAGCCTTCGCGGATGTCGCATGGGATGACGGGCATAAGGTCCCCCGTTGGCGTTGATGGGTGGTTCAGAGGTTATCGGTGAAGTAGAGCCAGCCCAACAGCCACAGCCCGAACCCGGCGAGGGCGCCGAGGCCCGCGCCCCAGACGCGGTGGCGGCGCCAGAGCAGCGCGCCGGCGATGGCGCCGATCGGCAGGCCTGGCCCGCCGACGATCAGCAGGATGAAGGCGGTGGCGAACGGGCCGCTGAACAGGTCGATGTCGGACATGGGGGCCTTTGGCGCATATGGCGCGATAGCGGCCATATAAGGCGAGGCAGTCGAGATCAGCCCGGGAGGCAAGTCAAATTTGACGGCGCCGGCAGAGTGCTGGAAGCTAGGAGAAAGCCTTCACGTCGGGGAAACGCCATGTGCAAGCTTTTTATTGCCAGCATCTTTTTTCTCGTCGCCGCCGTAGGCCCCGCCTTGGCGCAGACCACGCCGTCGCCCGCGGTGCTGAAAGACCTCGCGCCGACCGGCAAGCTGCGCGCCGCCATCAATTTCGGCAATCCGGTGCTGGCCCAGCGCGGGCCGAACGGCGAGCCGCGCGGCGTCTCGGCCGAGCTTGCCTCAGCGCTCGCCAAGAAACTCGGCGTGGCGGTCGACTACGTGCCGTTCGAGGCCGCCGGCAAGTCGTTCGCGGCGCTTGCTGCCGGCAGCGTCGACGTCGCCTTCATCGCCATCGAGCCGGCGCGTTCGGCCGAGGTGGATTTCAGCGCGCCCTACGTCATCATCGAGGGCACCTACATGGTGCGCCAGGAGTCGCCGCTGAAAGACGTCGGCGACGTCGATCGGCCGGGCATCAGGATCAGCGTCGGGCTTGCCTCGGTCTACGATCTTTATCTGACGCGCACGCTCAAGCACGCCACGCTGGTGCGCGCCAAGGTCGGCGGCGCGTCGGCCGGCATTCCGGTGTTCCTCGAGCAGAAGCTCGACGCCGCGGCCGGCGTGCGCGAGCCGTTCGACGCTTACGCCAAGGAGCATCCGAAGATGCGGGTGATGAAGGGCGCCTTCCAGCAGATCGGGCAGGCGATGGGCACGGTGAAGGGCAAGACGGCGGGCGCGGCTTACGTGGGCGCCTTCGTCGAGGAGATGAAGGCGAACGGCTTTGTCGCCGACGCGCTCAAGCGCTCGGGGCAGACCGCGCCGGTCGCGCCGAAGGCGATGTAGGGGCTTAACGCCGCACCAAATCCCGTTCCTTCCCGCGCAAGCGGGAATCCAGGGCTGATCGACGGAAGTTAGCGATTTGCCACTGGGTCCCCGCTTGCGCGGGGACGAACGAATTTTCCAGCGGTTCAAATTGGCGTGTTCTAGCGCCGCTTGTTGCTCTTGAAGCCGCCGCGCATGCCGGGGCGGCCCATCTTCGAGCGCCCGGGATCGAGCGGCGTGTGGCGGGCGAGCGGGCGCAATCCCTTGGTCTGCGCCAGCACCACGTCGCGCGCCGTCGGATTGTCCAGCACCGCCAGCTCGGTCTGCCGCAGGCGCTTGATCTCGTCGCGCAGGCGCGCGGCGGTTTCGAAGTCGAGATCGGCGGCAGCCTCGCGCATGCGCGTCTCGAGATCGGCGACCACCGCCTCCAGATTGTGCCCGATGGTGGCGGCCTCGGCGAATTCCCCCGCGCCGCCGGTCGAGATCAGCACGTGGTCGCGCTCGTACACGCTGTCCATGATGTCGGCGATGCCCTTGCGCACGCTCTCCGGCGTGATGCCGTTCGCGGTGTTGTACTCGACCTGCTTCTCGCGCCGCCGGTTGGTCTCCTCGATGGCGCGCTGCATCGAGCCGGTAACCTGGTCGGCATACAAGATAACGTTGCTGTCGACGTTGCGGGCGGCGCGGCCGATGGTCTGGATCAGCGACGTCTCGCTGCGCAGGAAACCTTCCTTGTCGGCATCGAGAATGGCGACCAGCGCACATTCCGGAATGTCGAGGCCCTCGCGCAACAGGTTGATGCCGACCAGCGCGTCGAAGGCGCCAAGCCGCAGATCGCGGATGATCTCGATGCGCTCCAGCGTGTCGATGTCGGAATGCATGTAGCGCACGCGGATGCCCTGCTCGTGCAGATATTCGGTCAGGTCTTCGGCCATGCGCTTGGTCAGCACGGTGATGAGCGCGCGGTAGCCTTTCTGCGCCACCGCCCGCACCTCGCCGACCAGATCGTCGACCTGCGTGCGCGCCGGGCGGATTTCGACCGGCGGATCGATCAGCCCGGTCGGGCGGATCACTTGCTCGACGAACACGCCGCGCGCCTCGTTCATCTCCCAGTGGCTCGGCGTGGCGGAGACCGCCATGGTCTGCGGCCGCATGGCGTCCCATTCCTCGAAGCGCAGCGGGCGGTTGTCCATGCAGGAGGGCAGGCGGAAGCCGTATTCGGCGAGCGTCGCCTTGCGGCGGAAGTCGCCGCGGTACATGCCGCCGAGTTGCGGGATCGAGACGTGGCTCTCGTCGACGAACACCAGCGCGTTGTCCGGCACGTATTCGAACAGCGTCGGCGGCGGCTCGCCCGGCTTGCGGCCGGTCAAGTAGCGCGAATAGTTTTCGATGCCGGCGCAGGAGCCGGTGGCCTCCATCATTTCCAGGTCGAACACCGTGCGCTGCTCCAGCCGCTGCGCTTCGAGCAGCCGGCCGGCGGCGTTGAGCTGGTCGAGGCGTTGTTTCAGTTCATGCTTGATGCCCTGGATCGCCTGGATCAGCGTCGGGCGTGGCGTGACGTAGTGCGAATTGGCGTAGATTTTCACGAAGTCGAGCTCGTCGGTTTTTTGGCCGGTGAGCGGGTCCATTTCCTCGATCTTCTCGATCTGGTCGCCGAACAGGTGCACGCGCCAGGCGCGGTCCTCGTAGTGCGCCGGGAAAATGTCGATGGTGTCGCCGCGCACGCGGAACGAGCCGCGGAAGAAATCGGCCTGCGTGCGCTTGTAGTGCAGCGCCACCAGGTCGGCGAGCAGCTGGCGCTGCTCGATCTTGCCGCCCTGCTTCAACGTAAACGTCATCGCCGAATAGGTTTCCACCGAGCCGATGCCGTAGATGCAGGACACCGAGGCGACGATCACCACGTCGTCGCGCTCGAGCAGCGCGCGCGTCGCCGAGTGGCGCATGCGGTCGATCTGCTCGTTGATCGAGGATTCCTTCTCGATGTAGGTGTCGGTGCGCGGAACGTAGGCCTCCGGCTGGTAGTAGTCGTAATAGGAGACGAAATATTCCACCGCGTTGTCGGGAAAGAACGACTTGAACTCGCCGTAGAGCTGCGCGGCCAGCGTCTTGTTGGGCGCCAGGATCAGCGCCGGGCGCTGCGTCGCCTCGATCACTTTCGCCATCGTGAAGGTCTTGCCCGAGCCGGTGACACCGAGCAGCACCTGCGTGCGGTCGCTGCGCTTGACGCCTTCGACCAGTTCGCGGATCGCCTCGGGCTGGTCGCCCTTCGGTTCGAACTCGGATTTGATGACGAGAGGCTTGCCCCCTTCGGATTTTTCCGGGCGCGGCGGGCGATGCGGCATCCACGGCGTCTGGCTGAATTCCTTGCGGCCCTCGCGCAGCAATTGTTCGAGCGACTGCTGGCTGGCCAGGCCGCCGAAACCGCCGATGCCATCCGTGCCTTGCGCCGGCAGATCGGCGCGGGGGAGACGATACTTTGAAATACTTTTGTCCGCCACTTGATCAGCGCGCTCCGTGCCCCACGAGGGGGAGGGGGACTCGGCATCATCCGACGCGAGTCCGAGTTCTCGTTCCAACTGCGGATCGAGCCCGCTGATCGGCGAGGCCGCGTAATTGCGCTGCGGCGCTTCCGCGAAACCTTCGCGCGCGGATTTGCGCGCCTTGTGGGCGGCGGAGAAATCGGCGCGGCGGTCGAACGAATTATCCGGCGGTTGTTGCAGCCCGGTGCCGGAACCCATGCCGGCGGTGCCCTTGTTGATGGCCGGATTGAGCAGGTCGGCGAGCGCATCCGGCGTCGCCGGCTCGATCGGCCGCGCCGCCTTGGCGCGCGTCGGGCGCGCGGGGTCTCTTTTGGTTTTTTGCGGCTTTTTGGGGGGCTTCGCCATTCGCACAAATATGGGGCGAGTCCCGCGGCGTGGAAAGGGCGCCCAGGCGGCTCGCGCGCGAACTTGCCGAGGAAGTTTAGCCGCCGCCTCAACCAGACAATTTCGGTTCCATGGTGCTCGAGTTCTTCAATTCCGACGACATGTCCATGAGCTGCGGACCGTAGATTGCCCAAAACATCTCGGCCGCTTGCGCCACGCCGCTCCTGAACGCGTTGAGCTCGGCAGTTGCGTCGTCCGGCTTTGGCAAGGCCGAGAGCAGCTCCCCGCTGGCGGTCTTGCCGTCCTTGTCGGCCGGCGGCGGATAGGGAAGGCCTTGCGCGACTGCCCGCGCGGTAGCGGCCTCGACCTGCACCTTCAGGTCGAGATATTTCTTTTCGTGCTTGCGCACGTCATCCAGCTTCTTGTCGAGTTCGTCATAGCCGGTGTTGTCGATGCCCTGGCCAGCGACAAAGACGGTATGGCTAATGCCGAGCAGCGCCAGCAGCTCAGTGGGAATCTTGAACGCCTCGAGGCTGCCCGCGCTGGTCCTGATCAAGGCGATGGCGACCACGACGCTGAACACGGCCATCTGGAAGCGGTATGGATCGAACTCCTTGCCGCCACTATCGGTGAACAAGTCGCTCCATCGCGCACGCGGCGCGACATCGCCCTCCGGCGGCAGCCACTTCTTGCGGCGTAGCCAGGCCCAATTCTCAAGGTTGAGGCGCCGCCGCGCCACATATGTGAGCTTGCCGCCGACCGCGCCGGCCGCGCTGATCCCCATCAGATACAACACGTCAGGCGACATGTTGGCGAGCAGGCCGTTGCGCATCACGTTGAACAACAGCAGGCCGAACACAATAAAAGTGAACACGAAAATCTGAAGCTTGGCGATGCTGCCGCGGCCGTAAGGGTTCTTAGTCAGTTCGACCGGGTCCAGCGCCGCCCAGAAACTTGGCGGCTCCGGAATTTTCTGATCCGGCGCGGTGGCCCTTTCCAGATACATCGCATGGCGCCGCTGGCTGGTGTACCAGGATGCGGCGGCGCCGCCCGGATAAATGAGCGCAAGGATCAAGAAGGTAGCGGTGAGGGGAAACCAGAGCACGCTGACCGGCATCGTGCCATGGAATAGCTGTTTGGTTTCTGCGCCATTATCGAGCGGTGCAGTAATTGTGATAGTGGCACGCTGCGTCAGCGGCCACAGGCAGGGCGGCGACGCGATTTGGATTCCAAACACGCTCCTGTTGGTATCGTTGCGATCGGGGGCTCTGGAATCAACCGAAATATCCTTCGAGTCGGGCGGAGGCGGCGAGGAATCAAACGACCTCGAGCATTGCCACTCACGGCCGGATTTTTCCCATTGCAGTGTGGTCTCGAACACGCCCAAGCGGTTCAAAGGCTGCGGCACCCGGAAATCATTTTGGGTTCCGCCGGCCAGCACCTCAGATTGGAAGGCACCTTGGAAAAGCGTGGCCGCTTTCTTGGCCGCTTCTTCTTTCGCCGCCGCCTCCTTTTTTTCTGCCTCCACCTTGGCCGCGGCAGTCTTTTTGTCTGCTTCCGCTTTAGCGGCTGCGGCGTTTTTGTCCGCCTCCTCCTTGGCGGCCGCCGACTTTCTCGCGGCTTCCGCTGCTGCCGGGTCGGTTGGCGCGGTGGTCGCGGGCGCCACAGGGGCCGGTGCGGCCGATGGCGCCGACGGTCTTTCTTGCGCGGCAACCGGGGTTAGCCAAAGTGCCGACGCGATCGCGAGCGCGGCCAGAATACGCAAGCCGAACATAACACCCTTCTCCCAGTTTCTTGGCGCCTCTCAGCTTCCTTGCGGTTTCGGTTTGTTGACAGCGATTCCATCGCTGATGGTCTTGAGTTTTGCGGCCACGTCGCCGTTGTCGTTGAACCGGGCATCTAAGTTGGTGATCTGCGTTCGCGCGCCGGTAACCGCGGCTGAGAGAGCGGCGATCTGGTCTTGATTACCCTGGGCGCCGAGCAAGGCGTTTCGAATGTCGTCAATCTGCGTGGCGACCGCGCCGGCCGTCAATACTCTGGACATCAAATAGAGCGGCGGCAGATACAATATGAGAGCGATCTCCGCCGCCACGATCAGCAAAACCACGACAACGCCGGTCTCGAAGGTGTAGCCCATCGCCTTCGCGATCACGCCGACGATTCCGCCAACCAAAGTCAACACGAAGATGGTGCTTAGCGGCCAAGTCTGGCCTCGGTTGCGGTCACTCATGGCATCGCCCCATCACACAACCCATCAGAAATAGTACAATCATAAAGTGCAAGAACGCAACCGCTACACGAGCCGCCATTTCCGTGCATGCCAACAGAGGGGGCGTGGCGGCCGCAACGGCGGCAGCGGCGCGATAGCGGGGTAAGTCCCCTTTCGGACCGTCAATCCAGTGCTAGATTGGCGGTAAAATTAAAAACCAAACATCAGGGGAGAACGCGATGGGGAGCACACTCACACGCCGCTTGGTATTGGCGGGTCTGGCCGCCGCGCCGTTGGCGGGGGGCGCGCGCGCGCAGGGCGGCTGGCCGGACCGGCCTGTGCGCGTGCTGGTGCCGTATCCGCCGGCCGGCGGCGCCGACACCACGGCGCGTATCGTCTACGCCAAGGTCGGTCAAATGCTCGGCCAGCAATTCGTCATCGAAAACCGCGGTGGCGCCGGCGGCACCATTGGCGAAGCCATCGTCGCCAAGGCCGATCCGGACGGCTACTACATGCTGCACGACGGCACGGCCCACTCGGTCAACGGCGCGCTCTACAGCAACCTGTCGTTCGATTACCGCAAGGATTTCGACGCGGTGGCGCTGGTGTCGCTGGTACCGAACATCCTGGTGGTCACGCCGTCGCTGCCGGTAACGACGCTCGCCGACGTCATCGCCTATGCCAAGGCGCAACCCGACGGCATCACCATGGCGTCGTCCGGCAACGGCACGCTGCAGCATCTCTCGCTCGAGGTGTTCAGATTCGCCACCGGCGTGAAGATCAACCACGTGCCCTATCGCGGCGGCGGCGTCGCGCTCACCGACGTGATGTCAGGGCAGGTAAAATTCTTCTTCGCCAACGGCTCGTCGGTGGTCGGCCTGATCAAGGGCGGCAAGGTGAAGGCGATTTGCCATACTGGCAAGGGCCGGCTCAACAGCCTGCCGGACGTGCCGTCCGCGGTCGACACCGTGCCGGCGCTCGAGGCCTATGAATGGAACGGCGCCTTCGTGCCGCACGGCACGCCGCCGGCGATCGTGCAGAAACTGAACAAAGCGATCAACGAAGCTATCGTCTCGCCGGAGGTCAAGGAACGCTTCGCCCAGCTCAACGTCGAGGTGCGTCCGAACACGCCGGTGGAATTCCGCGCCTTCGTCGAGGACCAGATGCAGCATTGGGCCAAAGTGGTGAAGGAAGCCAATATCCATTTGGGTTAGGTCGGTGGCCCACGAACCAGTCGCAATCGCCGGCCCGGTGGCGCAGCCGAAAATGCCGCGTACCCTGCCGCCGCCCGGCGCGTGGGACGCGCACGCGCATGTGTTCGGTCCCGCGGACAAATTCCCCTATGCGCCGGGGCGCGGCTACACGCCGCCGGACGCGCCGGTCGAGAATTTTGTCGCGTTGCTCGATCATAACGGCTGCACACATGGGCTGGTGGTGCAGGGCAACGCGCACGGCTACGACAACCGCGTCGTGCTCGACGCGCTGTCGCGCTATCCGCAGCGGCTGCGCGGCACCGCCATCACCGACACGCGCATCCAGCCTGCGACGCTGCGCGACTGGCATAAGATCGGCATTCGCGGCCTGCGCTTCCACCTGCTGGAGGCGAAGCCCGGCTATGTGCGCGGCGTCGGGCTCGATGTGTTCGAGGTGTTCCGCAAGACTATGGCCGAGCTCGGCTGGGTCATGCAGGTGTTCTGCGACTGGCGGGTGCTGCGGGACGCCGCGCCGAAGCTGCGCGCGATCGCGCGCGACATGCCGGTGATCGTCGACCACTACGGCATGGTGGAGGCGGCGCGCGGCGTCGACGAGCCGAATTTCCAGGCGTTGCTCAGACTGGTCGGCGAGGGCGCCGTGCACGTCAAGGTCTCGGCGCCCTACCGGGTCTCCAAGCAATTCCCGGATTACGCCGACGCCCGCGCGCTGCACGGGGCGCTCGTGCGCGCCAATCCCGAGCGGCTGATATGGGGTACCGACTGGCCGCATCCCTCGATCGCGGCCGAGGTGATGCCGGACGACGGGCATTTGCTTGATTTGCTTTTTGATTGGACGCCGGACGAGGCGACACGGCGGAAGATTTTGGTGGAGACGCCGGGGCGGCTGTTTGGGGGATAGGCGTTACGCCGCCTTCGTCCACAATTGCTTGCTCGCCAGCCTGGCACCTTCGGAAAGCGAGGCGAGCTTCATCCAGACGATTTTGCTGTCGACCTGCACGCGCCCGGCAAAGGTGCCGAAGCCGCAATCGACGCCGGCGATCATGTTCTCGCGCCCGACCGCGCCGGCGTAGTTCATAATGCGGTCGGCCACCAGTTCCGGATGCTCGACGAAATTCGAGGTGGAATCGATCACGCCTGGGATGATGATTTTACCGGCGGGCAGCTTGACGTCACGCCAGATCTTCCATTCGTGCTCGTGGCGCGGATTGGCGCCGGGGAACGACACCGCCTGCGGCCGCGCGCCGAGCACGATGTCGATGATGTCCTTAAGCTCGACGTCGGTGTGGTGCGGCGCCACGGTCGAGCCCCAACACACATGCATGCGCATGCGCTCGGGCGGCAGATCGCGCACCGCATGATTGAGCGCGGCAACGTTGACAGCGATAATCTTGCGGAAGTCGGGCAGCGGTGTGTTGGCATAGACGGTGTGGCGCAGCATCGCGAGATCGGGGCAATCGAGCTGGAGGATCAGGCCAGCGTCCACGATGGCCGCGTATTCGCGCCGCATCACGTCGGCAAGCGCGAACACGTAAGCCTCCTCGCTCGGGTAATATCTGTTCTTGAGGTAGCGCGCGATCTGACCGGGCGAGGGCGAGGTCATGAAGTATTCTTCTGCCTGGGCGCCGGCAAGCGCCGCCTTCGCGGTGTTGATGTCGGCCTGCGCGGCTGGCCAGTCCTTCCAGTCGACCGGGCCGGAACAGGCCGGGCGGTGCTGGAACGGCGAGGCGAATTGTTTGAGCAGCAGCGCCAGCTCGGGAAATTCCTCGTCGCCGGTGCCGAGCGGCGGCGTGCTTTCGCCCGCAAAACCGGTCAGCCGGTCGAGCACGTGCACCGTGTAGTCGGTGCGGCCCTGCTCGCCGTCATTGATGATGTCGAGGCCGCACTCGATCTGCTTGCGCACCACGGTGGCGACCGCTTCGCGCACGGCGGCGGCGAGGTCGGCGCGGCGCGCGCCCGGCTGCTGCTGCTCGGCCAGCAATAGCTCCACCACCTTGGCGGTGCGCGGCAGGCTGCCGGTGTGGGTGGTGAGAATACGCTCGCTGCTGCGCTTCATCGTTTTTTCTTGCGCGTGATCTTGCCCGAAAACCGGTTCCCACTTTTCGGGATCACGCGCCCTCAGAAGCCGTGCATCACTTCACGCACATGCTCGACATTGGGCGACGACGCGAAGCAATGGCCGACCAGCTTGCGCCATTCCTGGAAATCGGCCGAGCCGCGGAAGTCGACGGTGTGGTTCTCCAGCGTCTCCCATTGCAGGAACAGCCGGTAGCGCGACGGCATCTCGTGCGAGCGTTGCAGGCTCGCGCCCTTGCAGCCCTTGGCGCGCTTGAACAGCGGCACGGCGGCTTTCACGCCGGCCTCGAAGTCGTTTTCCATGCCGGGCTTGACGTCGATCTGGGCGATTTCGGTAATCATGATGGCGGTGTCCGATGAGGTGGGGGCGGCATTATGAGTGTTCGGCCGCGGGGCCCGCAAGGGCGGGACGGCGCCCATTTTATTCGGCGCATGATCTTATCCGAAAACCGGTCCCCACTTTTCGGGATCATGCGCTAAAATGCCCGCATGCGGCGCAACGCCCAATAGCTGAGCGCGCTGGCCGCCACCGCCAGGGCCAAGGCCATCCAAGTACCGCCTTCGGTATTTTGCCACAGCAAGTCCTTGGTATTCATACCGAAGAATCCGGTGACCAGCGTCGGCGGCAGCAGGCAGGCGGTGAGGATCGACAGCGTGAACAGCCGGTGGTTGGTGATTTCCGTCATCTTGGCGGCCAGCTCTTCGAGCAACAGCCGCGAGCGCTCCTGCAGCGAGCCGACCTCGTGATCGATGGCATCGAGCTTCTGCGCCAGCGTGCGCATGGCCTGCGCCACCGCCGGATGCTGGGAAGCAATGCGCGGCTCGAGCCGGTGGAACATGGCGCGCAACAGCGCCAACTGCCGGTGCACGCGCACGGCCTGCAAGCGGATGCGGCCGATGCGCGGACGCTGGTCGCTGACCTCATCGCTGTGCATGACGAGGTCCTCGATGCCGTCGAGCTCGTTGCCGAGCCGCTCCGCCATGTGGCCGACGGCGTCGGCGAAGTGATCGATGACCGCATCGAGCAGCGACACCGCGCTTGGGAAACGCTTGCCGGCTTCGATGGCGCGGCGGTTGATCTCCACCGAATGCACCGGCGTGCGCCGCGCGCTGATCAGCATCCGCTCGGTCATGACAAAGCGCAGCCGCACGATGGCGTCGGTGGCCTGCGAAATCTCCTGTTGCAGGTCGGGCACCACGCCGACGATCTCCTGGCCGAGTACGTCCAGGCGCAGGTGCTCTTCCGGCCCAAGCAAAGTTTCGCGCGCCAGCTCGGACAACCGCGCGTTTTGGGCGATCCAGGCGCGGCAGCGCGTGTCGGCGAGCGACAGGTGCACCCAGGTCCAGCCGACAGGGTCGGCGAGCGCTTGCTCGACCGCCTCGTTGGCAATGAGCTCGGCAGTTCCGTCGGGCTGGAAATGGTAGATCCAGACGATTCCGGAGTGCGGGATCGCGTCCGCGGTATCGCCGCCGCGTTTGGTGGTCATGGCTCATCCTCCGCTTGCCTTCGGCCGAAAAGCGAGTGGGGCCGTCGCATATGACAGGAGGATGACAGGCGTTGGATGTCAGCGACCCATGATATCTGCCGCCTTGCGCAGGCAGGCCGGGCACAAGCAGTCCTCGCATTCGCCGTCATCCGTCAGCGGCAGCCGGTAGGGCTCCTCAGCGCACCAGCAGTCGCTGGCGAGGCCGCATTCGAACACGGCGCCGCAGCGCGCGCACGCGAGGCGGCGGGACGGCGCCGGGGTCGGGAGTGTCATCATTTGTCACATTGCAGAGCCGAATCGGCTCTATGGCAAGACCCATGCCGAGCATCCCGCTCATCGACATCGTCGGCGTGACCGGCGCGCTGCTCACCACGCTGTGCTGGCTGCCGCAGGCGCTCAAGGTCATCCGCGAACGCGACACCCGCGCGCTGTCGCTTGTTGCGACGGCGGGGTTCACGGCGGGCGTGGCGCTCTGGCTGGTCTACGGGCTCGCCATCGGCGACTGGCCGCTGATCGGCTCGGACGCGGTCACGCTGGCGCTAATGCTGCCGATCCTCGCCAGCAAGCTACGATATGGCTGAGCGCATCCCGACGGGGAACGTCACCACAGGGTTACGCCGGGGACCGATTCGCCGGAGGTGGTGCAAAAAAATGCGGTCCCGGAGGGCAGGGGTCAACTGCACGGGACCGCGACAAGGGGATTACTAGTACTCAACAACGACAGAAGCATGGTGTGGATAGCGCGCACGTGTGACACGGCGGTGACAATTGAATGTCGCCGCGATGCCGCTAGATAGGATCGCGCCAAGGTAAATTTATCAGGAACTTCCATGCCCGCACTGTCGCCCAAGCTGCTGCCGATCGCGATGCTGATCGGTTCCAACGTCTTCATGACCACCGCCTGGTACTGGCACCTGCGCTTCAAGGAGGTGCCGCTGTTCGCCGTCATTCTCCTGAGCTGGGGGCTGGCTTTCATCGAATATTGCCTGGCGGTGCCGGCCAACCGCTATGGCAATGCGGTATATAACCCGGCGCAATTGAAGACCATCCAGGAGGTGATCGCCTTCGCGATATTCGCGGTCTTCTCCTACGTTTATCTCAAGCAGCCGATCACCTTGAGTCAGGGCTTTGGTTTCACGCTGATCGCCGCCGGCGCGTTTTTCGTGTTCCATAAGTGGTGACAGTGGTCCATTCGTCCGCGCGCAGGCGGGGGCGGGAATGAACGGAGTATGGATTACTTCGTCGGCATCACGCGCAGGATGCGTCCCGCCGAATTGTCCGTGAGCAGATAAAGCGCGCCACCGGGCCCCTGCCGCACGTCGCGGATGCGCTCGTGCAGGCCTTGCAGCAGGCGCTCTTCCTTCACGGCTTGCTCGCCTTTGAGTTCGAGCCGCGACAGCAGCTCGAATTTGAGCGCGCCGTTGAACAGGCTGCCCTTCCAGCCGGGGAACAGCTCGCCGGTGTAGAACGCCATGCCGGACGGCGCGATCGACGGCGTCCAGTGCCAGAGCGGGTCCTGCATCCCCGCCATCCGCGGCTTGCCGGTGCCGACCGGCGTGCCGTCGTAATTTCGGCCGTGGCTGACCTTGGGCCAGCCGTAGTTCTTGCCCTTCTCGATGATGTTGATCTCGTCGCCGCCCTGCGGGCCGTGCTCCTGCTCCCAGAGCTTGCCGTCGGCCGGATTGAAGGCGAGGCCTTCCGCGTTGCGCAGGCCGTAGGCCCAGATTTCCGGCAAGGCGCCCGGCTTGTCGATGAACGGATTGTCCGGCGGCGCCGTGCCGTCAGGACGGATGCGCACGATCTTGCCGATGTGATTGTCGAGCGTCTGGGCCATGTCGGCGGCCGAGAAATGATCGCCAAGCGTGACGAACAGATTGCCGTCGCTCGCCTGCACCATGCGGCAGCCGATGTTCAGGCCGTGCGAGGCGGGACCGCGCTGGCGGAAAATCGTCGTCACCGCCACCAGGCGCGGCACCCTGGCGTTCTCCTCCAGTCGCGCGCTCGCGACCGCGATGCGGCCGCCGCCGCCCTCGGCGGGCTCGGCGTAGCAGAAATAGAGCGTGCGATTTTTTTCGAAATCGTTGCCGAGCATCACGTCCATCAGGCCGGCCTGGCTTTGCGCGTAGACGCCCGGCACGCCGGCGAGCGGCGGCGACAATTGGCCGGCGCGCGTGACGATGCGTATGCGGCCGGGCCGCTCGGTCACCAGCATGCGGCCGTCGGGTAGGAAGGCGAGCGACCAGGGATGCACCAGGCCACCGGCCACGGTTTCAATTTTGAGATCGCCGCTGGAAGAGGCGAAAATTTGCGGCTCCGCCAAGCCGGCGCGCGCCGGCAGCAGCAGAACCGCCAGCAACAAAATAAACCGCATGACCATCTCCATCGATCCCGCACCAACTATACGGGACCGCGCTGGGTTCCGATTGGCTCGTTCGCATAGCGGCCGATCGATTTCGGCTCGCTGGCCGCAGCCTTCAGGAAGCTTCGGGCGGCGAAACGCCGAGCTCTTGCGCAACATTGCCCAACTCGGTCCAGAGCTTTTCCGGCAACGGGATTCCGGTGCGGTGGCGCAGATCTGCCTCGCGGTCCCCGCGTTCCCCGGGCAGCAGCAACTCGCTAACGCCGTCGCAGCGCGGCAGTCGCTTCACCATCTCTTTGAGCTGTTGGATGTCGTGACGATAATCGGGCAGTGAACGGAAATTCGCGACGTTGAACACGACGATCATGGCATTCTGGATTGGCGCTTTCGCGCCGCTCGCGCCGCCAAGGACGGCGATGATCGGCGTGCCGGCGAGAATTCCGGTCAGGCATTCGAACATGAGCGAAAGCCCCGAACCCTTCGCCCCGCCGATCGGCAGCAGAGCCTTGGCTTGGCGCGGGTCGGTGGTGGATTTGCCATCGGCGTCGATCGCCATGCCTTCGGGGATCGCTTTGCCTTCGGCCGCGGCATCGCGGATGCGGCCCGATGACGTGACGCTCGTGGCCATGTCGAGCAGCAGCGGCGCGTCTTGCGCCGCCGGTGCGGGAATGCCGATCGCGACCGGGCTCGTGCCGATGCTCGCCACCTTGGCGCCGTGATAGGCCACGAACGGCAGCCCGCCCAACATCACGAGCGCCGCGTGTCCGCGTTCCGCGACCCATTGCGCGTAGCGGCCGATGGCGCCCAGATGCGAGGGGTTGCTCACCAAGCCGACGCCGACACCGAATTTTTCCGAAAGCTCAATCGCCTGCGCCGCGGCGCGCATCATGCAAACGGCGCCGGCCGCCCGGTTGCACTCCAGCACGAAGGTTGCAGGCAACAGGTTTTGCACCAGCGGCTGCGCCGTTGGTTTGAAATCGCCTTTCCTGATCTCGGCCAGATAAACCGGGATGCGGACCACGCCATGCGAATCTACGCCGCGCGCATTGGCCCACACCAGCACATCCGCAACGCTCGCCGCATCGGACGGACTCATTCCGGTCGCGGCAAAAACGGCGGTTGTGAACCGCAATAGCTCCCTATGGCTGACGCGCACGTCGCCCATAGCGATGCCCCTCCCGAGCTTGACCTAGGTCCCCACAATTGCCGGCGGGTGCCGTTGCTTTCGCGTTTGCAGCATACGCAATTGTGCGAAAAGTTGCGACTGCGTCTCGTTTGTACGGGCTGCTAGCCGCTCACATTGCAGTGACGGCAAACGAATTCCTAACTCTGGGCCTATCAGACACCTTGACGTTCGACTTGTGGGGGCGGACCCTTGGCGGTCTGCAGTTTTCTATGTCCCCGACCTGAGGCCGCAAGGCTGCAATTGTTGGAGCGGAAATATGCTTACACGTACATTTACTATGAGTAGCAATTGGGCAAGGCCGGCAAAGATCGGTTTCTTGGGCGCCACAACGCACACAGTCTGGAGCGCATTCGTGGCAGCCTTCGAGCTGCGTTTGCGCGAACTCGGTTGGATCAATGGCGGCAATATCGTCATCGATTATCGCTGGGCGCAGGGACGCCAGGAACGCTATACCAAGATCGCGCAAGAGTTTGCCCACGACAAAGTCGACGTCATCGTCACATCGGGAACGGCGCCGGCGACTGCCGCCAAGAACGCCACATCGTCCATTCCGATCGTCTTTGCGGCGGCGGGAGATCCGGTCGGCACCAAATTGGTCGCCAGCCTCGCGCGCCCCGGCCGCAACATCACCGGTCTGTCGAACGGCCAGACCGAGCTTGCCGGTGCACGGCTCGACATGTTGCGCACGTTTGTCCCCGATCTGCGGCGGCTGGCGATCCTCGGCAATCGCGCCAGTCACAACGTCCGCTTGGAGATGGATCAGGTGCAAAAGCGGGCGCGGCGGCTCAAAGTCGAAACGGCCATTTGCGACACCCGAAACGCTGCGCAGATCGCGCCGGCCATCAAGCGGCTCAAGGGCAAAGCGGACGCGCTTTATGTTTGTACCGATCCGCTCATCACCCACCATCGGATCAGCATCAACACCATGGCGACGAGCGCAAAGTTGCCGACGATGCATGCGTTCCGGGAATATGCCGAAACGGGCGGCCTGACGTCGTATGGGCCGGACTTCCGGGAGCTGTTTTCGCGCGCTGCCGATCTGGTCGACAAGATTCTGCACGGCGCCAAGCCGGCCGATCTTCCCGTCAAGCTGCAGAAGAAGTGCGAACTCGTGGTCAACCTGACCACAGCCCAGGCGCTTGGCCTGAGGATCCCGAAGGCAATCCGCCGCCGCGCTGAGGCGGTCCGGTAACGGAGGACTATTGAGGTGGAGGGCGGCAAAGCCGGGGGGTTACACCGGCGCGAATTCATCGCGGTGCTGTGCGGATCGGCGATCGGGCCGATGGTTTCGCCGCGGGCAGCGCGCGCGCAAAACAAGCTTCCGACCATCGGATTTCTGGGCGCGACCACGCCTCAAGTCTGGAGCGCGTTTGTTGCCGCGTTCATCCAGCGGCTGCGCGAACTCGGCTGGGTCGACGGCGGCAACATCGCCATCGAATATCGCTGGGCGGAAGGGCGCGGTGAGCGCTACGCCGAGTTTGCGGCCGAATTTATTCGCCTCAAGGTCGACGTTATCGTCACGGCGGGCACCGCGGCGGTCATCGCGGTCAAGAAAGCCACCTCGCAAATCCCGGTCGTGTTCGCGGCGGCTGGCGATCCGGTCGGCACCGGACTGGTCGCCAGCCTGGCGCGCCCCGGCGGCAACCTGACCGGCCTCTCGAACCAGCAGACCGATCTTGCCGGCAACCGGCTCGCCTTGCTGCGCGAGGTTGTCCCCGGTCTGCGGCGCGTGGCTGTCATGGGCAACGTCAATACCCCCAACGTGATGCTGGAGATTAACGAAGTTCAGGCGGCGGCGGCCAAGCTCGGCATCGAAGTCAGCAAAATCGAAATCAAGAAAACCGAAGACATCGTCCCCGGCATGGAGGCCCTCAACGGCCGTGTGGATGGTCTTTACGTTTGCACCGATCCGCTCATCACCACGCACACGGCCCGCATCAACACGCTGGCGGTCGCCGAGAAACTGCCGACGATGTACGCGTTTCGCGAGTATGTGCGGGCGGGGGGCCTGATGTCTTACGGGCCGAATTTCCCGGACCTCTTTCGGCGCGCCGCCGAATTCGTCGACAAAATCCTGCGCGGGGCGAAGCCGGCCGACCTGCCGGTCGAGCAGCCGGTCAAGTTCGATCTGATCATCAACAGCACGACCGCGAAAGCGCTCGGACTGACCATTCCTGCGGCGTTAATGACGCGCGCCAACGAGGTGATCGATTGAGGCGGCCGGCTTGCGGGATTTGCGAAGGCCGGGCCTAGTGCTCTTTCGGCTTGTGGCCGGGCAGCGTGAATGCGGTCAGGCCGCCCACGGCAATGAAGATCAGGCCGAGCAGCAGCGCGAGCGTGAACACGCTGCCTTCGTTGTCGATGACATTGCCGACCACGTTGGCACGCGCGATGCCGACCGACACCACGGTGACGGCCACGATGGTGGACAGCGCGAGCCCGAGGATGGCGACCAGCTCGGCGAGTACGACCTTGCGCCGCTCGCGGCCGAGGGTGCGGCTGGGCGGCGGCGTGAAACCGGTGGTTTCGATGGGCTTGCGCATAGCAATCCTGGAGCGAGTCGCTTGAGCGAATGTTGCATCATGCGGCGGGATGCGGGCGGCTGTTCGGCCCCATTGCGGCAAAGCCGGTAGGGAAACGCGGCGTTTTCATGATTATGGTTAACGAAACGTGAACGACGGGTTTCCCGGCCGTTACGGCACCACGGCAAGGGCCTGCGGCTGCCAGTCGATCGCCACATGGCCGGGTTCAGCCGCCACACGGTCGAGCCAGGCGCGGACCGCCGGAAAGCGCGCGAGGTCGAAGTCGGCCTGGTTCGCCACGTGGGTGTAGGCGTAAAGCGCGATGTCGGCGATGGTGAAGTGGTTGGCGGCGAAAAAGGGGTACCTGGCGAGGTGCATCTCCATAACGCCGAGCGAGCGATAGCCGTTTTCCATCCAGTCTTCGACCGCGTGCTGTTGCAAGTCGCGTCCGCCCTTGATCAGCGCCAGCCAGAAATAGGCGGCGCCGATATTCGGTTCCAAGCTGTGCTGCTCGAAGAACATCCACTGCAGCGCTTCGGCGCGCTCGATGCGATCTTCCGGCGCGAGCGTCGTGCCGCCGGCGACGTACCAGAGAATGGCGTTCGATTCCGCGAGGTAGCGATTGGGGGCCACTTCGAGCAGCGGGACGTGACCGTTCGGATTTTTGGCGAGGAATTCCGGCGTGTGGCTTTCGCCGCGCAAAATGTCCACTTCCACCAGCTTGAACGGAATGCCGAGCCGGGCCAGCGCCAGGCGGACCTTGTAGCTGTTGCCGGAACGCTGATCGGAATAGAGCGTGTACATAATGTGTGAGCCCCGAAGCATTCGCCCGCACAGATAAGACGAGCGAAGTCCGGCAATAACAAGGCCGCGCGCTGCGATAATGCGTTACCAATTTTTTGGCGCACTGCAGCAAGCGCGACGCGTCAACGCTTCGGTATAAAAAATTTATTCCGCCGCCACCCGGTGCGCGCGGGCGTATTCCAACAGTGCGTCGTCGTCAGCCGGCCTGATCGGCGTGAAATCGCGGTGCGCGATCCATTCCGGCCGCGTGAACTTGGTGATGTGGTTGGAAACCGCGCACAGCGTCAGGTAGACGATCTTGCGCGGGTATGGCGTGATGTTGGGCGGCGAGGCGTGCACCAGGTTGCCATGGAACATCAGCACCGAGCCGGGCTTGCCGGTCGGCGCCACGATACCGACGCCGTCGGAGCCCGCGGCTTCCGCCGCGAGCCGCGTCACGGTGTCCTTGTCGAGCGTCCACAGCGGATAAGATGTCGTCAGTTTGTCATGGCCGGCGGCGAACACGCCTTGCTTGTGGCTCTTCGGAATCAGCAGCAGCGGGCCGTTGATCGGCATCACCTCGTCGAGGAACACCGCGATGTTCATGGCGCGCGCCTGCGGCATGCCGTCGTCGCGCTGCCACGTGCCGTAGTCCTGGTGCCATTGCCAAACGTCGCCCTCGAACGCGGCCTTGGCGTTGAGCTTGAACTGGTGGACGTAGACCTCTTCGCCGAACAATTGCCGCAGCGGTTCGACCAGCCGTGGATGGCGCGCCAACAGGCCGAACACCTCGCTGAAGGTGTGCGCGGCAAAAGCGGTGCGCGGGGCGCCCGACTTCTCGCGCCAGACCTCCTGGCGATCGAGCTTGAGGATGTTCTCGGCTTCCACGCGCAGCAGCGCGATCTCTTCTTCCGAGAAGCAATTGGGGAAGAAAACGTAGCCCCGCTCGTCAAAGGCTTGAAGCTGCTCGGCCGAAAGCTGCATGGCGCGCTCCCTGATGTCGATGGCCGGTAGCCCGGCTCGTTCGACTGTATTTTAGGGGACGCGTCGCAAAACACCACCGGCTTGCAGGACGCCGGTTTCATTCATGGCGCGGCGCAGCAACAATGCGAAGGCCAGCAACATAATTGGAACTGCTAGCGGAATCAGCGTGGCCCGGGGAATCGAGCGTGCGATCAGCGGCATGATCCACAGCGCTGCCAGAACCGTTTTTTCGTAGACGCCGAACCCCCGCGTGAATCCGTCGAGCACGAGGTAGGCGATGGCCGGCGCCAGCAGCATCAGGTCGTAGTCGAGGCTGTAAGGCGTCGCCAGCAGGCTGCCGATCAGCAAGCCCGCGGCCTTGAGCGGAAAAGCCGCCGGGCTGCGCCACAGCCAGGCCAACATGGCGGCGACAGCAAGCGTGACAGCGCCTTGCACCGCGTAGGCCAGCGCGACGCTGCCGCCCCACATGCGCACCCAGGAAAAGATGCTTTGTATTTTGTACCAGCCGGTGCCGCCCTGCTCGAGCACGACGGTGCGGGTGAATTTGCCGGTGGCGAAGAACGCGCTCCACACGTCGAGCCCGAATGCCAAAGTGACGGCGAGCGTCATCGCCGCCACCGTGGCGGCGGCCGCCGCGAAGGTGCGCCAGCGTCCGCTTGCGATTAGCACCAGCGGGATCAGCAGGCCGAACTGCGGCTTGTACGCCAGACAACCGATGAGTACGCCGGCGAGGATCGGCCTTTCTACGAGCATGACAAGCGCGGCGCCTGCGAGCGCGGCGGTGAGGAAGCCGTTGTGGGCCTGGCCGAGGTTGATGAAGACGGCGGGAAAAGCGAGCGCGAGCAGGAGCCAAAGATTTTCGATTCCTCCCCCTGCAGGAGAGGGTGACGAAAAAACAATCGCGCGAATGGCCAACAGACAAAGCCCAAGCGTCACGCCCTGCCACACGACGAGAGACAGCCAATAGGGCATGGTCGCCAGCAGGCCCGCGAGGGCGAGGAAGAACGGCGGGTAATGCCAGCCGTAGAATTGCGTGGCCTGGCCGAAGATCGCCTGCTCGCGGGCGAATTGCTTGGCCGGGTCGAACGGCGCGGTGGGCTCGCCACCGAGTACATAAGTACCGGCCGCATAGACGTTGGAGAAGTCCGTCCCCAGCGGCCGGCCGAAGCGGTCGTTGAGGCCGTTCGAGGTGGTGATCAGAAAGGCGGCGCCGATCGCGAAGGCGGCCAGCAAGACGATTGCGACCAGCCGCACCCGCTCGCGGGTCAGCCAGCTACCGGAGCGCAAAATGTCAATAAATCCGGCCATGGCCGAAGGGTCTAGCAGGGCAGGCTTAAAGGAGGGTTAGGCCATCAACAGACTTGATGAATGCATCATTCTTTGCATCTTGCTGTCGCCGTTTTGGCCGATTACGACATTACATCCGGTGCCGGCAGCCGAAGATTCGGAGACTTTCGATGGCCTTCCTTGCGGACCAGCTCAAGCGCGTCAAACCGTCGGCGACCATCGCCGTCACCGACAAGGCGCGCGCGCTCAAGGCGGCCGGCCGCAACGTTATCGGGCTGGGCGCCGGCGAACCGGATTTCGATACGCCCGACAACATCAAAGAGGCGGCGGTCAAGGCGATCCGCGACGGCAAGGCGTCCAAGTACACCAATGTGGACGGCATTGCCGAGCTGAAGGACGCCGTCGTCAAGAAGTTCAAGCGCGAGAACGGCCTCGACTACAAGGCCTCGCAGATCACGGTCGGCACCGGCGGCAAGCAGGTGCTGTACAACGCGTTCATCTGCACGCTCAATCCGGGCGACGAAGTGATCTTCGCCGCGCCCTATTGGGTGAGTTATTTCGACATGGTGCTGCTGGCCGGCGGCGAGCCGGTGGCGGTCGAGACCTCGATGGCGGCCGGTTTCAAGCTGACCGCGCCGCAGCTCGAGCGCGCGATCACGCCCAAGACCAAATGGGTGCTGCTCAACTCGCCGTCGAACCCGTCGGGCGCGGCCTATACGCGCGCCGAACTGAAGGCGCTTACTGACGTGCTGGTCAAGCATCCGAACGTCTTCGTGATGACCGACGACATGTATGAGCATCTGGTCTACGACGACTTCGTGTTCACGACGCCGGCGCAGATCGAGCCGGCGCTCTATCCGCGCACGCTCACCATCAACGGCGTGTCGAAGGCCTATTGCATGACCGGCTGGCGCATCGGCTATGCCGGCGGCCCGGAGCCTTTGATCAAGGCGATGGCGATGGTGCAGTCGCAATCGACCTCGAACCCGGCGGCGGTGTCGCAATGGGCTTCGGTCGAAGCGCTCAACGGGCCGCAGGATTTCATCGCCAAGCACAACAAGATCTTCAAGGAGCGGCGCGACCTCTGCGTGTCGATGCTCAACCAGGCGAACGGCATCAAGTGCCCAACGCCGGAGGGCGCCTTCTATGTCTATCCGTCCTGCGCCGGCACCATGGGCAAGACCGCCACGACCGGAAAGAAGCTGGCGAGCGACGAGGATTTCGTCACCGAATTGCTGGAAGCCGAGGGCGTGGCGGTGGTGCAGGGCACGGCCTTCGGCCTCGGCCCGGCGTTCCGCATTTCCTACGCGACCAAGACCGAGGATCTGGAAGAAGCCTGCCGGCGCATTCAGCGGTTCTGCGGGAATTTGAAGTAGGGCGGCGCGTCGCCGCACCGCCGCTCTATCGGTTTACCAGTTTGCGGGCGCGGCTTTGACTTCGCCCGAACTTCCGCTCACAATTGCGCCAGCAAACCACAACCATAAGGGGGTTGCATGCGTCGCGTATTCCTGGGGCTAGGCGCCCTGGCATTGGGCTTCGTCACGGCGATCGGCGGCGCGGCCGCGCAGGATCGCATCAAAGCAGGCACGCTGGTCTGCGATGTTTCCGCCGGCCTCGGCATGATCATCGGCTCGCAAAAAGGCGTGCAGTGTTTGTTCAATCCGGATCTGCCGGGCCCACAAGAGGCCTATGTCGGCACCATCAGCAAATTCGGGCTCGACATCGGCGGCACGACCGGCGGCCAAATGGTGTGGGCGGTCTGGGCGCCGTCGGCGTACGGCCCCGGCATCCTGGCCGGCACCTACGCCGGCGCGACGGCTGAAGCGACAATTGCGGTGGGACTCGGCGGCAACGCGCTGATCGGCGGTTCCAATCGCACGGTCGCGCTGCAACCGTTGTCGGTGACGGGACAGACCGGACTCAATCTCGCGGCCGGCGTCGCCTCGCTCGAGTTGCGTTCGGTACGCTGAGCACAAGTTTCACGACGACATAAACGGCCGCCTGCGGGCGGCCGTTTCATTTTGAATTTGTCATCGCCTCTTGCCAGTGCCGCTCTCACCTGAGACGATACGACGATACTGTGACAGGGCCGGGAAACCAGGTCCGACCTCCCGGCCGGCAATGGAGGTATTTATGGGACAAAATGGCACGGGTCCCAGGGGTCCCCGGTGCATCGCGCTGGTGGGCCCATTCCAGAGCGGTAAAACCACACTCCTAGAAGCAATTCTCGCGCGCACCGGTGCGGTGCAGCGACAAGGCACGGTGGATGCGGGTACCACCGTCGGCGACGGCAGCAAGGAAGCCCGCAGTCACAAGATGAGCGTCGAGGCTTCGGTCGCCACCACCAATTTCATGGGCGACAGTTACACCTTTATCGATTGCCCCGGTTCGATCGAATTCGTTCATGACATGCGCGCGACGCTGGCGGCGGTCGACGCCGCCGTCGTGGTCTGCGAGGCCGACGAGAAGAAGGTGCCGCAGCTGCAATTGATCCTGCGCGAATTGGAAGACCTCAACATCCCGCACTTCCTGTTCCTCAACAAGATCGACAAGGCCGACAAACGCGTGCGCGAAACGCTCAAGCTGTTGCAGCCGGCCTCGCGCGTGCCGCTGCTGCTGCGCCAGATTCCGATCTGGAACGGCGACCTCATCGCCGGCTTTGTCGACCTCGCGCTCGAGCGCGCGCACGTCTACAAGGAGCACGCGGCGTCCGAGGTGATCGAACTCAAGGGCGAGGATCTCGATCGCGAGAAAGAAGCGCGCTTCACCATGCTGGAGACGCTGGCCGACCACGACGACGAACTGATGGAGCAGTTGCTCGAGGACATCCAGCCGCCGCGCGACAAGGTGTTCGACGATCTCGCCAAGGAATTGCGCGACCGCTTGGTGGTTCCGGTGCTGCTCGGCGTCGCCACCCGCTCGAACGGCGTTCTGCGCCTGCTCAAGGCGCTGCGCCATGAAGCGCCCGGCGTGGCCGAGACCGCGGCGCGGCTCGGCGCCAAGGCCGGCAACGATCCGCTGGCGCTGGTGCTCAAGACTTTCCACACCACCCACGGCGGCAAGATGTCGGTTGCTCGCCTGCTCGCGGGGCAAGCCGGCGACGGCACCACCTTTAATACGCCCGAAGGCGAGGCCGGCCGTGTGTCCGGCGTGTTCAAGGTCATGGGCCAGCACTTCGACAAGCGCGCGCAGGCCGTGGCCGGCGAAACCGTCGCCTTCGGCAAGCTCGACCATGCCAAGACCGGCGACACGCTGTCGGCCGGCAAGCAGGCGCATGCGGCTCTCGTCGATGTGAAGCCCTATGCGCCGGTGCTGGCGCTGGCAGTGCAGGCCAAGGAACGCAAGGACGACGTCAAGCTCGGCGCCGCCTTCACCAAGCTCACGGAAGAGGATCCCTCGCTCAACGTCGTGCACAACGCCGAAAACCACGAGGTGGTGATCTGGGGCCAGGGCGAGATGCACTTGCGCGTGGCGGCCGAGCGGCTGGGCGAGCGCTATGCGGTTCCTGTCTCAACGCGGCCGCCGACCGTCGGCTATCGCGAGACCATCCGCAAACCGGTGACCGTGCGCGGCCGGCACAAGAAGCAGTCGGGTGGCCACGGCCAATTCGGCGATACCATGCTGGAGATCAAGCCGCTGCCGCGCGGCTCCGGCTTCAAATTCGAAGACCGGATCACCGGTGGCGTGGTGCCGCGCAATTACATCCCGGCGGTGGAAGAGGGCGTGATCGACGGGCTCAAGCAGGGACCGCTCGGCTTCCCGGTGGTCGATATCCAAGTGGCGCTGATCGACGGGTCCTACCACACGGTGGATTCCTCGGACATGGCGTTCCGCATCGCCGGCCGCGTCGGCATCGCCGAAGGCTTGCCGCAGTGCCAGCCGGTGTTGCTGGAGCCGATCCATCTGGTCGAGATCGTCTGCCCGAGCGAAGCCACCGCGAAGATGAACGCGATCCTGGCGGGCCGGCGCGGACAGATCCTCGGCTTCGACACCCGCGAGGGCTGGCAGGGCTGGGACACGGTGCGCGCGCAGATGGCGGAAGCCGAGATTGGCGACCTCATCATCGAGGTGCGCTCGGCCACCGCCGGCGTCGGCTCGTTCGCCTTCAAGTTCGACCACATGGCCGAACTCACCGGCCGCACGGCGGACCAGATCATCGCGGCGCGACGGGCGGCGGAGTAGCAGTTCGCTCCCGCCGCAAACGTGTGATGAGCGGGCAAGGCGGCGATATCGTCGCCGGCGTTTACGAAAGCCGGGAAACGAGTGGCTGTGGATGTGAACCGCGGCGGCGCTGCGCTTCGGAACTTTTGAAAGCCTGCCGCGATTGACGTATGATGTGTTCCAGGGGGCAACGGGCGGAGGCAGCCATGTCCACCAATCAACCTGATATCGCCAGATTGCAACGTGCGGTCGCCACGTCGCTGCACGCACATTGGCGTCTGTTTTTGGTCGAAGGCGTCGTTCTCATTGTGCTCGGCATGGCCGCCATTGCCTTGCCGCCGCTCGCCACATTGGCGGTGACGCTCGTCTTCGGTTGGCTATTTCTGTTCAGCGGCGTCACGGGGCTGATCACAACATTCTGGATGCGTCATGCCCCAGGCTTCTGGTGGTCGCTGATCTCAGCCGTGCTCGGTATCGTGGTCGGCGTTCTTCTGCTGGCGCGGCCGATTAGCGGGGCATTCTCGCTCACCGTCGTGCTGGTCGCCTTCTTCATCATCGAGGGCGTCGTCTCGATCATGTTCGCTCTCGATCACAAGCGCGAATTGTCAGGCCAATGGGGCTGGATGCTGGTGAGCGGCATCGTCGATCTGGTATTGGCCGCTTTCGTGTTTGGCGGCTTGCCGAGCACGGCGGCCTGGGCGATCGGCCTCATGGTCGGCATCAATATGGTGTTCGGCGGCACGGCGTTGATCGCGATGGCGTTGCACGCCAAGAACGCCGTGCCGTAACCGCTACTGCTGCACCTCGCCGGCTTCCGCCTCGGCGAGCGTGTCGCGCCAATCCTTGCGTTTGAGCACGAAGGTGACGGCCGAGAGCGCCAGCATGATGCCGGACACAATCAGCAGCCCGAGTGAAATCGGCCGGCTGAAGAAGATCAGGTAGTCGCCGTTCGACATGATCAGCGATTGGCGCAGGCTCTGTTCGAATATCGGCGAAATGACGAGGCCCAGCACCAGCGGCGCCGGGTCGAAGGAGAATTTCTTCAGCGCATAGCCGAGCACGCCCATGATCAGCATGATGTAGACGTCGACGACCGAGTGGCTCACTTCGTAGACGCCGACGATGCAGAACATGATGATCAGCGGGTAGAGATAAGCGTAGGGAATGCGCAGCACGGTGACGAACAGTCCGACCAGCGGCAAGTTGAGCGCCAGCAGCATCAGATTGCCGACATACATCGAGGCGACGAAGCCCCAGAACACGTCCGGGTGCTCGCTGACCAGCTGCGGCCCGGAATTGACGCCATGCACCATCAGCGCGCCGATCAGCACCGCGGTGATCGGTCCGGTCGGAATTCCGAGCGCCAGCATCGGCACGAAGGCGCCGGTGGAAGCCGAATTGTTGGCCGATTCCGGACCGGCGACGCCGGCCACTGCGCCCTTGCCGAATTCTTCCGGGTGCTTGGAGACGCGGCGCTCCAACGCATAGGACAGGAAACTTGAGATGATGTGCGCGGAGCCCGGAATGATGCCGATGATGAAGCCGAGCACGCTGCCGCGCGCAATCGGCCAGAACGATTCGCGCCACTCCTGGCGGTTCGGCAACAGCTCGCGCAATTTAGGCGTGATCACTTCACCGACCACGGTGTGGCTCGGCGTCGACAGGATTTCGCCGAGGCCGAACAGGCCGACCGCCACCGGCACGATGCCGATACCGTCGCCGAGCTCGGCGAGGTCGAAGCTGTAGCGGAAATGCCCGGTCATGTTGTCGATGCCGATCATGCCGAGCAGCAGCCCGATGCAGGCCATCAGCAACGTGCGGATCAACGAGGACGACGACATGTAGGCCAGGAAGATCAGGCCGAGCACCAGCATCGCGGTGTATTCCGGCGGGCCGAATTTCAGCGCGATGGTGGCGAGCGGCGGCGCCACCAATGTGAGCATGACGACGCCGAATGTGCCGGCGACCCAAGATCCGACGGCGGCGATGCAGAGCGCGGAACCGGCGCGGCCCTTCTTGGCCATGGCGTTGCCGTCGATACAGGTCATCACCGAGGACGCCTCACCCGGAATTCGCATCAGGATCGAGGTGGTCGAGCCGCCATATTGCGAGCCGTAATAGATGCCGGCGAGCATGATCACGGCTTGCGTGGCATTGAGCCCGAAGGTCACCGGCAGCAGGATCGAGATGCCCGACAGCGGACCAATACCGGGAAGCACACCGACCAGGGTGCCGACCAGGCAGCCGAGAAAGGCGTACCAGAGATTGTCGGGTTGAAAGGCGATGGCAAAGCCATGCGCCAGGCTGATCAGGGTGCTTTCCACGAAAGGGGTCCTAGAAGCTGTATTCCGGGAGGGGAGTCTTAAGCCCGTACACGAACGAAACGTATGTGAACAAGACGACGGCGACGCAGTAGATGCCGGCGCGCAGCGGATTGCGCCGCTCGATCACGATCAGCAATGCGACCATCATCAGCAGCATGGTGAAAAAGAAACCGAGATGCTCATAGAGTGCGGTCGCCGCGGCGGTGATGACCGTCACCATGGCGGCATGTTTGCCGTCCTGCCAGCCCAGATCGGAGAACGGCGCGCTTTCTTTGCCGCGAACGATCAGCAGCAGCCCGAACAGGATGGTCAGCGAGGCGACGATTTTAGGCAGAAAACCGGAGCCCGGCATCGACAATTGGCCGGTCGGCAGGTCGCCGCTGAGCGCGAGCACCAGCAGCCCAAATACCACGAACGCGGCGCCCGCCACGTGATCGGCACGTAAGTTCATCGTTTCTTTATCCCTGCCGACCGATCGATTTCACGGCCTGTTCGCCTCGCGTGGCGTCGCTGTCCCAGAACTTAGCGAATCCGGCTGCGTTGAGATAGGCCGCTTCAAGCCCAGCATTAGCGAGCACGGCGTTGAATTGGTCGCCGGCGGCGGCCTTGTCGATTGCGGCGGACAGCGTCGCCACGATCTGCGGCGGCGTGCCCTTCGGCGCGAAAATGCCAACCCAAAGATAATATTCGACGTCGACGCCGAGTTCTTTCAGCGTCGGCACGTCGGGCAGCGCCTTCGAGCGCTTGGCGCCAAACGAGGCGAGCGCGCGCAGCTTGCCGGCCTTGACGTGCTGCAAGCTCGCGGAGACGGTCTGCGTGCTGGCCTGCGCATTGTTCCCGAGCAGGGCGGTGATGGCAGGGCCGCCGCCGTTGGTCGGCAGGTGGCGGAGCGGCGGGATGCCGGCCGCCTTTTCGAGCATCACCATCGGCAGATGGGTCGCGCCGTAGAGACCGCCGGAACTGTAGATGATCGCCTCCGGCCGCTTCTTGGCGTCGTCGAGGAACTCCTTCAGCGTCTTGTAGGGCTGCTGGTCGTTGACCAGAAGCAGCACCGGATCGGCGGCCAGCCGCGCGAGCGGAATGAAATCGGCGCGGGTGGTCTTCGGTTGCCGGCCGAACAGCTTGTCGACCTCCTCGTAGCCGGAAATTCCGTTATTGTGCGAAAGCAGCGTATAGCCGTCGGGCTTGGCGGAAGCGCCGACCTGCGCTCCGACCTGTCCGCCGGCGCCGGCCTTGGTCTCGACCACGACCGGCTGTTTGACGATCGCCTCGAGCGCGGCCGCGAAGGGTCGCGTCACGAGATCGTTGACGCCGCCCGGCGGAAACGCGTTGATGATGGTAATCGCGCGCGTGGGGAAGGCGTCTTGCGCGAAGGCCGCTCCCGTCGCCAGAACGGTTGTTGAAGCGGCCGTGCCGACGATAAAGCTGCGCCGATCCATGTTGTTCTCCCGAGTGTAGTCCGGTTGGTCCGGATTATTAAAAAGCCGAACGCCGCGCGATCACCGTATGGTGAGACGCGCGGCATTTCACTAGTTCGGAGCCTTGGCTCACTTATCCCTGCACGCGGCCGATGTTCCTGACCGCGTCCTCGATGCGCGCGGCGTCGGCGTCCCAGAACTTGGCGAATTCCGGCTGGTCGAGAAATTCGACGTCCTGGCCGAGATTGGCCATCGCGTTCTTGAAGATGTCGGTCGCCGCCGCCTGCTTCAGGACAGCGCGCAAATAGGTGATGACCGGCTGCGGCGTGCCCTTGGGTGCGAACAGGCCGACCCACAGATAGTATTCGATGTTGTAGCCGAGCTCTTTCATGGTCGGAACGTCGGGCAGCGCCTTCGAGCGCGTGGCGCCGAACAGCGCGAGCGGCCTCGCCTTGCCGCCCTTGATCTGCGCCAAACAAGCCGACACCGACGACACCAGCACTTGCGCGTTGTTGCCGAGGAAGGAAGTGAGCGCCGGCCCGCCGCCATTGGTCGGTAGGTGTCGGAACTTCAGGCCTCCCGCCGCCTTCATGTAGAGCGCCATCGGGATGTGCAGCGCGCCATAGAGACCGGAGGACGAGAAGATGATCTGGTCCGGACGTTTCTGGGCGTCGTCGGTGAGCTCCTTCAGCGTCTTGTAGGGTTGCTGGTCGTTGACGATGAGTACGCAGGGGTCGGCGACGAAGCGCGCGATCGGGATGAAATCGGCGCGGGTGAATTTCACCGGACGGCCGAACAGCTTGTCCACCTCGGCGAAACCGGAGATCGAGGTGATATGCGACAGCAGCGTGTAACCGTCGGGCTTGGCGGTCGCTGCGACCTGCGCGCCCACCGCGCCCGCGGCGCCGGCCTTGGTTTCGATCACCACCGGCTGTTTGACGATCGGCTCCAGGACGGCGGCGAGCGGACGCGTGACAACGTCGGAGGCGCCGCCGGGCGGGAACGGATTGATGATGGTGATGGCACGGGTCGGATAGGCATCCTCGGCGGACGATGGGCGAATGGCGAGCGCGGCGGCAGCAGCGGCGCTACCGGCGACAAAATGGCGTCTGTCCATGGAATCCCCCCTAAAAAACGATGTTTAGCCGGCGGCGGACCGGCCTTGTTGTTATCGCGGGGATGCTATCGCCCACGGCGGTCGCCAATCAAGCATCAATGATCGCCACTGCGCGCGTCCAGCCGGCGGAACCGCCGCGCACTTTCACCGGAAAGCAGCTCACCAGAAAGCCCTTGTCCGGCAAGGCCTCGAGATTGTGCAGCTTCTCGATATGGCAATAGCCGATCTCGCGTCCGGCGCGATGGCCCTCCCAGATCAGCTTGGGATCGTGCGTCTCGGCGTAGCGCTGCTTGGTGTAGACGAACGGCGCGTCCCAGCTCCAGCCGTCGGTGCCGGTGACGCGCACGCCACGCTCCAGCAGGTAGAGCGTTGCCTCGCGACCCATGCCGCAGCCGCGCGCCACGTAGTCCGGGCGGCCGTAGGCGGCGCCCGCCGAGGTGTTCACCACCACGATTTCAAGCGGTGAAAGCGTGTGGCCGATGCGCTTGAACTCGGCTTCGACGTCGGTGGCGGTCGCCACGTAGCCGTCGGGAAATTGCCGGAAGTCGAGCTTCACGCCGGGCTGAAAACACCACTCGATCGGCACCTCGTCGATGGTGATGGCGCGTTGGCCGCCGTCCATGGTCGAGGCGAAGTGCCAGGGGGCGTCGAGATGGGTCGTGCAGTGGGTCGACAGCCTGATCCACTCGATCGCCCAGCCTTCGCGGTCAGGCAGGTCGTCGACCGTCAGGCCGGGAAAGAATTTCACGATCTCGGCCGCGGTCGTCGCGTGGTCGCGATACTCGATCGCCGGTCCGTAGCCGGGCGGGTCGGCCGCCACGTCGTTCTCCAACGGCACCGAGATATCGATCA
>DASXBN010000079.1:0-1766 GCA_036491675.1 Pseudolabrys sp. | reverse complement strand
GTCCTTGGCGTGCTGCACCGCGACCGATTTAGTCATTAGCCGTACGGCCGCCTTCGAGGCGTTATAGGCCATGTGAACGTGCTCGCTGCCGATGATCCCAGCAATCGACGACAGATTGATGATCGACCCGCCGCCGTTGGCGACCATGGCGGGGATCACGTACTTGATTCCGAAGAACACGCCGGTCGCGTTGACCGCCATGATCCGGTGCCAGGCTTCGGTGCTATAAAAGTCCTGTTCCGCGCTGCCCGAGATGCCGGCATTATTGACCAGCACATCCAGCTTGCCGAAATGCCGGGTGGCGGCGGCCACGACGGCGGCCCAGCCCTCCTCTTTCGTCACATCAAGCGGTTCAAACCGCGCCGAGGCGCCAATGGCGTTGGCCACTTGCCGGCCTTCGTGTTCCAGCACGTCGGCGATGACCACCCTGGCCCCTTCGCGCGCGAAGATCCGCGCCGTGGCCGCGCCCATACCTGATGCCGCGCCGGAGATGATGGCGACCTTGTTCGCGAGTCTCATTACCGTGTTCCCTTTTTCCGGATCGTATTACCTTGAATGGTGCTCAGCGGCCGGTGAAGTTCGGCCGGCGCTTCTGAGCAAGGCCCATACCGCTTCCTCCTGGTCCATTGAGACATTCGACAGTGTCTCAAGACTGAGGCTCAAGTCCATCATGGAATGAGCAAGCTGACGCAGCGGGATGTTGAAAATTCACCTGATCATGTGGCTCGACCTTCAGCTGTTCGGCGCACTCGATCCGCTTTCGTGGTCAATCGAGGAGGCGGTTCAGGAAGGCGTCCATCTTTGTTGTCGCTGCCCTTGAGAGATTGTTCGCGAACAGTGTGAAGCCGTGCGCTCCGCCGGGGTAGACCGCCAGCTCGGCATCGTTTCCCGCAGCGACCCAGCGCGCATGCATAAACAACGTGTCATCGAGCAGCGCGTCCTTGGTTCCGACGCTGAAGAGAGCGGGGCACAAGCCCCTTAGATCAGCGTAGAGCGGGGAAATATCCGGCACGCACCGGTCGGTGATCGTCGGCAGGAATGCATTGTAGAACTGCTGCATGTCGATCGTCCGCAGCACCAGCCGTGTGTTGCCGAACTGACGCTGGCTAGGCGTCATGCTGAGATCGAAGGCGCCATACACAATATTGGCGCCGCGAAACCCGGTATAGCCGTGACGATCCCGCATGCGCAGAATGGTCACCGCCGTCAAATGCCCGCCTGCCGACTCACCGCCTATCGTCAGAACGCCGGTGCCGAATTCTTTTTTGCCGTTCTGCACCAGCCAAGCGGCGGCGGCCTCGCAATCGTCCGGACCCGCCGGATAGGGGTGCTCCGGCGCGAGCCGGTACTCCACGGCGACAACCGCCTGACCCGTGTTGTCGGCGATCCCCTCGAGCATCGGATCCTGCATGTCCGCACCGCCCAGCACCCAGCCGCCGCCGTGGAGGTGCAGATAAATTCCTCGGGGTTGCGGCGGTGCGATTACGCGCAAGGGGATTTCGTTGCCATCCTTGCCAGTAATGGTCAAGGTTCGCGCGCGGCTCGACATTACTGGCGCCGGAAACGGCCCTTCGCCGCGCCGGCGTGCGGCCCGCATGGCCGCAGCGCCGACGATCCACCATTCGGGCTGGCCGGCCAGCATCTGGATCATGTCCGAATTCAGCTTCGCCGTCTCGGCATCTATCGCCGCGTCGGCGAACAACGCTGGATCGAACGGTCGCACGTCGGCCATGGCATTCTCTCCCGCTGTTGAGAGCGCTACGATA
>DASXBN010000078.1:0-159575 GCA_036491675.1 Pseudolabrys sp. | reverse complement strand
GGGCCCGAGGTTGAAGCATGGGTATTGGGGTTCAACACCGTATCTTCATCTCCCTCGTAGGCGAACGCGGGGGCAAAGGCCGACAGCGCGAGGGTGGAAGCAAAGATTATCTTAGGGATGGTGTTCACGGTTTTGCTCCGTTATGTTTAGGCAAGATGAATTTCTTGCGGGCGGCCTTGTGGCACCGCGCCGCTTCGCCTGGCAATACACTTAGACTTCACAACATTCGGCCCGACGCTCACGGGAACGTCATGGAATAAGCAAGGGCAAAAAGATTCTACTGTTCGCTAGTCGCCGTTATTAATCGTTCACGGAAATAAGATCGTGCAGGATATTTGTTTCGCGGCACTGCGGACTCAGTGCTCGCCACGCCCGCATGCGCATCTGTCATTCCTGTATTTCATTATTGCAATGCATGTGGACGAAGTGGGCGGCCGAATGACTACTTCTGGGTCGCCGGACATGAGGACTATAGCGCCCTCTAGAATGGCGCGTTCATGTGCGAGAAAGAACACCGCTGGCAACCTCAAGACCGGAAAGGCACTCGGCCTCACTGTCCCGCCGTCGCTGCTCGGACGCGCCGACCAAGTGATCGAATAGCGATCCTTTTTGCTGCACTGCATGAGTCCGCTTCTCTAATCGGCCGGTTGGGGTCAAGCGCTTTCAGACTATCCACCACTGCAGTGTCGATGTCGCTCGCAGGCTCGTGCTTCTCTTCGGACTCGGCACCAGGGCCCTTCCATCATGGGATTCGAAGACGAGGTGGAACAATCTAATGGGCGTCCTTGCCGTCAGACCAACGGCGGGTACAAGCGGACATACGAACTCACCTCATCCATCGTCCCGCGAGGGACATCTTTCCACCGCGCGGTGGAGCTCGGGTGTTCTCCTATTGCGTTTTATTCGTCAGGTTCATGCCGCTGCTACCTCCCGGGTCCAGCGGAACTCGCTGCCGTCAACCCAGATGCGATGCATGACCACGGCCAACCGGCGCGCCAGGGCGACGATGGCCTTCTTCATCCCGCGATGCCTTGCGATCTTCATGGCCCATGCCTTGAGCCAGGACCATTTTGCAGAGCGCAGCAGCATGATCTGGGCCGCTTCGTAGAGCATCACCCGCATCATCTCGTCTCCGCACTTTGATATCGCGCCGGTGCGCTCACTCTCGCCGGATTGATGCGTGGACGGCGTCAGTCCAAACACCGCTCCGACCGATTTGGAGGTCCGGAAGCGGGCGGGCACATCGACGGTGGCGCGATAGGTCAACGCGACTACCGGGCCGACACCGGAGACTGTCATCAAACGCCGGCAGACCTCATCGTCCCGCACGATGGCGAGCAAGCGGCGGTGCAGGATGCCGAGCTGCTCGCGAAGCACCTGCCGAACAACGAGCAATGGTTCGACCAGAAGGCCCAAGTCGGGGATGTCCGCGACAAGCTTCTTGATGCGCGCCTCGAACTTGACAGTCCCCACAATCCCGACCTTGAGGCCGAAGTTACGCAGGGTGCCGCGCAGGTCGTTGTCGATGGCGATCGCCTTCGACTGCAGCAGCTTGCGGTGGGTCAGCAGCATCCGCAGCTTCTGACTGCGCAATGTCTTTACATGTACCGGGCGGTAAAGCCCCGCCCGCATCATCTGTGCGATGCCGCGCGCATCGTTGCGGTCCGTCTTGTTGATCTGTGCCTTCAAAACCGCCCGCATGTGCCGCGTCTCGACACAGATCACAGGCAAACCGGCCTCGGCGAGCCCACTGAACAGCCATTGCGACAACGGTCCGGCTTCCAGACCAATCCGCTTAAACCGGTCGGCCGACTTCGCGAGTTCCTGCAGCAGAGCCTCAGGCTCGCTTGCTACCTTCACTTCCCGAACGATCCTACCCGTGTCATCCACAATGCAGACGCTGGTCTCCTTGACCGAAACGTCCAGTCCGGCAAAATGCTCCATGCTGCGCTTCTCCTTCTGATGCTTGAGGCTGTAACCACAGACCTCGTTTCACCATCAGCCTGAAGCGCAGAACCCCAAATCTTCAGCTATCCACAAGTTCGCCGGCCGATTACCCCATCTAATGACCCATAGCGGACATTGCGCTTGATCCGCATCTGAGCCTGTTTGTGTCCCATTTGTAGTCGCTGCCTGATCACAAAGTGCTAGGCTTTAGGCCTTGCACAAGGCGTGTTCTCAGGGGGGCACATGAAGCGGCGCGATTTCATCACACTTCTCGGCGGAGCCGCGACGTGGCCGCTTGCCGTGCGCGCGCAACAGGCCGGCGGGATGCGGCGCATCGGCGTGCTCATGAGCTTGGCCGAGGACGATCCAGAGGAGCAGGTGCGCTACGCGGCGTTTGTGGAAGGGCTGCAACAATTAGGCTGGACCGACGGCCGCAGCGTGCGCATCGACCCTCGCTGGGCCGCAGGAGATGCCGACCGCAGTCGCCAATACGCTGCGGAACTGGTTGGGCTCGCGCCGGACGTCATCCTGGCCTCTGGCGGCACTGTCGTGGGGACGTTACTCCAGGCGACACGCATCGTGCCGATCGTGTTTACGCAGACCCCTGATCCGGTCGGCGCCGGCTTTGTAGCGAGCTTGGCGCATCCGGGCGGCAACGCCACCGGTTTTACCAATTTCGAATACGGCATGGGCGCGAAATGGTTGGAACTGCTCAAGCAGATCGCGCCGGGAGTGACGCGAGTAGCAGTGCTACGCGATCCCGTCACACCCCAGGGGATCGGTCAGTTTGCCGCCGTTCAGTCAATGGCGCCGTCGCTCGGGTTGGAGGTAAGCCCGGTCAACTCGCGCGACACCGGCGAGATCGAGCGCGACGTCGCAGCCTTCGCACGCGGATCGAATGGCGGCCTGATCGTAACGGGGAGCGGCTTCGCGATCATTCATCGCGATCTGATCGTCACGTTGGCGGCCCGATACAAATTGCCTGCGGTCTACCCGTTGCGCGCCTTTGTCACCGCCGGCGGCTTGCTCACCTATTCGGCTGATCCAATCGAGCCGCACCGGCGGGCGGCGGCTTATGTCGACCGCATCCTCAAGGGCGAGAAGCCCGGCGACCTCCCGGTGCAGGCGCCGACCAAGTTCGAATTGGTCATTAATCTCAAGACGGCCAAGGCGCTCGGCCTTACCGTTCCGCCGTCGCTACTGGCGACCGTCAACGAGGTGATCGAATAACAATCTTTTTTGCTGCTGTGCATGAGTCCGTTAATGGCCCATAGCGGACATGCCAAGGAAGCTTACGACGAAGCTTACAAAGAGGCCTACGACGAAGCCCGTGTCCAATGGGACCGTCATGTCCTGCCAACCGTCAGGGGGGCATTCGAGAGAGCGGCCCTTTTTCTTGTCTTCTCGCAACACACCGCTGTTAATTCGCACATCTTCATTTGTACGTAGAATTGTACGTAGGTACGCACTGAAAAATATTATATCGCTGAATCATGTGCTTAAGTTGCGTTGTGGCGGAAGGGGTGAGATTCGAACTCACGATACCCTTGCGGGTATGCCGGTTTTCAAGACCGGTGCCTTAAACCGCTCGGCCACCCTTCCTTTGAAGTAATTTCAATGCGTTAGAACTACTACCGAAAGCAATGCATTGGCAACGTTTCGAGGCTTGGACCCGGGCATCGGTGCGTTTGGCGGCGTGTTCATGTCTCGCGCCTTTTTCGCACTTTTTCCAGATACGCGATCTCGCGCTAGTGGAGCGCATAATCTATTGCGTCAAAATATAGCCGTTGCGAGCCATGCAGGCGTTCGTGACTTCGGCTTTCTTTCTAGGGCGGTCCACCAAGGCAATGACGTAAGGGCCGCCAGCCGTGGCGATCTCCTGAATAGCCAGTACCCCTTCATCGCGGCACATCGCCAGCACCGTCCGGCCCGCGCCCGTGTTAGCCGGGCGACCGTCCGCTCGAACATATTTCAGAGGAGCATTTGATGGTGGCTCGGTAGCGCAACCCGCTGTCGTGAGCACAGTGACGAGGCAAAACGCCGTACCAATGCGCATAACTGATTTACCCCAACGTCAACACGATCCCGAGGCCATGATGCGCCGCGGCATCAACATCAGCAACCGGCCTTGCCGCCCCGAATTCGACGAGCACACCCCGCAGGCGCGTTTGCGAAGCTCGGCTTGTTGGGAACCCAACTTGGACCCAACGACCTCGTATCAGACCGGACACGACGCTACGAGACGGAATTGCTTGCGCCGAAAATGCCGGTAAATACTGCCGTTTCGGCAAGACCGGCGCCTTAAACCGCTCGGCCGCCCTTCCGTATCGGAAGCGCATCACCATATTGGAATTGCACGACTTAGCAAAACGCCCCACGCGCTCAAAGGCCAAGTTGCCGTTGCAACGCAGCCGGGCGCCTCTTCGCCACTTGATCAGGCGCAAGCCGACCGCTGCAGGCCGTGTTGGCGAAAAGATCAAGATCCCGCGGGATACTAGCGGCCACGATGCGCCTTGCACCGATCGCCCTTGTGCTCGTGCTCTTTAGTTTCAGCGCCTCAGCTGAAAGCGGTGAGCCGTTTGGCCAGGCCACGGTTCCTGCGCCGGAAAACTTCTATACCGCCACTTGGCGCGAGGTGCAGGATGAGTGGACCGCCGAGCGCGCCATGCTTGATCGCTGCCGCGCCGAGCGCGCGCAGTGTGCATCCCAGGCGGCGTTGCAATTGCTGAACGTGATCGATGAGGCGCGCGGGCAGAGCGGCCGCGCCCGGCTTGGTTTTGTCAATCGCGCCATCAATCTCGCCATACGGGCAGTGGATAAGCGACCCAATTACCGTGGACCGGAGCCATGGAAAGGTCCTGTCGCGACGCTCGCCAAGGGTGCCGGCGATTGCGTGAATTATGCGGTTGCAAAATACTTTGCGCTGGGCGAGATCGGCATCCCCGCAAGCGATCGCAGGCTGGTCGTTGTGGGCATGAAAAGGCTTCGCCAGCAGCACGCCGTGGTTGCCGTGCGCGAGGGTTCGCATTGGCTGATCCTCGACAATCGCAGCATGACGATCGTCGAGGCCGCGGATGCGACTCAATATTTCCCGTTATTGGTCTTCGACCATCGCGGCGTGCAGCGGGTTCGCGATACCGGCGCTCTCACTCTCAAAAAGACGCTACCCATGCTTGTTTCGCTTAGCGAAACCGGCGCGGGCACCATTCCGTAACACAATCTCACTATAGGTATTCCCGTGCCCTAAGCGTTCCGCCCTTGCCATCGGGCGGGGGCTTGGGCTATTCCAGTTCGTGCCGCGGGACCGGCAAATGTGGCAGTGGAACCAACTATTTACCACCCCACGCGCCGGCGGTTCCCGAAATGGGCGCCGCAGGTTAAACTAGCCGCTTCGCAATCGGGGACTTGAGTCAGCATGGGCGGTTTTGGGGGCAAAGGCGCCGTGTGCCTATTCGCGCGCCTCGTCGGGCTGGCCGCCGGCTGCCTGGCGCTCGCCAACTGCTCCAGCGGCGTGACCGGTCGTGTCGATCCCAGATATGGCGTGTCCGCCAGCGCGCGCGCAGTCGCGATGGGCGAGCCGGTGCCGAAAGGCGGCGGGGTTTACCGGGTTGGCAGGCCCTATGTCGTGGGCGGTCGCGAATACGTCCCGCAGGAAAACGTGAATTATAGCGCCGTTGGCATGGCCTCCTGGTACGGCGACGATTTCCACGGCCGTTACACCGCCAACGGCGAAATTTTCGATATGAACTCGCTGTCGGCCGCGCATCCGACGCTGCCATTGCCGTCTTATGTGCGCGTCACCAACCTAACCAATCACAAATCGCTGGTGGTACGCGTCAACGACCGCGGGCCTTACGTCGGCGACCGCCTGATCGACGTGTCGGTGCGGACCGCCAGGCTGCTGGGCTTCTACGGCAACGGCCTTACCAAGGTGAAGGTCGAATATGTCGGCCGCGCGCCGTTGGAGGGCTCCGACGACCGCAAACTGGCGGCGACCTTACGCGAGCCGGGTTCGGATTCGCCGATGCTGGTGGCGTCAAGCGGGCCCTTTGCGCCGACTTTTTTCAGTAACCGCCCGATGTCGCGCACCGTTGACAGCGTACCGGCGCCGCCCGACCGGCCCTATCGCCTGGGCGAGGGCGCCCGCGAGGTGCCTGCGGTGCAGGATCCGGCCGCGCAGACCGTCGAGCTTGCCGCCGCCGCCCGCCCGGAGCCGCCTGTAGCCCGCGCAGCGCTGACGTCGCCAGTTTCCGCCTATGCTCCGCCGCGCTATGATAGCCGCGCGGGATTGCTGAGCGGCCGCGGCCTTTACTGAGCCGCAAATTTCACCCACATCGCCGCCGTCCAAGCCGCAATGACGCGCGCAGTCCGCGCGCCGGCGAAAGAACGTTGATGATGACATTTCGGAATGGCCCGATCGGACGGCTGCTGACGGCGGCGCTTTTGCTCGTCGCCTGCGGCGCGCTCGCCGTGGCCGCACCGGAACAAAAGCCCGGCAAGCCGGTCGCGGCTGCGCAGAAAAAAGAAGCGCCCAAGAAGGACGAAGCCGGAATCACGTCGCCGCATGCCATCCTGGTCGACGCCGAAAACGGCGCCGTGCTGTACGAGCGCGATCCCGACAAGCTGATCTTTCCGGCCAGCCTCGCCAAGCTGATGACGGCCGAATACGTCTTTCACGAGATCAAGGAAGGCCGCGTCAAGCTCACCGACGAATACCCCGTGAGTGAGAATGCCTGGCGCAAAGGCGGCGCGCCCTCGCACGGCTCCACAATGTTCGCGGCGATCCACAGCAAGATCCCGGTCAACGACCTGCTGCACGGCATGATCGTCCAGTCCGGCAACGATGCCTGCATCGTGCTGGCCGAAGCGCTCGCCGGCAGCGAAGAGGAATTCGCCGTCAAGCTGACCCAGCGCGCGCGCGAGATCGGCCTCGCCAAATCGGTGTTCACCAACTCCAACGGCCTGCCCGATGCGAACGAGCACGTCACCACGCGTGAGCTCGCCATGCTGGCGCGCCATATCATCCTCGACTACCCGGAGTTCTATAAGATCTTCGGCAAGCCCGATTTCACCTGGAACAGGATCCGTCAGCAGAACCGCAACCCGCTGCTCGGCATGCTCGAAGGCGCCGACGGCCTGAAAACAGGTTTCACCTCCGACGCCGGCTACGGCCTGGTCGGCTCGGCGGTGCAGGGCGGATTGCGGCTGATCGTCGTGATCAACGGCGCCAAGAGCGCCAAGGAGCGGGCCGACGAAGCCAAGAAACTGTTGGAATGGGGGTTCCGCACTTTTGAGGCGCGCAACCTGTTTGCCGCGGGGCAGATCCTTGGCTCCGCTAAGGTCTTCGGCGGCGCCAGCGGCTCGGTGCCGTTGCAGGCGCAGGGCATTGTGAAACTCATGGTGCCGAAAAGCGGCGGTGAAAAGCTGATCGCGCGCATCGCCTATCAGGGCCCGGTGCCGGCACCGGTCGCGCAAGGTCAGCAGGTCGGCCTGCTCAAAGTCTGGCGCGACGACAAATTGGTCTTGCAGATGCCGCTTCAGGCCGCGCAGGGTGTCGGCAAGGGTAGCATGCCCGGCCGAGCGCTGGATGCGGTGACCGAAATGGTGATCGCGCTATTCCGCGCCGGGGCCGAGCGGCTATAATCTTTCGTTTTCACCGCCGAGACAGGACGAGATGCGCGGACGATTCATCACCTTCGAAGGCGGCGAAGGCAGCGGCAAGTCCACCCATGCCCGCCTACTCGCGGACCGGCTCATGTCGATGGGCATCGAGGTGGTGCTCACGCGCGAACCCGGCGGCTCGCCCGGCGCCGAAATCATCCGCCACATTTTGCTCTCCGGGATCGCCAAGCCGCTCGGGCAGGAGACTGAGGCGATTCTGTTCGCGGCGGCGCGCGACGACCACGTGCGCACGACCATCCGGCCGGCGCTGGTGGCCGGCAAATGGGTTATCTGCGACCGCTTCATCGATTCAACGCGCGTCTATCAAGGCGCGCTCGGCAAGGTGGACCCCAAGCTGATCCGCAGCCTCGAGCGCGTGACGGTCGGCGGCGCCATGCCCGATCTCACGTTCCTGCTCGACGTGCCGGCGAGCGTCGGCCTGGCGCGCGCCAAGCGCCGGCGCGGCGCGGGTACCACAGACCGCTTCGAAGCGGAGTCGAAGGCGTTTCATGAAGAATTGCGCGCGGCCTATATCGCGCTTGCCGATAAGGAGCCGAAGCGCTGCATCATCATCGACGGCCGCGCGCCGCGCGAGGTGGTGGCGGATCGCATCTGGGAGAGCGTCGAAAAGCGCCTGCATCCGGGGCTGGAACAGCTCGCGGCGGCAATGCCAGCGCCGTGAGCGAGGACCATGACGATATCGAGGTTCTGCGCCCGCGCGAAACCGGCGCGCTGTTCGGGCACGGCGAGGCCGAGCGCGCGCTGCTCGACGCCTACAAAGGCGGCCGCATTCCTCACGCGTGGCTGATCGGCGGCCCGCCCGGCATCGGCAAGGCAACGCTGGCCTACCGATTGGCGCGCTTTGTGCTCGCGCATCCCGATCCGAGATTGCCGGCGGTGCAGAAGGCGACATCGCTCGCGCTCGATCCCGATCACCCGGTCGCCCGCCGCATCGCCGCACAGGCGCAAGGCGACCTGCTGGTGCTCGAGCGCGTCGTCAACGAGCAAACCGGAAAGCTCTATACCGTGATCCGCGTCGACGACGTGCGCAAAGCGGTGCCGTTCTTCGGCTCGACCGCGGGCGAGGGCGGCTGGCGCATTGCCATCGTGGACGCGGTCGACGACCTGCAGCGCGAAGGCGCCAATGCGCTGCTGAAAGTTCTCGAGGAACCGCCGCCACGCACATTGCTGCTGCTGGTGAGCCACGCTCCGGGGCGCGAACTGCCTACCATTCGCTCGCGCTGCCGGCGCCTGTTGCTGCGTCCGCTCGAGGCCGGCGAGGTGGCGCGTGCGGTGGCGGCTGCGACCGGGCGCGGCGCCGAGGATGCCGAGGTGCGGGAAGCGGCGGCCGCCGCCGACGGCAGCGTCGCGCGCGCGCTCGGACTGCTCGACGGGCCGGCGCTGGCTTTGCGCCAGTGCGTGCTCGAGCTGTTCGCGCAGTTGCCCGATCCCGATCCGCGCGCGCTGCACGCACTCGGCGATGCGCTCGGCGGCAGCGAGCCGCAAACACTCGCCGCCTTCATGGATCTGGTCAATGGCTGGCTGTCCGCGCGGCTTTCGGATGACAGCCGTCCGACGCGCCGCTTGGCCCGCACCGCCGAGGTTTGGGAGAAGGTCAACCGCGCCGCGCGTGAGGTCGAGACCTATAATCTCGAACGCAAGCCGCTGGTGTTCGCGGTGTTCGGGCTGTTGGCGGAGGCAGCGCGGGGCAACGCGTAATTATTTCGCCAGCCGGCGCCGCGCGATATCGCGCGCGCTCGAATAACGTCGCCAGCCCTTCAGCTTGGACGCGAACCGGTTCCAGGCCGCCACCGGCAACTCGACGATCGCCGGAAGCGGGTCGTCGAAGGCAAAACTTGCAAAGGCGAGCGGCTTCGTGAAATTCCTCAGATACTCGCGCACGCTCAGCGTGCCGTTCGATATTTCCTCATAGGCGGCGATGATGTCGCGGCTAGTGTGCATCCACGCCACCGACCGGCGCGGGAGCGCCGACATCACGGTTGCGCCGAGCGCCTGCCGCCACGCGAGATAGGGAAAGTCGACGCCGGCGAGTGCGCCAAGCCCGTTCCAGGTCCAGAACCGGGTATTGACGTCGAGCAGCTTGTAATGCCCGTCGCGCCGGTCGTGTTTGAATTCGATCTCCGCGACGCCGGTATAGTGTAGCGACTTCAGGAAGCGGCAGGCCAGTTCTTCGATGTCGGTTTGCTCGACCGTCTCCACGAAGGTGCTCGAGCGGCCGAAATCGATCGGATGTTGCCGCCGCCGCCGGGCGGCGAGGGCGACAACCTGTTCGCCGCGCTCCCACAGCCCGGCGTAGGAATATTGCGCTTCACCGCTGCCGGGGATCCATTCCTGCACGATGATGGCCTCGTCGCCGACCAGCGCGGCCGCACGCTTGTAAAGCGTCACCAATTGATCGCGATCGTCCGCTTTCCAGGCCTTGGCTTGGGTGAATTCGTCCATGCCCTTGCGGAAGGCCGGTTTGAGAACGACCGGAAAGCGGCAATCGAACCGTTCGATCTCAGCGAGGCTGCGGGAATGAAAGCTGGCGGGGAAATCGATGCCGAGCGAGCGCGCGCGGCTATAGGTCAGGCGCTTGTCGTACGCCCACTGGATGGTATCCCAATCCGGTGTCGCCACCCGGAAGTGCTGCGACAGCAGCGCGTGGTTCTGCGCGATCATGCGCATGTCTTGATCGCCGGTCGCGATCAGCACCCAGCCGTGCAAGCCGTGCTGCCGGGCGAGATCGATGATCGACGACAAGCCCTCGGCATGGTCGGCGCCGGGCCAGGGGAAACTGCGCTTGACGTAACGCGAGTAAGTCGGAAGCGGATGATTGGCCATGAGCCAGACCGGAATCCCGTGCCGGCCTAGGCTGCGCGCAATGCCGATGCTGACATGCGCGCCGCCGACGATCAGCGCGCCGGGCGCTGATTGCGGGTCACTAGGCCAGATCCCTGGCATTGTCGGCACCTTGGTCGGCATGAAATTCATAACTGCTCGCGGCCGGCGGAGAGCGCGGCCGGCGGCGTCTCGGCATTCCCGCGGTAGCCGCTATCGGCGTTGCGCGCCCCGCCACGCAGTGCCGCGCGGGTAATACGCCGCGCCGCAAATCCCGCGCCCGCGATGAAGCGCAGCAGCGGTCCAAAGCTCGCAACCGCGGCAGCGCCGACGAAATGCAAGCCCGCTACGCTTGTTTCCAAAGCGCCGTTGAGAACCGGCAGCCCGTTTCGGCGGGCGATCTTCTCGCGCAGCGTTGGCGCAAGCATGCGCATCTTGTCGACATCGACTTGGTAGCCGGTCGCCGTCAGCACATGGTCAAACCGCTTGGTGGCGTTGTCGAGCGTAATCGCAATGCCGTCGCCGTCCCTGCGCGCGGCCAAGATAGTGCGGCCCTGATCTACAGGTACGTCTTTGAGACGCGGGCGCAGCCACAGGATCGCGGTGGCGCGCAGACTCAATGCGTTCCAATCGTCGCGCGTTTGCTGCGGAAAATGTTGAATGATACCCGGCGCCTCATTGACCCAGTTGTAGGGAAAGGGACCAACCTGCGACGGCGGAATCAGCATATCGCCCAATAGCGCGCGCACCGCTTTGCGGATCGGACTGCGCCGGCCGGGGTCGGCGTTCCAGATCAGATTGCCACGGCAGATGATCTCGACCTCGGCGCCCGCTTCATGCAACAGCGCGGCCGACTCGCACGCGCTCTGGCCGCGGCCGATCACGGCGACGCGCTTGCCGCGGTAGTGTTCGGAATCAGTATGCTCGCAGGAATGGCTGACCAGGGCGCGCGGCAGTCCGTCGAATTGTGGTGGGCGAACTTCGTGACCGAGCAGGCCCGTGGCCATCACCACGCGCCGGGTAATGCATGTTTCACCGTCTTCCAGCACGAGGCGGAAGCCGCCATCGAGCGCTTCCACGCGCACGATCGCACGGGTATCCAGATCGGGCGCCGCCTGCTGCTGGAACCAGAGGCCGTAGTCGATGAAATTTTCCACCGGCAGCAGTTTCGGCACTTCCATGCCGGCCTGCCGGTAATAGTCGTCGAGCGTCAGGCGGCCGCGCGGATCCGCGATGTGGGTGCCGGTCCACGGCGAGCGCAGCTTCATGCCGACCGGCATGTTTGCTCGCCAGAACGACAGCGGCTCGCCGAAGATGCGGATCGGAATATTCGCCGCGCGCAGATGGGCGGCGACCGCGAGGCCATAAGGGCCCGCACCGATGATCGCGACGGCGGAACGGTTATCGGATTGGATCGGATTGACGGCGATATTCATGGCCACCTTTTCTGCGTCGCGAACGTGTTGCGGATGGCGCAAATTGGCCCTGTATTCTTATCAGTTTGACAACCTCGACCAATAAACCTCGAGAATTAAGTTTAATTTGGCAGCCACGACGCTGGTTAAAGACGCCGCTCGCCCATTATTGTAACCCGTGCGTTAACGCTGTTCGATAAACTGCCGAACAGACGCGGGGGGCCGATCAAGATCAAAGTCGTGCGATTGGAACCAAATCCCGAGGCGCGCGCATCGCCGCGCAATAGCGGCAAGCCTCCAGCCGACTTAGCGAACATGATCCGCGCCAACGGGTCCGACTTCGTGCTGGCCGGCAATGTGGTCCAGCAGGCGGCGCGGGCGATCTTGGCTTGTGTCGAAGAGCCCGCGAAGCCGACCCGCCAGCCACTCGTTTCGACGGTAATAGCGAACTCCGCGACAACGGGACCCGCAGTTTTGCGCGGTTTTATCTTGATCTAGCTCAACGAATTTAAGCCCTAAGTTTTTGATCAAGATCAGTAACTCGCCGGCGGAACTCATCTAATCACGCAAATGTTCCCGATCCGTCGGGCCTTGCCGGTGGTCCGGCGGCGCGGTTTGCTTGGTAGGCCGCGCGCTTCATGTATAATGTCCAACTCCTAGCCGTGGGGGCACCGGATGAGCATTTCAGAAGATTTCTTGAAAAAAGAAGATCTTCGGTCACGGCTTTTCGGCGAGACGTGGCGGACCTTGATCCCGGAAGTTTTCCGGGACGTGCCGACTTATTACGACAAAGGCAACGCTGTCGCCTCGCTCGGCACTTGCGCATGCTGGAGCGGAATTTTCGCGCAGGCGATCCACCGCCATCTGGCGCCGGGCTCCAAGGTGCTCGACGTTTGCTCTGGCATTCACGAGGTCCCGCTCAAGCTACTGGCGCTCGATCCGACGCTCGAGATCCATGCCGTCGACGGCAGCCCGCACATGACAGCCGAGGGACAGCGCCGCGCCCGCGAGCGCAATCTGACGATCGACGCGCGCGTCTGCGATGCTCATGTGCTGCCGTTCCCCGATAATTCGTTCGACGCGGTGACGCTGCAATTTGCCTCTCGCCATCTCGAGATCATCCGGGCGTTCAAGGAAATCCATCGCGTGCTCAAGCCGGGCGGCATCTTCTGCCACGACGACATGCTGCGCCCGGCCTCGCGCATTGTCGAAATTCCGTATCTTGCTTATTTGCGCTTCTCGGTTTGGTTTACCGCCAAACTGTTCGGCAGCTCCGCCGAGAGCATGAAGTGCGTGCACTATTTCGCCGATGCCATCCACCACTTCTACAAGCCGCGCGAACTGGACGATCTGCTCAAGGGTGTGGGCTTCGTCGACATCGAAAGCCGCAGCTTCCTGACCGGTGTGATGACCTACCACATCTCGCACAAGCCGGCCGCCTAGCGCGCGCCAGGCATAGGTGACGAAAGAGCAATGACCAGCGAGGCGGATGGCCAAGGCGGCCCGCGGTGCTGGTCATGCCAGGCCGAAATTGCGGCGGGTGATCGCTTCTGCCGCGCCTGCGGGGCAACGATCGCATCGGCGAAAGCGCCGCGCGACGTGTTGAAGAAAAGAGGCCGCCGTCATGCGGCCATCATGTCCGCATTTGGACTTGCTATCGTCCTGTTCGCGGTCATCCATCGCAACCCGGCCGATATTCTTTTGGTGGTCGCCTTCGGACTGCCTTTGTGCGCAGCCGGGGCGGTGACATGGCGCATGGCATGATTCGATCAATCGTCACAGCTAGGCAGACGGAACGACCCCTATCGCACCGGAGTTATTGCAGCTAATCATTCGCCCCGAAGCGGACATTCGTTCCGCCGGCATGTCCGAAGGAGAGGTCCATGAAATTGAAGGTCATAGTTGCCGCTATCGCGATCCTCGCCGTGCCGGTCTGCGCGCAGGCGCAAAAGGCCAAGGCGACGAAGGCGGACGCCGAAAAGGTCGTCAAGACCATCAGCGCCGACAAAGCTAAGACGCAGACCTACTGCGACATGGCCAAGCTCGGTGACCAGCTCGAGCAAGCCGACCAGAAGAAAGACAACAAGAAGGTCGACGAGCTGTCGAAGAAAATGGAGGACATGACCAAAAAGCTCGGGCCGGAATATATCGCGCTGACGGACGCGCTGCAGGACATGGATCAGAATTCCAAGGCCGGCAAGGAGATCGGCGACGTCCTCGAGGGCCTCGACAAGCTCTGCGCGAAATAGCGGCCGACGAATAGCGCTCAGCGGCGGCGCAAGTAGATGAACCAGTAAACGCCGCCGACCAGTGCGCCGCCGCCGATAATGTTGCCGATCGTGACCGGCACGAGACTGCGGACAAATGCCGGCCAGGTCAGGCCGGCATAGCCCGCCGCGCTGCTCGCGAGTTGCGACCACATCTCGGCGGGACCCCAGGCCTTGGCGAACAGGCCGAGCGGGATGAAATACATATTGGCGACCGAATGCTCGAAACCAGCGGCGACGAAGGCCGAGACCGGGAACAGAACCGCGAGCACCTTGTCGCTGGTGGTGCGCGCGCCGAGCGACAGCCAGACCGCAAGACACACCAGCACGTTGCACAGGATGCCGAGAAATAGCGCGCGCTCAAAGGGCAGGGCGGTCTTGTCGGCCGCGATCTTGAGCCCGACGGCGGCGACCGCGCCGCGGCCGGCGAGGTACTGCCCGGATAGAAACACCAGCAGTGCGGTACCGATCGCACCGATGAAATTGCCGATATAGACGATGACCCAGGCACGCAGCATGTCGCGCAGCGGCAGCTTGCCGGCGGCCCACGCCATCACCATCAAATTGTTGCCGGTGAACAGTTCGGCGCCGCCCAGCACGACCAAGATGAGCCCAAGCCCGAACACGATGCCGGCGAGCAGGCGGCCGAGGCCGAAGGAAATGGCGCCGTCGGTGCCCGCCAGCACTGTGGTTGCGAACATCGCGCCGAGCGCGATGAAGGCGCCAGCAAGGACGCCGAGCGCCACCAGACTGAGCACGTCGAGCTGCGCTTTGCGAACGCCGACCGCTTCGGCCTTTTCGGCGATTTCCGCCGGCAGCAGCGCGTCGATACCGTGATCGGGGTGGTCGTTGTTGGCGGTCATGCGGCGGCTCCCGGGGAGTTGCGCGAGCATGAGCACGGTTTACGCCCACCGGCGTTGACGCACCTCAATTGATGCACGTCCGCGACGCGCAAAGGCGGTGTTACGGTAGGCACCGGCGCTCAATCCGGCCTAATGCGCCGGCCGGCTAGATCTGCGCCTCGTCGAAAGCGTTCACCCACATGGCGCAGATGCCGGAGCGCACGATGTCGGCGCGGGTGAATTCGATCACCGGCACCGGCAGGTTCTGCGCGTCGATCATGCCGATGACGGTGCGCAAGCCGCTGTCTTTGTCGAGATCGCATTGGCTGACGTCGCCGTTGATCACCACCGTGCAGTCTTCGCCGATGCGCGTCAGGAATGTCTTGATCTCGGCCGGCGTGGCGTTCTGCGCTTCGTCGAGCAGCACGAATGCGTTCTTCCACGAGCGCCCGCGCATCACCTCGAACGGCACCAGTTCGATGCCGCCGTTCTTCAGGGCGATGGCGTAGGCGGCCTTGCCGATGCGCTCTTTGATCGCTTCGGCGACCGGCGCCGCCCAGGGTGCGAACTTGTCTTCCAGTGAGCCGGGGAAATAGCCGAGCGACCGTCCGCACGGCACGTTGGGCCGCGTCAGGATGATCTTGTCGATTTGCCGGTTGCGGTAGAGGTCGGCGGCGTGGGTAGCCGCGATCCAGGTTTTGCCGGTGCCCGCGGGTCCGAGCACAATCACCTGGGGAGATTTGCGAAGAGCGTCGAGATAGTCGGCTTGGGTCGGGTTGAGAGCCTTGATCGGGGGCAGCGCGCGTTCGATTTCGAATTTCGGATCGAGGAAATTTATGATCTCGGCGGATCCGAATTGGCGCTCATGACGGCGTCTTTTCCTATTGAGATTCTTACCCAAGGGTCGACTCCTTCTGGTGGACTTGAGGATGAATGCGCACGCCGGCGGGCCGCGTGCGGGTGCGGCGGCGTCGGAAACGAGTTGGCTCGGATTTGTGCGCGAGGCGGCGGGATGTCCGGCTTTCGGGAACTTTGTGGCCCCGAAGACCCAGGCTGCCGATCGATCCGTAACTGACGAACCGCCATAGGGAGGCAGGTTAAGTGATTCGCGTGACGGATTTCTAAAAATTACCGGGGTGCGGCGCGCCGGACCTGGTGCGCCCGCCAGATCGCGACCGTCATCCAGCCAGCCGAGATGCCGACGAAGCCGCCGGCGATCACGTCGCCGAGGAAGTGAAAATTGGCGCCGACCAGGCCGACGCCGACCGCCAGCACCGCGAGCGCGCAGAGCAGGCGCAGCCTCGGATACAGGATCCACAGCACCGAAATCAGCGCGCAGGTCGCCGCCGTGTGGCCGGACGGGAACGAGCCATAGCCCGCGCCGCCATGGAACGGGAAAAAGCCGTAGGCGCCGTCGTGAATGAACGAGGGATTGTCCTGTACCCAGGTCTCAGGCCACAGCCGGCCGAAGGCGTATTTGAGCAGGCTCTTGATGGTTTCGCCCACGATCAGACTGACGCTGCACAGGCTGCCGGCGGTCAGCGGCCTCGAGAAGCGCCGCCCAGCGAAAGCCCACAGCCCGAACGCCACGAAAGCGGCGGCGGCAAGCGGGATCAGCAGATCGGGAATGCGCGTGAGGCTCGCAAAGGTTTCGCGCTTGCCGCTATGGGCATGCGCGAGCAGCGCGAGCGGCCGGTCGATCCACAGATAGCAGACCACAACCGCCACGGCGGTGAGCAGAAGGGCGAGCAGCCAGCGTTGCAGGGCGGTCATAGACGCGATTCCGTGGGCGCTGCTGGTTTGTGCCAGAAGCCGTGGCGCGGCAAAAGGGCGGTTCCATTGTGCGCCATAAACGAGCCGCCGGCGCAACGCGTGCGGCCGTTTACAGCAGCTTAACCCCAACCGCTGCATAGTTTTCCCGTCGCCCCATAGGTCGTGGGACGGCGCATGGGGATACCGGGGACCTAGTTCCGACTGTTTCATGCGAGCGAGACGGCTGACGCGCCTGTACCGGCGCGAACGGCCATGGCGTCGATCGCAGCAGTCGCGTTTGTGTGGCGTAGATTATGGCGTATGCGGCGGTGGCGTTCGGGGACGTCCCTTGTTTCGGGGGACGTGTTGTCTCTTTCGGCGGTTTTCGCCGCATCACGCGCACCATTCGTTTTCTTGCAAAAGGCGCGGTCGTCGGCCTTGTAACCTTGGCCGCCGCGGGGCTGTTAATCACGACCATCACGCTGGCGGCCGCGTGGATCGTCAACACCGTTGTCGGCAGCAATCCGCATCTTCAGGCGCGCGCGCCGATGGGTCCCGGCGCGATCGCGCTCGTCCAAGAACAACCGACCCCGAAGGCTGTGACGTTTGCGGCGCGCTGGGCGGACGCGACCTCGTCCATCCAGGTCAGCGCTGCGTTGATCGTGCCGCAGCGTCCGTTCGCAATCGCGAATAACGTGCCTTTGCCGCCGCCGCGCCCGGCCGAACGAGCGAATAACGTGCCGCTGCCGCGCCCGCATCCCGCGCCGCAGGAGATCGCGGTGTCCCCGGTCGGGCAAGCCTTGGTGAAGTTCGCGGCCACCATCGCGCCGCCGCCGGTTGCCGAGAAGCGTGCCGCGCCGCAAGCCGGCCACAACAAGCTGGCGGCGCTGCCCGAAGTCGATAGCCATACGGCGGTTTATGATATCGCCGCGCATACCGTCTATTTGCCCAACGGGCAGCGGCTAGAGGCGCACTCGGGGCTGGGCGAGAAGCTGGACGATCCGCGTTACGTCCACGTCAGGATGCGCGGTGCGACCCCGCCGAACGTTTATGACTTGGCTTTACGCGAACAGTTGTTCCATGGCGTGCAAGCCATCCGCCTCAAACCGGTCGACGACGGCAAGATGTTCGGCCGTGACGGCATCCTGGCGCATACTTACATGCTCGGCGCCAACGGTCAGTCGAACGGCTGCGTGTCGTTCCGCGATTACAACAAATTCCTGCAAGCCTTCTTGAAAGGCGAGGTCGACCGTATGGTCGTCGTGGCAGATCTCGGCGGCAAGACGGCACGCATTGCCCGCGCGCAGCGCGGACCTGGCTATCGTTACGCCGCCAACGATTGAACGGCCTCTTGCCCCTCCCCGGAACGGGGAGGGTGGCGCGCTAGCGCGTCGCGTGGCGCAATCAGCCAGGATTAATAGCCGCGCCGGCGCTTCTTCTTGGCTGCCTTGCGGGCCGCGTAGCGGGCGTCGCGGGCGGCTTTCTGCTCGGCGGCGAGCGCCTGCGCTTGTTCGGCCTCTTCGGCCGCGCGCAAGGCCTCCGCAGCCTCGCGCTCGCGTTGTGCCTGCGCTTCGAGCTCGGCGAGGCGGGCGGCCTCCGCGGCGAGTTCGGCTTCGCGCACCTTGCGGGCGGCCTCGCGCTCCGCTGCGCGCGCTGCGCGTGCCTCGGCAATCGCCAGTCGCTGGGCGCGCAATTCCTCGGCGCGGACCGGGTCTTGCGTCACGGCACGAAATTTTGCCAGCATCGCCTTTTTGACGGCCTCGGCGTTATTGCGGCGCTCCAATACGTCGGGGCTTCGAAAACTGCTCAATTCATGCTCCTTGGGGGGTGGATTGGCTCGGCAGGTGTGGCGCGTATATGGCGCACCGCAGCGAATTGTTCAACCGCGCGGGCGGCGGATTCACGGGATTGTGCAACGGTCGTCCGGTGGTGTCATGTTAAAGCGGAGGGGGTGGGGCTCTGGTTTGATCGAGATCAAAGGGCGCGCGTAATCCAAGCACGTTAATCATAGGCCGCTCTCGCGGGATGTTCGCTCGTGGCGGCTAGCAAGGAAGTTTGCAATGTCCAAGTTTTCATCGCAGCCGATGACTAGCGCGCTCGCATTGGTCCTGTTCGCAGTGCTGGTGTTGAATTTTGCAACGGCTTTCGGTCGGGAAAAAGACAAGACTTACCGATGTACTGCAAAGGACGCCGTTGCTGTCCAAGCGGATGGCTCCCTTACTAAAGATGACCCGGGTGCGGATATCCGCCGCAAGCACTTTGATCAAATGGTCATCGACCTACCCGGCGGCGATATTACGTATCCGAGCGAACTCAAGCGGGAAAATAGGGTCGTCCAACGAACCGGTGCGCTGGAGGACTATGTGCTGGTCTCCAAGGTCTATTTTGGACGCAACAAGGGCGCTGCGAACGCGACGACTGATTTCATCCGTGTGCATTTTCCGACTGGCAAGTCGCAAGCGCTATTCGTGGCCTATCAGCTGTCCTATTTAGTGACCGGGACGTGCGACATTGCGCGGTGACGCCACCGCAGTTTGCCTTGTTCGAGAAAGCTTACATGGCTGACGTTTCTATTCCGCTAGGTGCGCGTTGGAAATGAACGCCGCCCACGACGACCGCCGGCTTCGTCTTGATCGCTCATTCTGGTGGTTCGGTGGCTGCCTTCTGCTTTTGATGTTTGCCTTGTCTATTGGCCCGCGCGTTCCCGATGACCAGCAAGCGGCCAACTGTGTGGTGAACGTCCATCTGCCCGGACCGTTTGGCATTACGCTCAATTGCGATTCCCCTGAATTCATGCGGCTCGCGCGCGAACCAAGCGGTTTGCTCGAACCATTCAATACCCGCCAATCGCGTCCCGGCTTGATCGCCGCCGCCGCGGTCCTGACATGGGCCTTGCAGCCGTTGGCGAGCCTCGCGGACAAGCTGGGAATTCGCGCATCTCGGCCCGATATCGACACCGGACGCATCGCCGATGCGCTCGCCAAGGATATACCGGGGTATCTCGCCTATATCATCATCAACTTCGGCATTGTGCTGGCGGCGTTTTACTATTTGCAGCGCATCTGCGCGCCGTGGACCGACAGCAGTACGTTGCAAGCCGTCGTCCTGGTGGCGATCGGCTTCCTCTTGGCCGCCAACGATGTCGTCAAAGCGTTCATGTGGTCGCCGCATACCCAGATGTTCAACATCTTGATACCGGTTTTCGCCCTCGATGCATCGATGCGCGCCAATGCCGGCGCCTTGATCAGGCGGCGCTTCGCAATTTACATCGGGCTCGCGTGCGGACTTGGCGGCACCGCATATCCGTTGTTCGTCATTGTCCTGCCGTGCGTGGCTATTTGCGTGTTTGTCTTCGCGCTCCGGTGCGGCTCGCGTGCAATATGGTGGCAGACACTTTGCAATCTAATGATCATAGCCGTCTTCACTTTTGCACCGGAAGCGCTGTGGTTTGCATTTGTCTGGTTCAAGACCGGCGGTTTCTACCAGCATGAAATGACCAAATATGACGAGGTCGTTTGGATACTGCGCGCCTGGCATGAAGGGCTCGGGACCCTGATTACGATTTGGCTCGGCAAATTGCTGCTCTTACTGCGCTTCGCGGCAGAGCAGGCGATCCCGCTGGCCGCCGTATCGGTCATTGTCGCTGCATTGTGGCTGACCAATCGGGGCGGCGAACCCGACACGCGACCTGCTTTGTGGCCTCTGGCGGTAACCGCTGTCTTGGTAAGCGCCGTTGCCGCTGCTTTTTATACCAGCGTCGGGATGATCGTGCCGCGCGTTGCCTATTCTGCCATCCCGGCGCTTATCGCCGTGGTGGCTGCGGCCGCGCTCGCGCTCGCCGCGCGCGGCGGACGGCGGGGGGAAATAGTGGGGTATTGTTGTGTGGCGATCGCGTTGGGCGCCGCCGCCTACACGGTCCTGAAGAATGGGCCGTACTCATAGTCGAGCGTTCGTTGCCGGGACGTTGAGTGACGACTGCGGCGGTCGCCCAAATCCGCCTGCTTGCCCCAGCCGCTTGCGGTTGATACCTACTCCCAGCCTCGTCATGGCCGGACTCGATCCGGCCATCCCCGTCTTTCAATAAAGTCGAAAATGCCGGCCAAAACGCCCTTCTACATCACCACCGCGATCTCCTACCCGAACGGCGCGCCGCATATCGGTCATGCCTACGAGGCGATCGCCACCGACGCCATCGCCCGCTTCATGCGGCTCGACGGCTACGATGTCTATTTCCTCACCGGCACCGACGAGCACGGCCAGAAGATGCAGCAGACCGCGACGCGCGAGGGTCTGACCGCGCGGCAATTGCGCGACCGCAACGTGCCGCTGTTCGAGAAAATGGTGAAACTGCTGGAGTGCTCGAACGACGACTTCATCCACACCACTGAGGAGCGCCACCACCGCTCGTCGGAGGAAATCTGGCGGCGGATGGAAAAGAACGGCGACATCTATCTCGACAAATACGCCGGCTGGTATTCGGTGCGCGACGAGGCCTATTACGCCGAGGACGAGACGCAGCTCAACGAACACGGCAAGCGCCTCGCCACCAAGACCGGCACGCCGGTCGAGTGGGTCGAGGAGGAGAGCTATTTCTTCAAGCTTTCTGCCTATGCGGACAAATTGCTCAAGCTCTACGAGCGGCCGAATTACGTGCTGCCGAAAGAGCGGCTCAACGAAGTGGCGAGCTTCGTCCGCGGCGGGCTGCAGGATCTGTCGATCTCGCGCACCACCTTCGACTGGGGCATCCGCGTGCCCGGCGCCGACAAGCACATCATGTATGTGTGGGTCGACGCGCTGACCAATTACATCACCGGCGTCGGCTTCCCCGACGATACCAGCGAGACATTCAAGCGCTATTGGCCGGCAAACCTACACGTCATCGGCAAGGACATTGTGCGCTTCCACGCGGTCTATTGGCCGGCCTTCCTGATGTCGGCCGGGCTCGAAGTGCCGCAGCACATTTTCAGCCACGGCTTTTTGTTCAATCGCGGGGAGAAGATGTCGAAGTCGGTCGGCAACGTGGTCGATCCCTTCACCATGGCGGACGCCTACGGCGTCGATCATCTGCGCTTTTTCTTTCTGCGCGAGATCCCGTTCGGCCAGGACGGCAATTACAGCCATGAGGCGATCGTCAACCGCATCAATGCCGATCTCGCCAACGATCTCGGCAATCTGGCGCAGCGCTCGCTGTCGATGGTCGGCAAGGCCTTCGGCGGCGTGCTGCCGGTACCGGGTGAGTTCACCGCCGAAGACAAGGCAATTTTGGCATCCGCCGACGCTATGATCGGCATCACGCGCGAGCACATGAAGACGCAAGCGCTGCACCATGTGCTCAACGCGGTGTGGGCCGTCGTCGCCGACGCTAACCGCTATTTCGCCTCGGAGGCGCCCTGGGCCAAGGCCAAGACTGATCCGCAGCGGCAGGGGACCATCCTATACGTGACGGCGGAAGTGCTGCGGCAGGTGGCAATCCTTGCGCAGCCGTTCATGCCATCCTCGGCGGCCAAACTTCTCGAGCTTCTGGCGATCAAGCCCGAGGAGCGCCGCTTCTCCGAGCTTAACGGCACAAAACGCATCGCTCCCAGCCGCACGCTGCCGCCGCCGGCGCCGGTATTCCCGCGCTACGTCGAGCCCGAAGAAAAGGCCTGACCATGCTGGTGGATAGCCATTGCCACCTCGATTTCCCCGATTTCGCCGCCGAGCTCGACGCCGTGGTGGAGCGCGCCCGCGCCGCCGGGGTCGGCCGCATGGTCACCATTTCGACCCGCGTGCGCAAACATGCCCAGGTCTTGGCGATCGCGGAGAAATACCCGGACATTTTCTGTTCGGTCGGCACCCATCCCCACAACGCCAAAGAGGAGCCGGATGTCGACGCCAAAATGCTGGTGAGCTTGGCAAAACATCCGAAAATCGTCGCGATCGGCGAGGCGGGGCTCGATTACCACTACGACAAATCGCCGCGCGACGCCCAGGCCGTGAGCTTCCGCCGGCACATTGCCGCCGCGCGCGAGACCGGCCTGCCGCTGGTGATCCATTCGCGGGACTGCGACGCCGACATGGCGGTTATTTTGAGTGAGGAAATGGGGAAGGGCGCCTTCCCGGCTGTGCTGCATTGCTTCACCGGCGGCCGCGATCTGGCGATGCGCGCCATCGAATTGGGCCTCTCTATCTCCTTCACCGGCATCCTCACCTTCAAGAACTCGCAAGCTTTACGCGACGTCGCGCGCGAGCTGCCGGGTGAGCGCATCATGGTCGAGACCGACGCGCCCTATCTCGCGCCGCTGCCGTTCCGCGGCAACCGCAACGAGCCGGCTTATGTGGCCGAAACTGCCAAGGTTCTGGCGGCGGCGCGCGACGTTTCGTTTGACGAAATAGCGCAACAGACGACGGATAATTTCTTCCGGCTGTTCAACAAAGTTCCACGCAGTTTGGCCAACGCACCATGAGTTTGAAGTTCACCATCCTCGGCTGCGGCTCGTCGATGGGCGTGCCGCGCGTCGCTCTGGGCTGGGGCTCGTGCGACCCGAACAATCCGAAAAACCGCCGGCGCCGTTGCGCGCTTTTGGTGGAACGGACCGGTGCTAGCGGCCAGACCCGCGTTCTGGTCGACTGCACGCCGGATCTGCGCATGCAGTTGCTCGACGCCGAGGTCGATTGGCTGGACGCCGTGCTGATCACCCACGAGCACGCCGACCACACCCATGGAATCGACGACCTACGTCCTCTGTTCGTGCACAAGCGCCGCCGCGTCGACGTCTTTCTGGACGAGGCCACATCGCGCGACGTGCGCACCCGCTTCGGCTATTGCTTCGCAAAACCGCCGGGCAGCGATTATCCGCCGATCCTGACCGAGCATCGACTGGTGGCCGGCACTGCGGTCACGGTCGAGGGGCAGGGCGGCCCGATCGAGGCCCTGCCCGTGCTGCAGGATCACGGCGATATCCCGTCCCTTGGCTTCCGCTTCGGCAATGTGGCCTATTCCGCCGACCTCAAGAGCTTGCCGCCGGGTAGCCTAGCAGCCTTGGCCGGGCTCGACGTCTGGATCGTGGATGCCCTGCGCAAGGCGCCGCATCCCAGCCATTTCAATTTGGACGAGGCGCTGGAATGGATTGCGCGGGTTAAGCCGCGGCGGGCGATCCTTACCAATCTGCACAGCGACATGGATTATGCAGCGCTGCAGGCCAGCCTGCCGCTGGGCATCGAGCCTGGCTACGACGGGATGACATTCACAAGCTAATGTGAGTCCTTCGTTGTCTTTTGCAATACACTGATACCATGCGATAAAAACCAATCTTGGCGTCACGGCGCCACAACCGATCGATTTCTCAAATAGAGCAGTCTTTTCAATTTTATAGAGTTTGATCTTAAAGTAGTCGCGTTATGTGGTACTGTAGAATATTCCATAATATGTCTTATGCGAATCAACAATCGGCGGTCGCCGCAAAGGGCGGGCTTTGCTACAGTCGGTTTCCCCCGCCGTAACGAGCCTCCGACCCCGTGAAGCCTTCCCGCGATATTGCCCGGCTGATCGAGATCATGGCGGCCTTGCGTACGCCCGGCACCGGCTGCCCGTGGGACCTGGAACAGAACTTTCGCACCATAGCGCCCTATACGCTGGAGGAAGCCTATGAGGTGGCCGACGCCATCGCGCGCGGCAGTCTCGGCGACCTCAAGGACGAGCTCGGCGACCTCCTGCTGCAGGTTGCCTTCCATGCGCGCATGGCCGAGGAACAAGGCGCATTCGACTTCGGCGATGTAGTCGAAACCGTGACTGCCAAGCTGGTGCGCCGCCATCCGCACGTGTTCGGCGATGCCGAGGGCCGTACCGCCGAGGCGGTCGAGGGACTGTGGGAGCGCATCAAGGCGCAGGAGAAGGCGAACCAAGCCGAGGCTGACCCCCAGAGCGCCCTGGCCGGCGTGCCGGTCGCCATGCCCGCGTTAACCCGTGCGCTGAAGCTGCAGGATAAGGCCGGCCGCGTGGGTTTCGACTGGAATGACCCGCGTGCGGTGCTGGCCAAGATCCGCGAGGAAGCCGACGAGATCGAGGCCGAGCTCGATCGGCGCGGCAAGGCCGAGGCGGCGGCCGAGGTGGGTGATCTCCTGTTCGCGGTGGTCAACCTCGCCCGTCATCTGGGTGCCGATCCGGAAGACGTTCTGCGGCAGACCAACCTGAAATTCGAGCGCCGTTTCGGCTCAATCGAAAGGGCTCTCGCTGCTCGCGGAAAGACGCCCAAGGAAGCCAGCTTGGCCGAGATGGATGCTCTTTGGGATGAGGCAAAGGCGGCAGAAAAGACCTAACGGTCAGGCGGGAAACTTCGCCCTCACCCGGGCCGTCTTCTCGGCATCTGCCCGTATCGTCACCGCCAGCAGCCCGTCATCGCGCATGCCTTTCGACAGCACCTCGGAGTGGCGGTAGAGCCAGCTTAAACCCGCGCCATCGGCCGGATCGATCGCCAGTTCGAGGGTTTGCCGATTTTCGTTAAGCCGCGTTTCGATCGCGGCAACCAGGTGCTCGATCCCTTCCCCGCTCAAGGCCGACACTGGGATCGGCCGCCGCGCTTCCGGTTGCCGCTCCGCTAGATTGAACAGCCGCGCTCTCGCATCGCCATCGAGTCGGTCGATCTTGTTCCAGACCTCGACCAGCCGAGGATCGGCCGTTTCGATGCCGAGCTCGCCGAGCACTTTTTCGACGTCGTGCGATTGCGCGGCGGAATCCTCGTGCGACGTGTCGCGCACATGTAGGATGACGTCCGCCTCGATCACTTCCTCCAGCGTGGCGCGGAACGCCGCCACCAGCATGGTCGGCAGCTCGGAAATAAAGCCGACGGTATCGGAGAGGATAACGCGGTTGCCGTGCGGCAGCGCCACCGCCCGCAGCGTCGGGTCGAGCGTGGCGAACAGCATATCGGCCGACACCACGCTTGCCGCGGTCATGCGGTTGAACAGCGTCGACTTGCCGGCATTGGTATAGCCGACCAGCGCCACGATCGGATAAGGCACCCGCTTGCGGCTATCGCGATGCAGCTTGCGGGTGCGCTTGACCTTGTCGAGCTCAGCTTCAATGCGCTTGATGCGGTCTTCGATCACCCGTCGATCGGCTTCGAGCTGGGTTTCGCCGGGACCGCCGAGAAATCCGAAGCCGCCGCGCTGGCGCTCGAGATGGGTCCAAGAGCGGACCAATCGGCTCTTCTGGTAGTTGAGGTGCGCGTGCTCGACTTGCAGTGCACCTTCACGCGTGCGCGCGCGCCGGCCGAAGATTTCCAAGATCAATCCGGTGCGATCGATGACTTTGGCACCCCAGACCTTTTCGAGATTGCGCTGTTGCACCGGCGACACCGGACAATCCATCACCACGACGGACGCCGATAGGCTTTTGACCAGTCCAGCGATCTCATCGACCTTGCCGGTGCCGATATAAGTCGCGGGCCGTACGTTGTTGAGGGTAACGAGCCCTTCCTGCACCACATTGAGGTCGATGGCCCGCGCGAGCCCGGCGGCTTCCTCGAGGCGAGCCTCCGGCGTGCGCGTCTCCAACTGTGCGCGCGTGGCATCGCCTCTGCCCTCGCGCTTGAGCCACGGCTCGATCACGATGGCGCGGCCGGTCTCCGTACCCGACGCCGTCGGGCTCAGGAGATCGGCGCGCTTGTCACGTTGACGTTGTTCCAATCAGACCTTGTCCCCGGCCAGCGGCTCTTCGCCGCCTTCGAACAACTGGATTGGGTGACCGGGCATGATGGTTGAAATCGCGTGCTTGTAGACGAGTTGGGAATGTCCATCTCGCCGCAACAACACGCAGAAGTTATCGAACCAGGTCACTACGCCCTGCAATTTAACTCCGTTGACCAGGAAAATGGTCAGCGGGATTTTTGCTTTGCGGACGTGATTGAGAAAAGTGTCTTGCAGATTTTGCGCACGTTCGGCAGCCATGGCCGTGTTCCATTTTTTTGCCCGCGTCTGACGCGCGAGACCTTCGTTGCCCAAGCTTACCGCGCAGACGATTAAATGCGGACGCCGCTTAGCCCCTCGCAGAAGCAGCACCAAGCTTAGGAGCCGCTATTAGATGGCAGGCGGTGTCCCGGCGCAAGCATAAGTTAGCGCCTACATCACCAAACTGCTGAAATAATTGTTATTTTAGGTCATTTTGCGAGATGGCCGGGGCGCCTTGCGGCCGCCCATGACGGCATCTTCTCGCATGGCGGTAGGCGGGGGCGCCGTTATTTAAAAGTTACCCGGTTTCGGCGTGACGGTGGTAATCGCGCCGTAGCGCGGCGGCAATCAGTCCGGGCGCGCCGTTGCCGACGGGGCGCCCGTCAATGCTCACCACCGGCAGCACGGTTTGGCTCGCCGAGGTGACGAAGGCTTCGCGCGCTGCATAGGCTTCCTCGACCGAGAAGCAGCGTTCCTCCAACGCCAGCCCCTGCGTCTTGAGCACATCGATCACGACCGAGCGCGTGATGCCCGCCAGGATATCGTGGCCGAGCGGATGCGTGATGAGCTTGCCGTCGCGGCTGACAATCCAGGCATTCGATGAGGCGCCTTCGGTCACGCGCCCGTGCGCGTCGATCAGCCAAGCTTCGCGCGCGCCCTTATCGCGCGCGGCCTGCTTGGCGAGCACGTTCGGAAGCAGCGCCACGGTTTTGATATCCACCCGCTGCCAGCGGATGTCGGGTACGGTGACGACAGCGATGCCCTCGGCCGCCAATTGTTCGAGGCGCGAAGGATCGTTGCTGCGCGCGGTCACTACCATGGAGGGCTTGGTTCCTGCTGGCGGAAACGCGAAATCCCGCCGCGCCACGCCGCGGGTGATCTGCAAGTAGACGATGCCATCGCGAACGCGATTGCGTCGCACGGTTTCCCGCAACACGATCGCAAGCGCGGCCGGCGACATCGGGCGCGCAATGCGCAGTTCATTCAGCGAGCGATCGAGCCGCGCCATGTGTCGGCGCTCGTCGATCAAGTGCCCTCCCCGCACCTCGCAGACTTCGTAGACGCCATCGGCGAATTGATAGCCGCGGTCATCGACCGAGACTTTCGCGTCGGCATGCGGCAGGTAGCGGCCATTGACATAGGCGATGCGAGACATGCGGATTGGCTAGCCGATTCCCAGCGCCTTGAGCTTGCGGTGCAGCGCCGAGCGCTCCATGCCGACAAACTCGGCGGTGCGCGAAATGTTGCCGCCAAAACGGCTGATCTGCGCCACCAGATATTCGCGCTCGAATACTTCACGTGCATCGCGCAGCGGCAGGCCCATCAGTTGCTCGCCGCCATTCCCGTTCGGCATGGTCGGCACCATTGAGCCGACGTCGGGCGGCAGCATGCTGGCGTCGAGCACGGCATTCGGGTCGCCGCCGGCCAGGATCATCAGGCGCTCGACATTGTTGCGAAGCTGCCGGACATTGCCCGGCCAGCTATGCGATTGCAGCACGGCCATGGCGTCTTCGCCGATGCGACGTTTCGGCAGGCCGGTGGTCTGCGAAATCTGGCCCATGAAATAATCGACCAGATCGGGAATGTCCTCGCGCCGCTCGGCCAAGGGCGGCACGCGGATCGGTACCACCGACAAGCGATGATAGAGGTCCTCACGGAATTTTCCCGCCGCGATCTCCGCCTCGAGATTGCGCGCTGTCGACGACATGATGCGCACGTCGACCGCGACCTTGACGCCGCCGCCGACGCGCTGGAAGGTCTGGTCGACCAGCACGCGTAGGATCTTGTTCTGCGTCTCGCGTGGCAGTTCGGCGACGTCGTCGATGAACAGCGTGCCGCCGTCCGCCTCTTCCAGGGCGCCCGCTTTGCGCTCGTCCGAACCGTTGGCGCGCTCGACGCCGAACAATTCGACTTCCATGCGCTCGGGCGTGATCGCGGCGGCGTTGATCACCATGAACGGTCCGTTGGCGCGGGCGGACGACAGATGAATTGTCCGCGCCGCCAATTCCTTGCCCGCCCCGGAAGGGCCGACGATCAGGATGCGGCTATTGGTCGGCGCCACCCGTTCGATGGTCTGGCGCAGTTGCGCGACGGCCTGCGAGCGTCCGATCAGCGCGGCTGGCTGGGGCGCCATCTGCTTGAGCTGCTTGACCTCGCGCTTGAGCCGCGAGGTCTCGAGGGCGCGCTCGGCCACCAGCACCAGGCGATCGGCCTTGAACGGTTTCTCGATGAAATCATAGGCGCCGCGCTTGATGGCGGCGACTGCGGTCTCGATGTTGCCGTGGCCGGAGATCATCACCACCGGCACCTCGTGATGTCCTTGCTTGATGGTATCGAGCAATTGCAGCCCGTCGAGCTTGCTGCCCTGCAGCCAGATGTCGAGAAACACCAGGTTCGGTTTGCGCCCCACGATGGCGGCAAGCGCGTCGTCGCTGTTGCGTGCGGTGCGCGCGTCGTAGCCCTCATCCTGCAGGATGCCGGCCACCAGATCGCGGATGTCGGCCTCGTCGTCGACAATGAGAATATCTGCGGTCATGCCTACGACCCGTTCGCAGTGTTCTGATTTTCAGACTCGGACGCTGGCGCTTGGCCGGCGGCGGCAAACCGCACGCACACCCAGGCGCCTCGCTGACCGGCGATTCTGCCGGCGGCGTCCCGCAACTCGATGCTGCCGCCATGGTCCTCGACGATGCGGCCGACGATAGCGAGGCCGAGCCCGGTGCCCTTCTCGCGCGTCGTAACGTAAGGCTCGAGCAGCCGGCTGCGATTTTCCTTCGGCAAGCCGATCCCGTTGTCCACGACATCGATGACGATATCGCCACCTTCGCGCGCGACAAAGATCCGGATCGAACCCTTGCCGAGTTCGGCCGGCGGCACCGCGGCAATCGCTTCGGTCGCGTTCTTGATGAGGTTGGTGAGCACCTGCGACATCAAGCGCTTGTCGAAGCGCGCCGGCATCGGATCCTCGGCGAGGTCCACGTCGATGTCGATTTCCGAATTTCCAACCCGCATCAGGAACACGGCCTGGCGCACGGTGTCGGCCACGTCCTCGGCGGCAATCACCGGCTTGGGCATGCGCGCGAAACGGGAGAATTCGTCGACCATGCGCCGGATATCGTCGACCTGGCGCACGATGGTATCGGTGCATTGATCAAACACCGTGCGGTCCTCGCCGATCATCTTTCCGTATTTACGGCGAATGCGCTCGGCCGACAATTGAATGGGAGTGAGCGGGTTCTTGATCTCGTGCGCGATACGGCGCGCGACGTCGGCCCAGGCCGAAGTACGTTGCGCGGCGACCAGTTCGGTGATGTCGTCGAGCGTCACCACATAGCCATGCGCGGCTTCGGCCGATTGTTCGCTGGTGATCCGCACCGACAGGTTTCGCTCGCGGCCGTTGCGCATGATCGTCATTTGATCCTGCGTGCGCGCGCCGGAGCGTGCCGCCGCCATGAAATCGGCGAGCTCCGGAAAAACGTCCGTCAGCGGCCGCCCCAGCGTCTCGGGTTCGGTGCGGCCGATTAGTTTTTCCGCCGAGCGGTTGAGGATGCTCACGCAGCCGTCGCCGTCCACGCCGATCACGCCTGCGCTGGCACCGGCCAGCACGGCTTCGGTGAAGCGCCGCCGGCTGTCGATGAGGTCGCGCGCGTTCATGATGTCGTCGCGCTGGCTGCGTAATTCCTGCGTCATGCGGTTGAAGGTTTCGCCGAGCTGCGCCAGATCGCCTTCCGATTGGCGGATCGGCACGCGCACATGCAGATTGCCGGTGGAAACGACGTTGGCGGCGCCGATCAGGCGCCGGATCGGCGCCACCAAACGGTTGGCGAAGTCCAACCCGACCCAGACCGCGGACAACAGGACGGTGAGCGCGATGACGGTATACATAAGCGCGAAAGCGATCTGCACGCCGAGGCGGCGCGTCTCGATCGCGGCATATTCGGTCACGCTCGCCTGCGTCGCCTGCAACTGCGGCACGACGTTCGGGTCGAGCAGCCGTGTCAAGTAAAGATAATCGCCCTCGTAATTGTGCAATTTGATGACCGCGGCGACATAATTCGTGTCCGGGAGCAGAACCAACTGCGGTTCGGTTTCGCCGATCTTCGGCAGCGCATCGCGCGGCGGCATGGCGAAGGTCTGGTTGATCTTGAGATCGGCGCGCGCAATGACATTGAGCTCGGTGTCTATCACAACTGCGGCCGCAAGTCCGCGCACCGACGCCTGGAAGGTCAGGTATTGCTGTAGTTTGGCGTGGTCTTGCTCCAGGATGGGCTTGGAGCGCGCGATCTCATTGGCCATGAGCATTATATCGGAGCGCACGATCTGGGCGTGATCGCGCAGATAGGCTTCCGCCACGATCAGTGAATTCTCGATTGCGGCACGCGTGCGAGTGGAGAACAGCCGATCGAGGCCGCGGTCGAGCGTAACACTGGCGACGATCGCCACCAGGATCGCCGGCGCCGCGGCGATAATGGAGAACAATCCGACGATACGTATATGCAGCCGTGCCGCTGCCCGCCCGCTGCGCCGGGCCTGCACGACTTGCCACACCTCTCGCACGATCACGGCAAGCAGCAGCAGGACCGTGGTCGCGTTCACCATCAACAGCGTGACGACCACATTGTGGGTCGGCGAAATCGGCGTGAAGTCGGCGAGAACAATAAAGGTGACAAAGGCTGACAGCAAAGCGAGGCCGACCGCGATCGGTCCGAGCATCCGTGCGTCCGCTCGCTTGGCAGGCGGAACGACAAGCGCGGTCTCGGCGCTGGCAGCCTGTTCTAAGCTCATTGGCCCCTGGCAGCGGATGGAGGAGCCTGGCGGCCCCTGAGGAACGTGCACGCGAAGGCTAGCATGCCTATATGCGGCACTGATGCTTTTATACAACAATGTTGCCCAATTGCGACAAAAGCGCGGCGCAATAGCTTCGGTGGATTAAGTCGCTAGGGTCAGCTACCGCGGAAGACCTGAATATCGAGGTCCCGGATTTTCTTCCGCAATGTGTTGCGGTTGACCCCCAACAGGTCAGCGGCACGAATTTGGTTGCCGCGGGTGGCCGCTAGAGCCGCCGTCAGCAACGGGTATTCGATCTCGCGCAAGACGCGGTGATAGAGACCGGCGGGCGGCAGAGCATCATTGAACCCGGCGAAGTAAGCGGTCAGATGCCTTTCGACCGCCGCGCCGAGGCCCTCCTCAGCACGCGGCTCGTCGCTGCCGACCGGCAACGTCGGCTGCGCCAGTTCAGCCTCGATCACCGTCGCCGTGATGGTCTCCTGCGGATAGAGTGCGGCCAGCCGGCGCGCGAGGTTCTCGAGTTCACGGACATTGCCCGGCCAGCGATGGCGCTTGAGGCGCTCCAAGCCGGCCTGATCGACCTGCTTGGGCGGCAGGCCCTCACGTTGGGCCTGGGCGAAGAAATGACGGATCAGGTCGGGCACGTCCTCGATGCGCTCGCGCAGAGGCGGCAGGCGCAGCGGCACCACGTTGAGGCGGAAGAACAAATCTTCGCGGAACAGGCCCTGCTGGATCAGGGTTCGCAGTTCCTTGTTGGAAGCGGCGATGATGCGCACGTCGCTCTTGATCGGCGTTCTTCCGCCGACCGTCGTGTATTCGCCTTGTTGCAGCACACGCAACAGACGCGTCTGGGCTTCCATCGGCATGTCGCCGATTTCATCCAGAAACAGCGTGCCGCCCTCGGCCTGCTCGAAGCGGCCGGAACTGCGCGTGTTGGCGCCGGTGAAGGCGCCTTTCTCGTGCCCGAACAATTCAGACTCGATCAGATCGCGCGGGATCGCCGCCATGTTGATGGCAACAAAGGTTCCGCTTCGCCGCTTGCCGTAGTCGTGCAGCGCACGGGCAACCAGTTCCTTGCCGGTGCCGGACTCACCAGTGATCATCACCGTCAGATCGGTCTGCATCAGCCGGGCGAGCACACGATAGATTTCCTGCATCGCCGGCGAACGGCCGACCAAGGGGATGCTGTCGAGATCCTCGCTCTTAGCAGCGGCCGGCCTTTTTTCCTTCGGCTCCGACAAAGCGCGCCCGACGATGGCAATGAGTTCCTTCAGGTCGAACGGTTTAGGCAAATATTCGTAAGCGCCGCGCTCGGACGCGCGGATCGCGGTCATAAACGTATTCTGCGCACTCATCACTATGATCGGCAGATCGGGGCGCGCCTTGCGAATACGCGGGATCAGATCGAAAGCATTCTCGTCCGGCATCACAACGTCGGTGATGACCAGATCGCCGTCACCTTGGCTGATCCAGCGCCACAGGGTCGCGGCGTTGCCGGTGGAGCGCACCTCGTAACCGGCGCGCGAGAGTGCCTGATTGAGGACGGTGCGGATCGCAGCATCGTCATCGGCAACCAATATGCTTCCGGTTGGCATCGTGTTACCTCACGGGCCTCTTACCGGCGGCGGATTGTCTGCCGCGGCGCCCTCGCCGCTGTAGACCGGCATCAACACCCGAAAGACCGTCCGCCGCGGTTGCGATTCACATTCGATGATGCCGCCGTGGTCGCCTATAATCTTAGCCACTAAGGCCAGTCCGAGCCCGCTGCCGCTCTGCTTGGTGGTGACGAACGGATCGAACAAATGCGGCATGAGGTCTTCCGGCACGCCCTGCCCGTTGTCTTTGACGCAAAACTCGAGCGGCAGCGATACACGCGCCTTGCTGCCCGGCACTGACAACCGCACGCCCGGGCGGAATGCCGTTGTCAGTTGAATTTCCCCGTCAATCGCCCCCTCGCCGATCGCCTCGGTGGCGTTCTTAACCAGATTGAGGAATACCTGAATAAGCTGATCGCGATTGGCGAAAATTGGCGGCAGCGAGGGGTCGTAATCTTCGACGAATTTTATGTGACGGGCAAAGCCCGTCTGCGCCAGCCGCTTCACATGGTCGAGCACTACGTGGATATTGACCGGCTCGCGTTCGACCGGACGCTCGTCGGCGAACACTTCCATGCGGTCGACCAGCTTCACGATGCGGTCGGTTTCGTCGCAAATCAGCTTGGTGAGCGAACGGTCGTCATCGCCGGCCGACTGCTCCAACAGTTGCGCGGCCCCGCGAATGCCCGACAACGGATTCTTGATCTCGTGCGCGAGCATGGCGGCAAGCGCGATCACCGAGCGGGCCGCGCCGCGATGCGTGAGCTGGCGGTCCATCTTGTCGGCGATGGTACGCTCTTGCAGCATGACCACCACATGATCCGGATATTCCGGGACCCGTCCGACATACAAATCGACCAGCCGCTCGCCGGGATTGCGTGGCGTCGCAAGATCGACCTTGTATTCGTTGACCGCCGCGCCGTGTTGCCGAACCTGTTCGATCAGCGTGAGCAACGGCGAGCCGAAGGGCACCAGGTCACGTACCATGTGGCGCCGCAGCACCGGGATCGATGCCTCAAAGAATTGCTCGGCAGCGACATTCGCATCCGCGATCTTACCGCTAGGCGATACCATGATGACCGGGTGCGGCAGCGCGTTCAGCACTGCGTCGGCCGGCGAGTTGACGGAAGCGGAGACGGCGTGCGCCCTGCTCATGCAGCGGCCCTCCAGGCGAAGGCGTCGTAGGCATCCGCGAGCAGTCGGCGTGCCTGCGCCGGCTCGTCGGCCGTGAGCACGCGGTTGCGATGGTTTTTGAGAAGCTCGAGCGATACGCCGGCGGTCGCTGCCGCAGAATCGAGCGCCCAGGCGAGATGCTTGCGGGCGTGACGGCGGCCGATTTTCAGCCCGTGGTGAACGAGCATCTCATCATAGAGCGTATCGATCAGCGTAAATTGCTCGGATAGCGGCGGCGTACGCTCGCGCTTGCCGGTCGCGAGATAGCGCGCCACCTGTCCGGGCAACCAGGGTCGACCTTGCGCGGCGCGGCCGATCATCACCGCGTCGGCGCCCGATACGGCGAGCGCGCGTTCGGCATCGTCGAAGGTGCGAATGTCGCCGTTGACGACGACCGGGATCGATACCGCCTGCTTCACCGCATTTACTGCGGCCCAATCGGCGCTGCCGTCGTAGAATTGGCAGCGGGTGCGGCCATGCACAGTGATCATGCGAACGCCGGCGGCCTCCGCACGGCGCGCCAACTCGGGCGCGTTGAGGCTGGCACGATCCCAACCCAGCCGCATTTTCAAGGTGACCGGCACGCGCACCGCGCCAACCGTTGCGTCGATCAAGTCCAGCGCATGGTCGACATCGCGCATCAACGCCGAGCCGGCCGCACCGTTGGTCACCTGCTTGGAGGGACAACCCATGTTGATGTCGATAACGTGCGCGCCCTGCGCTTCCGCGATGCGGGCGCCTTCCGCCATCCACCGGGTGTCGCAGCCGGCGAGCTGTACGATGTGGATGTTGACACCATCCCCCTCGCTACGCACCCGTGCCTCGCGCTCGCCTTGTGCTAGGCCTGAACTGGCGGTCATTTCGGAAACCACCAAGCCGGCGCCGTGCCGTTCGGCCAATCGGCGGAAAGGGGCGTCGGTAATGCCCGACATTGGCGCCAAAATCACACGGTTCGGCGCTTTTACCGTGCCTATTTTTAGAGAATCGCCGATAATTTGCTTATTTTCGACATGCACGGGATTTTTGCCTACCAATTAGGCGCCATAATTCGATGCTCAGAGTTTAGCCATTTTGATTATCGGCGCAAGTGCTGCACTGCAAAAAGTTGTTCATTCTTGAGCACCGCCGAAACTTCCTAATCCATTCCCGCTACGGCAGGAACGCGCTAAGCCAAGCCGGAACTCAAGGAGCCTCAAACGGATGGCAAGTGTCGCAGTCGTTATAGTCGCCGCAGGACGAGGATCCCGGGCGGGCGGCGATTTGCCCAAGCAATTCAGGCCGATCGGTGGCAGGCCGATGATCCGGCAGAGCCTGGTCATGCTCTTAGAACACCCGAAGGTCGGGCTCGTACAGCCGGTTATACACCACGAGGATGTGGCGATGTTCCAATCCGCGGCGGACGGCCTTGGCCTGCTCGCGCCGGTGTTCGGCGGCGCCACGCGGCAGGCCTCGGTGCGCGCCGGGCTGGAAGCGCTGGCCTCCCGAAAGCCCGATATCGTCCTGATCCACGATGCGGCGCGGCCGTTCGCGAGTGCGGCCCTGGTGTCGCGCGCGATTGCGGCGGCCGAGCGCAGCGGGGCGGCCATCCCGGCGATGCCGGTGACCGATACGGTCAAGACCGTCGATGCCGCGGGCATGGTCGACCAGACGCTCGATCGCGACACGTTGCGTCTGGTGCAGACGCCGCAGAGCTTCGCCTTCCCCGCTTTGCTTGATGCCCATCGCCGCGCGGCTGCCGCGGGTCGCGAGGATTTCACCGACGACGCCGCACTCGCCGAATGGGCCGGCCTGAAAGTCAGCGTATTTGCCGGCGAAGCCGGTAACATCAAGATCACCAACGAGGAAGATTTCGCACGCGCCGAAGCGACTGCATTCGCCGCACTCGGCGACGTGCGTATCGGCACCGGCATAGACGTGCACGCTTTCGGGCCCGGCGATCACGTTACGCTTGCAGGCATCAAGATTCCACACGCGCAAGCGCTCACCGGCCATTCCGACGCCGACGTCGTGCTGCATGCGCTGACCGACGCCATCCTCGGCGCGCTGGCCGATGGCGACATCGGCGTGCATTTCCCGCCGAGCGACCCGCAATGGCGCGGCGCCTCCTCCGACCGCTTTCTCGCCTTCGCGCTCGCGCGCCTGACCGCGCGCGGCGGCCGCATCGCCCATATCGATATCAACATCGTGTGCGAGGCTCCGCGCATCGGGCCGCATCGTGACGCCATGCGCGGGAACATTGCCAGGCTCGCTGGCATTGATGCCGGCCGCGTGGCGGTGAAGGCAACCACAAGCGAAAAGCTCGGCTTCACCGGCCGCGGCGAAGGCATCGTGGCCTACGCCACGGCGACGGTGCGACTGCCTTGGAGTTCACCGTGAGCGAGGAACTACGCGCCGCTGCCACTGCCGTGCTCGATGCCTGCCGCGCACGCGGATTGAAAGTAGCGACGGCGGAATCCTGCACCGGCGGGCTGGTGGCGGGCGCCCTCACCGATATTGCCGGCTCATCGGACGTGCTTGACCGCGGTTTCGTCACTTATTCGAACGACGCCAAGCAGCAAATGCTCGGTGTTCCAGCAGCGACGCTAAAAGCACACGGCGAGGTCAGCCGGCAGACGGCGGAAGCCATGGCGCGCGGCGCGCTCGGCAACGCTAACGCCGATCTGGCGGTCGCCATCACCGGCATCGCTGGCCCCGGCGGCGGCAGCGCCGACAAACCGGTCGGACTGGTACATTTCGCAGCCGCTTCGCGCAGCGGCGCGCTCACGCACAGGGAAATGCGCTACGGCAATGTCGGGCGCAGCGAAGTGCGGCACAAATCGGTGCTGCAGGCGCTGGCGATGCTCAAAGAGATGACTGAGAATGAAAAGTAGCGCCTTTAGCTAGGCGTGACCTCAGTACACAAATGGAATCAAGGCCGGCACTTCGGTGCGATAGCGCGCATAAGATTCACCGAATTGCGCGGACAAAAAGCGCTCCTCGATGATCAATTTGCGGATGATTGCCGCCGTCATCAGCGCCATACCCAGCAGCGCGCGTTCAGTACCGAGCATGAGTGAAGTGCCGAACAGCGCCAGCAACAGGCCGCTATAGATCTGGTGCCGGACGGAACGATAGGGACCGTTGCGGATCAGTTCGTGATCAACCTTGAGCGTGACCATGCTGCTCCAGTTGCCGCCGAGGCGCGCGCGCGCGACGGCCGAATAGCCGAGACCGATCGCAACCAGAGCGGCACTGCACCATAGCCACGCGGGCGACGGCGGCACGAGGCGTGCGTCCAACAGGCCAAGGAGCGTGTGCGGTAAGCCCATCAAAAGGCCGCCGATGGTCAGTGGCACGATGTGGGTGAGCCGCGAGCGGATGCTTTCGGCCCGTTGTGTCGGCTTAGCGTTGTTGGCTGCGATGATCCAATAGAGCATCCAGAGACCCCATAGGCTCGGGATCAATGCGGAATACGGCCAAGGCATGCCGCACTCAATAGCGCGCCAGTGTGGCACAAATTTGCGGGTGTCGACCGCTCACGCGCCGCATTGACGCCATCGTGCAAGCGGAGCACTCATTGACACAAGACTAGTGGCCAAGTCGCGATATTCACGGGAATTCCGCTGTGGTTGCGTCCATGGTCTCGGGCGGCACTCCGTCAATACGGCTTGGCTAATTTGCTTACGGAACCCGCGGAAAAGCAGGCGTAACTCGTATATTCGTCGTGCCTAAATCCCGGGTAAAATGCCGATATTATGATTGTAAGTCTTGCAGACCGTCCTTGCCCCGCAGCCAAGCTCCTGGCCACGATAGTCTGCGCCATGCTCGCTGTGGGTCCGGCGCGCGCGCAGGGCAAGGTCGCAGCGCACTACTCGCTCGCGATGACCGGTGTGAAATTCGGCGAGATCGTCTGGCTGATCGACATCGGCGACACGCTCTACACGACGACCGCATCCGGCAAGGCGAGCGGGGTGCTCAGCAAGCTGGTGAACGGCGAAGGCTCGGTCGCGGCCCAGGGCAATATCGCGCCCGACCGCCTCAATCCGTCGTCCTATACGTCGACCATCACCGACGACGACGGCGCGAACAAACTGGAGATAACCTTTGCCGACGGCGTCGCGACTGAGACGATCACGCCACAGCCACCCGTGTACGCCGATCGCCTGCCGGTGACCGACGCGGACCGCCGGGGCACCGCCGACCCGCTGAGCGCGGTATTGATTCCGACCAAACTCGGCGGTGGCACGATGGCGGCGTCGGATTGCAACCGCACGCTGAAGATTTTCGACGGACGCCGCCGCTATGACCTCGCTTTGTCCTACGGCCGCATGGACAAGATCGAAATCGAGCGAGGTTATTCCGGACCGGCCCTAGTTTGCAGTGTCGTTCTGCATCCGATCGCGGGCTATCGTGCCGACAGCATGATGGTGAAATACGTCGCCGGCCGGCGCAACATGGAGCTCTGGTTTGCGCCGATCGCCGGCACGTCGATCATCGCACCGGTGCGCGTGCTGATGCCGACATTGATCGGAACGCTAAGAATTCAGGCCGATCAATTCGAGGTGGCTGCAGCGCCGCCCACACCCGCGCCGGTCGAGACGGCGCCCTTGCCGCCGGCGCGCTAGGCAATGTTGCGCCCGTAGACTTGATCCGCCCGTTGCTCGAACGCAGCGGCAAATCTGCGGAATGCGGTGTCGAACATGGCGCCCATCAGGATGCCGAGCGTGCGGCTGGCAAATTCGTACTCGATAAAAAATTCCACCTCGCAAATCCGCTCGCCGGTAGGGCGGAAGGCCCAACGGTTACGCATGAACTTGAATGGGCCGTCGACGTATTCCACGAGGATCTTCAAATTCGGGCGGTCGAGGGTGACGCGGCTGGTGAAAGTCTGGCGGATCACCTTGTAGGCGACCGTCATGTCGGCCACCATTACGCTGACGCCGCCGCCTTTGTCGGTGCGGCTCTTGACTCGGAGCGCGGCGCAGAGCGGCACGAATTCGGGATATTTCTCGCCGTCGGCGACCAGATCGAACATTTCGGCCGCGCTGTGGCGCACGCGACGCTTGGTGGTGAACGAGGGCATTCTTGTTCGTTATTGAGCGCGCGCGGCCTTGAGACGCGCGAAATCTTCGCCGGCATGATGCGACGAGCGCGTCAGCGGCGAAGCCGCGACCATCAGGAAGCCCTTGGCGTAGGCAATGGTCTTGAGCGCTTCGAATTCGGCGGGCGGCACGAAGCGCATGACTTGCGTGTGCTTGCGCGTCGGTTGCAGATATTGCCCGATGGTGAGGAAATCGACATTGGCCGAACGCAGGTCGTCCATCACCTGCAGCACTTCGTTGCGTTCCTCGCCCAGCCCGACCATGATTCCCGACTTGGTGAACATCGCGGGATCGAGCTCTTTCACCCGTTGCAACAGCCGTAACGAATGGAAATAGCGGGCTCCGGGCCGCACGCTGAGGTAAAGCGACGGTACGGTTTCCAGGTTGTGATTGAACACATCAGGCTTGGCATCGACCACGACTTCAGGTGCCCCCTCCTTGCGCAGAAAATCTGGCGTGAGCACTTCGATCGTTGTTTGCGGGCACGTGCTGCGGATCGCGCGGATAGTCTCGGCGAAATGCCGCGCACCGCCGTCGGCAAGATCGTCGCGGTCGACCGACGTCACGACGACATGCGCGAGACCGAGCTTGGCGGTCGCCTGCCCCACATGGGCAGGCTCGGATGCGTCGAGCGCGCCGGGCAGTCCGGTCTTCACGTTGCAGAAGGCGCAGGCGCGCGTGCAGGTGTCGCCCATGATCATGAAGGTGGCGTGCTTCTTCTCCCAACACTCGCCGATATTCGGGCAGCTCGCCTCCTCGCACACGCTGTGCAGGCCGTTGGCGCGCATGATGGCGTGCGTTTCGGTGTAGCCGGCCGACACCGGCGCCTTGACGCGGATCCAATCCGGCTTTTTAGGCTGTACCGAATCCGGCCGATGGGCCTTTTCCGGATGACGCGGGCGCGGGCTATTGAGGTCGAGGACGACGGCCATGCCCCCTACTTACGGCTGCTGCCCGGGCGCCGCAAGGCGGGCGCGCGCGCAAAGTGCATTAGCTCCGCCGTATCGCCCGCCAGATCGCAAGGAAGATGATGGCGCCAATGGTGGCAGTGATCAGGCTGCCCCAAAAATCCTGCACCACGACCACGCTGAGTTTGCGGAACAGGAATCCGCCGACGATGCTGCCGACCAGGCCGACGGCAATGTTGCCAAGAATACCGCCGCGTCCGCCCAGGATCAGATGGGCGAGCCAGCCGGCGATCAGGCCGATGACGATCCAGGCGATGATACCCATTGTTTCCCATTTTGCGCCGGATGCACCTGACGGACGGCGTGCATGATCTATTATACACTGGCGGGCCCGACCTCGTCATTCTCCCCGACAGGAAATGCATGAGCCCTGCCTCGCCCGATCAAATCGAAGCGCGCTCCGGTGCTTGGGTTCTCGTCGCCTACACCGCGGCGGTATTCCTGAGCGCGCTGCTGCTGTTCGGCGTGCAGCCTATGTTTACCCGCATGGTGCTGCCGCAGCTCGGCGGCTCGCCAGCGGTGTGGTCGGTGGCCATGGTGTTTTTCCAGTCGATGCTGTTGGCCGGCTACGCCTACGCGCACTGGCTGATGCGGGCGCCCACCCGCGTGCTGCCGGTCCTGGTCCATCTGACGCTTTTGGTGGCGGCCGGACTGACGTTGCCGCTGTCGATCGCCAAAAACTGGGGCGAACCACCGGCCGCGGGCCTCGAGTTCTGGCTGCTCGGGCTGTTCGCGGTGTCCATCGGCCTGCCGTTCTTTGCGCTCGCCGCCAATAATCCGCTGCTGCAGGCCTGGTTCGTGCGCACCGGGCATCGTGACGGCAAGGATCCTTATTTTCTCTACGCCGCCTCCAACATCGGCAGCTTCCTGGCGCTGCTGTCCTATCCGATCGTGCTGGAACCGGTCTTCACGCTGCAGGCCCAGAATTGGCTGTGGAGCGGCGGCTTCGCGCTGCTGATCGTGCTGATCGCCGGCTGTGCCTACCTGCTGTTGCGCGCACCGCCCGGCGACTCGTTGAAAGATGCGGATGCCAACGCCGCTCCATCTCCACCGTGGCCGTTGATCGGACGCTGGGTATTTGTATCAGCTGTGCCCTCAGGCCTGCTGGTCGCGATCACCGTCTTCATCTCGACCGATGTCGCGGCGGCCCCGCTCATGTGGGTGATCCCACTCTCGCTCTATCTGCTTACCTGGGTGATTGTATTCGCGCGCCGGCCGCTGCTGCCGCAAAAATACATGCTGCTGCTGCAGCCGTTCGCGGTCGCCGCCATCGTTGCGCTGATGCTGTACAACCAATCCGTCACTATAGTCCCGAACCTGGGCGGACATCTGCTGGCGTTTTTCGTGATCGCTATGGCCTGTCACGGCGAACTCGCGCGCAGCCGGCCGGCGCCGGCCCATCTCACTGTGTTCTATGTCTCGCTGTCGTTTGGCGGCATGTTGGGCGGCCTGTTTTCCGGCCTACTGGCGCCCTACACGTTTTCCTGGGTCGCGGAGTATCCGATCCTATTGGTATTGGCGGTGTTGTGCCGCCCGTTTGCCGGCTTCCGCTGGCAGGCGATCGAGCCCTGGTTTTGGCCGGTGGCTATCCTGGTCGTGCTGCAGCTGATGCTGCCGGGATTTTTTGGATTCCACCTGACCAGCGACATGACCACCTCGCTCAACGCGGTGGTGCTGGTGCTCCTTGCGGTCTCGATTCTGTTCCTGTTCGATCCGCCAAAGTCCGCAGTCGCGGTCGCGCTGGCGCTCGCGTTGATGCGGTTCTACCCCACCGACGAAGGCCGCAGCGAGACGGTGCGCAGTTTCTTTGGCGTACTTCGGATATTCGAAACCCCGGATCGAGACTTCCGCGTGCTGATGCACGGCTCGACCGTGCACGGCGCGCAGCGACTGCTGACCGCCGACGGCGAGCCCGTCACCGGGCGTCCCGACCCGCTCACGTACTACCATGACAACTCGCCACTCGCGCATGTAATCGACGCAGTGCGTGCCCGTAAAGGCGCTCCGCTGCGTGTTGCCGTCATCGGCCTGGGCGCCGGTTCGCTCGCCTGCCGAATCGAGAAGGACGAGACCTGGCGCTTCTTCGAAATCGACCCGCTGGTGATCGAGGTCGCGCGCGATCCAAGACGCTTCACGTTCCTATCGTCCTGCGCACCCGACCTGCCGATCGTGCTCGGCGATGCGCGGCTCACGCTCGCGCGCGAGCCGACCGGCTTCTACGATTTGATTGTGGTGGACGCCTATTCCTCCGATGCGATCCCGGTTCATCTCGCCACCCGCGAGGCGATGGCAATCTACAAGGCGAAGCTCGCGCCGCATGGCGTTGTGGCGATGCACATCTCCAACCGCCATCTCGAACTCGAGAGCGTGGCGGTCGGCATTGCCGCCGCCAACGGCCTCAAGACCTGGGTGTGGAACAGCGACGACGAAACAGAAAACGACGACAATTATATTTACCGATCCGATGTCGCCATCGCGGCCGAAAATCCGGACGATATCGGCGAACTGGCCAAGGCCAAGACCTGGGTGCCGACTGAGCCAAACCCTGCCGTGCGGACCTGGACCGACGATTACTCCAATATCGCCGGCGCGTTCTGGCGCCGATACATCCAGTAACGCGGCCAGAACGTCAGGCCGCTTTCGGCGGCATGCGATGGTTCGGCGTCGAATCGGAGATCTTCAGTTCGTCGTCGTTCATGTCGACGCCGATGTCGCCGAACAGCGGCGTCGACAGATAACGCTCGCCGGTATCGGGCAGCATGGCAAGCACGGTCGAACCGGGCGCCGCGCTCTTGCAGACTTCGAGCGCGCCGGCGAAGGTTCCGCCGGCGGTGATGCCGACAAAAATGCCCTCCTTTTGCGCCAGCGCCTTGCTCCATTTCATGGCGTCGGCACCGGCGATGGTGATGACGCGGCTGATCACGTTCATGTCGACCGCGTCGCCGGTGATCTTCGGAATGAAGTCGGGGCTCCAGCCCTGCATGGGATGCGGCTTGAATGCCGGATTGGGCTTGGCGGGTGTGCCGTCGGGGTTGCGTTCTTGCGGCGTGTGGCTTGAGAGCATCGGCGCGTCGGCCGGCTCGCACACCACGATCTTGGTGTTGGGCATCTCCTTGGCCAGCACGCGCGCGACGCCTTTCAGGGTGCCGCCGGTACCGAAGCCGGTGACCCAATAGTCGAGCTTCTCGCCCTTGAAGTCGTCGACAATCTCGCGCGCTGTGGTGCGCGAATGCATATCCGGATTGGCCTCGTTCTCGAACTGGCGGGTCAAGAACCAGCCGTGCGTCTTGGCGAGCTCCATTGCCTTGTTGACCATGCCCATGCCGCGCTCCGCCGCGGGCGTAAGCACCACCTTGGCGCCGAGGAAGCGCATCAGCTTGCGGCGCTCGACGCTGAAGGTCTCCGCCATGGTCACCACCAGTGGATAGCCCTTCTGCGCGCAGACCATGGCGAGACCGATGCCGGTATTGCCGGAAGTGGCCTCGATCACCGTCTGCCCGGGTTTCAACTCGCCGGATTTTTCCGCCGCCTCGATGACACCGAGCGCCAAGCGGTCCTTGACCGAGCCAAGCGGATTGAACGCCTCGACCTTGACGTAAAGATTGATGCCCGGCGGGCCCAGCTTGTTGATCTTGACGACCGGCGTGTGACCGACTGTTTCCAGAATATTCGCGAACTTGGCCATTCGATAACCCCTTACATGTTCAATACGCGCCCATAAGCATCCAGCACCGCTTCCTTCATCATCTCCGACAGAGTCGGATGCGGGAAGACAGTGTGCACCAATTCTTCTTCTGTGGTTTCCAGATTCATCGCAACGACATAGCCCTGGATCAACTCAGTGACTTCGGCGCCGACCATGTGCGCGCCGAGCAATTGTCCGGTATTCTTGTCGAAGATCACCTTGACCAGGCCCTGATCCTCGCCGAGGGCAATCGCCTTGCCGTTGCCGACAAAGGGAAAGCGGCCGACGCGGACGTCGAGTTTTTTCTCTTTCGCCGCCTGCTCGGTCAAGCCGACCGAAGCGATCTGTGGCGAGCAATAGGTGCAGCCCGGGATCATCATTTTGTTCATGGGATGCGGGTTGAGGCCCTTGATCGCCTCGATGCAGACCACGCCCTCGTGCTCGGCTTTGTGCGCCAGCATCGGCGGGCCGGCGACGTCGCCGATCGCATAAATGCCGGGGACGCTGGTCTTGCTGAATTGATCGACCACGATGCAGCCGCGGTCGGTTTTGACGCCAAGCTTTTCTAAACCGAGGTTTTCGATATTGCCGGTGACGCCGACGGCGGAGATGACGCGCTCGGCCGTGATCGTCTGTGTTTTTCCGCCCTCTTCGATGGTGGCGGTGACACTGTCGTTCTTTTTGTCGAGCTTGATCACTTTGGCGTTGGTGTGAATCTTGATGCCCTGCTTCTCGAAACTCTTGCGCGCGAACGCTTGGATCTCATGATCCTCGACCGGCAGGATTTGCGGGAGCACTTCGACGATCGTCACCTCGGCGCCAAGCGTGCGGTAGAACGAAGCGAACTCGATGCCGATGGCGCCGGAGCCGATCACCAGTAGCGATTTCGGAATCGCCGGCGGCACCATCGCTTCGAAATAGGTCCAGACCAGTTTCTTGTCCGGCTCGAGGCCCGGCAGCACGCGCGGCCGCGCGCCGGTTGCGATGATGATGTGTTTGGCTTGGTATGCGCCAGGGCCGAGGGCGCCCTTCGGCGCTTCGCTTTTTCCCGGTTTGACCGTGACCTTGCCGGGCGCGTCGATCGCAGCCTCGCCCCAAATGATCTGAACCTTGTTCTTTTTCATCAGGAAACCGACGCCGTCGTTGAGCCGTTTCGATACCGCGCGCGAGCGCGCCACCACGGCTTTCGGGTCGTAAGCGATATTGTCGCCCTTCAGTCCGTAGTCCTTGGCGTGCTGCATATAGTGGAAAATCTCGGCCGAGCGCAGCAGTGCCTTGGTCGGTATGCAGCCCCAATTCAGGCAGATGCCGCCAAGATAGTCGCGCTCCACGATCGCGGTCTTGAAACCGAGTTGCGCCGCACGGATGGCGGTGACGTAGCCGCCGGGACCGGAACCAATGATTAGAACGTCGAAGGAAGTATCCGCCACTTGAGCCGTCTCCACTGGCACTATCGGGGTGATCTTACCCCTTTCGTCTCCCACACGGGAAAGCGCCAATCAAGCCGCGCGGCGGGCGCACACTCCGCAAGAGTCCATTGAAAGTAGCAATAAACCGGCATCTAATCCGTCCAAAGATAAAAGCTCCGGGAGGTAACCATGCTCTTTTCGATGCGCCGGCTAGCAGGCGGTTTCGCCGCCATTCTTCTTGCAGCCCAAACCGCCGGCGCCGCCGAGATCAAGGTCTACAGCACCATCGGCGTGAAGAGCGTGCTGGAGGAACTGGCTCCGAATTTCGAAAAGGCCACCGGCCACAAGCTCAACATATCGTGGGGCCTGATTTCGTCATTCACGAAAAAGGCGCAGGAAGGCGACGTACCCGACGTACTGGTCGTGTCGCGCGCCGGTATCGACAGCCTGAGCAAAGACGGAAAGATTGCCGCCGGCGGCCCGACGCTGGCAGCTTCAGTCATTGCCGTTGCGGTCAAGCAAGGCGCCGCGAAGCCGGACATTTCGACCTCTGACGCGTTGAAGAAGACACTGCTTGCGGCACACTCGATCGGCTACACCAACCCGGCGGCCGGCGGCGCCACCGGGGTCTATTTCGCCAAAGTGATCGAACGTCTGGGCATCGCGGGCGAGGTCAAAGCTAAGTCAAAATTCCCGCCACCCGCCGGCTTCGTCGGCGATCTTCTGGTCAAGGACGAGGTCGACCTCGCCATTCAATCCAAACCGGAATTGTCGTCGATCGCCGGCGTCGAGGTCGTCGGTCCGTTCCCGGGCGATCTCGCCAACACGACGGTGTTTGCGGCCGGCGTCGGTGCCGCCTCAAAGGAGAAAGCGGCCGGCACTGCGTTCCTCAAGTTTTTGACTTCGCCGGAAGCGCTGGCAGTCTTCAAGGCGAAAGGTTTCGATCCGGCGTGAAGCGCGCCGCTGCGACCCCATTGAGTGCCGCCCGATTTAGGAATCTAATTCGTCTAATTAAAAAGCTGAGCCGGGAGAGACGTCATGAACAGGACCATCGGCCGCCTCGCGGCCATCGCAGTATTTCTAATCGCGCAAGCAGTTTTGGCGGGTGCCGCCGAGGTCAAGACCTTCAGCACCATCGGCGTGCAGGCCGCACTGGAAGAACTGGCACCAAAATTCGAGAAAGCGACCGGCAACAAACTGGTCATCACTTGGGGCACCGGCGCCGGGCTAGCCAAGCGCGTACAGGCGGGTGAAAGCGCAGACCTGCTGATCTTGACGCGGCAAGGCGTCGACACGTTGGCGAAGGATAGCAAACTCGAGTCCGGCACCGTCGCCAATTTTGCCAGCTCCGGCATGGGAGTCGCGGTGAAAAAAGGGGCAGCCAAGCCCGACATATCCACGCCGGAGGCCTTCAAGAACGCTTTGCTCGCGGCCAAGACCATCGCTACCAGCAGCCCCTCTTCGGGTGGCGCCAGCGGCGCCTACTTCGTCAAGTTGACGGAGAAGATGGGCATCGCGGAAGCGGTGAAGGCCAAGACCAAGTATCCGCCGGACGGCAGCAATGCAGTTGACCTCGTGGCCAACGGCGAAGCCGAACTCGCGGTTGCGCAAGAACCGGAAGTGAAGGCGGTCGCCGGCGCCGACCTTGTCGGCCCATTCCCAGGCGATCTGAATAACGTGACGATTTTTACCGCCGCGGTCGGCGTCGGCAGCAGTCAGGCGGGTGCGGCCAAGGCGCTGATCAAGTACCTGCAGTCGCCGGAAGCCGCCGCCGTATTCAAGGCGCGCGGGCTCGTTCCGGCAGAAGCACCGAAGGGATCGTAATCGCGGTAGCGTCGCCTGATCTTCCGCGTGTCGTTGCGGCCGCGCGCTGGCGCCCGCTGTCGCAACCTTGACCTTCTTCAACTCCTGGCATACATCACCGGGTGTCGGGCCACATTGCAGTCGCCCGGCTTACCCAAGGCATATCGCCCAAGTACTGCGCTTCGTCCGCTCGTCGGACCGAGGGCTTTTGGCGATGTGCGTAACGATCTCCAATCTCTCGTTCGGCGGCGGTACCGGGCAAACGGCAACCGCCCGGTCAGCTGCTTGGCAGCCAAGCGTTGTCTCAACTCCACCTGGAGATGAGATATGTCTTGCGCTTATAAAACCGACTCCTCCCCGACCGTCGTTCAAGTTCCATCGCCGGTTTGGCCTAATTGGCCTTCCGTCACGAGGGCGCTCGCCGCACTCGTCGATATTGTCTACGACGTGATCGAGATGCAGCGCGCGGCCGAGCGAACCTGCGGCCGCCTATGGCAACGGCGTCGCGAGCGGCAGGCTCTGCTGGAACTCGACGACCGGCTTCTGAACGATGTCGGCGTGTCGCGCGAGCAGGCAGAACGACAAGCCCGCAAATGGTTCTGGCAGTGATAGCCGGGATTTGATCGCGGCGATGATGGTGGTCACACCACCATCATCACCGGGTTTTCGATCAGCTTCTTGAAGGCGCCGAGCATCTCGGCGCCGAGCGCGCCGTCGACCGCGCGGTGATCGGTCGAGAGCGTGACCGTCATGATAGTGGCGACGGCGAGTTGGCCGTTGCGCACCACGGCGCGCTCCTCGCCGGCACCGACGGCAAGGATGGTGGCGTGTGGCGGATTGATCACCGCGGCGAAATCCTTGATGCCGTACATGCCGAGATTGGAAATAGCGGTCGAGCCGCCCTGGTATTCGTGCGGCTTGAGGTGACGGGTGCGGGCGCGCGCGGCGTAGTCCTTCATCTCGTTGGAGATGGTGGAGAGCGACTTGGCTTCGGCCTGGCGAACCACCGGCGTAATCAGCCCGCCGGGAATGGCGACCGCGACGCCGACATCGGAGTGCTTGTGATGCAGCATGCCGCCATCGGTCCAGGTCACATTGGCGTCCGGTACGCGTTGCAGCGCCAGCGCCAGCGCCTTGATGACGAAGTCGTTGACCGAGATCTTGTAGGCCGGTTTGCCGTCCTTCACGGGAGCCGTGGCGTTGATCTCCTCGCGCGCTGCCAGGAGCTTGCCAATGTCGCAGTCGAGCGTGAGATAGAAATGCGGGATAGTCTGCTTCGACAGCGTGAGGCGCTGCGCGATGATCTTGCGCATTGAGTCGTGCGGGACGAAGCCGTAGGAGCCGTCTTCGTAAAGCGCGCGGATTTGCGCATCGGAGGGCGAAGCCGCCATCGGCATGGGCGCAGCGGCCGGCGCGGCGCCGGCTGCGCGCAAGCCTTTGCCTGATTTCGCGGCGTCGATATCGCGCGCGATCACGCGGCCATGCGGGCCGGACCCCTGTATGCGGCTAAGATCGATGCCCGCTTCCTTCGCCAGCCGCCGGGCGAGCGGCGAGGAGAAGATGCGGTTGGTGCCAACGCTCGCGCCTGCATCCTTCGAGACGGGGCTTCGCCCCTCCTCAGGACGAGGAGCGGGTTTAGGCGCGGGCTGCGGTGTTTTCTTAGCCTCATCCTGAGGAGCGCTCCCAGGGCGCCTCTCGAAGGACGGGGCGGGCTGTTTGGTTTCGGTTTTCTTCTCCGGTTCTTTTGCCGGTGCAGCCTTGGCTCCGGCAGCGGCCGCCTTGACGTCCTCGCCCTCGCCGGCCAAGACCGCGATCACCGCATTCACCGCCACATCCTGCGTGCCTTCGGGCACCACGATCTTGGCGAGGGTGCCGTCTTCGACCGCCTCGTATTCCATCGTGGCCTTGTCGGTCTCGATTTCCGCAATGATGTCGCCCGACTTGATCTGGTCGCCTTCCTTCTTGAGCCAACGCGCGAGGTTGCCCTTTTCCATGGTGGGCGACAGCGCGGGCATGAGAATGTTGGTGGGCATTGCGAGCTACCGATAGCAGACGGCTTTGGTCGCTTCGACCACCTCGGCTACCGAGGGCAGTGCGAGCTTCTCGAGATTGGCAGCGTAAGGCATCGGCACTTCCTTGCCAGATACGCGCGCGACCGGCGCGTCCAAGTAATCGAATGCGTGTTCCATGATGCGGGCCGCGATCTCCGCGCCCACGCCGGATTGCTGCCAGCCCTCCTCTACGGTGACGGCGCGGCCGGTCTTCTGCACCGAGGCGACGATGGTGTCGGTGTCCATCGGCTTGAGCGTGCGCAAGTCAATGACTTCGGCGTCGATGCCGTCCTTGGCCAGTTCCTCGGCGGCTTTGAGCGCGTAGCTCATGCCCATCGACCACGCGACGATGGTCACGTCGTTGCCGGCGCGCGCGATTTTCGCCTTGCCGATCGGCAACACGAAGTCGTCGAGCTTGGGCACCGGCGAAGAATGGCCATAGAGAATTTCGTTTTCCAGGAACACCACCGGATTGGGATCGCGGATCGCGGCTTTCAGCAGGCCCTTGGCGTCGGCGGCGTTCGACGGCGCGATCACCCGCAGGCCGGGGATGTGCGAATACCAGGCCGAATAATCCTGGCTGTGCTGGGCGGCGACACGCGCCGCGGCGCCGTTCGGGCCGCGGAACACGATCGAACAGCCCATCTGCCCGCCCGACATATAGAGCGTCTTGGCGGCCGAATTGATCAGATGATCCATCGCCTGCATGGCGAAATTGAAAGTCATGAACTCGACTACGGGCTTTAATCCCGCGAGCGCCGCGCCGACGCCAAGGCCAGCAAAGCCGTGCTCGGTGATCGGGGTGTCGATCACGCGTTTGTCGCCGAACTCCTGCAGCAGTCCTTGCGTGACTTTATAAGCGCCCTGGTATTCGGCGACCTCCTCGCCCATGACGAAGACATCTTTGTCGCGCCGCATCTCCTCGGCCATGGCGTCACGCAGTGCTTCCCGCATGGTCATGGTGACCATCTCGGTGCCTTCGGGGATGTCCGGATCGGCGGCGGCATGCACGGCCGGCGCCTCGGGAACCGGCGCCGATTTCGGCGCGGGCTTGGCTTCAGGCTTCGCCGCAGGCGCCGCAGCGGGTTTTGCTTGCGGCGCCGGCTTGGCGTCCTTGATCGCCGACTTGTCCTCGTTGTCGCCGAGAATGACCGCGATCGGCGTATTGACCGCGACGTCGGCGGTGCCTTCGGGCACCAAAATCTTTCCGATCGTGCCCTCGTCCGCCGCCTCCACCTCCATCGTGGCCTTATCGGTCTCGATCTCGGCAATAATGTCGCCCGACTTGACGCGGTCGCCTTCCTTCTTGAGCCACTTGGCGAGGTTGCCCTTTTCCATCGTGGGCGACAGCGCGGGCATGAGCACTTCGATCGGCATGGGCGCTATTTTATCCTACCCGGCACTGTTCTGATTAGGAACGATAGATATCGGCATAAAGCTCGGACACATCCGGTTCCGGATCGTGGGTGGCGAATTCGGCCGCCTCATTGATCAGGTCGCGCACCTCGCCGTCGATCTTCTTCAGCTCGTCTTCCTTGGCGAACTTTTTCTCGAGAATGCGGTGGCGCGCCATGTCGATCGGATCGTGATGCGTGCGCACTTCTTCCACTTCCTCGCGTGTGCGGTATTTCGCCGGATCCGACATTGAGTGGCCGCGGTAGCGATAGGTGAGCATTTCCAGGATATAGGGTCCCTTGCCGGCGCGGCACCAGGCGACGGCCTTCGCGCCGGCGGCCTTGACCGCGCGCACGTCCATGCCGTCCACCTGCTCGCCCGGAATATTGAACGACAGGCCGCGCCGCGAAAGGTTCACTTCCGAGGAGGCGCGCGAGATTGCGGTGCCCATGGCGTAGCGGTTGTTCTCGATCACGTAGATGACCGGCAACTTCCAGAGCGCGGCCATGTTGAAGCTCTCGTAGACTTGGCCCTGGTTGGCCGCGCCGTCGCCGAAATAGGTCACCGCGACATTGTCGTTGCCGCGGTAGTGGTTGGCGAAGGCTAAGCCGGTTCCGATCGGAACCTGGGCGCCGACGATGCCGTGGCCGCCGAAGAAGCCCTTCTCGACGCTGAACATGTGCATCGAGCCGCCTTTGCCCTTGGAATAGCCGTGGGAGCGGCCGGTCAATTCCGCCATCACGCCTTTGGCATCCATGCCGCAGGCGAGCATGTGGCCATGATCACGATAACCGGTGATGACCTCATCGCCGGCTTTGAGCGCCATCTGCATGCCGACCACCACGGCCTCCTGGCCGATATAAAGGTGGCAAAACCCGCCGATCAGCCCCATGCCGTACATCTGGCCGGCCTTCTCCTCGAAGCGGCGGATGCTCAGCATGCTGCGGTAGGCGGAAAGCTCCTCGTCCTTGCTGAAATTGGCGACCGGCGTGACCGGCTCCTTAGCATCGGCGCTCGGATTTTTCTTGGCGACCGCCATTGGCACTCCTGACCAACTCTCTCGCGACGGGGCGTCGGTGGGTCTCGATCTGATAGCTTAAATCGCCGAGCGGCGGAAGCGCGAGGCCGCCCCGCGGTATTGCGCAAAACACCCGGAATTTGGCTGAATATTACAAGCCGAGACGTGGATAACGCCCGCCGGCTAGCGCGGCGGGATCAGCAGCGTCAGGTCACGCGGGTCGGCCAGCCCGAGCAGCCTGCGGGCGCGCTCGTCCAGCACGTCGGGGTCGATGCGGTCGGAGCGCAGCAGCGCCACCCGCCGCTCCCACGTCGCCCGCTCGGCTTTCAAATTCCTGAGCTCGTCCTGCATCGACGCCAGCTGCTGGTCGAGATCGGCTTGCGCTCGCAAGCCGTGATTGCCGGTGAAGGCATTGACGGCGAAATAGCCGACAAACAGCGCGGCGAACGTATAAAGCCCGAGCGCGGTCAGGATGGCGCGGCGGCGGCGGTGGGAGACCATGGCGGGTACAAAATGTACCGGGCCAGTTAAGGCGGCTTTAATGCGGGGCGCCCAGCCGGTCAGACCGGCACGTATTGCCTGATTTCGTTGAGCACGAAATTACCCAGCCGCTTGCCGCGGTTGCGGAAATTCCGCAGCAGCCCCTGATCGACGAAATAAGTGAGCAAAATCGAATCGCGGCTCTTCACCCGGCTATGCACCGGATCGGCCGAGTGCCAAGTGTCGGTGCCGACCGCAAAGGCATAGCCGGTGTTGGGCGCAAAGCGCATTTGCGCCTTCTTCGGCATCGAGCCGTCGGGCAGCCGCTCGTGGAAAATGGTGCCAATGTCGGTGTTGGTATCGTCCTTCGGCAGATAGAGCTGGACCGTGATCCCCTTCCACTTGGTGTCGGTGTGCGGCGTGATCAGATAGCCGGGGATGTCGCGGGTTAGGATCGGGATCGGATACATGCCGACCTTGGCGAAGGCGGGGCCGAAACGCTTGGACAGACCGGGCGCAAGGCACCGGATGAACGTTTGCTTCACCGGCTCCGAGCAGAGCGCGCGGCCGACCACGTCCCACAGCGCGCGCTTCTCCGGCGGCAGGTTGCGGATGTATTCCGGAAACAAGTCGATCTTCACGCGCGTCGGCGTGGCGTCGTGAACTTTACTACGCCCATGCATCGGCCGGTAATTGGATGCATCGGGCATAAGCGCGAGAATCTGCGCGTAGATATCGTCGGGAAACACGCGGTCGAATTCGAGATGGAAGAACGGCTTCTCCACCGCGCGCGCAGTATCGATCGATTGCGCTATGAAAGCGGACAGGCGCTCGACGGCTTGGCGGCGGTCGCGGCTCTTGAGCGTCGTGGCCTGATCCATGATGACAGCCCGACTTTGTCGTCCGGAATTCGGAGGCAAATTTGCGGCAACTTACCCATTAATGCAAGCCAACGGTCGCTCCCGGACAGAGCGCGGGTTGATCGCAGTGTTCCGCCAACCGCAACGCGGCCAATCCATCCTTAGTATCCACTCTGCTGCCTTCACCAAGATTGATTCTACCGGCACGCCCGTCGACCTGCAGTTCAATGCGATCGAGTTTCCAGGCGCCAAGGTCCTTGGTTGCGTGCAGATAGACCGTCCCTTTGCCTTTCGGACCTTCCACCGCGAAGGCGAAATCCGCCCTTCCGGTCGGCCCCGATGTCTCAATCCGCCCAGTCGGATTTCCGGTCGTGATCGGTGTGCCGAGCGCGCTAACGGCCTCGGCGTTGGCTCGCAGGCGCGCGACCGCCATTTGATACGGTTCCGAGTTCTTGAGCAGCGCCATGACGGAGAACCAGATTCCGACGCCGCCGCCAACCGCCGCGAGCAGGAAAACGACCCCGGCGATCGCCCAATTGCGCTGCACGCGCCGGAAATGATCGACGCTGTCCCACTTCTTGTTGCGCCAGGCCCACGCGCTGCCCTTGGCGCCGAGCACAAACGGCATCGCCAAGTTGACGATTGGCACGAACATCAACAGCGCAATAAACGTGTTGTTGCCGATGCCCCAGACCCAATTCAGGAGAAACGCACCCCAATTCCAGCGGTCCAACTCGGCGGGAATGACCGCTGCGACGCCGTGGCCCGATGTGTTTTCCATTGCGTCCCCTAATCGGCGGAGAACCCGAATAATTCGGCTGCAGGAAATTCTGTTCCGATTGCGCGCTAGCGCCGCGCCTTCAAGGCCTCGCGTCCGGCATATTTCGCTTGCACGCCGAGTTCCTCTTCGATGCGCAGCAGCTGATTGTATTTCGCGGTGCGGTCGGCGCGCGCCAGCGAGCCGGTCTTGATCTGCCCGCAATTGGTGGCGACGGCGAGATCGGCGATGGTGGCATCTTCCGTCTCGCCGGAGCGGTGCGACATCACCGCGGTGTAGCCGGCCTTGTGCGCCATCTCGACGGCGGCGAGCGTCTCGGTGAGCGTCCCGATCTGGTTGACCTTGATCAGGATCGAATTGGCAATGCCCTCGCTGATGCCCTTGGACAGGCGCGTGACATTGGTCACGAACAGGTCGTCGCCGACCAACTGGCATTTGTCCCCGATCAAGTCGGTGACAAACTTCCAGCCCTCCCAATCGTCCTCCGACATGCCGTCTTCGATCGAGACGATGGGATACTTGCCGACAAGTTGCGCAAGATACTCGGCCTGTTGCTGTGGCGAGCGCTTCTTGCCCTCGCCTTCGTAATCGTAAGCGCCATTCTTGAAAAATTCAGTCGCCGCACAGTCGAGCGCGAGCATGACGTCGCCGCCCGGTTTGTAGCCGGCCTTCGAAATCGCCTGCATGACGAAGTCGAGCGCAGCCTCCGCCGATTTCAAGTTGGGCGCGAAGCCGCCCTCGTCGCCGACATTGGTGTTGAGGCCGGCGGCTTTGAGTTGCGCCTTCAAGGTCTGGAAGATTTCCGATCCGGCGCGCAAGGCTTCGGCGAAACTTGGAGCGCCGACCGGCATGATCATGAATTCCTGGAAATCGATCGGATTGTCGGCATGCATCCCGCCATTGACGATGTTCATCATCGGCACCGGCAAAGTGCGCGCGGCAGTGCCGCCGACGTAACGGTAGAGCGGCGCCTGCTTGGTGGCGGCCGCGGCTTTGGCCACGGCAAGCGACACGCCGAGAATGGCATTGGCGCCGAGCCGGCCCTTGTTGGGCGTGCCGTCGAGCGCGATCAGCGTCTCGTCGATCTTGGCCTGCGCCTCGGCCTCCATGCCGCCGAGCGCGTCGTAGATCTCGCCGTTGACCGCATCGACCGCCTTGCGCACGCCCTTGCCGCCGTAGCGCGCTTTGTCGCCGTCGCGCAGCTCGACCGCCTCATGCGCCCCGGTCGAGGCGCCGGAGGGCACCGCAGCGCGGCCCCTCGAGCCGTCCTCCAGGATGGCATCGACTTCGACAGTGGGATTGCCGCGGCTATCGAGGATTTCGCGGCCGATAATGTCGATTATGGCGGTCATGGGATGTCCGGCTTTGTTGATGTGGGGCTTCTACAGGATCAGCGACCCCCTTGTCATGCCCCGCGCAGGAAGGCATTCCAAGGCGCATGAGCCGAAAGCCGCTGCAACTGGGCCGCCCGAGCCCCATCCCCGCGTCGCCCGATAAAGCGATGCTCGACCGCGTGCCCAACCCGCACGCGGATACCGACTATCTTGCCCGCTTCACGGCGCCGGAATTCACCACGCTATGCCCGATCACCGGCCAACCCGACTTCGCCCATCTGGTGATCGACTACGTGCCGCGGCGGTTTCTCGTTGAGTCGAAGTCGCTCAAGCTCTACCTCCACAGTTTCCGTAATCACGGCGCCTTCCACGAGGATTGCACCGTTGCGATCGGCAAGAAGCTCTCCGCGCTGCTCAGGCCGAAATGGTTGCGCATTGGCGGCTATTGGTACCCGCGCGGCGGCATGCCGATCGACGTATTCTGGCAGACCGGCCGCTTGCCGAAAGGCATGTGGGTGCCCGATCAGGGCGTCGCGCCCTATCGCGGGCGGGGCTAAACCGCTGGCGTCGTTGGCCGGCGCAAGCCCGCGGCGCAGATCCAGCCGGTCGCGGACAGCACAATGGCGCCCGTCAGCAGAACGGGCGTGATCCCCACGCTACCGAGACCAAGGCCATAGACCACCGGCCCCAGAGCTTGCCCGACGAAAAAGCAGAATGAGTGCGCCGCGGTCGCCGAGCCGCGCGCGCCGGGTGCGAGTTCGGTGACGTAGACCTGTACGCAGCCGTGCAACAGATAAAAGCTGAAGCCGAGAAGAATAAAATTCGCGAATTCAATCGGCCAGGGCATGCGCAGCGCGATCACGATCAGGCAGAATGCCATCGCCATGCCGCCGGTCGCCATCAGGCGCCGCTCGCCGAAGGCCAGCAGCCGCGATACCGAGACGGTGTAAATGACGCCGCCGATGCCGAAGCCCGCGATCACCACGCCGGCGATCGAGGCGCTGGTCACGCCCTCGCTGCGCAGGATGGTGGCCATGTAGGGAAACACCCCGAACAGGAATATCGCTTCCACGAACACCGCGCCGAAGCAGTATTTAGCGAGCGGATTGCTCAACACCGCGCGATAATTGGGAACGAGCGTCGAAAGATCGAAGCGCCCGGGCGCCTCGCTCATGCCGCGGAATCCGGGAATCGCGACCGCCAACGCGATCAGATCGATCGCGCCGGTCGTGAAGAACACGCCGCGCCAACCGATGAGGTCGCCGATCACGCCGGCGCCCGATGCGCCCAAGAGGTTGCCACTCATGGCCGCGAACAACAGCTTGCCGATGGCGACCTGGCGCTGCGCCACCGGAACACGATCGCCGGCAACCGCGAGCGCGATCGGAAAAATTCCGCCGGCGGTCATTCCCGCCAGCACGCGCAAGGTCATCAGCATTTCGAAATTCGCCGCCAAGCCGCAGGCCAGCGTGGTAATGCCCAAGATGAGCATGCTGATCGCGATCAGCCGCGATTTGCTGAACATATCGGCGAGCGCGCCAAGAATCGGCTGCACCAGCGCGTAGGGCAAGGTGAAGCCGGTCGAGAGCAGCGCGGCGGTCGCCGGCTCGACGTTCAAGGCGCCGGCGATCTGCGGAATGACCGGATCGACCGAACGCATGAACAGCGTCGTGGCGAACACGACGAACGCCATGAGATTGAGCACGCGTCCCATGCGGTCGAGGGCCTTCGACGGATCAGCGCTTCGCCAGCCGGTCGAATTCGACCAGCGTGCGCAACAACGGCTCCATCTCATTGAGCGGCATCATATTGGGGCCGTCGGACGGCGCCTTCTCCGGATCCTGATGGGTTTCGATGAACACGCCAGCGACGCCGACCGCGACCGCCGCGCGCGCCAGCACCGGCACGAATTCGCGCTCGCCGCCGGAGGAGGTGCCCTGCCCGCCCGGCTGCTGCACCGAATGGGTGGCATCGAAGATCACCGGCGCGCCCATGCGCTTGAGGATCGGCAGTGCGCGCAGATCGGAGACCAGCGTGTTGTAGCCGAAGGAGACGCCGCGCTCGGTCACCAGCACGTTTTTGTTGCCGGCGCCGGTGATCTTCTCGACCACGTTCGCCATGTCCCATGGCGCCAGGAACTGGCCTTTCTTGACGTTGACGACTTTGCCGGTCTTGGCGGCGGCGACCAGCAGATCGGTCTGCCGGCATAAGAAGGCGGGGATCTGCAACACGTCGACCGCCGGCGCCACGCGCGCGCATTGCTCGGCGTCATGGACATCGGTGAGCACCGGAATTTTCAAGGATTCGCGGATTTCGGCAAATATCGGGAGCGCCGCGTCGAGCCCGATGCCGCGTGCGCTCTTCGCCGAAGTGCGGTTGGCCTTGTCGAACGAGGTCTTGTACACGAAGCCGATGCCGACGCGCGCCGCGATTTCCTTGAGCGCGGTCGCTATCTCCAGCGCATGCGCCCGGCTTTCGAGCGCGCAAGGGCCGGCGATCAGCGCCAGCGGCAAAGTATCGCCGATGCGCACGCTGCCGACGGTGACGGCGGGGTTGGGTTTTTCGGTCATCGACATCCTCGCGGGCGACCATGAAGGCGCGACGGCGCCGGGTCAACCGTTCCGCTGGAGGCACCAGCGAGGCGGCTCTGGTTACGCTTCCGGCACGGATTACTTCGGAAACGGCGGTACCGGAGCCATGACGCTCGAATCGAGCGTGCGCGGTTTGCGGTCTCGCAAAGCCTCGAATGTCCAATTGAGGCCCCGCCGAAATGGAATTTCCCCCTCCATTCGTATCGCACGGGCAAGACAACGATAGGGCGCGTAGAAACGTACATCGCAATTCTCGTAGCCCATGAACTCGCACATGTCGCGCACGCACAATCCACTTGGCTGCCACCACATACCAGCAAAAAAGCGGCCGAAATTTGCGTAAGAATGGTCGAAGTCGTCGACTGCGTTGCTTTGGATCAACAGCACGCCACCTGGCTTGAGCAACTCACGCAAGGCATGTAACCCAACCAGCATATCGCTGAGATGGTAGAGCACACCCGCCAGCAGGATCAGATCGAGCGAGCCGGGCTCGATCTCCTCGCGCAGGCGGTATACCGAACGTAATATCGGCCGAACGGCGGGCTTCGCAAAAGTCTCAGCGAGAAATGCACATTGCGCCAGATGTTCCGGAATTTCGTCGACTGCATGCACAATCGCGGCACCGCGGTGCGCCATCAAAAGCGACAACCCGCCGGTGAAACAGCCGACATCGGCGACGCGCATCTCCTCGAGCCGCTCCGGCCACCATCCCCAATTGTCCAAGACACCCGCAATGGCCAGATACGATTCGCCCAACAGTCCAACTTTGCGGAATGGACCGAAATCAATCGTGTGACCCCAGCCATATTGCGAGGCGCCGGCCAGCCGCTCCACGTCGGCCGCAATCCGGCTGATCGCCGCGGAAGATATTCCCGCGGGCAGCGCAAGGGGCCAGCGTGCCGGGTGCACATTTGCGTATGACATCTTGACCACGACCGTGATTTCGAGCGGCTCGAATATGTTGCTTGTCTGTTATTCGACGTCAAGCTACTGTATTCTTCAGCGAACTTCGTCGGGCTTCGTTTGCAACACTGTCGCGCGCAACGCATTGTGAGACGGTAACGAACCTGCCGGATTCCCAGCGATCGAGCCGAAATTGACGTCAAAGTGCCGCTTCATGGATTGGAATCTCCTTTGCGCATCGCTGCCATAGTTTGCGCCCGCAACGAAGAAATCCACATCGCGCGTTGCTTGGACGATTTGCTGAGCAATGGAATCGAGGTCCTCCTCGTCGATCACAGCTCCGAGGATCGGACGGTGGAAATCGCTCGCCCCTATTTGGGCAACGGTCTATTGGCGATCAATAAGCTGCCGTGGCTCGGTCATTTTTCACTCAGGCAGCAACTGTTGATGAAGAAGACGATCGCGGACAAACTTAGTCACGACTGGATCCTGCACGTGGATGCGGACGAGTGGCTGTGCGCACCTGACGCGACCCTGACGTTGTCCGAAGGAATCATGCGGGCTCACCAGGAAGGCTTTACCTGCATCAACTTTGAAGAGATGGTGTTCGTGCCATGGCCCGGAGAGAATTTTGTCGGCCGTGAATACACACGTGAAATGACAACCTACTATTTTTTCAAGCCGAGCGAAGTTCGGCTCATGCGGGCGTGGCGACGAGACATCGATGCCGACAACGTCTCATTCGGCGGCCACAGGCTCGTATCGAACGATCTTAAAATATATCCACGCAATTTCATCAACCGACATTATATCATGCTCAGCCAAGAGCATGGTCGCCATAAATACGCGAGCCGCCGCTTCGATGAGGCGGAGCTTGCAATGGGATGGCACTCTAATCGAATTAGCCTTGACGACGGTCGCTTGGCGCTGAGGCCCTCAGCGTATCTGCAGCGTCTCGATCGCTGGGATAGCGCCGACTTCGTCCGTTCCGCCCCGGCGATGACGCATTTTTGGGAATGGCAAAACGGTCGTTCGGTCGCCGCGGTTCCGCCCACGCCGCAGGGCAAAGCATTTGCATTACCGACTTAGCGCGGGAAAATTTTCCATCAGACCGTCAGCGTCGACTTGCATTCCATGCAATGACGCCTGCTGCATGCACGCAGCGATGGTCAGATCGCGCGGCAGCACGGGCTCGCGCTGCGGCGCCTGAGCGAGCGAAAACCAGTCGCGAAACTTGAATCCCTCTCCCAGGACCTTGTCCGATAGCTTGATCCAAACATTCGGCACGCCGAGTGCCTCGGCAAAAATAAGCCCGTGCAACGATGAGCTTACCACGGCCTCGCAGGCAGCCACATTACTCAGAAATTCTTCCGGGTCTGCATGGACATTCAGATCCACGACGTCTGGATCTTGAACCATATTCTGCACCCACGGGTGCATGCGATCGACATAATGAGCGGCGACGCCAAGCCGATACTTCTTGTCCGATCGCGGCCCTTGCGCAAACATCTTTGAAACGAGAATGCCAGGGTCGCCCAGCGGTATATCGCGCAACCGCAGCCCACGATCGCAGAGTGCTTGATAACTGAGCTTGCCGCGAACGGCGTAGACATTCTCGGCAACAATATCACCGGATGCAACGGAGGGATGCAGCACGCCGGTCCCCCAGATTTTCGAGTGACGGTTGGCAAAGCCCATGAGGCTGCCGACAGCGAGCAAGTGCTCCTCGTCCTGGCTGGCCAAGACAGCATCCAGGCCGAACAACCTCGAAACTAGTATCGGATTAATCTGGTCTCCGACGTTTTTGACCTTGGTAAAATAAAATACACGCACGGCCGAGACGCGGGTTCCGCTCGCGTTTTCAGTTGGCTGCGGCGCTGTCGTCATGGCCGGGACAGATTACGCTGGTCCATGTGCAATCATCAAACGCCCGGGCTTGCTTGGCAATCGCTGTCCTGCGCTGTCAACGGCCGAAGGGCAATCGCTACACCAACCGGCTCTGTTCGACCGCGGCCTCGATGAACGAGGCGAACAGCGGGTGCGGCTCGAATGGCCGCGATTTCAGCTCGGGATGGAATTGCACGCCGATGAACCAGGGATGATTCTCGTATTCGATGATCTCGGGCAGGATGCCGTCGGGCGACATGCCGGAGAAACGCATGCCGCGCTGCTCGAGCCGGCCTTTGTAATTGGTATTGACCTCGTAGCGGTGGCGATGACGCTCGGAAATTTCCGTGCCGCCGTAAATATCGCCGACGCGGCTGCCGCGCGCGAGCACGGCATCGTAGGCCCCTAACCGCATGGTGCCGCCGAGATCGCCGCCCTCGGCGCGCTTCTGCAACTCGTTGCCCTTGAGCCATTCGGTCATCAGGCCGACCACCGGCTCCGGCGTCGGACCGAACTCGGTTGAATTGGCCTCACCGATGCCGCACAGATTGCGCGCCGCTTCGATCACCGCCATCTGCATGCCGAAGCAGATGCCAAAATATGGCACCTGCCGCTCGCGCGCGAACTGAGCCGCGCGAATCTTACCTTCGGTGCCGCGCTGGCCGAACCCGCCGGGCACCAGGATGCCGTTGACGTGTTCGAGGAACGGCGCCGGGTCCTCGTTCTCGAACACCTCCGACTCGATCCAATCGAGATTGACCTTGACCTTGTTGGCGATGCCGCCGTGCGACAGCGCCTCGATCAGCGACTTATAGGCGTCTTTCATGCCGGTATATTTACCGACAATAGCGATGGTCACGTCGCCTTCCGGATTGCGCACGCGCTCGTTGATCAACTGCCAGCGTGCCAGATCGGGCGTCACGCCGGGATCGAGCCCGAAGGCCGAGAGCACTTCGGCATCGAGCCCTTCCGCCGAATAGGCTTCCGGCACCGCATAGATGTTGTCGACGTCGCGCGCTTCGATCACGGCGGTTTCGCGCACATTGCAAAACAGCGCGAGCTTGCGCCGCTCGCTGTCCGGGATCGGCCGATCGGTGCGGCACAGCAGGATGTCGGGCTGGATGCCGATCGAGCGCAGTTCTTTGACCGAATGTTGCGTCGGCTTGGTCTTCAATTCGCCCGCGCTTGAAATGAACGGCATCAGCGTCAGGTGGATATAGACCGCGTGGTGGCGCGGCAAATCGTTGCCCAATTGTCGGATCGCCTCGAAGAACGGCAACCCCTCGATATCGCCGACCGTGCCGCCGATCTCGCACAGCACGAAGTCGAAGCCGTCATTGTCCTCGCGGATGAAGTCCTTGATCGCGTTGGTGACGTGCGGAATGACCTGGATGGTGGCGCCGAGATAATCCCCGCGCCGCTCCTTGGTGAGAATGTCCTGATAAATGCGCCCGGTGGTGATGTTGTCCTGGCGGGTCGCAGGGCGGCCGGTAAAGCGCTCGTAATGCCCGAGGTCGAGATCGGTCTCGGCGCCGTCGTCGGTGACGAACACCTCGCCATGCTGATAGGGCGACATGGTGCCAGGATCGACGTTGAGATAGGGATCGAGCTTGCGCAGGCGGACCTTGTAACCGCGCGCCTGCAGCAACGCGCCGAGTGCCGCGGATGCGAGACCCTTACCCAGTGAGGAGACCACGCCGCCGGTGATAAAAATGTACCGCGCCATGGGACTTAACCTTTAATCCCCGCGAATCGATTCGACGAGCGCGAAAAACTCAGGGCCGGTCTGCACCTGTGCGCAAATCGAAAAACCATTGTCAACCAAAGTCGTTGTACCGATGTTTTCATTTATCACCCGAAAGGCGCTGCGACCTTTCCACTACAACTTGTCCCTAATGCGGAAGGGCCGGTTTCCCGGCCCTTCGTTGCTTATTTCGATTGCGGCACCTGCGGCTCGGCGGGAGCCGCGGGAGCAACCGGCGGCGCCGCAGGCGCTCCCGGCAACTGATTGATAATCCCACCCGGACTGAGCGGAGCGGACGGTCCGGGCGCGGCCGGCGCGGGCCGGCCGCCTTGCAGGATCGAGGTCGGCTTGCGGTTCAGCCCGGCCAGGATCGAAAGGATCAGGCTGGTCGCGAAGAACAGGCCGGCCAACACAGCGGTAGCGCGGGTGAGCACGTTGGCGGTGCCGCGGCTGGTCATGAAGCCGCCGGTCGAACCGATGCCGAGCCCGCCGCCTTCCGATTTTTGCAGCAGCACTACGCCGATCAAGGCGAGCACCAGCATCAGGTGGATCACGATAACGACGTGCTGCATAGGGCCTAAATCCGTTCAAACCGGCCAGTCTGGGGTAACCGCCCAGGAGGCGTTCCGTGCGCTATATAGGAATTCGCCGCGGTCTCTACACGATTGGTTGCAGCTTTTCCACCCTCAGCGAACCTAGCGGTAAACCGCGGCAATACCGAGAAAATCCGACGCTTTCAGGCTCGCGCCCCCGACCAGGGCACCGTTCACATTGGTAATCGTCAGCAGTTCTTTGGCGTTCGCTGGTTTGACCGAGCCGCCATAGAGAATGCGGATGCGGCTGCCTTCGGCACCGAAGCGCTCCTGCAGCCGCTGGCGGATAAAGGCATGGGCCTCGGCGACGTCGGCCGGCGTTGGGGTTAGCCCGGTACCGATCGCCCAAATTGGCTCGTAGGCAACCACCAGATTGGCGGCCGTTCCACCGTCGGGGAGTGATCCGCCAAGTTGGCGGCCGAGCACGGCCAGGGTCTGCCCAGACTCGCGCTCGCTGCGTTGCTCGCCGATGCAGACAATCGCGATCAGGCCGGCGCGATGCGCGGCCATGGCCTTGGCGCGCACCTGGGCGTCGCTCTCATGATGGTCGGCGCGGCGTTCGGAATGGCCGACGATCACCGCCGTGGCGCCGGCGTCCTTGAGCATTTCGGCGGCGATATCGCCGGTATGGGCGCCCGAAGGCTCGGCATGGCAATCCTGTCCGCCGATGGCAACGGCCGACCCACGCGCGGCCGCGGCAAAGTCCGCGATCAGGGTGTCCGGCGGGCACACCATCAGATCGGTCTGCAGCCCGGCCGCGCCATTGACGATCTTGGTGAGCTCGCCTTCGGAGACACCAAGCCCGTTCATCTTCCAATTGCCCGCCACCAGTGGTCTTAGGTCGGCTGATGTCATGTTTTGGTCCCTTTCCGCGTGCGGTTATCAGACCCGCTTCGGGGACGCCAGAGCGGTGCGACCGCAAGCTGATCCCTCTTGAGTTGCAAGGAGTTGGCCCGCTCCCTATAAGGGCGCAACCAGCCATTCACCCAGCCACACTGTCGTCCGGGAAGAACGCAATCTATGCTCCGCGGTATTCACAAAGCCTCCTCGACCTGGCTCGGCCGGGGCGTCATGGGCGTCGTCATGGGCGGCCTGGTCATCAGCTTCGCGATCTGGGGCATCGGCGATATTTTCCGCGGCTTCGGACAAAACTCTGCGATCAAGATCGGCAAGACCGAGATTTCGATAGAGCAGTTCCGGCAATTCTACAATGATCGCCTGCAGCAACTTAGTCGCCAGGTCGGCCGGCCTATTACGCCGGACCAGGCGCGCGCGACCGGCCTCGACCGCCAAGTGCTCGGTCAGTTGGTCGCTGAGACTTCGCTCGACGAACAGGCAAAGGGGTTGCGTTTAGGCATCAGCAACGCCGAGATCGCCAGCCGCATCACCAACGATCCCAATTTTCGCGGCCTCAATGGCCAGTTCGACCACGACCGCTTTGAGCAGGTCATTCGGCAAGCCGGCTTTACCGAAGCCCGCTTTATCGAAGAGCAACGCCGCGTGATCCTGCGCCGGCAGATCGCGCTCAGCGTGGGCGGCGATTTTCGCGTGCCGCTTACGGCGATGCAGGCGATCGTTCAATATCAGAACGAGAAACGCGCCATCGAATACTTGAGCCTGGGACCGGCGCAGGCAGGCGACATTCCGCCGCCGACGCCCGAGGTGCTCGGCAAGTTTTTCGAGGAGCGCAAGGTTTTGTTCCGCGCGCCCGAGTACCGCAAGGTTACCCTGCTCTCGATGTCGCCGGCCGACCTCGCCAAGCCGGACGCGGTCACCGATGCCGACGCTAAAATTTACTTCGAGCAGCATAAGACAAGCTACGGCACGCCGGAAAAGCGCGAACTGCACCAGATCGTGTTCACGAAACCGGAAGAAGCAGCGGCCGCGCAGGAGCGCATCGCCAAGGGCGCGACCTTCGGCGACATCGCCAAGGAACGTGGGCTCAAGGACAGCGATATCGAAGTCGGCATGGTGACGAAAACCGACATCATTGACCCGGCAGTGGCCGACGCCGCCTTCGCGCTCAAAAGCGGCGAAGTCAGCGCGCCGGTCAAAGGCCGCTTCGGCACCGTGCTGCTGCAGGTCGGAAAAATCGAGCCCGGCAACCAGAAGGCCTATGAGGACGTCCTTCCGCAGATCAAGCGCGAGATCGCCGAGGGTCGCGCCAAGACCGAAATCGGCAACCTGCGCGACAAGTTCGAAGACGAACGCGCCGCCGGTTCCACCCTGGCCGAGACCGCCAAGAAGCTCGGGCTGAGCTCGCGCACCATCGATGCCGTTGACCGCTCCGGCCGTGGCATGGACGGCAAGCCGATCGCCGACCTGCCAAAGACGCCGGACGCGGTCGCGGCTGCCTTCGCCACCGACGTGAGCGTCGACAACGATCCGCTACAACTGCCAAACGGCGGCTACCTCTGGTACGACGTCACCGGCATCACGCCGGCGCGCGACCGCACGCTCGACGAGGTGAAAGATCAGGTCGAGACGCGTTGGCGCGACGACGAGATCGCCAAGCGCCTCCAAGCCAAAGCCGACGACCTGCTCGGCAAGCTCAGAGCCGGCACCGCGCTGGCTCAGCTCGCCACCGAGGCCGGCCTGAAAGTGGCGACGGCAACCGACCTGCAGCGCGGCAAGCCGGGTGGTTTCGCGCAGGCCAAGCTGGTCGAGGCGGCATTCAAGACGCCTAAGGGCACACCGGCCATTGCCGAGGGTGACCAGGAAACCGCACGATTTGTGTTCGTCGTATCAGATGTCGTCGATCCCACGCTCGATCCCCTCGCCAGCAAGACGCTCCAGACCTCGCTGCAGAACTCCTTGAACGACGACATCGTCGGCGCCTATGTCACGCGGCTTGAGAATGATTTCGGCGTCACGATCAATCAGCAGGCACTGAACCAGGTGTTCGGCGGGCTCCCGGCCAACTCCAGCGCGCCCGGCGATTATTGAGCCCATGCAGATCGAGCCGTCGGAAAGCGCATTCGCGGAAACGTACGGCCGCGGGCAGGCGCAGGTGGTATGGACCACGCTGGTCGCCGACCTGGAGACGCCGGTCTCGGCCTTTCTCAAGCTCGGCGGGGCCAAGCCGATGAGCTTCCTGCTGGAGTCGGTGGAAGGCGGCGACACGCGCGGCCGTCATTCCATCATCGGCATCGACCCCGATTTGATCTGGCGCACCAGCGGCACGCGGGCCGAGATCAACCGGACCGCGCGCTCGAAGCCGGACGCATACGTCCCCTGCCCGGAGCCGCCGCTCAAGGCCTTGCGCACGCTGATCGCGGAAAGCCGCATCGAGCTGCCCGACAGCCTGCCGCCGATGGCGGCCGGCGTATTCGGCTATCTCGGCTACGACATGGTGCGGCTGATGGAGGATTTGCCGCCGCCCAATCCGGATCCGATCGGCATTCCCGACGCCGTGCTGGTGCGCCCGACCATCATCGTGGTGTTCGACGCGGTGAAGGACTCGATTACGGTCGTCACTCCGGTTCGCCCCGAGAAAAGCGTCGACGCCAAGACGGCGTTGACGCGCGCCATCGAGCGGCTGTCGGGTATTCTGGAAAGCCTCGACCGGCCGCTCGACAAATCGCTGGCCGAATTCGACGGCGGGCCGCTCGACGTCCCGCCGCGCTCCAACACGACGCCCGACGAATACAGAGCAATGGTGAGCAAGGCGAAGGAGTACATCCTCGCCGGCGACGCGTTCCAGATCGTGTTGGCGCAGCGCTTCGAGGCGCCGTTCACGCTGCCGCCGTTCTCGCTTTACCGCGCGTTGCGGCGCACGAATCCGTCGCCTTATCTTTATTTCCTCGACTTCGGCGGCTTTGCGGTCGCCGGATCAAGCCCGGAAATTCTCGTCAAAGTGAGCGGCGACGTGGTGACCATCCGCCCCATCGCCGGCACGCGCCACCGTGGCGCGACACCGCACGAGGACAAGGCGCTGGAAGCGGAATTGCTGGCCGACCCGAAGGAGCGCGCCGAGCACCTGATGCTGCTCGATCTTGGCCGCAACGACGTCGGCCGCGTCGCCGAGATCGGCACCGTCACGGTCACCGATCAGTTCTTCGTCGAACGCTACAGCCACGTGATGCACATCGTGTCCAATGTCGAGGGCAAGCTCGACCCTCAGCGCGACGCGCTCGATGCGTTGGCCGCCGGATTTCCCGCCGGCACGGTGTCGGGCGCGCCAAAGGTGCGCGCCATGCAGATCATCGACGAACTGGAAAAGGAAAAGCGCGGGCTCTACGCCGGCGCGGTCGGCTATTTCTCCGCCGCCGGCGAGATGGATACCTGCATCGTGCTGCGCACCGCGCTGGTGAAGGATGGCACCATGTATGTGCAAGCCGGCGCCGGCATCGTCGCCGACAGCAACCCCGATTTCGAACAGCAGGAATGCATCAACAAGGCGAAGGCTCTGTTTCGCGCCGCCGAGGAAGCCCGCCGCTTCGCCAGCGCCGCCAAGCGGGGACAATGAGCGGACAATAAGCAGGCCGAAATTGCCGGGGGTGGTAAGGTGCCCGTCATGCGAGTCCTGCAACGCCTCGACCGCCTGATCGGCCAGATTATCGCCGCCGTGCAATGGCTGGCGCTGCCGCTGGTCCTGCTGCTGTTCCTGCAATGGCCGCTGCGCGATCTCGTGCAATGCTGTTCGCGCGAAGCGAACGATTTCGGCCAGATCATCTTCGCGCTGTTCGTCGCCGTGAGCGTCACCGCAGCGACGCGTGCCGGCACACACCTGGCGGCCGATGCGCTGGCGCAGCGCTATTCGGAGCGCGCCCGCGGCCGCCTGCGCAAATTCGGCGCCGCCATCTGTATCGTGCCGTGGGCAGTTTTCGTTTTGCTCGCCAGCAAATCTTTCGTGGCGGCCTCGGTGCTTGGACTGGAAGCGTTTCAGGACACCTACAATCCCGGCTATTTCATCATCAAGGCGGCCTTGTGGGTCATGGCCATTCTGATCATCGCTCAGTCGGCCATCGAGTTCTTGCGCCCCTTGCCCCCGGATGACGTCTAATGGAATGGAGCGGCCTTGTGCTCTTGCTCCTGGTCGGCGTCGGAATCATTTCCACCGGCCTGCCGGCCGCGTTCATTCTGATCGGCGTTGCCACGTTTGGCGCGCTGCTCGGGATCGCGACCGCTACGATACCGTTTTCGCTGCTCTCGGCTTTGCCCAACCGCCTGGTCAATCTGTTCGAGAACGATCTGCTGCAAGCGCTGCCGCTTTACGTCACCATGGGCCTGCTGCTCGGCCGCTTGCCAGTCGCCGACGCGCTTTACCGCTCTAGCATCGCGCTGCTGCCCAAACGCGGCTCGGCCCCGCTGGTCTCCGGCATGGTGCTCGGCGCGCTGCTCGGACCGATGAACGGCTCGGTCGGCGCCAGCGTGCTCGGCCTGTCGCGCGTGGTAGCGCCGCGGCTCATCGCGCAAGGCGTAACGGCGGCAACGCGCGACGCGGTGATCGCGGTCGCCGCCACGCTGGGCGTGCTGGTGCCGCCTTCGCTGGTGCTCATCCTGCTCGGCGACGCCATGCTGTCGGCCCACACCATGGCGGTGACGGCGACCGGCCGCAGCGACCGCGTCATCAATACGCAAGACGTATTTCATGCCGCGCTGGCGCCGGCCGGGATATTTCTTCTGTTGTGCTTTGCGCTGGCCTGGTTCGCCGGCCGCGGCCGAAGTGTGTCGTCAGCATCACGCGAACGCCCGGCGCCACGTGAGATTGCGCTCGCCGCGGTCGCGTTCGTCGCGCTGCTGATGCTGCTGGGCGGTGTAGCCACCGGATATTTCTACGCAGTCGAAGCCGCCGCCATGGGCGCCTTCGCGCTGCTCAGTTGGGGGCTGATCAGCGGTCATCTGCGCGGTCCGGTGCTGCGCGAGCTGTTGAATGACGCCATTGCGATTACCGGCGCGCTGTTCTCGCTGCTGATCGCTGCGACCACGTTCACGCTGGTGCTCCGCCTGCTCGGCACCGACCGCCTGGTGAACAATCTGGTTGCCGCCATTCCGGGTGGCGATATTCCAGCGGTTGCCGTCGTGCTTGCCGTCATCGGCCTTTGCGCCTTCGTACTCGACGCCTTCGAGATCATTTTTGTGATCATTCCGATTGTTATCCCGCCGCTGCTGATCCGCGTCGCCGACGCGCGCTGGGTGGCGGTGCTGGTATTGCTCACTTTGCAGTCCAGTTTCCTGCTGCCGCCGTTCGGCTATGCGCTGATGATGGTGCGCGGGGCGGCGAAAAATCCGGCACCGTTCCGGCCGTTCGTGCGGGCGCTCATCCCGTTCCTGCTGGCGCAATGGATGCTGCTCGTCGTCGTGCTGCTGGTGCCGAAGCTCGTGCATATCGGCGAGAACGCCGCCGAGAGCAGCCGCGCGCCGGCCGCGCCGGTCTCCGAGCAAGAGATCGACAAGCTCATGCGCGATATGGTCCCCTTGCCGCCCGACAGCGAGCCGAAATGACGCTGGCTTGACCCCTCTCAAGCGTGGTCTTAAGACCTTGAGCGGGCAAGAAAACATTTGATAATCATGATCGTTTTGATCGACAACTACGACAGCTTTACCTTCAACCTGTTCCATTACCTGGGCGGGCTGGGGGCGGATGTCGTCGTGCATCGCAACGACAAGATTTCGGCGGCCGACGTGGTTGCCGCCGAACCAGAGGCCATCGTGCTCTCGCCCGGCCCCTGCACGCCGAACGAAGCCGGCATCTGCCTCGAGCTCATCGCCAAAGCCGCTCCGAGCATTCCGATCCTCGGCGTCTGCCTCGGGCATCAGGCGATCGGGCAAGCGTTCGGCGGCAAAGTCGTGCGCGCGGCGCCTGTGCATGGCAAAGTCTTCCAGATCAAGCACACGGGTGCCAGCGTGTTCCACGGCATCAACGGGCCGTTCAAGGCAACGCGTTATCATTCGCTGGTGGTCGAGCGCGCCAGCATGCCTGCCGAATTGATTGTGACGGCCGATACCGACGATCATCTGGTGATGGGGCTGATGCATGAAAGCCTGCAGGTGCACGGTGTGCAATTTCACCCCGAAAGCATCGCCTCCGAGCACGGCCATCTGCTGTTGAAGAATTTTCTCGATCTCGCCGCCGAATGGAACGCGCGGCGCGGCCGAACATCGAATGCCGCTCCGGCGCGCAAATCGCCTGCGCGCGCGGCTGTCTAAAGGCGCGAGTCATGGCCGACGATTTCAAAGCGCTTATCGGCAAGGTCGCGGCCGGCGCGAGCCTGACGCGCGCGGAAGCGGCCTCCGCCTTCGACCGCATGATGTCGGGCGAGGCCACGCCCTCGCAGATGGGCGCCCTGCTGATGGGCCTACGCGTGCGTGGGGAAACGGTCGACGAGATCACCGGCGCGGTCACCACCATGCGCGCCAAGATGCTGAGCGTGCAAGCGCCGCCTGACGCGATCGACGTGGTCGGCACCGGCGGCGATGCCTCCGGCTCGTTCAACATCTCGACCTGCGCCGCGTTCATTGCCGCCGGCGCCGGCGTACCCGTCGCCAAGCACGGCAACCGCGCGCTGTCCTCGAAGTCGGGCGCCGCCGACGTGCTGCAGGCGCTCGGCGTCAAGATCGATCTCAATGCCGAGCAGGTCGGCACTTGCATTCGCGAGGCCGGTATCGGCTTCATGTTTGCGCCGGCGCATCATCCGGCCATGAAAAACGTCGGGCCGACCCGCGTCGAGCTCGGCACCCGCACCATCTTCAATCTGCTCGGGCCGCTATCGAATCCCGCGGGCGTGAAACGCCAGATGGTAGGCACGTTTTCCAAGCACTGGGTCGAGCCGATGGCGCAGGTTCTGAAAAATCTCGGCTCGGACGGCGTCTGGGTGGTGCACGGCTCCGACGGTCTCGACGAGATCACCACATCGGGGCCGACCAGCGTAGCTGCGCTCGAGCACGGCAAGATCCGCACTTTCGAGGTCACGCCGGAGGACGCCGGCTTGAAACGCGCCAAGCCGGAGGCGTTGCGCGGCGGCGATGCCAGCGAGAACGCCAAGGCGCTGCTCGACGTGTTGAAAGGCGAGGCCGGAGCGTTCCGCGACGTGGCAACCCTTAACGCGGCCGCCGCGCTCATCGTCGCCGGCAAGGCCAAGGACTTGCAGCAAGGCGCGGCGCTGGCGGCGAAATCGATCGACAGCGGCGAGGCGGAAGGCCGGCTCGACCGGCTGATTGCGGTGTCCAATGCCGTGGAGGCATGATCTTGTCTGATATTCTCGCCAAGATCGAAGCCTACAAGCGCAACGAGATCGCGGCTGCCAAAGTTGCGCGCCCGCTTGGCCAACTCGAACGCGAGGCCAAAGCGGCGCCGCCTCCGCGAGGTTTCCTGAAGGCAATCGAGCGGCGCATCGCCGGCGGCGATTATGCTTTGATCGCCGAGATCAAGAAGGCGAGCCCGTCGAAAGGGCTAATCCGCGCCGATTTCGATCCGCCGAAGCTCGCCAAAGCCTATGAGGCCGGCGGCGCCACCTGTCTTTCCGTGCTTACCGATAGCCCGTCGTTCCAAGGCCAACCGGAATTCCTCGGCGCGGCGCGCAACGCCACCGGTTTGCCGGCTCTGCGCAAGGACTTCATCTACGAGCCCTATCAAGTCGTGGAATCGCGCGCGCTGGACGCCGACTGCATCCTGATCATCCTGGCGGCGGTCGACGATGCAGCCGCAAACGCCATCGAGGAGAGAGCCTTTACCAATGGCATGGATGTGTTACTTGAAGTTCATCAAGAAGATGAGCTTGAGCGGGCATTGCGGCTGAAATCTCGGCTGATCGGCATCAACAACCGGGATCTGCGCACCTTCCAGACTTCCCTTGCCGTCAGCGAGCGCCTGGCACCTAAAGTTCCGCGCGACCGCATCGTCGTCGCCGAAAGCGGGCTCAACACGCCGGCCGACCTCGCCCGTCTCGCCGCCATCGGCATTTCGGCGTTCCTGATCGGCGAAAGCCTGATGCGGCAAGACGACGTGACCGCGGCAACGCGTGCCCTCCTCGCGGGCGCGCCGCGCCGCGCCACCGCGGAGTAGCTCGTGGCCAAGACCCATAAAATCACTCGGCGACCGAAGAAGGCAAAGTCTTCAAAGGCTGCTAAACGCGCGCCCGTGATGACCAATGCCGAGCTCACCCATATCGACCCGCGCGGTCAGGCCCGCATGGTCGACGTCTCCGCCAAGAATGCGACCGAGCGGCTCGCCATCGCGGAAGGCCGCGTCATCATGCTCAAAGAGACGCTCGACCTGGTGCTCGCCGGCAATGCCTTGAAGGGCGACGTGTTGGGCGCCGCGCGGCTCGCCGGCATCATGGCGGCCAAGCGCACGCACGGGCTTATCCCGCTCTGTCATCCGCTGCCGATCACCAAAGTCGAAATCGACATCGATCCCGAGCACGCTTTACCCGGCTTCCTGGTGCGCGCGACGGTTAAGGTAACCGGGCAGACCGGCGTCGAGATGGAGGCGCTGGTAGCAGTCTCGATCGCGTGTCTTACCATCTACGACATGGTGAAGGCGGTGGAGCGCGGCATGCGTATCGACGGCATCCGCCTGCTGCAGAAGAGCGGCGGCAAATCCGGCGATTACCGCGCGGAGGATTTCACCGGATGAATGCGCTGCTGATGCCGGTCGCCGAAGCCTTGCAGCGCGTGCTGGCCGACGCGCGTGCCCTGCCCGCGGAAACGGTCCCGCTCAACGACGCGCTCGGCCGCGTGCTCACTGAAGACCTGGTCGCATTGCGTACCCAGCCGCCGGCAGCGGTCTCGGCCATGGACGGCTATGCGGTGCGCGCCGCCGACGTGGCACAGGCGCCGGCCAAGCTGGCGCTGATCGGCGAAGTGGCCGCCGGGCATCCGTTCGACGGCGAAGTAAAAGCGGACCAAGCCGCGCGCATCTTCACCGGCGGCATGATGCCGCAGGGCGCCGACACCGTGGTGATCCAGGAACTCACCGCGCGCGAGGGCGACACGGTGACGATTCAGAAGACGACCGCCAAGGGCCGCAATGTACGGCTGAAAGGCATCGATTTCAGCCAAGGGCAGACGCTCCTGCGCAAAGGGCAATGGCTCAGCGACCGCGACCTGATGCTGGCCGCCGCCATGAACTACCCGACCTTGAGCGTGCATCGCCGGCCCAAGGTGGCGGTGCTCGGCACCGGCGACGAGCTGGTAGCGCCGGGAACCACGCCCAAGTCCGGCGAGATCGTCTATTCCAACGGTTTTGCCCTCATCGCCATAGCCCGCAACCAAGGCGCCGACGTTCGCGACCTTGGGGTGGCACCCGATCGTATCGAGGAAATTGCAGCCGCGGTGCGACGCGCGCGCGACTGGGGCGCCGATATCCTGCTCACCAGCGGCGGCGCCTCGGTCGGCGAGCACGATCTGGTGCAGCGCGCGCTCGCCAGCGAAGGGCTCGCGCTGTCGTTCTGGCGGGTGGCGTTGCGCCCCGGCCGCCCAATGATGCACGGCCGGCTGGGTGGCATGCAGGTGCTGGGCGTGCCGGGGAACCCGGTATCGTCCTATGTCTGTGCCTTCTTGTTCCTCGTGCCGCTGATCCGCCGGCTGGCCGGGCGCCAAGATGTGGAGCACGTCCCAGGGCAAGCCCTCCTCGGCCGCGATCTGCCGCCCAATGACGGGCGGACCGATTACATGCGCGCGACGCTGTCCACAGGTCCGGATGGGGCGATAGCAACCCCGCTGCCGGACCAGGACAGTTCCCTGATGGCCCCGCTTGCCAAAGCCGACTGCCTTTTGATTCGCGACGCAAACGCGCCGGCCGCGAGTTCCGGTTCACCCTGTGTCATCCTTAAGCTAGGCCTTTAGCGGCCTTTCGACTTTTTCACTCCAAATTAAATGGTTGCGGAACACATATCGAACAGATAGTGTCCGTTCATGATTTGTTTATGGCCTGTGCCTCTCCGGGCGCGGCCCCGACCGGGAGAAATAAATGCTAACCCGCAAGCAGTTCGAGCTCCTGCGCTTTATCCACGAGAGACTGACCGAAGCCGGGGTTCCGCCCTCGTTCGATGAAATGAAGGATGCCCTCGATCTGCGTTCCAAATCCGGTATTCACAGGCTGATCACAGCGCTGGAGGAGCGCGGCTTCATCCGGCGCCTGCCCAACCGGGCGCGTGCCATCGAGGTGATCAAGCTGCCCGATTCGGTCGCCCATGGCATCGGCGGCGGCGGCCGCGCGCGCGGCTTCAACCCGAGCGTGATCGAAGGCGACCTCGGCCGGGTGCGCCAGACTTCGGAAGACGACAATAGCGGCCGTCCGATCGCGGTACCGGTGATGGGGCGCATCGCCGCCGGTACGCCGATCGAGGCGATCCAGACCCGCAGCCATGTCATCAACATGCCGCCCGACCTGCTTTCGGCGGGCGAGCATTTCGCGCTCGAAGTGCGCGGCGACAGCATGATCGAGGCCGGCATTCTCGACGGCGACATCGCGCTGATCCGCCGCCTGGAAGCCGCCGAGACCGGCGATATCGTGGTGGCGTTGATCGACGACGAGGAGGCGACCCTTAAGCGGTTCCGCCGCCGCGGCGCCTCGATCGCGCTCGAGCCGGCCAACACCGCCTACGAAGTGCGCATCCTGCCGCCCAACCGCGTGCGCATCCAGGGCAAGCTGGTCGGGCTGTTCCGGCGCTACTAACGATTAGTCTCCGACTTCCAGAACTTCGACGGGCGGCGTTGCACCAGGCAGCGCGGGCTGTATCGAGGGCGTTATGCTTTCGGCGCGCCGAAGGCCCCCGACGCCCAGGGCCGCTCATACCCTGGAGGGCGCGCGGCGCTGAGTTGGAACCGGTCGCCGGTCCAGCGCAACGCCAAGGCGCCATTCTCCCGCCAGATCTTGCGGTCGACCAGCAAAGCGTCGCAGGCGCCCGGCGCCTCGCGTGGGCTGACCACGACCGCGGCGTGTGCGCAATCCTCCGCGAAGGCGTCTACCGATAAGGCCTCCGACACCAGCCGGCCACCGGTGAGCCGGGCGATGCAGCCGGCCGCATCGCACTGTACGCCGTTACGCAAACTCGCGTCCTTGACGGTGCGCGCATCGGCGTCAGCGGCCAGCCATTCCTTGACCGCGAAACTGTCGCGATTGCTGTGCAGCACCGCGAGCCGCCCATCGCTACCGCGTACGGCCGCGGCCTGCCCGTCGCCGGAGACCCATACGTCGGGCAGCGGCGTCGTTACCGCCCAAAGGGTGGCGGCGGCCGCCAGCACCACCCCACTCCAGCGCAGCGGCGTGCGCAGCAAACACAGCAGCAGGATCGCGGCCGTAGCAAGCAGCAGCGGCCCGGTCCCGAACGCGCGGATACGGCCGACCGCGCCCGGCAGACTGGCCACCCACAACGCCACCGCATCCATCCAGGCGATGCCTATCCCCATCAGCTTCCAGAAGATCGCGTCGAAGCCAAACGGCATGGCCAGCACACCAAGGATGCCCATCGGCATGACTTCGGCCGAAATGACTGGCATGGCGAGCAGGTTGGCGAGCACGCCGTAAGGCGCGGTGCGGTGGAAGTGGTAGGCGGCATAGGGCGTGGTGCCGAGGCCGGCGACAAAAGACGCCAGGATCAGCCCGACAATTTCGCGCCCGCCCCACAGCGCCACGCGCGCGCCGAGCGAGGTGTCAACCGTGGCGCGCCACGGCAGGCCATGCTGATAGGCCGCGATCAAGGCAAGCGTCGCCGCAAACGACATCTGGAAGCTGGGATTGACGACCGATTCCGGCGACAGCAACAGCACGCCGAGCGCAGCGACGGTAATCGTGCGGAACGTCAAGGTCGGCCGATCAACCATGATACCGATCAGCACGATCGCGATCATGATGAACGAGCGTTGGGTGGCGACCTCGGCGCCCGACAGGAGCAGATAGAACGTTGCCGCGGCAAGCGCCGCCGCTGCCGCCCATTTCTTGATCGGATACTGGCTTGCCATCGACGGAATCAGCGCGAGCCCCGCGCGAATGAAAAAGAACACGATGCCCGCCACCACCGCCATGTGATAGCCGGAAATCGACAGCACGTGCGCGAGGCTCGAGATGTACATCGCGTCGTTGACCGGCGTCGAAATCGCGTCGCGTTTTCCCGTGATCAATGCCGAGGCAATCGAGCCTTCGTCGCCCGGCAGAACGGCGCGCATGCGTTTATCGATCGCCTCCCGAATGCCGTCGATCACCGCCGCATATCGCAGCCAGAAGCCAGCGGCGACCGGTGCCGGCGCGATCTCGATCTTGCCGAGCGCGTAGCCGGAGGCGCCGATGCGCTGGAAATACATATCGCGCGCGAAGTCGTAGCCGCCGGGGCGCAGCGGCGCGAGCGGCGGCGACAGATGCGCCTTGAGCGCGATGAAGGTGCCGACCGCGGGCGCGGTATCTTTACGTACTGCGAGCCGCACGCGGTCGGGCGCCGCATTGAGACGGCGGCCTTCGATTGTGTGCACACGTACAGTGATGCGATCGCTGCGCATGCGCTCCTCGCGGATTTCGACGAACCCGCTGAGCGTCACGCTTGCGACCGGGAATTGCAAAACTGGATGCGCGACGTGCTGCGTCCTCAGCGTCGCGTTGGCAAATCCGGCCGCGATGGCGGCAAAGCCGAGCGCCAGCGGAAATCCGACCGGCCGATGCCGCGCCAAGATCGCGACCAACACGCCAACCAGCGCTAGCGCAGCGGCTGCCCAGGTCGCCGGTTCACGATCCGCCGTGAAGTAACCGACAATGCCGAAGCCGAAGGCGACCGCCAGCCAAGGCAGCAGCCGCCCGGGTGCGACTTCACCCAGCGCCCATTCCGACAAAAGCTGCCGCAGCCAGGCGGCATGATCGGTAAGCCCGGCCGGCAGCATAAGCCCGGCGCGCCGTCTTGCGGCGTCGATCTCGGCCGCCCAGGCTTTGGCGCGCGGTCGGGATTGTTCGGGTCCTGCCATGGCGCGGCGCCCCCCTGACGCTCACGCAACCTGACCGTACGTTATCTCAGCTATAGGTTGTGACTAGGAGAACGGTTGTGAACACAGCGGTTAGCCAGCCACCTTTTCCTTGGCCAGGTCCTTCGCCACGTCTTTGGCAAAAGTGTCGCGCAATCCGATGGTACGGGCAAACACCAGCCGCCCGGGCTGCGAGGCCGGATCGAGGCAAAAATAGCCGTTGCGCTCGAACTGTACCGGCACCTCCGGCGTGGCGTCGGCGAGCGCCGGCTCGAGGCGGGCGTTGTCGAGCACTTCCAGAGAATTCGGATTGAGGTCGGCGGTGAAATTTTCGCCACCGCTCGGATCCGGTTTTGTGAACAATGGGTTGTACAGCCGCACTTCGGCGGCCAACGCATGCGCAGCCGACACCCAATGGATTGTCGCCTTCACCTTGCGGCCGTCCGGCGCATTGCCGCCCTTGGTTGCGGGATCGTAAGTGCAGCGCAGCTCGACGACCTCGCCTCTGTCATTCTTCATCACATCGCGGCAAGTGATAAAATAAGCATAGCGCAGCCGCACTTCCTTGCCGGGCGAGAGCCGGAAGAATTTCTTCGCCGGGTTCTCCATGAAATCGTCCTGCTCGATGAACAACTCGCGCCCGAACTTGATCTTGCGCGCGCCCGCCGCCGGGTCATCGGGGTGATTGACCGCGTCCAACTCCTCCACCTGCCCTTCCGGATAATTCTCGATCACCACCTTGAGCGGCTTGAGCACAGCCATGCGGCGCAGCGCGCTCTTGTTGAGCGCCTCGCGGACCGAGAACTCGAACATGCCGACGTCAACCAAGCTGTTGGCCTTGGCGACGCCGATGCGCTTGACGAAATCGCGGATCGCGGCCGGCGGCACCCCGCGCCGGCGCAAGCCGGCGATCGTCGGCATGCGCGGATCGTCCCAACCGGTGACGTGCCCCCCGCGCACCAGCTCGGTGAGCACGCGTTTGGACAGCACGGCGTAAGTGAGATTGAGGCGCGCAAATTCATACTGGTGCGGCTTCGACGGCACATTGAGATTGGCGATGAACCAATCGTACAGCGGCCGATGGTCCTCGAATTCGAGCGTGCAGACCGAATGAGTGATGCCTTCGATGGCGTCGGACTGGCCGTGCGCGAAGTCATAACTTGGATAGATTTTCCACGCGGTCCCCGTGCGCGGGTGCGGGGCATTGAGGATGCGGTAGAGCACCGGATCGCGCAGGTTGATGTTGCCGCTGCCCATGTCGATTTTGGCGCGCAGCACGCGCGCGCCGTTGGGGAATTCACCGGCCCGCATGCGGCGGAACAAATCGAGGTTCTCCTCGACCGGGCGGTCGCGGAACGGGCTGTTCTTGCCCGGCTCGATCAGCGTGCCGCGGTTGTGGCGGATCTCGTCCTGGCTCTGGTCGTCGACATAGGCCTTGCCGGCACGGATCAGGTCCTCGGCCCAGCCAAAGAGTCGCTCGAAATAATCCGAGGCATGGTAGAGGTGCGCTCCCCATTCGAAGCCGAGCCAGCGCACGTCGCGCTCGATGGCGTCGATGTATTCCTGCTCTTCCTTGGTCGGATTGGTATCGTCGAAACGCAGATGGCAGCGGCCGCCGAATTCCTGTGCGATGCCGAAATTCAGGCAGATCGACTTGGCGTGGCCGATATGCAGATAACCGTTGGGCTCGGGCGGAAAGCGGGTGATCACCTCTTTTACCCGCCCCGAATCGAGGTCAGCCTGCACAATGTCGCGGATGAAATCGCGCCCCGGCTCGCCGGGGGTCGGATTGCCGCTTGCTTTATCGTCGCTCGCCATGCTTCCTCGGGTTCAAATGCCGCCCTTGCGGCGGCCTATCCCATGACGTGCCGCGCCGCTCAATGTCAATTGCACTGACATTTTTCACTAAATTTATGGTACAGGGCGCGCGATGAGCGAGCCTGTTGTCACCCGTTTTGCGCCGTCCCCTACCGGCTTTCTGCATATCGGCGGCGGCCGCACCGCGCTGTTCAACTGGCTCTATGCGCGCCGGTTTGGCGGCAAGATGTTGCTGCGAATCGAGGACACCGACCGCGAGCGCTCGACCGCCGCCGCGATAGCCGCCATCATCGACGGGCTGACGTGGCTGGGGCTCGCCTGGGACGGCGAGATCGTGTTCCAGTTCTCACGTGCCGCGCGTCACCGCCAGATCGCCGAGCAATTGCTGGCGACCGGCAAGGCCTACCGCTGTTATGCCAGCCCGGAAGAGCTGACCGAGATGCGCGAGGCCGCGCGCCGCGAGGGCCGCTCCAAGCTCTATGACGGGCGCTGGCGCGACCGCGACCCCTCCGAAGCGCCGCCCGGCGTCAAACCGGTCATCCGGCTACGCGCCCCGCTCACTGGCGAAATCGTCATCGAGGACCAGGTGCAGGGCCGCGTGGTCTGGCAGAATTCTGACCTCGACGATCTCGTGCTGCTGCGCTCGGATGGTACGCCGACTTACATGCTGGCGGTGGTGGTGGACGACCACGACATGAACGTCACCCACATCATCCGCGGCGATGACCACCTGACCAATGGTGCTCGACAAAAACATATCTACGAGGCGCTTGGGTGGAATGTGCCGCACATGGCGCATATCCCCCTCATCCACGGGCCGGACGGGTCCAAACTATCCAAGCGCCATGGCGCGCTCGGCGTCGATGCTTACCGGGCTATGGGATACCTGCCAGCGGCAATGCGCAACTACCTCGTCCGCCTGGGCTGGGCGCACGGCGACCAGGAGATTTTCAGCACCGAAGAGATGGTCGCCGCTTTCGATTTGCCGCAGATCGGCCGCTCGCCCGCACGCTTCGATTTCGCCAAGCTGGAAAGCCTCAACGGCCATTACATCCGGACCACCGGCGACGCCGATCTGATTGCGGTGCTGGAAGGGTTGCTGCCGCACATCGCGGGCGGACAGGAACTTGCCAGTAAGATGACGCCGGCGTTGCGCGGCAAGCTTCTTGTCGCCATGCCGGCCTTGAAAGAACGCGCCAAGACTTTAGTGGAACTATTTGATGCAACTCGCTTTCTCTGGGCGGGCCGCCCGCTTGATTTGAACGACCAGGCAAAAGCCCTGCTGACCGCCGAGGCCAAGGCGGTGACGACCGCGTTGTTGCCGGAGCTGTCGGCGATCATCGAATGGACCCCGGCGGACATCGAAACGGTGGTGCGCGGCTACGCCGAGCGATCCGGCCTCAAGCTTGGCGCGGTGGCGCAACCGCTGCGGGCCGCCCTCACCGGGCGAACCACGTCGCCACCGATCTTCGACGTCCTGGCGGTGCTGGGCAAAGATGAGAGCTTGGCCCGTCTGCGTGATCAGACCGGCGGCTAAGCCCACGGTCAGTATCTTGCAACTTCGCTGTGGCGACTTGATTTATGTCTAAGCGGCGGTGCGGAAAATGTGCACTATCTTGCAGTGCACATAAGGATGGGGTACCCCACAAACGGCCGGAACGACGTTCGCCATCTAGTATCTCGGCTGCCGGCCATAACGCTTAAACGCGCACCTCTCGCTGCCAACTCGAGGGCTCGACCATGGACGCCAAAACCGATACCAAAAAGAAAACCGGCTCGATCACCGTCGGCAATAAGAACTACGATTTCCCAATCTACGACGGCACCATCGGCCCGGAGGTGCTCGACATCGCCAAGCTCTACAACGAGAGCGGCATGTTCACTTACGACCCCGGCTTCACCTCGACGGCGAGTTGCGAGTCCAAGATCACTTACATCGACGGCGACCAGGGCCTCCTGCTCTATCGCGGCTATCCGATCGAGCAACTCGCCGAGCATGGCGACTTCCTGGAGACCTGCTACCTGCTGCTCTACGGCGAGCTGCCGACACCGACGCAGAAAGCCGACTTCGACTACACCGTCACCCGCCACACGATGGTGCACGAGCAGATGGCCCGGTTCTTCCAGGGCTTCCGGCGCGATGCGCATCCAATGGCGGTGATGACCGGCTGCATCGGCGCGCTGTCGGCGTTCTACCACGACTCCACCGACATTTCCGATCCGCATCAGCGCATGATCGCTTCGATCCGCATGATCGCAAAAGTGCCGACGCTGGCCGCCATGGCCTACAAGTATTCGATCGGCCAGCCGTTCATTTATCCAAAGAACGAACTCGACTATTCGACCAATTTCCTGCGCATGTGCTACGCGGTGCCGACCGAGGACTACAAGCCGAACCCGGTGCTCGCGCGCGCCATGGATCGCATCTTCATCCTGCACGCCGACCATGAGCAGAACGCCTCGACTTCAACGGTGCGGCTGGCCGGCTCGTCCGGCGCCAATCCGTTTGCCTGCATCGCCGCCGGCTGTGCCTGTCTCTGGGGCCCAGCGCATGGCGGCGCCAATGAAGCCGCGCTCAACATGTTGCGCGAAATCGGTTCGGTCGCGCGCATCCCGGAATTCGTCAAGCGCGCCAAGGACAAGAACGATTCCTACCGGTTGATGGGCTTCGGCCATCGCGTCTACAAGAACTACGATCCGCGCGCCAAGATCATGCAGAAGACCTGCCATGAGGTGCTCAACGAGCTTGGCATCAAGGACGACCCGCTGCTCGACGTCGCCATGGAGTTGGAAAAGATCGCGCTGCACGATGACTATTTCGTCGAGAAGAAGCTCTATCCCAATATCGACTTCTATTCCGGCATCACCCTCAAGGCGATGGGCTTCCCCACCACCATGTTCACCGTGCTGTTCGCGGTCGCGCGCACCGTCGGTTGGATCGCGCAGTGGAAGGAAATGATCGAGGACCCGAAGCAGAAGATCGGCCGCCCGCGTCAGCTCTATACCGGCGCGACGCAGCGCGATTACGTACCGATCTCGCGTCGGAAATAATCTGCCGAAAATTCGTTAGCGAACGGGCGGCGATCAGCCGCCCTTTCCGTTTCCGCCTTTGCCGTTGCGCTTGGCCGCGCTGGCGCCATCATAGGCCCACTGCACGTAGGCGCCGGCCCAGGTGAAGCCGCCGCCGAAGGCCGCGAGTAGCAGCCGGTCGCCGCGCTTCAATTTAGGCTCATAGTCCCACAGGCAGAGCGGGATGGTGGCGTTGGTGGTGTTGCCGTATTTGTGGATGGTCACCATCACCTTGTCCATCGGTAGGCCCATGCGCTCGGCGGTCGACTCGATAATGCGCTTGTTGGCCTGGTGCGGCACCAGCCAGTCGATCATATCGGCGCGCAGGTTGTTGCGCGTCATGATTTCGTTGGCGACTTCCGCCATCTTGGCGATGGCGAACTTGTAGACGGCGGCGCCTTCCTGGTGGACGTAATGCAGGCGGTTGGCCACCGTATCGAACGTCGGCGGCATGCGGCTGCCGCCGGCCTTCTGATGCAAATGGATCATGCCCGAGCCGTCGGAGCGGATCAGCGCATCCAAGATGCCGGTGCCGCCCACACTGGGCTCCAGCAGCACGGCGCCGGCGGCGTCGCCGAACAGCACACAGGTCGCGCGATCGGTATAGTCGATGATCGACGACATCTTGTCGGCGCCCACCACCACCACCTTGCGTGCGGTCCCGTTGGCGATGAATTGCGAGGCAATGGTGAGCGAATAGAGAAAGCCAGAGCAGGCCGCCTGGACATCGAAACTGCCGATGTTCTTCACGCCGACCATGTCGCAGATGATGTTGGCGGTTGACGGGAATTGCATGTCCGGCGTGGTGGTGGCGCAGATCAGGAGGTCGATGTCCGACGGCTTGGTGTCGGTCTTCTGCAACAGGCCGCGCACCGCTTCCGCCGCCATGTGCGAGGTGCCAAGCCCGTCGCCCCGCTGGATGTGGCGTTCCTTGATGCCGGTGCGTTCGACAATCCAGGCGTCGCTGGTGTCAACGAGGCGCGCCAGTTCCGCATTGGTCAGCAGGTCCGGCGGCAGGTAGCCATGGACTGCGGTGATTGAGGCGCGCGGCGAAATGGTCAAAGGCGGTTATTCCAGTTTACGGTATCGGCTTAAACCCATCGGGCTGAACGAGGCAAACTACGCTGTTGGCGGGCCGGAAGCCACTGTTTCGCGCCTCAGTTGTGTCCTTGCACCTATGCAATCCAGGACCATTGCCGCAGCGCGGTCACTAGGCGCAGCCCGCCCGATCTCCATGATGGTATCGAGCCGGGCGAAGGCCTCGATCTGCCGTCGACGTTCTGGGGTATCGCTCAGGAGCGGCAGCAGGGTCGCGGCCATCCGTTCCGGCGTAAGGTCTCGTTGAAAGAACTCCGGAACCACGTTCTCGCCTAAAACCAAGTTCGTCAGGATTACGCTTGAAATGCTGATAAGGACGCGGGCAATCGCCTCCTCGAACAGGGGCACCTTGTAGCCGGCCACCATCGGCACGCCGGCAACCGCCAGTTCGAGCGTGGACGTGCCGGATTTGGTCAATGCGGCGCGTGCGGCGCGGAAGGCCGCGTCTTTTTCGTCCGGCTCGGTCACCACCCGCGCCGGAACGCCCCAGGAGGCCACAGCCGCGCGCACCATGGCATTTAGGCGCGGCACCGTAGGCACCACCACATCGAGCGCGCCGGCACGCTTTGTCGTCAGCGCCACGGCCTCGCCGAACAAGCCCGCCATGCGGCGGATCTCGCCGGCGCGGCTGCCCGGCAGCACCAGCAGCAATGGCGGGTCGGAACAACGTCGTTGCGCCTCCGCCGGATTTGGTCGCAGACGCTCCGCATGTTCGCTTAAGGGGTGACCGACGAAGCTGCACGCCGGCCCGCCCAGCCGCCGCATGGCCGCCGGCTCGAACGGCAACAGCGCCAACACGTGATCCACGTAAGAGCGCATTGCGCGCGCGCGGCCCGGCCGCCACGCCCACACCGACGGACACACATAGTCGACGATCGGGATCGCGGCATCGCGCCCACGTACGCGCCGCGCCACGCGATGGGTGAATTCCGGGCTGTCGATAATGACTAGAACATCCGGCTTGGCAGCGATAACGGCGTCGGCAGTATCGCGAATGCGCTTGATGATTTTCGGCAGGGCCGCCGGGATCGCCGCAAAGCCGATGATCGCAAGATCCCCGAGCGGAAACAGACTTGCCACGCCCAAGCCGGCCATCTGGGCGCCGCCGACGCCGGAAAACCGGGCGCCCGGGCTGCGCCGCTTGATAGCCGCGATCAGCGCGGCACCCAGCCGGTCGCCGGACTCCTCGCCGGCCACCACAAAGACGTGCGGGCTCCCCGCGCGGCTCATCGCGCCGTCTCGGGCCGCGCCCCGATCACGAAAATATTGGCGTGGTCGGCCGCCGCGATCAGGCGTTCCGGTTCGGCGATGATGGTCGAACCCGCCACAACGGCGATCCCGGCAAGCTTGGCGCGCGCCACGCCTCCGACTGTCTGCGGGCCAATCGATGGCAGGTCGAAACGCTGGTCCTGCCCGGGCTTGGGCGCCTTGACCAGCACGCCGGTTCTGGCTGGCGCGCGCACGCGGCCACTGGCGCGCATCTGCGCCACCCGCGCGAGCATATCATCGGTCCCTTCCGCCGCTTCGACCGCCAGCACATGCTTTCCCGCCACTACCACGGCCTGCCCGACGTCAAACCCTCCGGTGGCGCGCAGGTAATCGAAGCCCAAGGCGATATCGGCATGATCGCGTTCGGATGCCGGCACACGGCCGAGCACACCTGGCGGGACCAGAATTTTCGGCGCAACCTCATGGGCACCAAGCAAGCGGAAGCCTTCCCGCTCGAACAGGCGCGCAATGCCCGACAACAGATGATCGTCGCCGCCGCGAAACGCCGCGGCGATGCGCGGCATCAGCATCAGCACTTTGAAATCCGGCCTGATTTGCCACAAGGCCGGGCGCACCAGCGATCCGATGAACACCACGTCGCGACAACCAGCGGCACGCGCAAGCCGGGCGAATTTTCCGCCTTGTCCGAAATACAGCCATTGGTGCGGCCGGCGTGCGAAATCGGCCGGATTTGCAGCGCCATGCAGCGGAAACAGCAGTACCTCGCGCCCGCGCGCGGCAACCAAATCCGCCACCGCCAAGGGCAAGCTGCCGCCACCGCAAATCAACGCGATCGGCGCTTCCTGGCTCGGGGTCGGGGCGGCGCTCATACGTCGCTTTCAGACTCGCCCGCTTCGCCGCGTTTGCCGCCCATGGTCAGCGGCCGCTTTCCGGCGCGGATGAAATCTAGCATCTTCTTGACCAGTGCATCGCCGCCGTGATCGGCGGCGATGCGCTCCAGGCGCGCGCGAAATTCGCCGTCGCCAAAAAACAGCGCGCGATAGGCTTCGCGATAGCGATGGATATCGGCCTTCGCTATTCCGCGCCGGCGCATGCCGATCACGTTCAGGCCGATCAAGTTCGCCAGCGGCCCTTGGACCGTACCCCAAGGGATGACATCGGCGCGAACGCCGCTCAATCCGACGATCATGGCGCCGTCGCCGATGCGTACGAATTGGCGCACCGCCGCGCCGCCACCGAACACCACATAGTCGCCGACGGTAACATGACCGGCCAGCAGGATATTGTTGGCGAACACGACGTCGCTACCGACCTTGCAGTCGTGCCCGACATGCGAGCCGACCATCAAGAAACAGCGGTCGCCGACTTGCGTTACGCCGCCGCCGTCCTCGGTGCCGGTATTCATGGTCACAAATTCGCGGATATCGCATTCGGCGCCGACCACAAGCCGGGTCGGGCCGCCGCGATAATGCACCGATTGCGGCGGCGAACCGAGCGACGCGAAGGGATGAATGACGGTTCGTGCACCGATCGTGGTATGGCCGGTGATATTGACGTGTGCGAGCAGCTGGCAGCCGTCGCCCACCGTCACATGCGGGCCGATGGTGCAATAGGGACCGACGGTAACGTCAAGTCCGATCGCCGCCGTGGCCTCGATCCGCGCCGTGGGATCGATCATGGCCGCTCTGGTATTTCGGACATCATGGCGCCGACTTCCGCCTCGGCAACGGTCTTGCCACCCACCTTGGCCTCGCCGCGAAACCACCACATGTTTCCACGCCTGCGGATTTTTTTCATGTGGTACTCGATGGTGTCGCCCGGAAAGACCGGTTTGCGAAACTTCGCCTTATCGACGGTTAAAAAATAAACCAACTTCGATTGCTTCGAAAAATCCGCAGCGATGCAGAGCACGCCGGCGGTTTGCGCCATGCCTTCGATCATCAACACTCCAGGAAAAATCGGATTGCCGGGAAAATGTCCCTGGAAATGCGGTTCGTTGATGGTGACATTCTTGATACCGACGCCGTAGTCGTCGCCTTGGATGTCGATCACGCGGTCGACCATGAGAAACGGATAGCGATGCGGCAGCGACTTGAGCACCAGCGCGATGTCGGCCGCCTCCAGTTTTGTCACGGCTTCGTCCATGGCAATCGTCTCACTCGTCCGGTGCCCCGTCAGGCCCGCTCTTGCCGCGCGCGAGGCGTTCGATCAGCGTAATTTCGCGTAGCCAGAGCTTGACCGGCTTCGCCGGCGTCCCACCCCACTGCGCGCCAGCCGGCACGCGGCGAGCGACATTGCTGATCGCCGCAATTTGCGCGCCTTCGCCGATCGTCATGTCGTTATTTACGCCAGCCCGCGCCCCTAGCACAACGAAATCCTCCAGCGTCGAACTACCAGCAATCCCCACTTGCGATACCAAGATGCAGTGGCGGCCGATGCGCACGTTATGGCCGACTTGCACAAGGTTGTCGATCTTGGTGCCCTCGCCGACGACGGTATCGCGAATGGCGCCACGGTCGATGGCCGTGCCGGCGCCGATTTCGACGTCGTCCTGGATAATGACGCGCCCGACCTGTGGCACCTTGAGGTGGCCGGTTCCGCCCATAACGTAGCCGAAGCCATCCTGACCGATCTTGCAGCCCGGGTGAATGATGACCCGATCGCCGATCAGGGCATCACTGATCACGGTACCGGCCCCGATCGCGCAATCGCGCCCGATCCGTACTTCGGTTCCGATCACGGCGTTCGCGCCGATGATGCTACCGCTGCCGATCTCGGCCCGCGGCCCTATCACGCCGCCGGGCTCGACGGTGGCGCCGCTCTCCAGTCGCGCGGTCGGGTGCACATGAGCGCCGGCGATCGCGCCCGGCTCGGCGAGCGAGGACGGCCGCAGCGCATGCGGAAATAATTCGCGCGCCACCGTCACGAAGGCGCGATACGGCTCACGCACAACCAGCACGGCCACATGAGCGGGCAGTTGCTTGGCTATAGCCGCGTTCGTCAGACACGCGCCGGCATGCGTTGCGGCGGCGGCGGCGCCATGTTTCATGCTGTCGAAAAAGCAGATATGGCGTGGGCTAGCGCGATCGAGCGGAGCAACATCGACGATACGGCGCGCCAGCAGCGTTGCCGGCGGCGGCACGGCCTCTGTCAGGGCGACGATCTCAGCCAGTGTGAGACCGCGCGCGTGTCGTTGGAATACCGGCTCGCTCATGCCGCCAGTTCCGTGCCGCTCATCGCGGTCAAAGTCAGAACTTCGTGCCGCCGCTGAAGCGGAAAAACTGCGTTCGGTCGTAGCTTTCTTTGGTCAAGGCGTAGGCAAAATCAAACCGCAGCGGCCCGAGTGGGGAATCCCAGATGAGCCCCATACCGACCGATGAACGGACCGTCATGTTATCGGCGACCTGCAGCGTTTCACCGGTCACGTTCCACGACGTCGGGCCCTTGTAATTCCACAACGAGCCGGCGTCGGCAAAGGCGGCAACCTTGACGCCGATCTCCTTGGGCAGGAAGTAGAGCGGCGTCTGCGCCTCGACGCTGGCGCCCCAATACAGGGTGCCGCCCAGCGCGTCATTGGTGGTCCCCAACGTCAGGTCGCGCGGACCAATACCGGCCGGCGCAAAACCGCGCACCAAATTGGGACCCAACTGGAAGTGATCCAGCATGCGTAGATTGCTGCTGTCCCAACTGCCCACATGGCCGGCCTGCAGGTGAAGCACGCCGACGATATCGGGCATTATCTCGTAATACGTGCGCGTATCCGCGGTCGTGCGGACGAACTTTACGTCGCCGCCGACGCCGGCGAAGTCTTGCGTGAGCGCCGCATAGAGGCCGCTGGTCGGCAATTTGACGTTGTCGAGCGTGTTGTAGGCGACCGTATAGCCGATCAAGGATGTGATCACGGCGCCGTTGGCGAGTTCCATGCGTACCGGAAGCGAGGCTTCGCCGTCGGCGTAGCAGCCGTTTGGAAAGTTAACGATCGTATCGAGTCCAGCGGCTTCAGCGATCGGATTCACGCCCGGGCCACCATTGCCCGGAGTCAGGCTCGAAAATTGGCAGTTGTTGTACTGATCCGGCAGCGTGACCTTCTGCTGGTAAATCGAGTAGTGCGGCTGCAGCGAAAGCTCTTCCGAAAGCGCAAAGCCGAGGCGCAAATTGGCCCCGATCGTCTCCGTGTTGTACGAAACGTATGACGTCGCCAAGCTCTGCCGCGCAAAAATATCGACGCCGCCGGCCATGCGGTAGCCGAGCAGAAACGGCTCGACAAACGAAAGGTTGAAGCCGCGCACGTACTGGCCATAGCTCACCGATGCCTTGGCGAATTGTCCGCGGCCCATGAGGTTGCGGTCGGCGACGCTGACCTCGGCGATGAAACCATCGGCGGTGGAGTAGCCGCCCGCGATGGAGAACTCGCCGGTCGACTGTTCCTCGACATTGACATTGACGACGACGCGGTCAGGCGCCGAGCCGGGCTCGTTGGTGATCTTGACGCTCTTGAAATAGTTCAGGTTCTTCAGCCGGCGCTCGGCGCGGTCGACCAGTGCGCGATTATAGGCGTCGCCCTCGCTGATATCGAACTCGCGGCGGATCACGTAGTCGCGCGTACGGATGTTGCCGCGAATATTGATGCGTTCGATATAGGCGCGCGTGCCTTCCTCGACCACGAAGCTGATATTGATGATCTTGCGCTGAAAGTCGCGGTCGCCGCGCGGACGCACATTGGCGAAGGCGTAGCCGTGTTTGGCCGCTTCGATCGTCATCGCCTCGACGGTCCTCTCGACCAGATCGGCGTTGTAGACATTGCCCGAGCTGAGCTTGAGGCTGCCGCGCAGCGAAATCGGATCGATCGCGCGCACATTCGACACCACGTCCACGGTGCCGATGCGATACTGCGCGCCCTCATCGATCGTGAAAGTAACGACGAAACCTTTCTTGGCCGGATCGTATTCGCCGACCGCCGCGACGATGCGCACGTCGGCAAAACCGTGCTTGAGATAGAAGCGGCGCAACAGGTCGCGGTCCGCTTCTATCCGGTCGGGATCGTAGATGTCCGTGGTCTGCAGAAAGCTGAGCCAATTGCTCTCCGACGTCTTGATTACGTCTCTCAAACGGCCGTTCGAGTAGGCATGGGCGCCGACGAAGTTGATGACCTTCACGCCGGTTTTGCCGCCTTCCGAGATCTCGAACACCAGATCGACGCGATTGTTCGGCAGTTCGATGATTTTCGGATCGACTTTTACGTCGAAGCGGCCGCTGCGGTGATAGATTTCAATGATCCGCTGCACGTCGGCCTGCACGGTCGGCCGCGACAGCGTCCCGCGCGCCTTCGACTGGACTTCCGCGCTGAGCTGTTCGTCCTTGGCTTTCTTGTTGCCTTCGAAGGCGACGCGATTGATCACCGGGTTCTCAATCACGGTGATGATCAGCCGACCGCCGACGTGGTCGGTTTTCACGTCCTCGAACAGGCCGGTGGCGATCAGCGCCTTGAGGCCCTCGTTTTCCTGTTCCGCCGTAAGCCGCCCGCCCGGACCCGGCTTGAAATAGGATTGCACGGTCGAGGTTTCGACGCGCCGGTTGCCGCGCACGTCAATCGAACTGGCCTGCGCGGCCGCAACGCCCGCGGACGCCACGCCCACGATCGTCGTCCCGACAAGGATCCCCGCGAGAACCAGACAGCTGAGGGCCAGTCCCCGTAAAACCCGCACACCAAGTCCCATTGCGCTACGCGCCTTATATTTACCCGTGCGGCCGCCCCCAATGCGGAAGCCGACAGACTTTAGGTCTAGCTTTGGCCAGCGTTGTACAGCGTTTTATAGGCACTGCAAACGATACTCCCGGCCCAAGTTTCCCTTTCCCGTCATAAAGTTGCCTATAGGTCACGCTTTACGAGCTGGCCAGATGCAGAATGTCGTTAAACGTTGCAAAAATCATCAACACGACGACGATTGCCAGGCCAATTCGGAAGCCGACCTCCTGCGCCCGCTCGGATAGCGGCCGGCCGCGAATCGCCTCGATTGCATAGAACAAAAGGTGACCGCCATCGAGCAGCGGGATCGGGAACAGGTTCAGAAGCCCGATCGAAACCGACAGCACCGCAGTCAGATGGATCAGCGCAACGAATCCGGCCGTGGCCACCTGGCCGGAGACCTGGGCAATGCGAATGGGCCCACCGAGTTGGTCGGCAGCCTCGCGGCCGGCGAACACTCCGCCGATGTACGACAGCGTGCGGTCGACCACGAACCAGGTCTCCTGCACGCCGGCCACGACAGCCTGTAGCGGACCCAACTTCTGCGTCTTGATGTCTCCGGGCGCCATCGAACGGCTGATGCCGAGCACGCCGATCCGGTGCACGTTGCCGAAATTGTCCTTGAGCTCCTTGAGCTGCGGCATGGCTTTGAGCGTGACATGCACGCCGCCGCGTTCGACTTCGATGTTCAGCGCTACGCCGGCGTTGACACTGACGATGCGCTGCATGTCCGAGAAATTTTCGATCTTCTCGCCATTGATCGCCACCACCAGATCGCCCGGCTGGAAGCCGGCGTCCTGCGCGGCACTGGCTGGCTGCACGGCATCGACGCGGGCGCTGGTGCTCTGTTTGCCGACAGTCATGAAGACCGCGGCGAAGATGACGATCGCCAGGATGAAATTCGCGATCGGGCCGGCTGCCACCACGGCGGCGCGCGGGCCGACCGGTTTGTGCACAAAGCTGACCTCGCGTTCGGTCTCGCTCATGGCGGCGGCGGCCTCGTGGTCGGGCACACTCGCCGCATTGTCATCGCCGAAGAATTTCACAAAGCCGCCGAGTGGAACTGCGGCGATTTTCCAGCGCGTTCCGTAGCGGTCATAGAATCCGACAATTTCGGGGCCAAAACCGATCGAGAAAGTCAGTACTTTGATACCGCACCAGCGGGCCACCAGGAAATGGCCAAGCTCATGAAAGAAAACGACGATCGTCAGTACGAACAGGAAGGGGACCAAATAGCCGATCAGATGGCCGCCAAAGGCGCCAAGACCCCCCATAATATCAATACTCATCACACCCTCGTCCCACTTGTATGACGCCCACGTCGTTAGCGAATGCTTACTAGGATGACTTTACGGCAATTTCGGGCAAGAGGGCCAAAGCCAAACTTCTCGCATTATGGTCAATGGCGAGCGCGGCATCGATGTCCGACAGCTCCGCCAGCAGGCCACGCCCAGCCGCCGCATCCAGCGTCGCGTCGACCAGCGCCGTAATCGCCGGAAAACTGATGCGTCCAGCGAGGAATTCGGCGACGGCCACCTCATTGGCCGCGTTGAACACTGTCGGCGCCGCCCCGCCCGCCTGCAAGACGCGGCGCGCCAACGCCAGCGCCGGAAAGCGAACGAGATCGGGCGCCTCGAACGTCAATTCGCGCACGCGCGCAAGATCGAGCCGCGCCGCCGGACCGTCGATGCGGCGCGGCCACGCCAGACAATGGGCGATCGGAATGCGCATATCGGGCGAACCGAGTTGTGCCACCACCGAGCCATCGCGAAACTCCACCAGCCCATGCACCACCGATTGCGGATGAACCAAAACGTCGATCTCGTCCGGCTTGAGCGCGAACAAGTGAAAAGCCTCGATGACCTCGAGGCCCTTGTTCATCAGGCTCGCTGAATCGATGGTGATCTTCGGCCCCATCGACCAGTTCGGGTGACGCAACGCCTGTTCCGGCGTCGCCGCCTTGATCGCCTCCAGCGACCAAGTGCGGAAGGGGCCGCCGGACGCGGTCAGGATGATACGTTTGACGTCTTCGCGCGGGCCGGCGCCGAGCGCCTGAAATATGGCGTTGTGCTCGCTATCGACCGGGAGCACGGTGGCGCCGGCGATAGCCGCGCGCCGCATGAACAAAGCGCCGGCGCAAACCAGACATTCCTTGTTGGCGAGCGCCACGGTCGCGCCGCGTTCGATGGCCGCAAGCGTCGGCTTGAGCCCGACTGCGCCGCTGATCGCCGCCATCAGCCAATCGGCCGGGCGTTGCGCGGCTTCAAGCAAAGCCTGCTCGCCCGCCGCGGCCTCGATCCCACTGCCCGTCAAGGCGTCCTTCAGATCGCCGTAAGCCGCCGGATCGGCAACCACGGCAAGACGCGCGCCGACTTCGCGGGCGATTTTCGCCAGCGCCGCCGCGTTGCGCCGCGCGCTGATCGCCACGACGCGATAACGGTCCGGCTCGCGCTTGATCAGATCGACGGTGCTCATGCCGACCGAGCCGGTGGCGCCGAGGATGGTGACGCTGCGCACGGTCGCGGCCGGCAGGCCTTTCGATCGCGCGAGTCCGGATCCCGTCATGCTTTCACCACACCAGCAGCCCGCGCGCGGCGCCGTCGACACCGCCGCGCAGCAATCCGATCAAGCAACCGAGGAATGCCGCCGCCCAAAAACCGTCGAGCCGGTCCATTACGCCGCCATGGCCGGGAATGAGATGGCTCGCATCCTTGGCCCCGAACTGGCGCTTGACCCAGGATTCAAAAAGATCGCCGAGCTGCGCCACGACCGAGAGCAGCAGCGCGATGATCGCGACCGCCGTTTTGTTGAAATCGCCGAACTGGCTGGCGACCAGAACGGCAAGGATCATGGCGCCGAGCGTACCGGCGATCGCCCCCGACCAGGTTTTCTTCGGGCTCACCGACGGCAACAGTTTCGGCCCGCCCAAGGCGCGGCCGGCGAAATAACCCAGCACGTCGGTCGTCCACACGATCGCGAACAACAGCAACATCGCGAGAAACCCGAATTCGCCGCTGCGCAAGGCGAGCGGCGCCGCCAGCATGACGCCGGCATAGCCGACGCCGGCCACGATCCACGCCGGACCTTTCACCAGCGCGACCCATTCCCACAACACGGCGAGCGCGGCGGCAGCCCAAAACACCGCGAATATCCAGCCGCCGAGATAGGCGGCCAGCAGCGCAAGCGGCGCCATCACCGCAGCGGAGGCAATGCGCAGCACGAGATTGTTTGAGGTGACGGGCAGAATTTCGGCCACGGGCTCAGGATCCGGTCTTTGCGACCAGGCCACCGAACCGGCGCTCGCGCTGTTGATATTCGCGGATCGCCGCCTCGAGCGCGGCGCGGTCGAAATCGGGCCAATAGGTCGGCACGAACACCAGTTCGCTATAGGCCGATTGCCAGAGCAGGAAATTCGACAGCCGCTGCTCGCCGCTGGTGCGGATGACGAGATCGGGATCGGGGATATCCGGCGCGTCAAGAAAAGTGCCGACTGATTCCATCGTGATGTCGGCGGGCTTGAGGTTTCCTTTCGCAACTTCTTCGGCGATTTTTTGTGCCGCGCGCGTGATTTCCTGGCGCGCCCCGTAATTGAAGGCCACCACCAAAGTGAGACCGTCGTTGTTCTTGGTGAGCTCTTCCGCTTCCACCAGCAGGCGGCCGATATCCGGATCGAGTCCGACGCGCTCGCCGATCACGCGCACGCGCACGCCGCTGCGGTGCAGCTCGGCGAGATCGTTGCGGATGAAGCGGCGCAGCAGACCCATCAGTTCGCCGACTTCGTTGGCGGGACGCGTCCAGTTTTCCGCACTGAAGGAGAAGATGGTGATGATTTTGATGCCGATGTCGCCGGCCGCGCGGATCGTGCGGCGCAGCGCCTCGACCCCGCGCCGGTGGCCCTCCCCGCGCGGCAGCCCGCGCGCCGCAGCCCAGCGACCGTTGCCATCCATGATGATGGCGACGTGACGCGGCGCCCGCTCGAACGGCGGGGCGGGGCTCAGCGGAACATCGGCCTCGGGCATGGGTTTGAGCCGTTTCGACGTGAATCAGGGTCCTGACCTAACACTATCCTTGCGCATGATCTTGTCCGAAAACCGGTTGCCTGCCCCGGATCAAGCGCGGGACGGGCTGTTTCGGACCCCTGCGGGCCGCCTCAGACGGTAAGAATCTCCTTTTCCTTTGCCGCCAACAAATGGTCGATCTCTGCGATCCCAGCATCGGTCGCCTTCTGGATATCGCCGGAAAAGCGGTCGTGGTCGTCCTTGCTGATCTTATGGTCTTTCTCCAGCTTCTTGACCGTTTCCATGGCGTCGCGCCGCACATGGCGCACCGCCACGCGCGCGGTCTCGGCGTATTTGTGCGCAATCTTGACCAATTCCTTGCGCCGCTCCTCGTTGAGCTCGGGAATGCGCAGCCTTATCAACTGCCCTTCGGTCGCCGGCGACAGGCCGAGATTGGAATTGATGATCGCTTTTTCCACCGCGTGCACCAGTGAGCGGTCCCAGACATTGACTGCTATCAGCCGCGGCTCGGGTATGGTGACGCTGGCGACCTGGTTGAGCGGCATCTGCGCGCCATAGGCGTCGACCATGACCGGGTCGAGCATATGGGCGGAAGCCCTGCCCGTGCGCAGGCCGGACAATTCGGTCTTAAGCACGGTGCTGGCGCCCTGCATGCGGCGCTTGATTTCGTTGATATCGTGCGTTGCGTTAGTCATGGCGATCCCCCGAACACGACGCCGCCGGCATAAAGCGGGGTCGGCCTAGCCAATCACCGTCGAGCGGCCCTTGCCACGCAGAACGCCCTTTATGGCGCCCTTATCGGCGATCGAAAACACGATGATAGGCATGTGGTTTTCCCGGGCAAGCGCGAAGGCGGTGGAATCCATAACCCGCAAATGCTTCTCAATCGCCTCCTGGTGGCTAAGCTTCTCGTAGCGCTTGGCCTTCGGGTCTTTCTTGGGGTCGGCGGTATAGACCCCGTCCACCTTGGTGGCCTTGAGCACCGCCTGGCAGCCGAGTTCGGCGGCGCGCAGCACCGCCGTGGTGTCGGTGGTGAAGAACGGATTACCGGTGCCGGCGGCCAAAAGTACGACGCGGCCCTTGCCGAGGTTTTTCAGCGCTCGCTTGCGGTTGTAGGTCTCGCACACTGCGGTCATGGCGAGCGCCGACAGCGTGCGCGCCTCGCACCCGGCGCGCTCGATGGCCGCCTCCAGCACGAGACAATTCATCACCGTCGCCAGCATGCCCATGGTGTCGCCCACGGGGCGCGGCACGCCGCGCTCGGATACTTCGACGCCGCGGAAGATATTGCCGCCGCCGACCACCACGCCGAGTTCAACACCCAATTTCGCGGTGGCGGCAAGATCGGCCGCCAGCTGCTCGACCGTCGCCTGATCGATGCCGAATCCGCTGCCGCCGGTGAGAGCCTCGCCGGACAATTTGACGATGACGCGTCGGTAGAGCGGATCACTCATGCATTGCGATCCTTGGTATTCAATCAGCTTTGGCCGGCAGCAGCCGCGACTTCGGCGGCGAAGTCGCTTTCCTTCTTCTCAATTCCTTCGCCGAGCGCGTAGCGCACGAACCCGGTGATCTTGATCGCTCCGCCCACTTTGCCTTCGGCTTCCTTCAAGGCCTGCGCGACGGTTTTCTTGTCGTCGTGCACGTAAGCCTGCTCGAGCAGGCAGACTTCCTTGTAGTAGGTCTTCAGACCCGACTCGACGATCTTCTCGATCACGTTAGCCGGTTTACCCTGCTGTTTGAACTTGTCGGCCAGCACGTCTTTTTCGCGCTTGACCAGCGCCGGGTCGAGACCGGAAGCCTCGATCGCCTGCGGGTTGGAGGCGGCGACGTGCATGGCAACCATGCGGCCGAGGCTCGCCAGCTCGTCCGCCTTGCCGCTGGACTCGAGCGCGACCAGCACGCCGATCTTGCCGAGACCGTCGACGACCGAGCTGTGCACATAGGAACCGATCGCGCCCTTGCTCACGGACAGGGCAGCGGCGCGGCGCAGCGTCATATTCTCGCCGATCTTGGCAATGGTGTCGGCGATAGCGTCGGCCACCGTGATGCTGCCAGCCTTGGCAGCCTTGATCTTCTCGACGTCGGTGCCGGCAGAAAGAGCGACGCTGGCGATCATCTTCACCAAGCCCTGGAACAGGTCGTTGCGGGCGACGAAATCGGTCTCCGAATTGACCTCGACCACGACACCGTTGGTGCCGGCGACCTGCACGCCGATGAGGCCTTCGGCCGCGACGCGGCCGGCTTTCTTGGCGGCCTTCGACAGCCCCTTCTTGCGCAGCCAGTCCTGCGCCGCCGTCATTTCGCCGTTGGTTTCGGTGAGCGCGGCTTTGCAATCCATCATGCCGGCGCCGGTCGACTCGCGCAGCTCCTTGACCATTGCCGCGGTGATATTTGCCATCTTCTTATTACTCCGCGGTCAGTTCTTTGGCCTTTGCGATCCAGCCGGGCACGCGGCCGGGCAGACCGACTTCCTCGCCGACATTGTGCGCGGCCGTCTCGTTGAGCTCGGCGATCTGCGAATAGTGGAAGATTCCGAGATCGTTGAGCTGCTTCTCGATCGCCGGCGAGATGCCGGGCAGTTTCTTGAGGTCGTCGGCGACGCCGCGCGGCCCGGGCAATTGCTCGAAACCGAGATCGCCAAGCGCGGGTGCGGTCGGCACCGGCTCCACGATCGGCTTTTCCGCCGCACCGACGTCGATGCCGGCCTCGCCTTGCGCACGGGAAATTCCGTCGAGCGCGGCTTTCGCAATCAGGTCGCAGTAGAGCGAAACCGCGCGGCTGGCGTCGTCGTTGCCCGGAATCACGTAGGTGATGCCGGCCGGATCGGAATTGGTGTCGACGATGGCTGCGACCGGAATGTTGAGCCGGCGCGCTTCCTTGATGGCGATGTCTTCCTTGTTGGTGTCGATCACGAACAAGAGGTCGGGCACGCCGCCCATGTCCTTGATGCCGCCGAGCGAGCGGTCGAGCTTGTCGCGCTCGCGCTGCATAGTGAGGCGCTCTTTCTTGGTGTAGCCGCCGGCCTCGCCGGAATTGAGCATCTCGTCGAGCTTGCGCAGCCGCGAGATCGAACCGGAAATCGTTTTCCAGTTGGTCAGCGTGCCGCCGAGCCAGCGCGAATTGACGTAATACTGCGCCGACTGCTTGGCGGCGGCGGCGATGGAGTCTTGCGCCTGCCGCTTGGTGCCGACGAACAGGATGCGGCCGCCTTTGGCCGCTGTGTCGCTCACCGCCTGCAGCGCGCGATGCAGCATCGGCACGCTCTGGGCGAGGTCGATGATGTGGATATTGTTGCGGGTGCCGAAGATGTAAGACCCCATCTTCGGGTTCCAACGGTGGGCCTGATGGCCGAAATGCACGCCAGCTTCCAAAAGCTGACGCATGCTGAAGTCAGGAAGCGCCATAATCTTCTCCGGTTGATCCGCCGCGGCCTTGTGTGAGCCCCCTCAAGGGGACCACCGGACGGCCTTTTTGACCCATTGTCGGGGCCTAAAGCCAAAGGTCCGCGTGAGTGATGCGGGGGCTTATATAGGGGCGAATCCCGCTATGCAAGGCAGGAATGGGCGCATTTGCGGCCATTTTGGCCCTGTAAAGCGTTGAACCAAGCCCCGCGGCGAACGTTATTGAGGCAAAGGCAACGCCGCGGCCAATTCGGCCGCACCTCCCGGGGCGACAGCAGCAGGAGGACGCCATGAGCACCCAATCCTACAACGTTCGATACGACCGCCCTATCCACGACGGCCTGCATCCCCTCGTCTACCGCAGCATGGTCGCACTGACGATCTGGCTGGTGCTGTCGGTCTGGGCGTTCTTCAGTACGGGCGCCTATATCGGGCTAACGCTGGCGATGGTGACCCTGTTCTTTGTGGTCCTCGTCGCGATCCCGGTGATTATCTGGAAGACGTGGCAACATAACGCCCTGCCCGAGGAAACCCGCGAACCGGCGGAATCTTTCGATGCTTGGGCGTCGCAGCGCTTTGCGACCTCGACCGGCGCTTTGAGCGGCCGCGAGGCGGCCATGCAAATCCTGTTGCCGATCGCGGCCGTTTCGATCGGGATGACGATTTTCGGCCTGGTGTTTTACTTCGACGTCCCGCACGGCGGCTATTAGCCGGCGCCTACAGTGCCTCGACCTGCACCACGCCGGGCACCGCCTTGATGGCGCCGGCAAGCTGCGGCGAGACCTTGAAGCGGCCGGGCAGCTTCACTTCGACCTCGGTACCCTGCGCCAGCATCAGCACCATGCTCACTTCGCCGTCGCCGTTCGCGCCAACGTTGCGCGGGATCGATTCCAGGCGCTTGGCCACCGCCTCGATCGGCGCCTGGTTGCGCAGGAAGACGCGCAGACCCTTGTTGCGATTGGCGGCGGCGGCGTCGAGCGGCTCGACCGACTGGATGCGCGCGCGCACCTCGTCGCCCTGCACCTCCGCCGACAGGAACAGCAGCACGGCGGTGCCGGGCTCCAGCAGGTCGCGGTGCTCGGCGAGGCCTTCCGAGAAGATCACCGCCTCGTAGTGGCCGGTCGGATCGGACAGGCCGATGATGCCCATCTTGCTTCCCGTTCGGGTGCGGCGCTCCTGCCGCGACACCACGGTGCCGGCGACGCGGCCGGCGGTGGCGCCCGCTTTCACCGCACGCGAGAAATCCGCCCAGGACTGCACGCGCAATTTCTTGAGCACGGCGGCGTAGTCGTCGAGCGGATGGCCGGAGAGGAAAAACCCGACCGCTTCGTATTCGCGCCGCAGCCGCTCGGCCGGTAGCCACGGCTCGACATTGGGCAGAGCAATCGGCTCGCGCTCGCCCCCGCCGCCGAACAATTCGTTCTGCCCGACGCTCGCGCTATCGTGCGAGCGCTGGGCGCGCGCCAGCACCGCGTCCATGGCGGGGAAGACGCGCGCGCGGTTTTGCTCGAATTCGTCGAAGGCGCCGGCTTGCGCGAGACTTTCGAGCACGCGCTTGTTGACAGCGCGCGGATTGATGCGTTCGGCGAAGTCGGCCAAATCCTTGAACTTGGCCGGCGCACGTGCTGCGATGATCGCCTCCACCGCCTGCTTGCCGACGCCTTTGAGCGCGGCGAGCGCGTAGACGATGGTGTTGCCGTCCACCTCGAAGGCCACGTGCGAGCGGTTGATCGAGGGCGGCGCCACTTCGATGCCGAGACGCTCGGCCTCGGCGCGGAATTCGGCGAGCTTGTCGGTGTTGCCCATGTCGAGCGTCATCGACGCCGCCAGGAACTCGACCGGAAAATTCGCCTTCATATAGGCGGTCTGGTAAGCGACCAGCGCATAGGCCGCCGCGTGACTTTTGTTGAAGCCGTATTCGGCGAAGCGCTCGAGCAAATCGAAGATGGCGTCGGCCTGATGCCGCTCGATGCCGTTCTTGATCGCGCCCGCGACGAAAATGGCGCGCTGCGCCTGCATCTCTTTTCTGATCTTCTTGCCCATGGCGCGGCGCAACAGATCGGCCTGCCCGAGCGTGTAACCGGCGAGGATCTGCGCGGCCTGCATCACCTGTTCCTGATAGACGATGACGCCGAAGGTCTCCTTCAGGACGGATTCGAGCTTGGGATGGATGAAGTCCGGCGGCTCCATGCCGTGCTTGCGCGCGCAATAGGTAGGGATATTCGCCATCGGGCCGGGGCGGTAGAGCGCGACCAGCGCGATGATGTCCTCGAAACGGTCGGGGCGCATGTCGAGCAGCGCGCGCCGCATGCCTGCGCTTTCCAGTTGGAACACGCCGACCGCTTCAGCGCGCGCCAACAGGTCGTAAGTCTTGCTGTCGTCGAGCGGGATGGCGGTGAGATCGATGTCGATGCCGCGCCGCTTCACCAGCGCAACCGCAGTCTGCAACACCGTGAGCGTCTTCAGGCCGAGGAAGTCGAATTTCACCAGGCCGGCCTGCTCCACCCATTTCATGTTGAACTGGGTCACCGGCATGTCGGATTTCGGATCGCGATAAAGCGGCACCAGTTCCGACAGCGCGCGGTCGCCGATCACGATGCCGGCGGCGTGGGTCGAGGCGTGACGGGTGAGGCCTTCGAGTTTCCTGGCGATGTCGAAGGCGCGCTTGACCACCGGATCGCCGTCGCGCTCGGCCTGCAGCTTCGGTTCGCCCTCGATGGCTTGCGCCAGCGTGACCGGAGCGGCCGGATTCTGCGGCACCAGTTTGCACAGCTTGTCGACCTGCCCGTAGGGCATCTGCAGCACGCGGCCGACATCGCGCAGCACGCCGCGCGCCTGCAGCGTGCCGAAGGTGATGATCTGCGCCACCTGATCGCGGCCGTAGCGCTCCTGCACGTAGCGGATCACCTCGTCGCGGCGGTCCTGGCAGAAATCGACGTCGAAGTCGGGCATCGACACGCGCTCGGGATTGAGGAAGCGCTCGAACAGGAGCCCGAAGCGGATCGGATCGAGATCGGTAATGGTGAGCGCATATGAGACGAGCGAGCCGGCGCCCGAGCCGCGGCCGGGGCCGACCGGGATGCCCTGCGCCTTCGCCCATTGGATGAAATCGGCCACGATCAGGAAGTAGCCGGGATATTTCATGCCGGCGATGACGCCCAATTCGAAATCGAGCCGCGCGCGGTATTCATCTTCCGTATGGCCGGGCGCGACGCCGGCGCTGGCGAGCCGTTGTGCCAGGCCCTTCTCGGCGCGTTTGCGCAATTCGCTCGCCTCGTCGCTGTCGCCGGCCGTAAAGCGCGGCAGGATCGGCTCATGGGTGTGCGGGCGGAAGGCGCAGCGCTCGGCGATCTCGACCGTGGAGGCGAGCGCTTCCGGCAGATCGGCGAACAATTCGCGCATCTCGGCGCGGCTCTTGAAGCGGTGCTCGGCATTGAGCTGGCGGCGGTCGGTTTCGGCGAGCAGGCGACCTTCCGCGATACAGATCAGCGCATCATGCGCCTCGTGGTCGGTGCGGTCGGCGAAGTAAGGCTCATTGCAGGCGACCAGCGGAATGCCCTTGGCGTAAGCGAGATCGATCAGCACCGACTCGCTCATGCGCTCCTGCGGCGTACCGTGGCGCTGCAATTCGACGTAAAGGCGGTCGCCGAACAGGCGATGCAGTGCGTCGAGCCGCGTGGTGGCGAGATGACTCTGCCCGACCGCGATCGCGCCATCGAGCGGTCCGCTTGGGCCCCCGGTGAGCGCAATGATGCCTTGATGAATTCCTTGGGTCTCGCCCTCAAGCCATTCGAGCTTGAGCCGTGGTGGCTCGTTCGGCGGCGTGTCGAGGAAGGCGCGCGAGGACAGCCGCATCAGGCTGCGGTAGCCGGCATCGCTTGCGGCGAGCAGCACGATGCGCTCGCGCGGGACCGGTGCGTTGGCGTTGCGGGCGCCGTGGTCGGTGTCGCCGAAATCGATGGCCAACGCGCAGCCGACAATTGGCTGGATGCCGGCGCCCGAGAGTTTCTCGGAAAATTCCAGCGCGCCGAACATGTTGTCGGTGTCGGTAAGCGCGAGCGCCGCCTGCTTGTCGGCCTTGGCGAGATCGGCCAGGCGCGCCAGCGGGATCGCGCCTTCCAGCAGCGAATAGTTCGAGTGCACGTGCAAGTGCACGAAGTCGAGATCGGCCATAACTGCTCGAAAGTTAGTGATTCCTTTGTCTTACCCAGAGTGGGGATGCAAAGCCGTCGAGTCCACCGCCAAGGGCGCGCGACCGCCCGCTATGCCGGTTTTACACAGGGCCGCGTTGCCATTCTCGTCATTCCGGGACGCACCGAAAGCGCGCGCCTGGAATCCAAAGCCCGCGCAGCCCTGGATCCCGGGTTCGGTTGCTTCCGCTCGCGCCCCGGGATGACGGAAGAACTACAAATTGCTGAACACCTGCGACCAGATGGCGATCATGCCGACGAACAACGCGAGCGACGTCAGCGCGGCGGCTTCTTGGATCACGGCTTTGAACATGGTTCTCTCCCCAGAACGTAGAGAGAACATAGTTCATGTTATGTTCTGCTGTCAAGACCGGGTGGTGGGTCAGTTTGAATTGTGACAATGGGCCATATAGGGTTCCATTCCGGGGGGTATTGTTATGGGTACAGTATTTACGGTCGTCGTAGGTGTTATTGGCGTAGCGGCCATTTGCATAATTTCCACAAAATTGACGCTAGACCGATTGGCTCCCCGCAACGTTGACGATTGACTCTCGCCGTCGCTTCCAAAGCCAAACGACGGCTTCGCACCTAATCCACCGAATCGCATCGGCCTTGGTCGCAAAACCGTAGATCGCATCCGTTTTGCCGTCCGGGAAAGTCACGCGGACGAAATGCCCATCACCGATTTTATTAGCCTCAACATCGAATGACGGCTCTCTATCTTGCTGTGCTTCCCAATCCTCTAACACCTTTACGATGTCAGAGATTTTCCAGAGGCGATCAGTGACGCCAGCAGCCATCGCGGGAGAGATTTTCAACGTCTGATGCACACGGACGAAATTGTAGAACATCGTATGCAGCGCGACCGCCGCAACGTGGTTCTCGACCTTTTTTGAAAACGCATTAGTGAGCCGCGTAAAGCGGCGCATGTGCATCCGCATCGTGAGATTGGCGCGCTCGGCGTAAGACGTACTGATATGCTTCGCATCTGGTTTGCCGGTGATCTTGCGCTTCTGCGCACCGATGCAGACCGCCGGACTGTAACGCCGTTCACCGCGCGGCTCCGAGCCGTAAATCTTATGCAACATCGCGTAATCGACATCATCACCGAACACAGTATCGACTGCCTGCAAATAAGCCCGATGGCCGTCGCTCGTTAGCTGCACGCGAGTTGAAAGACGCGACTTGAGATCATCAACAAAGCGCAATGCGCTATTGATGGTGCGATCACCGACAAGCCAACTCACTAGCAGTTTTGAATCCGCGTCGATCGCCGTCCAGGTCCACGCATCTCCAGCATCTTCGGGCGCATTCTTTGCCCGCTTCACGTTGTCTTGTTTCGAGTAAACGAACGACCAGATTTCATCCATCTGAATACGGCGCGACTTTAGATTGCGGACGTGCTGGTCGTGATAGGCCGCGCAAGCGCGCCCGACATCGACCGCAAGCTTAGCGATAGTGTTCTTGCTAGCACCAGTGAGCCGAGTCACGGCGCGAATGGAACTACCCTCGCAAAGCAGATGTAGGATGCGGGCTCGGGCTTCCCTGTCGAGCTTGTTCATGGGTCTAATATAAGACCCTTTATTCTTATCGTCAAGCATAATAGGTCAGTTTATTTACACTCCATATCTCGCGGGTTGGTGGAAATTGTGTAAGATTGCGACTCATTTCTAAATGTGTTTTTAAGGCGTGTTGACTTAAATGGCAACAGTACTAGATTTGACGCGGGGCGCGGCGCCAGCTCTCACAAAACTGGATCCCGGGTTTGAAGATGGCACGCAGGAATTTCGGTGTATCTTGTGCTCACCAAAATTGAAGGCTTGGATCGAGCAAGAATTGCCAGCCCTCAATTCGGTATTGGGTTTAGAGCTAAATCCATCAGAACAACTGTTCGCCCTCGTCCAAATTTTCTTTTCCGACGAGCCATTGACTTATGGCGAGCATTTCAAGCCACTTTATTGTCGTGGGCGCGGGGTTTGGGAATTGAGAACCGGAGACGTTCGCATATTCGGTTGGTTTCCCTTGAAGGACCATTTTATCGGAGTTGTCGCGAACGACGCCACGTACATCAAAGAACACAATCTGTATGAGGGTTACATCGGAGAGGTTGGGCGATTTAGAGATCAACTGGACCTGGACGAACCAAAATTCATACAAAGCGAAGAGGCTAAGGATGTCGTTTCAAATTACAATTTCTGCTAGCCGTCGCGCAGCGGCTCGCTTTGTCGTCGGCGTGCGTCGCGCGCTTCAAAAGGCGTATGCTGAGGAACAAAAAGATGGAGGTCTGACTCAGACGGCTATCGCTAATGCTCTTGGCGTTCATCGCTCCGTTATCAATCGAGAACTGCGCGGCTTAAAGGACATTACCCTAGGGCGCGTAGCCGAACTGGCGGAAGCTATGGGCCGTACTCCGACATTTGCGCTACCAAAAAAGAAAATTGGCGTAGGATCGAATTTCGTTCCAGTGTCAAATGTTGCAGATAATTCCTCTATTCGCATTGTATCAACTTCCGCTCCGTCAGTTGCACCAGCTAACAATAACTTTGCACCCGTAGCGATAGCCCAGGTTAATTGATCGTGGAACGTAACTCTTGGGGATTTTCTCTGTTCGTTGATGACATTCGCTCAGAAATGGGCGGAAAATTGAGTGCAATGGGTATTTATCAAGCAGACATGATCTTCCCAACGACCCAAGACTTTCCGCTTGCGCTTCCGAGATTTGGTATTTTGGTCAAATATTATGAAGTGCAGAATTTTTTTAAAGATGACATTTTTATCCGAGTGTTTTTTCCGGGAGATTCAAAGGACGAGCCGGGCACGGTAGTACCTTTTAATCGGGCTGCTCTAGATGCGAGGACTCTGCCTCCGTCGTATGAATTAGAAGAAGATCAGGAAAGAATTTTTAATCTCACCTTTCCAATATTCATTTCGCCTCTTTTAATAAAACAAGAGGGATTTGTTAAAGTCAGAGCTGTTTGTGGCGGGACGACTACAAATCTCGGCTCTCTTATGATCCGCAAAGCGCGACCGGATGAAAATCTTCAACTCGCTACACTGCCTACACCGCCAGTCGCGCCCGGCTGAGTTAGGAAGCATTAGTCTTCCGACCAACGCTTCTTTGCTGCTTGCTTTGCGATCTCACTACGCCTCTCCCTGGACATGCTGGCAGCTCGCGCTTTGCCACCTTTCTTTCCCATAGCCGCCGCTGCTGGGTCTTTGCCCTGTTCCTCTGGCGTCGGTGGTCTGTCTTCTATCTCACCGCTCGCAATATCGACGATGAGCTTGGCGAGCTGGTTGGGGTCGCGGGGGCGCTTCTTCATTTCAGCTCCAAAAGAGGTGCGACGCGAGCCAGAGGGCGACAGCCCAAATGGCAAGCGAAAGCAGCATCGCCACAAAAAAATACCCCGCCCTCCCCATCCAGGGAAATATGCCGCCAATTGGCTAAGTCCGCTAGGTCTGCCTTAATCAAACTGACCCACTACCCAAGACCGGGCAATGGGTCATTTTGATAAATACCTCCCCCGTACGCCCCCCTCCGGCTAGGATTTCAAGTTTGGTCCAGCAACTCAGGTGGCGAACCAAGGGTGAAGTGTGCGTCTGGATCGATCTTCGACAAAGGTGAGCCTTGAATAGAATGCCTACCAAGACCGGGATCGTGGACTGTGAAATCGTTCCCGTTTCCGCCAATCGGGACGACCGCGGAAGTTTGTACGAGATTTATCGGCAGTCGTGGCCCGGCGCTTTCCCCACCGTCCAATGGAACGCGTGCGTCTCCGACGCGGGCGTTGTGCGCGGAGCTCACGTGCATGTCGATTTTGACGAAATTTATACGCTCCCCCGCGGGCGCCTTATCGTAGGCCTTTCAGATATCCGTCGGAACTCGTCGACTTTCGGCAAGTCAGTTCAGTTTGAATGGGCGGATCGGGATGTTTGTGCCGTGGTTATTCCGCGGGGCGTGGTCCATGTCGCCCTGTTTGAGGAAGATTCGGTCTTAGCATTCGGTCTGAGCGGTTATTGGTGTCCTGAATTTGATAACGTCGGCTGTCAGTGGGACGCCCCCGAATTTGGTTTCGATTGGCCACACAAAGCCGTGCGTCGATCCGAGCGCGACATCCATTCCGGAACTTACGACGCGATGTTGGAGCACTTTGAAGAACGGTCACAGGCTTGGGCTGCGGCCGGAAAAGTGGCGCGTCCGCTGGGTCAATGACTGCGCCTTACGCAAGTGTTTTTCTTCCAACATTGAATAGATCGGCGACGTTGCCTTATGCGCTGGCCTCGGTTCAGCGGCAGTCGCAACCCGCTCTCGAAATTTTTATCGTCTTGGATGGCGCGACAACGCAATGCCGCGAGATTGCCACCCGCGCAGCGCAGACCGACCAACGAATCACGGTCCTTGATTTACCCAAAGATTCCGGGGTCGGCGAAAATAACCTCGACATTGCCGTAACGAAAGCATTGGGTCAGCGGATATTTTATATTGATGACGACGACCTTTGGCTGCCGGATCACATTGCGCGGCTTGGGCCACTGTTGGAACATGCGGACGTCGTTGACTCACGCGTGTGCTCACTTGATCGCCGCGGCGAGTTGCACCTTGGGCCCTGTCGGGCTTCCAATCGACAAGTGCGCGAGTTGCTGGCAACTGGGCGGCTCAAGATGCTTTATGACACGCATTTTGCCCACCGCAGGGATGCTTATCGAAAATTCTCGAATTGGGTATCGCGGAGAGAAACCGGCGATATTGTTTGGAATTTTCTCAGCGAGTTTGCCAAAGCTCCTGAATGCAAGTGGGTTTCATGCGATGCCGTCACGGCGCTCTCAATTCATGGTAGCGCGCGAGCAGACATGAGCTCGGAATTGCGCGCGCTGGAGATATCCGACTGGCTGGAGAAGATCGACAGTCTGGGCGGTGCGTTAGCCTGCGCCGACTCGTTTTTCCATTTGTTTCGGCTGTTGATCATCGACGCTCAATACACCGGAACGCTCGATGAGTATCTATCGGCTCGTGGGGGATATGGTTGCGAGTTTTCGCGACGAGAAAGGGACATCTTCGCGTTGCTCTCAGGCTCGCCGCCAGCGGAGGAAACCGCTATCGAGCTCGCTGTCGCGCTCGCTGAGCCTGTCGAGTCGGGCTACATGTTCGAGAGCGTCGCCCTTGCGTGCTTTGAGGCCTACGGTCAGGAAACTCACGAGCGAATTCTTTCAATAGCCGCGTCGCGGAGCGGACCAAATTTAGCAGCGCGCCTCGCAGCTTATTCGGCTGCATTGGCTCGGCGAGATCACAAATTGGCGCTTGAGGTTGCTCAATCGGCCGTCTCACTCGGTCCAGACCCAGTGGGATCGCTCGCGCGCTGGTACGACAAGTTGCGGCGTACCTATAGTTAGCGACCGCAGTCCGTGTGCGCTCCCCAAGACCAACACGCTTGCGACCGGCCAGGACAAATATTTTTCAAAAGTTTTGAAATAATTTTGGACGCAGTTGCTGCCTTCCGCGCCAGCGTCACTCCAATTCCACCACCAGCCCCTCCTTCAACGTCACCCGCCGGTCCATGCGGGCGGCGAGCTCCATGTTGTGAGTGGCGATGATGGTGGCGAGCCCGGAAGCGCGCACCAACTGCGTCAAAGCGGCGAACACGTGGTCGGCGGTGTGCAGGTCGAGGTTCCCGGTCGGTTCGTCGGCGAGCAAGATGCGTGGCGCATTGGCGACCGCGCGCGCGATGGCGACGCGCTGCTGTTCGCCGCCGGAGAGTTCCGCCGGCCGGTGGCCGAGCCGGTCGCTCAAGCCGAGATAGCCGAGCAGCTCGCTCGCGCGTTTTTCGGCCTCGCTGCGCGCCAAGCCACGGATCATCTGCGGCAGCAGCACGTTCTCTAGCGCGGTGAATTCCGGCAGCAGATGGTGCGACTGGTAGACGAAGCCGATCTCGTTGCGGCGGATGCGGGTGCGCTCGTGGTCGGGCAGGATCGCAGTGGCGCGCCCGTCAATATAGACGTCGCCCTGGTCGGGATGCTCGAGCAGCCCGGCGATGTGCAGCAGCGTCGACTTGCCGGCGCCCGAGGGCGCCACCAGCGCCACCGATTGTCCCGGCCAGATCGCCAGCTCCGCGCCGCCGAGGATATGCAAGGCTTCGTCGCCCTGCCGGTAGGTGCGCTCGACCCCATGCAGGAAAAGGATGGGGATGTCCTCTTTCTGCTCCTGCACCATCTCGATGCCGGCGGCGATCGTCTCACTCATAGCGCAGCGCCTCCACCGGATCGAGGCGTGCCGCGCGCCAGGACGGATAGAGCGTGGCGAGCAGCGAGAGCATGAGCGCCATCACCACCACCGCGGCGGTTTCGCCAGTGTCCATGTCGGCCGGCAGGTGCGAGAGGAAATAAAGTTCGGGGGAGAACAGCTCGGTATTGGTGAGCCAGGACAAGAATTGGCGGATGCTCTCGATGTTGAGACAAATCACGATGCCGAGCAGGAAGCCGACCAGCGTGCCGACCACGCCGATGGAAGCGCCGGTGATCAGGAACACGCGCATGATCGAGCCTTGCGTCGCGCCCATGGTGCGCAGGATGGCGATGTCCTGGCCCTTGTCCTTCACCAGCATGATCAGGCCCGACACAATGTTGAGCGCGGCCACCAAGACGATGAGGGTCAAGATCAGGAACATGACGTTGCGCTCGACCTGCAGCGCGTTGAAGAAGGTGGCGTTGCGCTGGCGCCAGTCGATCATGAAGATCGGCCGCTGCGCCGCCTCCTGCACCGCCTTGCGGTAACCGTCGACCCGGTCGGGATTGTCGGTATAGACCTCGAGCGCGGTGACATCGCCGGCCCGGTTGAAATAGGCCTGCGCCTCCTTCAGCGGCATGAACACGAAAGCCGAATCGTATTCCGACATGCCGATCTCGAACACCGCGGCGATCTTGTAGATCTTGATGCGCGGCGTGGTGCCCATGGGCGTCACTGCGCCGCGCGGCGCCACCAGCGTGATGTTGTCGCCGGAGCGCAGCGACAGCTGGTCCGCGAGCCTTCGGCCGATCGCCACGCCCTGCCCTTCGTCGAACCCTTGCAGGGTGCCCTGCTTGATGTTCTTGGCGATCGAAGGCAGCTTCTCGAGATCGGCAAGGCGGATGCCGCGGATCAGTACACCGCCGGCATTGAACGGCGAACTTGCCAGCGCCTGGCCTTCGACGATCGGCGCCGCCAGCTTGATACCTTTGACGCCGGCGATGCGGGCGGCGACTTCCTCCCAGTCGGTCAGCGGTTTTTCCAGCGGCTGGATCAGCAGATGGCCATTGAGGCCGAGAATCTTGTCGAGCAGCTCTTTGCGAAAGCCGTTCATCACCGCCATCACGATGATGAGGGTGGCAACACCCAGCATGATGCCGAGGAAGGAGAACCCCGCGATCACCGAGATGAATCCCTCCTTGCGCCGCGCCCGCAAGTAGCGCAGCGACAGCATCCACTCGAATGGAGAGAAGGGCCGCGTCCCGTTAGGCTCGGTCATCGATGATTGTTTCCCGCACTCGGGTTTTCACACGATTCTGGCGGAAGGATGCTCGCTAATTTTGAAAATAATAACAACTATTTAGACGCTGATTTGGCAACCCTTAGACAAAGATCGCACAAGCGACGCTGAATTCTATTTCCGCCGCACGACTCAAACATTCACCGGTATCGCGAATCACCCTCCACAGGACTAGGACTAAGACGCGCAAGTGTTTGAGTTGATGATGCTAACCGCGCCTATTCATTTACCGCATTGACCGGGGGCTTACGGTGCCGGACGTAAATTGGAACAAAACCGTCTGGGGATCGACATATGCCTGGCAGGACCAGGGCGAAGAATGGAGCAAGGGCCGGGACGGCAGCGAGGCGCAATGGTATGGCACGATCTTTCCAAGGCTACATCGCTTCTTGCCGGCCGGACGCATTCTAGAAATTGCACCCGGGTTTCGGACGATGGACTAGATTCTTGCTTCCGGCATGCGACGAATTCGTCGGCATCGACTTGTCGTCAAAATGCATCGACGCTTGCCACCAAAGATTTGCTGGTGACAAACACGCCCAATTCTTTGTCAACGATGGGCATTCTCTGGCCGCAGCACAAGATGACAGCTTTGACCTTATTTTTTCATTCGATTCGCTGGTCCACGCCGAACACGAAGTGCTCGCCTCGTATGTCCCCCAGATACTGCGCAAGTTGTCGCCGACAGAGGTCGCGTTTCTGCATCACTCAAATTTTCTTGCTTATGGCAATTCGATTGGCAACGAGCACGGACGAGCGATGTCGGTGGCGGCCGATATCGTCGCCGATTTAGTCGCACGCAGCGGCGGGACGCTCCTCATTCAAGAAGTCGTCAATTGGGGTGGCGAGCACCTGATCGACTGTCTGACGCTGTTCACGCGACAAAATGCGACGGCATTCGCCGCGCCAGTTCGGCTCAGGAATCCGCTCTTCATGGGAGAGGCGACACTCATTCAGAACTTTCAGAGCCCCTATAGCGCTGTGACGACTAGCTTTCCCAAAGCGGTCTGATCCGTCGAGGACGAAGCGGGCGTTGCCAAAGCTGCTGCGCGAGCTACGGGCCCGGCATTACCGCATCGTGCATATGGTACCGGCGCCAGGCACCACCGCGACTTCTAAACGCTGATCGTCAACGCGACAGCAAATCGAGCGCCGCCAGCGGGCTCATCATCTCGCGCGAGCCGCCGGCGCGTTTTTTGACCTCGACCTTGCCCTCGGCCAGCCCGCGCGGGCCGACCATGACCTGCCAGGGCAGCCCGATCAGATCGGCGGTGGCGAACTTACCGCCGGCGCGCTCGTCGCGGTCGTCGTAGAGCACCTCGACACCCTTGGCGGTGAAGTCGCTGTAAAGCTGCGCGCAGGCGCCATCGGTCGCGGCATCGCCTTGCTTCAAGTTGAGGATCGCGACCTTGAACGGCGCTACCGGCTCCGGCCAGATGATGCCGGCCTCGTCATGCGAGGCCTCGATGATAGCGGCGACCAGCCGCGACGGGCCGATGCCGTAGGAGCCCATATGCACCGGCACCTCGCCGCCCTCGCCGGTCGCGACCACCGCCTTCATGGGCGCGGAATATTTGGTGCCGAAATAGAAGATGTGGCCGACCTCGATGCCGCGCGCCGATACCTGTTTATCGGCGGGCACATTGGCGTAAGCCGCCGCGTCGTGCATGTCGGAGGTGGCGGCATATTGGGCGGTCCAAGTGTCGACGATGCTCTGCAAACCTGCGACGTCGTCGAAATTCACGTCCGCTGCCGGTACCGGCAGATCGAGATAGTCCTTGTGGCAGAACACCTCCGACTCGCCGGTCGAGGCCAGGATGATGAACTCGTGCGACAGGTTGCCGCCGATCGGGCCTGATTCGGCGCGCATCGGAATCGATTTCAGCCCTAGGCGCTGGAACGTGCGCAGGTAAGCCACGAACATCTTGTTGTAGGAATGCTGCGCGCCGGCCTGGTCGACGTCGAACGAATAGGCGTCTTTCATCAGGAACTCACGGCCGCGCATCAGCCCGAAGCGCGGGCGCACTTCGTCGCGGAATTTCCACTGGATGTGATAGAGGTTGAGCGGCAGGTCTTTGTACGAGCGCACATAGGCGCGGAAGATCTCGGTGATCATCTCCTCGTTGGTCGGCCCGTACAGCATGTCGCGCTCGTGACGGTCCTTGATGCGCAGCATTTCCTTGCCGTAGGCCTCGTAGCGCCCGCTTTCGCGCCACAGGTCGGCCGACTGGATGGTCGGCATCAGCAGTTCGATGGCGCCGGAGCGGTTCTGCTCCTCGCGCACGATCTGGCAAATCTTCTGCAACACCCGGAATCCGAGCGGCAGGAAGGCATAAATGCCGGCCGCCTCCTGCCGCATCATGCCGGCGCGCAGCATCAACCGGTGCGAGACGATCTCCGCCTCTTTCGGCGTTTCACGTAAAATCGGCAGGAAGAAGCGGGAGAGGCGCATTGCGTAAGGCTCGGAATCGAGGGCGGATGGGGCCCGAGTGAAAGCGGATCGGCCGCAAAAACACAAGGGCTGTGCCGCAACCCGGCCGGAACCGGAATAAACCGTCCACTTGGGCGTTATCCATTGTGCTAGAAGTAAGCCGGATCAGGGACGGCATCGGGCATGCGCGGGCTAGCCAGGCAGATCACGAGCTGGGTGGCGATCTACGCGGTCGCCCTGCATGTCGTTCTGCTGGGTCTGACGCCGATCGTCGCCAACGGGGCGAGCGTCAATCCATTCGCGGTCATCTGCCACAGCGCCGCGCCATCCGGCGACGAAGCGCCGGGCAAACCGGACTTGGCGCCCGGACATGCCTGCGAGCACTGCATGTGCAGCGCCGCAGCACCCCCGCCGGCGCCCGGTATCGTCCTCATCGGCCATCTGTTGCCGGCCCGGCTGCTGCAGGTGCTGCGCCCGGCATCCACGGCGCCGAGCGCCGGCGTCGCCTTCCGTCCCAACCTTGCACGAGGTCCTCCGCTTTTCGCCTGACATTCGAATTTTTCGTGTCTGGACGAAAACGGAGTGACCCATGTCCCTTTATATCTTGCGCGCGGCGCTATGCGCTGGCCCGCTCGCGTCCCTCGCCCTCGATGCCGCGGGCGCCCACGAAATCGTGGGCAACCGTTTCTTCCCGGCGACGCTTGCGATCGACGATCCAGGCGTCAATGACGAATTGGCGCTGCCGACGATCGCAATCGCCAAGACCGGCGACAATCCGTCGGCAAAGCAGTTCGACCTATCCGGCGAATTCTCCAAACGGATCACCGAGGATTTCGCGGTGTCGTTCGCGCCCACCTGGACGCGTCTCTACGCGCCGGGCGGCCCGACCATGAACGGCGCTAGCGGGTTTCAGAACCTGGAGACCACGTTCAAATACCGCGCGTTCAAGAATGACGAACATGAATTCGTCATGTCGGTCGGTCTCAACATCGAATGGGGCGGCAGCGGCGCGCAGGACGTCGGCGCCGAACGCTTCACGGTCTACACGCCGACGCTCTATTTCGGCAAAGGCTTCGGCGATCTTCCCGCGGGCATAAGCTGGGCGCGTCCGTTCGCGATCACCGGACAAATCGGCTACGCCATTCCAGGCTCGCGGGCGACCGTCACCGTCGACCCCGATACCGGCGATGTCGACACCGAATTCCATCCGCGCGTTCTGGTGTGGGGCGGCTCGCTGCAATACAGCCTGCCCTATCTCAAATCCGCGGTGGTCGATCTCGGTCTGCCGGATTTCGTCAACCACCTGATCCCGCTGGTCGAGGCGTCGCTGCAGACGCCGGTCACCAATACCTTCAGTTCCGGCACCGTGACCACCGGCACCATCAATCCCGGCGTGATCTGGGCCGGGAAATATTACCAGGTCGGCGTCGAAGCGATCATCCCGGTCAACCGCCAGAGCGGCACTGGCATCGGCGCCATCGCGCAACTGCACTTCTACCTCGACGACGTCTTCCCCACGACCATTGGACGGCCCATTTTCGGCAACAGCATCGCGTCAGGGAGGCCGAGCCTCGGCAACCAGCCATGAACGGTAGCGCCAAAGTTTTCGCCGCACTTGCTTTACTCGTCGCTATGCCCGCCGCTGCGCACGCGCATGCCATGCTCGACCACGCCAGCCCGCCGGTCGGCAGCACGACCGCGACGGCGCCAAAGGAGCTGGTGCTGTGGTTCACCGAAAATCTGGAGCCGGCCTTTTCAAGCGCCGAGGTGCGCAATGCGCAAGGCGTGGTCCAAAGCGGCAAAGCGCAAGTCGACCGCAACGACGCCACGCAGTTGCGCGTGCCGCTCAAGGCGCTGCCGGGCGGAACTTACCAGGTAATCTGGCGCGTTCTATCGGTCGATACCCATCGCACGCAAGGCAGCTTCAGTTTTCGCGTCGGACCGTAGGGACTGCGCGTGATCGATCCGCTCATCTTACTCCGCGCCGTTCATATCGCCGCAACCGCGCTCGCCGCGGGCACGATCTGTTTCATGATCTTGGTCGCGGAACCGGCCGCGCGCGCGGCGGGCGTCGAGCTTGTTCCGCTGCCCCGCTGGCTGAGGTCGATGGTGTGGATTGCACTCGCCATTGCGATTCTGTCCGGTCTTGCTTGGCTGGTGTGGCTTGCCGCCGACATCTATGGCGCACCGATCGTCGCGGTCTGCCTGCAGGGCGGCGTTTGGTCGGTGCTCACCGATACCCGCTTCGGATTGGTATCGAGCGCACGGCTCGCGCTGGCAATCTCGTTGGCCGTCCTGATGCTCTGGCCGGCAACGCGCCCGCTGCAACTCGCCGCGGCGGCCGGCCTGATCGCGCTTGTCGGCCTGGTCGGCCATGCCGGAGCAACGCCCGGTCCCGCCGGCGACGTCCATCTCGCTTCGGACATGGTGCATCTGCTGGCCGCCGGCGCCTGGCTGGGCGGCTTGCCGGCGCTCGCCATGCTGCTCGCGCGCGCGCGCCACTCGCACGACGCGGCCTGGCGCAGCCTTGCGGTCGGTGCCACCTGGCGATTTTCCCGGCTCGGAATGGTGAGCGTCGCCGCACTGCTGGCGAGCGGGATCGTCAATAGCTGGAATCTATTAGCGGGCCCGCGGGATCTGGTGGCGACCGACTACGGCCGCTTGGTTCTGCTCAAGCTCGGCCTGTTCGCCGCCATGGTCGGGATTGCCACGGCCAACCGCTTCCACTTCGGCCCGCGTCTGCCCGCCGCCGGCGCGCTGCGCGCCCTTGAGCGCAACAGCCTGGCCGAAACCGGCCTCGGGCTAGGCGTGCTGCTATTCGTCGGCGTGCTCGGAACCCTGTCGCCAAGTGGCCATGCCCACAGCACCAGCGTCCAGGTCCCGCCGGATGCCGCGTTCGTGCACATCCATACCAGCGAGGCCATGGCCGAGGTCACCATCAGCCCCGGCCGCACTGGCGAGGCTAGGGCGACAATTCGCCTCTTGCGGGAGGATTTTTCTGAACTCCCGGCGAAGTCTATCGAGCTTGCGCTTGATCCGCCCGGCGCCGGCCCCACGATCGCGCGCGCGGCCGCCCATTTGCCGGACGGAACCTGGCAGGTGAACGGCCTCGATTTGCCCCTGTCCGGAATTTGGACAGTCCGCGTGATCATCCCGACCCGCAGCGGCGCGCCGATCGCGCTCGATGCACCGATCATGATCAACCCCTGATGGAATCGTGGTGACATTGCGGCGACGATCGGTTAGCGTCCGCCATCCGTGAGGGAGAGTTCGGTGCTTTAAGCCGACTCCAAGCTGCGGTCCAAGTCTTGGGAGGAGCCAGGTCCTCGGCGCGGAAATCGCCGCCGCCTCGAGCATAACGCGAACAATAATCGGGGATGAGGATTTCTATAAGCGACGAGCAGGGCTTCGCGCCCTGCTCTTTTTTTGACGTCGGCGTTTGGCCGGCCGTCTCAGGAACGCGGCGGACTGGAAATCTGCTGCAAGAATTCGAGCGGGATCAGGCCGCCCTTGTAGATCGCCGCGAGAACGCCGAACACCACGGCGGCGGTCACGGTGGTCCACAAGAGCTTGCGCCAGATGCGGTGCACCGCCGGCGCGCCCGGGTCGGTGCCCGGCGCCACCTCGCCGCTCTCCTCTTGGCTGCGCACGCCCCAAGGCAATATCGCGAACAGCACCACCCACCAGATGATGAAATAGATCGCGATGACGGTCGCCAAACTCATCGTGAATTACGCCTGCTCCAGCTCGACCAGAGTGCCGCAAAAATCCTTCGGATGCAGAAACAATACCGGCTTGCCGTGGGCGCCAATCTTCGGCTCGCCGTCGCCGAGCACGCGCGCGCCTTGCGCCTTCAGGGTATCGCGCGCGGCGCGGATATCGGGCACCTCGTAGCAGACATGATGGATGCCGCCGTCGGGGTTTTTCTCCAGAAATTTGCTGATCGGCGAGCCAGCGCCGAGCGGCTCAAGCAGTTCGATCTTGGTGTTGGGCAGGTTGATGAACACGGTGGTGACGCCGTGATCCGGCTGCGCCACCTGGCCAGTGACCTCGGCGCCGAGCGTGTCTTGATAGACCTTGGCGGCCTTGGTGATGTCGCGCACTGCGATAGCGACGTGATTGAGACGACCGATCATTGCTGTCCTCGCATCTTCGCTCCGGCGGTACAGATCATACCGTCAAGACGTGTACATGGCACATCGGCTTTTTGCCCCAGCGTTCGGCGACCGCCGCGCGCACCGCGCGGCGGATGGCCTCCGCCACCGCATCGGGATCGCCGCGGCGCTTGCGCGGCAGCGATTCAAGCGTCTCGATCACCGCGTCCTGCACTGCCTCGTGCATGAGGGCGCCGTCGCGGTCGCGCTCCGGGATGCCGATCAAGTCGAGGGATGGATCGTCGACCAGTTCGCCTCGCTCGGTGATCGCGAGCGCGACCGACACCGCCCCCGCAAAGCCCAGGCGCTTGCGGTCGGCGATGGTGCGGGCATCGGCCTCGACCAGCAGCGCGCCGTCTTTGTAGAGCCGGCCGCACGGCACCTCGTCAATGATCCCGGCCGAAGGCGCCAGCCGCACCAGATCGCCGTTGCGGCACTGCACGACCTCCTTGACGCCGCAGCGGCGGGCGAGCGCGGCATGCTCGGACAGATGCAGCGCCTCGCCGTGCACGGGGATGAGAATTTTCGGCTTGACCCAGCCGATCAAGTCTTCGAGTTCGGCGCGGCGCGGATGCCCCGAGACATGCACAAGGTGCGTCCGGTCGGTGATCACGGTGATGCCCTGGTCGATCAGGCCGTTGATGATGCGGCCGACCGCTTTATCATTGCCGGGAATGGTGCGAGCGGAAAAAATCACGGTATCGCCGCGCGACAGCGTGACGTCGGGATGCTGGTCCTCCGCGATGCGCGAGAGCGCCGCGCGCGGCTCGCCCTGGCTGCCGGTGCACAGCGCCACCACCTTGGTGGGCGGCAAATGGCCGTAGGCATCGACCGCGAGCAGATCCTGTACGCCCTCGAGGTATCCGGTCTCGCGCGCGACCTGAATCACACGCTCCATGGCGCGGCCGACCACCACCACCTCGCGCTCGGCGGCGCGGGCGGCGTCGATCACCGTGCGCAGGCGCGCCACGTTGGACGCAAACGTCGTCACCGCCACGCGGCCGCGCGCCGCCTTGACCAGTTCCGTGATGGTCTTGCCGACGTCAGCTTCCGAGGGCGAGCGGCCGTCGCGCACCGCATTGGTGCTTTCCCCGACGATGGCGAGGCAGCCTTCCGCGCCGAGGGCGCGCAATTTCTTCTCGTCGGTGACGTCGCCCAGGATAGGGGTGGGATCGATCTTCCAGTCGCCGGTGTGCAGTACTGCGCCCGCCGGCGTGCGGATGATGAGCGCGTTCGACTCCGGGATCGAATGCGCCATCGACACCAGCTCGACGTCGAACGCGCCCACCTTGAAGCGGCCGCCAAGCGGCACGATGGTGACAGGCACTTCCGGCGCGCCCGGCTCGCTCGCGCGCTTGGCCGCCAGCAAGGCGGCGGTGAAGGGCGTCGCATAGATCGGGACCTGCAGCTTCGGCCACAGATCGAGGATCGCGCCAAAGTGATCCTCGTGCGCATGCGTGATCACCAGGCCGGCGAGGTTTTTCCGCTCTGACACCAGATAGCGGATATCGGGCAGGATCAGATCGACGCCCGGCAGATGCTCCTCCGAGGCAAAGGACACGCCGAGGTCGACCGCCAGCCATTGGCGGCGGCGCTCGTCGCCCAGTCCGTAGATCGACAGGTTCATGCCGATCTCGCCGACGCCGCCGAGCGGCGCGAACACCAGTTCCTGCGGAGGCTGCGCCATATTCAGGTTCCACCCAAACCGAAAACTTCGCCGGCGGTGACGGTCGCGAGCCCGCTCTCCTGCTCGACCTGCAACCGGCCGGCGTCGTCGAGCCCGTGGAAGCGGCCTGTGAGTTCGCGCTCGGGCAAGCGCACCCGGATGTCCTCGCCGAGGCCAGCCGCGCGCGCTAGCCAGTCGGCGCGGATTTCCGCAAAGCCGGCGCCGCTTTGCCATTGCGCCAGCCGGCGCTGCATCGCCGCCGCCAGCGCGGCAAACAGCGTCTCAGGCGCTACCACCGCGCCGCCGAACTGCAAATCGGTCGCCGGAAAAGCCGTGGCGGCCGGGTGGCTGACGCAATTGACGCCGAAGCCGATGACGACCGCAAAGACCGGCTCGCCCTCGCCTTCGATCAATATGCCGGCAAGCTTGGCAGGCCCCAGCAGCAGATCGTTCGGCCATTTGAGCTTGAACAGCAGCCCCAGCCGCGGCGCGCAGTCGCACAGGGCATCGTGCAGCGCGAGTGCGGCCACAAACGACAATTGCGGCGCCAAAGGCTGCGGCGACGGCTCGCTCAGCAATAGGCTGACGTAGAGATTGCCCGGCGGCGAGACCCACGCACTGCCACGGCGGCCGCGTCCGGCGTCTTGTGCCTTCGCCGTAAGCCAAAGCGGGCCGCGCTCACCGGCGCGCGCAAGCTTAAGCGTCTCGGCGTTGGTGGAGCCGAGCGTCTCGTAGGCAAAATGCCGGACCCCCGCCAGGCCCGTGGCTTCGCGGTTCATTCAGAAGAGTGATTTCGCGGCCGCGGTCGCAGCGCCCAGCAGCGGCGCGGGGTAGGCGAAGAACAGTATGTTGATCAGCCCGGCAATGCAGAGCACCAGCCGCAACAGCCCCGGCATACTCTGGAATCCCTTCACCGGCTCGTCGAAATACATGATCTTCACGATCGTTAGATAGTAGAAGGCGCCCACCACGCTGGAGAGCACGCCGATCACCGCGAGCACGTAGAGCCCGGCTTTGATGGCGGCGAGGAACACGTAGAATTTCGCGAAGAAACCGGCGAGCGGCGGGATGCCGGCGAGCGAGAACAGCAGCATCGCCATGAAGAAGGCCATGGTCGGATGGGTGCGCGCGAGTCCGGCCAGATCGCCGATCGTCTCGACGAACTTGCCGTCGCGCCGCATGCTCAGGATCACCGCGAAGACGCCGAGCGTCATCGCCACGTAGATCGCCATATAGACCAGCACCCCCTGCACGCCTTCCGCCGTTCCGGCGGCAAGACCGACCAGCGCGAAGCCCATGTGGCCGATCGAGGAATAGGCCATCAGGCGTTTGATGTTGCGCTGGCCGATGGCGGCGAAGGCGCCGAGCACCATCGAGGCGATCGAAACGAACACCACGATCTGCTGCCACTCGTGCGTGATGCCGGGGAACGCCACCGTGGTCGCGCGCACGAAGATGGCGATGCCGGCGACCTTGGGCGCGGCGGCGAAGAAAGCGGTTACCGGCGTCGGCGCGCCTTCATAGACGTCGGGCGTCCACATGTGGAACGGCACCGCCGAAATCTTGAAGCAGAAGCCGACGAACATGAATACCAGGCCGAAGATCAGGCCGAGATTGGCGCCCTGCCCGCTCGCCTTGGCGATGCCGGCAAAGCTGACAGTCCCGGTGAAACCGTAAATCAGCGAGGCGCCGTACAGCAGCATGCCGGACGACAGCGCGCCCAGCACGAAATATTTCAAACCGGCCTCGGTCGAGCGCACGTTCTCGCGGTGCGAGGCGGCCACCACGTAGAGCGGCAGGCTCATCATCTCGAGCCCGAGATAGAGCGCGATCAGGTCGCCGGCCGAAATCAGCAGCATCATGCCGAGCGTCGAGAGCAGGAACAGCACGCCGTATTCGAATTTCTGCTGCTTCTCGACCGTCAGCCAGTTGAGCGACAGTACCAGCGCGCCGCCCGAACCGGCGATCGCTAACAGCTTGAGAAAACGGGCATAATCGTCGACGACCAAGCTGCCGCCGAACAACTCGGTGCGGCCCGGCGGCAGCATCACGACGGCGAAGGCCGCGAGCGCCAAGACGGCGACGCAAAAGCCGTTCACGATCCCCGCGCTGCGGTCGCTCTGATACGCGCCGACGCCGACCATCAGCATCAGCATGGCGCCGATTGCCAGCACGGCCTCCGGCAGCAATGGCAGCATGCCTTGCAATTGCATCAATTGGTTCATCGGGCGACGCTCACTGGGATCATTTCGGCCCGCTCGATCTTGCGGACGGCGGAGCCGGTCGTTGCATCTTTTGCCGGCGCAGGGACCGCGGCGATGGCGTGCTTGTAATTATCGAGCAGCTGGGTGACCGAGGCCGCCGACATGTCGAGCACGGGCTTGGGCGCCACGCCGAACAGGATGGTGAGCGCCACCAGCGGCGTGAAGATCAGCGTCTCGCGCCAGCCGATGTCCTTGATGCCGGCGAGCGCCGGCTTCAGGTTGCCGAAGATCATCTTGCGGTAGAGCCATAAGGCATAGGCCGCCGACAGGATGACGCCGAGCGTGGCGATGGTCGCCACCGGGATGTTGGCCTTGAAGGTACCGATCAGCGAGAGGAATTCGCCGACGAACCCGGAGGTGCCCGGCAGGCCGACATTGGCGAGCGTGAACACCATGAACACGGCGGCGTAAACCGGCATGCGGTTGACCAGCCCGCCATAGAAAGCGATTTCGCGGGTATGCATGCGGTCGTAGACGACGCCGACGCAAAGGAACAGCGCGCCGGAGACGATGCCGTGCGAGATCATCTGGAAGATGCCGCCGGCCACACCCTGCGGGGTGAGCGCGAAAATCCCCATGGTCACGAAGCCCATGTGCGCGACCGAGGAATAGGCAATCAGCTTCTTCACGTCCTCCTGCATCAGCGCCACCAGCGAGGTGTAGATGATGGCAACCACCGAGAGCGTGAACATCAACGGCGCGAAATCATGGCTGGCCGTCGGGAACATCGGCAGCGAGAAGCGCAGGAAACCGTAGCCGCCCATCTTCAGCAGGATGGCGGCGAGGATGACCGAACCCGCGGTCGGCGCTTCCACATGTGCGTCGGGCAGCCAGGTATGCACCGGCCACATCGGCAATTTGACTGCGAACGAGGCGAAGAAGGCGAGCCACGCCCATTTCTGCAGGCCGAGCGGGAAGCCGTGCCGCAGCAGCACGACAATGTCGGTGGTGCCAGCCTCCCAATACATCGCCATGATGGCGAGCAGCATCAGCACCGAGCCGAGTAGTGTGTAGAGGAAGAACTTGAAGCTGGCATAGACCCGGCGCGGACCGCCCCAGACGCCGATAATCAGGAACATCGGGATCAGGCCGCCTTCGAAGAACAGGTAGAACAGCACCAGGTCGAGCGCCGAGAAGGTGCCGACCATGAGCGTTTCCAGCACCAGGAACGCGATCATGTATTCCTTCACGCGCTTCTGGATCACGGTCCAGCTCGCCATGATGCAGAGCGGCATCAGCGCGGTGGTCAGGATCACGAAGGGCAGCGAAATGCCGTCGACGCCCATGTGATAGTTGGCGATGCCGAGCCAGGGATGCTTCTCGCCGAACTGGAACTCCGGCGAGGTCGGATCGAAGCGCCACACCATCACGAGCGAAATCGCAAAGGTGACCAGCGTCGTCCACATCGCCACCCAGCGCGCGGTGCCCTTGGCAAGCGCCTCGTTGCCGCGCACCAGCATGATGAAAAACGCGCCGAGCAGCGGCAGGAACGTGACGACGGAGAGAATGGGCCAATTTATGGTCATCAGTGCACCGCGAACATGAACCAGGTGATGAAGGCGGCCGCGCCGATCAGCATGGCGAAGGCGTAGTGATAGAGATAGCCGGTCTGCAGCCGCATCACGTTGCGGGTGACGTCGAGCACGCGGGCCGAGACGCCGTCGGGACCGAAGCCGTCGATCAGCCAGCCGTCGCCGCCCTTCCACAACAGCCGCCCGAGCCGCTTGGCCGGACGCACGAAGATCACTTCGTAGATCTCGTCGAAGTACCACTTGTTGAGCAGGAACTTGTAGAGCACCTCGTGGGTGCGCGCGAGTTCGACCGGGATATCGGGCCGGCGGATGTAGAAGTGCCAGGCGATCACGAAGCCGAGCGCCATCATCACGGTTGGCAAGATCGCGATCTGCAGCGGCACGTGATGCATGTCCTCAAGCACGCTGTTGCTCTTGGCGAAGGTAAGCGACTCGCGGAAGAAGCCCTCGACGCCGTGGCCGGCGAAAACTTCCTTGAACGGCAGGCCGGCGACGATCGAGCCGAGCGCCAGGAAGCCGAGCGGGATCAGCATCACCATTGGGCTTTCACGCGCATCCTTCCAATGCTTGCGGTCGTGCGGCTCGCCGTGGAAGGTCTTGAAGATCAGGCGCCACGAATAGAACGAGGTGAGCAGCGCGGCGCCGACCGTGCAGATGAAGCCGTACAGCGCCAGCGGGCTCTTCGCCACGAAGGCCGCCTCGATGATCGCGTCCTTGGAGAAATAGCCGGCGGTGAGCGGGAAGCCGGTGAGCGCCAGCGTGCCGATGATCATCACGATGTAGGTGTACGGGATGCGATCCTTCAGACCGCCCATGTGCCGCATGTCCTGCTCGTGATGCATGGCGAGGATCACCGAACCGGAACCGAGGAACAACAGCGCCTTGAAGAAGGCATGCGTGAACAGATGGAACATGCCGACCGAATAGGCGCCGCAGCCCATGGCGACGAACATGTAGCCGAGCTGCGAGCAGGTCGAATAAGCGACCACGCGCTTAATGTCGTTTTGCACCAGGCCGACGGTGGCGGCGAACATGGCCGTGGTCGCGCCGATGAAGATGACGAAACTCTGCGCGTTCGGCGCGAGCTCGAACAGCGGCGACAGCCGCGCCACCATGAACACGCCGGCGGTCACCATGGTGGCGGCATGGATCAGCGCCGAGACCGGGGTCGGCCCTTCCATGGCGTCGGGCAGCCAGGTGTGCAGCAGGAACTGCGCCGACTTGCCCATCGCGCCCATGAACAACATCAGGCAGATGAGCGTGAGCGCGTCCGGATGCCAACCGAAGAACGGAATGGTCTTGCCGACGAGCGAGGGCGCCTGGGCAAAGACGGTGTCGAGATCGATTGCGCCGACGAACGCGAACAAAGAGAAAATGCCGAGCGCGAAGCCGAAATCGCCGATCCGGTTGACCACGAAGGCCTTGATCGCCGCGGCGTTGGCTTCCGGCTTGTGATACCAGAAGCCGATCAGCAGGTAGCTCGCAAGCCCCACGCCTTCCCAGCCGAAGAACATCTGCACCAGGTTGTCGGCGGTCACCAGCATCAGCATGAAGAAGGTGAAGATCGACAGGTACGCGAAGAAGCGCGGCCGGTAGGGATCTTCCGCCATGTAGCCGATGGAATAGACGTGCACGAAGGCCGATATCGTATTCACCACCACCAGCATCACCGCCGTGAGCGTGTCGATGCGCAGCGACCACTCCACCTTCAGGCCGGCCGACTGCATCCAGGTGAAGATCGGCACGTGCTCCTCGTGATGGCCGAAGCCGACCTGCACGAAGGCCATCCATGACAGGATCATCGAGATCAACAGCAGCGTGCAGGTAATCAGTTCTGCCATGCGCGATCCGGCGGCGGCCGGACCGCCCCCGTGAGCGTCATGGGCATCGTGGCCGCCATGCGCATGCCCCTCGTGCCCGTGCGCCGCATGCGTGGCGTGATCGGCAGCGCCCTCCTCCAGGCCCGGCGGCGGCCCCTCGCCGGGGCAGCGCGCGCGCGCGCCCACAAGCGAAATCAAGCCGGCCAGAATGGCGCCGAGCAGCGGTAAGAAGACGATTGCCTGATACAAAGTATTCAGCCCTTCATCAGATTGATGTCTTCGACCGCGATCGAGCCGCGGTTACGGTAATAGACCACGAGGATGGCGAGCCCGATCGCGGCTTCCGCCGCCGCCACCGTAAGCACCAGAAGCGCGTAGATCTGTCCGACGATGTCGCCGAGATGGCTGGAGAAGGCGACCAGGTTGATGTTGACCGCGAGCAGGATCAGTTCGATCGACATCAGGATGATGATGACGTTCTTACGGTTGAGGAAAATGCCGAAAATCCCGAGCGTGAACAGGATGGCGGCAACCGAGAGATAATGTCCGAGCCCGATGGTCATAGGTTGCTCCCCAGCCCCTGCCCCGACCGCACCTTGACGACTTCCATCGCCGTTTTCGGCGTGCGCGCGATCTGCTCCGGAATATTCTGCCGGCGCACGCGCACCCGATGCTGCAGCGTGAGCACGATGGCGCCCACCATGGCGACCAGCAGGATCATGCCGGCGGCTTCGAAGAAATAGGCGTAGCGGGTGTAGAGCACGAGCCCGATCACCTCGATATTCGAGGTCTTGGCCGCAATCGGCGCCGTGATCGCCTGCGGCACGCCGGGTCCGATCACCCAGGCGCCGACCACAAGCAGCAGTTCGGCCAGGAAAATGCCGCCGATCAACATGCCGATTGGCAGGTATTGCAACGCACCCTGCTTGAGCTCGGCGAAATCGACGTCGAGCATCATCACCACGAACAGGAACAGCACGGCGACCGCGCCGACGTAGACCACGATCAGGATCATGGCGAGGAATTCGGCGCCCAGCATCACGAACAGTCCGGCCGCGTTGACGAAGGTGAGAATGAGATAGAGCACGGAGTGCACCGGGTTCTTCGCCGCGATAACCATAAAGGCGCTCGCCACGCAAAGCCCGGCAAAGAGGTAAAAGAACAGCGCGACGACGATCATCATCTCACCTGCAAAAACTCATCGATAAGGCGCGTCGAGCGCCTGGTTCTTGGCGATCTCACGCTCCCAGCGGTCCCCGTTCGCGAGCAGCCGCTCTTTGTCGTAGTAAAGCTCTTCGCGCGTTTCGGTGGCGTATTCGAAATTCGGTCCCTCGACGATGGCGTCGACCGGGCAGGCTTCCTGGCACAGCCCACAATAGATGCATTTGACCATGTCGATGTCGTAGCGCGTGGTGCGCCGCGTGCCGTCGTTGCGACGCGGACCCGCTTCGATGGTGATCGCTTGCGCCGGGCAGATCGCCTCGCACAGTTTGCAGGCGATGCAGCGCTCCTCGCCGTTCGGATAACGGCGTTGGGCGTGCTCGCCGCGGAAGCGCGGGCTGAGCGGCCCCTTCTCGTGCGGATAATCGAGCGTCGCCTTCGGCCCAAAGAAATAGCGCAGGCCGAGGATCGTGGCGGTCACGAACTCCATCAGAAACAGGCCTTTGGCTGCGCGGTCCAGTCTCATCACATCCTCACTTTGGCGCCAGCATGCCGTACTCGATCACGCCTGCGACGATCGCCACCATCGCCAGCGACAACGGCAGAAACACCTTCCAGCCGAGCCGCATCAGCTGGTCGTAGCGGTAGCGCGGCACGATCGACTTCACCATTGCGAACATGAAGAACAGCATCGAGGCCTTGAGCATGAACCAGACCACGCCCGGCACCCAGGTGAACGGCGGATAAGGCGCCGGCGGCAGCCAGCCGCCCAGGAAGAAGATCGTGCCCATGGCGCACATGGTGCAGATCGCCACGTATTCGCCGAGCATGAACAGAACGTAGGGCGTGGAGCCGTATTCGACCATGAAGCCGGCGACCAGTTCCGATTCCGCTTCCACCAAATCGAACGGCGGCCGGTTGGTTTCGGCCAAGGCCGAGACGAAGAACACGATGAACATCGGGAACAGCGGCAGCCAGTACCAGTTGAACACGCCGAAGCGACCGTTTTGCGCCTCGACGATGGCGGACAGATTAAGCGACCCCGCGCACAGCAGCACGGTAATGATGACGAAGCCGATGGAGACTTCGTAGGACACCATCTGCGCCGCCGAGCGCAGCGCCGCCAGGAACGGATATTTCGAATTCGACGCCCAGCCCGCCATGATGATGCCGTAGACCATGAGCGAGGAGATGGCGAAAATGTACAGGACGCCGACATTGATGTCCGCGATCACCCACCTGGCATTGACCGGGATCACCGCCCAGGCGGCAAGCGCCAGCACGGTGGAGACCAGCGGCGCCAGCAGGAATACGCCCTTGTTGGCGCCGGCGGGAATCGTCGGCTCCTTGAGCGCGAATTTCAGCATGTCGGCGAAGGATTGGAACAGGCCCCAGGGCCCGACCACGTTGGGCCCGCGCCGCAACTGCACCGCCGCCCAGATCTTACGGTCGGCATAGATGATGTAGGCGATAACGACCAGCAGGCACACCAGCATCAAGACGCATTCCGCCAGGATGATGATGAAGGGCCAGAGATAGGTCCAGAAAAATTCAACGAGATCCATGGCCCTTACTCCGCCGCCGTTTTGGTGGCCGCGTTGGCCAAAGCCGAGCACTCGGCCATGGTCGCGGAGGCGCGCGCGATCGGATTGGTGAGATAGAATTCGGCGACCGACGAGCGCAGCGGCGCCTTGTCCGCCGTTCCGCCGAGTTTGGCGAGCGTGCCGATATCGGCGGCTTTCCCCGCCGCGATCTGGTCGAGGCGCATGAAATGCGGGTGCGCGGCAAATAGCGCCTGCCGCAATTGCGCCAGTGAATCGTATGGCAGCGTGTGGCCGAGCGCGCCCGACAGCGCCCTTAAGATCGCCCAATCTTCGCGCGCGTCCCCGGGCGGGAACGCGGCGCGGTTGGTCATCTGCACGCGGCCTTCGGTGTTGACGTAGAGCGCTGATTTTTCCGGATAGGCGGCGCCGGGCAGGATCACGTCGGCGCGATGGGCGCCGCGGTCACCGTGGGTGCCGATATAGACGACGAACGGACCGGACGCGACGTCCACCTCGTCGACACCGAGCAGGAACAGCACGTCGAGCGCGCCAGCCTTCAGCATGCTGGCGGTATCCAGGCCGCCCTCGCCCGGCACAAATCCGAGATCGAGCGCACCGGGCAGCGCGGCTTCGCTGTGCAAGATGTTGAAGCCGTTCCAGCCATCCTTGACGGCGCCGAAATCGATTGCCGTCTTGGCGGCGAGCGCGGCGATGGCGGCGCCATCCGGGCGCTCCAGCCCGCCGGTGCCGACCAGGATGAGCGGACGCTCGGCTGCCTTCAGCGCCTCGGCAAATTTGCTCTTGCCGAGATTGGCGAGGCTTTCGGCGCCGGCGCCGAGATAATCATAATTGTAAGTCAGGTCCGCCTTCTCGCCGATCAGGGCGATCGGGAAATTGCCGGCGCGCCAGCGCTTGCGGATGCGGGCATTGAGCACCGCCGCCTCGCGGCGCGGATTGGAGCCCACGATCAGCAGCGCGTCCGCCTTTTCGATGCCGGCGACCGTCGAGTTGAACAAATAGCTGCCGCGGCCGTGCTTTGGATGCAGCGGCGAACCGGGATAACGCGCGTCGATGTTGCCGCTGCCGAGCGCCGCCATCAGCGATTTCAGGGCGAACATTTCCTCGACGCCGGCGAGTTGGCCGGCCAGCGCGCCGAGGCGCTTGCCGCCCGCCGTCTTCATCTTGGCAGCAATCGCCGCGAAGGCTTCCTTCCAGCTCGCCGGCCGCAGGCGGCCGTTCTCTCGAATGTAGGGCTGATCGAGGCGCTGCGTGCGCAAGCCGTCGACGATGTGGCGGGTCTTGTCGGAAATCCACTCCTCGTTCACATCATCGTTGGTGCGCGGCAGAATGCGCATCACCTCGCGCCCGCGCGTGTCGATGCGGATCGCCGAGCCGAGCGCATCCATCACGTCGACCGACTGCGTCTTGTTGAGTTCCCACGGCCGCGCGGCGAACGCGTAGGGCTTGGAGGTGAGCGCGCCCACCGGACAGAGGTCGACCACGTTGCTTTGCAGCTCCGAGGTCATCGCCTGCTCGAGATAGGTGGTGATCTCCATGTCCTCGCCGCGGCCGATGGCGCCGAGCTCCGGCACGCCGGCAACCTCAGTGGTGAAACGGATGCAACGCGTGCAATGGATGCAGCGCGTCATGATGGTCTTGACCAGTGCGCCGATATATTTGTTCTCGACCGCGCGTTTGTTCTCGGCGAAGCGCGAGGCGTCCACGCCATAGGCCATGGCCTGGTCCTGCAGATCGCATTCGCCGCCCTGATCGCAGATCGGGCAATCGAGCGGATGATTGATCAGCAGGAATTCCATCACGCCTTCGCGCGCCTTTTTCACCATCGGAGTTTTGGTGAAGAGCTGCTTCGGAGCGCCATCTTTGTTTGGCGCCAAATCCTTCACGCCCATGGCGCAGGAGGCCTGCGGCTTCGGGATGCCCTGCACTTCGATCAGGCACATGCGGCAATTGCCGGCGATCGACAGCCGCTCGTGGAAACAGAAGCGCGGGATTTCCGCGCCCGCGGTTTCGCAGGCCTGGAGCAGCGTGTACTCCGGCGGAACGTCGATCTCTTTGCCGTCGACAATAAGCTTGGTCATGTCTTCTTCTTCAGTTCTTCTGGTCCGGCTTGTTCACAAACTCACATTTTCTTGTGCGCGTGTTCGCCGCACCAATTGTCCCGCTTCCACTCTCCGCCATGAGTGACCTCATGCCGCACGCTCGCTCGGCGCGCTGCATTGCGTCGTCTTCCACAGCTGCGCCGCCGCAAGATTTTGCCAGCCGAAAGCGTGTTCGCTCGGCCCGTGCGTCTTGAGATGCTCAAGCCGCTCGACGCCTTCCGCCAGTTCCGGGCGATGGCCGACCGGCACCCACCACAGCACCAGCGGCGTTTTGATAGGTTCAAACCATTCCTCACGGCGGCCATAGAACCGGCTGTGCAGCGTGCGGAAGACGAAGCGTTCCAGCGCCTCGACATTTTCCCACAGCGTCAGGTTCGGCAGAATCCGCGGATCGTCATAAACCAACATGTTCATGGCGTTACCGCTGGCATCTTGCAGCCGCCAGACGAAGCCCTCGATCTTTTCCGCCAATCCATTCACCCGCTCGACATTGTCGACGAACTCCGCCATGCGCGGATCGTCGAGCGGATATTTGATCCGCGCGATGTTGAACTGGGCGAGATGTTGCGCGGTCATCGCATCACTCCGCCGCCTCGCGCACCGCGCCGTGCGGATCGGGATTGCGCGTATATTCGTCGATGCGCCGCTCGATCTCGGGACGGAAATGGCGCAGCAGGCCCTGCACCGGCCAGGCGGCGCCGTCGCCGAAGGCGCAGATAGTGTGACCCTCGATCTGGGTCGTCACTTCCATCAGCATGCCGATCTCGCGCTTCTGCGCGCGGCCTTCCGCCATGCGGGTGAGCACGCGCCACATCCAGCCCATGCCTTCGCGGCAGGGCGTGCACTGACCGCAGCTCTCGTGCTTGTAGAAATAGGAGATGCGCGCCATGGCGCGGATGATGTCGGTAGATTTGTCCATCACCACCACGCCGGCGGTGCCGAGCGCCGACTTCTTGTCGCGGCAGCCGTCGAAATCCATCAGCAGTGTGTCGGCCTGGTCGGCGCCCGCCGGCACCAACGGCATTGACGAGCCGCCGGGAATGACCGCGAGCAGATTATCCCAGCCGCCGCGCACACCGCCGGCGTGCGTCTCCAGAAGCTCGCGCAGCGGAATGCCCATCGCCTCTTCGACATTGCAGGGTTTTTCCACATGGCCGGAAATACAGAACAGCTTGGTGCCGGTGTTGTTCGGCCGGCCGATGCCGGCGAACCAAGCCGCGCCGCGGCGCATGATGTCGGGCACCACCGCGATTGACTCGACGTTCTGCACCGTGGTCGGGCAGCCATAGAGACCGACATTGGCCGGGAACGGCGGCTTCAGGCGCGGCTGGCCCTTCTTGCCTTCCAGGCTTTCGAGCAGCGCGGTTTCCTCGCCGCAGATATAGGCGCCGGCGCCGTGGTGGACGTAGAGATCGAAGTCCCAGCCGTGCACATTGTTCTTTCCGATCAGCTTGGCCTCGTAGGCTTCGTCGATCGCCGCCTGCAGTTGTTCGCGCTCACGGATGAATTCACCGCGCACGTAGATGTAGCCGGCGTGCGCGCCCATGGCGCAGCCGGCGATCAGGCAGCCCTCGATCAGCAAATGCGGATCGTTGCGCATGATCTCACGGTCTTTGCAGGTGCCGGGCTCGGATTCGTCGGCGTTGACCACCAGGTAATGTGGCCGCTCGCCCAGCGTCTTGGGCATGAACGACCACTTCAGGCCGGTCGGGAAGCCGGCGCCGCCGCGGCCGCGCAGGCCGGAAGCCTTGACGTCGTTGACTATCGCCTCGCGGCCTTTTTCCAGGATCGCCTTGGTGCCGTCCCAGGCGCCGCGCGCGCGCGCGCCTTTGAGGCCCCAGTCGTGCCGGCCGTAGAGATTCTTGAAGATGCGGTCCTTGTCAGCGAGCATGCGTCATCATTCCCGTGAACGTCCCGCGTAAATAGATTTATCGGTCAGCGTGGTGGCGCCGCCGATCGGCTCGGAAAGCTGTCTGTCGATCTGCGGACCGGGCTTCGGCTTCTTGCCGGCGGCGAAACCGTCGAGAATCTTCTCGAAGTTTTCCACCGTCAGGTCCTCGTAATAATCGGAGCCGATCTGCACCATCGGCGCGTTCACGCACGCGCCCAGACATTCGACCTCGACCCAGGAGAACTTGCCGTCCTTGGTCACGTGCATCTGGTCGCCCATGCGCTCGCGGCAGACGTGTTCGAGATCGTCGGCGCCGCGTAGCCGGCAGGGTGTAGTGCCGCACAGCTGCACGTGGACTTTGCCGACCGGCGCCAGATTGAACATCGTGTAGAAGGTGGCGACCTCCAGCCCGCGGATATGCGCCATGCCGAGGAATTCGGTGACATGACGAATGGCGGCTTCCGGCAGCCAGCCGCCGGCCTGTTCTTGCGCGCGCCAGAGCAGCGGGATAATCGCCGACTGCTGGCGTCCTTCCGGATATTTGGCGACCTGCTGCTTGGCCCAGGCCAGGTTCTCCTTGTTGAAGGCAAATTCCTTCGGCTGCAGTTCCGGCGGGGCGAGACGGCGCACGCTCATCGGTCTATCTCCCCGAACACGATGTCGAGCGTGCCCATGATGCAGGACACGTCGGCCAGCATGTGCCCGCGGCACATGAAATCCATCGCGCTCAAATGCGCAAAGCCCGGCGCGCGGATCTTGCACTTGTATGGTTTGTTGGTGCCGTCGGAGACCAGGAACACGCCGAACTCGCCTTTCGGCGCCTCGACCGCGGCATAGACCTCGCCGGCCGGCACATGGAACCCTTCCGTGTAGAGCTTGAAGTGCTGGATCAGCGCTTCCATCGAGCGCTTCATCTCGCCGCGCTTGGGCGGCACGATCTTGCCGTCATCGACCGAGACGCGGCCTTTGCCCTCGGGGCTGCGCAGCTTCTCTACGCACTGCCGCATGATTTTTATCGACTGGCGCATTTCTTCCACGCGCACGCAGTAACGGTCGTAGCTGTCGCCGTGCTTGCCGATCGGGATGTCGAAATCCATCTCGGCGTAGCACTCATAGGGCTGCGCCTTGCGCAGGTCCCATGCGGCGCCCGAACCGCGCACCATCACGCCAGTGAAGGCGCGGTTCCAGGCGTCGGCGAGCGAAACGACGCCGATATCGACTGTGCGCTGCTTAAAGATGCGGTTTTCGGTGAGCAGTCCCTCGAGATCGTCGCAGAATTTCAGATAAGGGTCGCAGAACGCCTCGATGTCGTCGATCAGCTTGTTCGGAATGTCCTGATGCACGCCGCCGACACGGAAATAGGCCGCGTGCATGCGCGCGCCCGAGGCACGCTCGTAGAACGCCATCAGCTTCTCGCGCTCTTCGAACCCCCACAGCGGCGGCGTCAGCGCGCCGATGTCGAGCGCCTGCGTGGTGATATTGAGGATGTGCGAGAGCAACCGCCCGATTTCGGAGAACAGCACGCGGATAAGCTGGCCGCGCTTGGGCAACTGCACGCCCAGAAGCTTTTCCGCCGCCAGGCAGAAGGCGTGCTCCTGGTTCATCGGCGCGACGTAATCGAGCCGGTCGAAATAGGGCACCGCCTGCATATAGGTCTTGTGTTCGATCAGCTTCTCGGTGCCGCGGTGCAAGAGCCCGATATGCGGGTCGACGCGCTCGACGACTTCGCCGTCGAGTTCCAGCACCATGCGCAGCACGCCATGCGCGGCCGGATGCTGCGGCCCGAAATTGACCGTGAAGTTGCGAAGCGTGGTTTCCGCCATTTACGTCACGACCCCTTGCCTTCGCCCTTCGCCTTCTCGTCGCCCGGCAGCACGTAATCGGTGCCTTCCCAGGGCGAGAGAAAATCGAACGTGCGGAATTCCTGCGCCAGCTTCACCTTGTCGTAGACCACGCGCTTTTGCTCGTCGTCGTAGCGCACCTCGACAAAGCCAGTGAGCGGGAAATCCTTGCGCAGTGGATGACCCTCGAAGCCGTAATCGGTGAGGATACGCCGCATGTCGGGGTGGCCGGTGAACAGCACGCCGTAAAGATCGAAGGTCTCGCGCTCGTACCAGTCGGCGCCGTGGAACACCTCGATCAGCGAGGGCACCGGCGTCACCTCGTCGGTCGGCACCTTGACGCGGATGCGCTGGTTCAGCCGCGGCGACAGCAGATGATAGACGACGTCGAAGCGCTGCTCGCGGCTCGGCCAGTCGACCGCGGTCACGTCGATGATGCTGATGAACTGACAGGCGGCGTCGTCGCGCAGGAAGGTCGCCACCTTGACGATGTCGGCGGCCTTGGCGGTGACCGCGAGCTCGCCGTAGGCGACTTCATAGCCGGTGACCGACGCGCCCAGCGCGTTCTTGATCGTCGCCCCAAGCCTGTCGAGCATGTCGTCCATTCGAAGATTCCCGCTCAACGTTCGATCGTGCCGGTACGGCGGATCTTCTTCTGCAGCAGCATGACGCCGTACAGCAGCGCCTCGGCGGTCGGCGGACAGCCGGGCACGTAGATGTCGACTGGCACGACGCGGTCGCAGCCGCGCACGACGGAATAAGAGTAATGATAGTAGCCGCCGCCGTTGGCGCACGAGCCCATCGAGATCACGTAGCGCGGCTCCGGCATCTGGTCATAGACTTTGCGCATCGCCGGCGCCATTTTATTGGTGAGCGTGCCGGCGACGATCATCACGTCGGACTGGCGGGGCGAAGCCCGCGGCGCGAAGCCGTAGCGCTCGCCATCGTAGCGCGCCATCGCCATGTGCATCATTTCGACCGCGCAGCAGGCGAGCCCGAACGTCATCCACATCAGCGAGCCGGTGCGCGCCCAGGTGATCAGGTCGTCGACGGCGGCAACGATGAAGCCCTTGTCGGCAAGCTCGTTGTTGACACCGACGAAAAACTCGTCGTCGGCGCCTACCGGCTTGCCGGTGCGCGGATCGAGGATTCCTTGCGGCGCGGGTGCGACCAGGGTCATGGAACTAATCCCATTCCAGCGCCCCCTTCTTCCACTCATATATGAAGCCGATGGTGAGTACGCCAAGGAAAATTATCATCGTCCAGAAGCCGTAGAGGCCGATCTGGCGGAACGCCACGGTCCACGGGAACAAGAAGGCCACTTCGAGATCGAAGATGATGAACAGGATGGCGACCAGATAGAAGCGCACGTCGAACTTCATGCGCGCGTCGTCGAAGGCGTTAAAGCCGCATTCGTAGGCCGACAGCTTTTCGGGGTCCGGCTGCTTGTAGGCGACAATAAAAGGCGCGATCAGCAGCACCAATCCGATCACAAGCGCGACCGCGACGAAGATGACCAGCGGAAGATAATCCAGCAGCAATGCGCTCATGGCGACCTCAAGCGTACAGCCCCGAGCCCTGCCCCGCCGGACCCTGACCGTTCGGCGGCTCGAAACGGCGCCGAAGCCCCGCACAAAAAGCTCTTACCGCGTTCGGAAAAGGCTTAATGACGAGAGCGGCTGAGGCTTAGCGCAGCGCACAACGAGTAGCAAGACGACATTGGAGGGCATCCTCGCGCGCGCACAGCCGCGTGGGCGTATCCGAGTATCGACACGATTGACAGAGCCGCAAGCGGGCCTCGATATTCATTGCGAGCGACCTAATAACAGGCGGCAAAGGCCGGGAAACTTGCATGACCCTTATGCGACAATTCGTGGCTCTGTTCGCGCTGACTGCCGCTTTCACTATCGGGGCACCGCCGTGCAAGGCCGACGACTACCCCTCGCGTGCCGTGAGAATCGTCGCTCCGTTCGGCGCCGGCGGGCCGACCGACGTCTTTACCCGTGCCATCGCCGAGGAATTGCGCAAGTCGCTGAATCAGGCCTTCATCATCGAAAACAAGCCGGGCGCCGGCACCACTATCGGCACCGATTACGTCGCCAAGGCTGCGCCCGACGGTTACACGCTGCTAATGGTGTCGGGCACGCAGGCCGTGAACGAAACGCTCTACACCAAGAAGCCATATCATCTAATGCAAGACCTGGTTCCGGTCGCGCCGCTGATCGACAGCGACCTGGTGCTGGTGGTGCACCCGTCGGTGCCGGCAAAAAATTTGAATGAGTTGCTCGCGCTGGCGCGCGCCAAGCCGGGCACGCTCAATTTCGGTTCGTCCGGTCCCGGCTCGAACTATCACATGGCCGCCGAACTGCTGAAGCATCTCACCGGCGTCGATATCGTGCACGTCCCCTACAAGGGTTCGACCGGCATGCGCACCGACATCCTGAGCGGACAAATCCAGATGCTGTTCGACAGCGTCCCCACCATGGCGGCAATGGTCAAAGCGGACAAAGTGCGCGCGCTCGGCACCAGCGGCGCGACGCGTTCTGCAATCCTGCCGGACGTGCCGACCATCGCGGAAGCCGGCGTGCCTGGATTCCAGGCGACTCTATGGGTCGGCTTCATGGCGCCGGCCGGCACGCCGCAGCCGATCGTGGAAAAGCTCAACCAGGAAATCACCAAGATCGTTTCGCGGCCCGACATCAAGGCCGCGTGGGAGAAGCAAGGCGCCGAGCCGGTGACGATGACGCAGCCGCAGTTCAAGGCCTTTATGCAGGGCGAAATCGACAAATGGGCCGGCATCGTCAAAGCCAACAACATCCCGGCGATCAATTAGTCTCTTAACATGATGGGTGCGCGATGAATGAAATGAGCATGCCGGCCGCGATCAAAGGCGAAGAGCATTGGACCAGCAAGGACGGCGGCGTGAAGCTGTTCCTGTTCGAGAAGTGCGCCGGCGATCCGGCAAAGAGCATCGGCACCATTCTGTTCGTGCACGGTTCGTCGATGGCCTCGCAGCCGACCTTCGACCTACAGGTACCGGGAAGTCCCGATTCCTCGGTCATGGATCACTTCGCCCGCCGCGGCTACGACTGCTGGACGCTCGACATGGAAGGTTATGGCCGCTCGACCAAGGACCGCGACAACAATGCGCCGATCAGCCAAGGCGCCGGCGACTGCTACGCCGCCGCGCTCTATATCCAGAAGCTGCGGGGCAACAGACCTTTTTTAGTCTACGGCATTTCCTCCGGCGCGCTGCGAGCGGCGATGTTTGCCGAGCGCCATCCGGAAATGGTGGCGCGGCTTGCACTCGACGCCATGGTGTGGACCGGCGAAGGCTCGCCGACGCTCGAGCAGCGGCGCAAGAAGCTGCCGGAGTTCATCGCCAAGAACCGGCGGCCTATCGACAAGGCCTTCATCCATTCGATCTTCGAACGCGATCATCCCGGCACGGCGGAAGCGAAAGTGATCGACGCCTTCGCCGACGCGGTGACCGCGCTCGACGATTCCGTACCGACCGGCACTTATGTCGACATGTGCTCGCGACTGCCGGTGGTGAACCCGGAAAAGATCACCGTGCCGACGCTGATCATGCGCGGGCAATGGGACGGCATCGCTTCGGTCGAAGATCTCTTGAAGTTCTTCGCCAAGCTGCCCAATCCCGACAAGCAGTTCTCGGTCATGGCCGGCATCTCGCACGCCAGTTTCCAGCAGAAGAACTACATGACGGTCTATCACATCATGGCGAGCTTCTTCGCACAGCCGGCGCCGGTTTATCGCGGTTGACGGACTAAACGCCGAGTTGATCCGCCAAGTCCGCTAGATTCTTCGCCGCGTAATCGACCGGCACGGTTGGCGCCGGCTCGCCGGTATTCGGCCCATACTCGTCCGGCCGCGCGGTGTGCGCGGTGCGCAATCCCAATGCCGCCGCCGCCGCGAGATCGTTGCTGTGCGCGGCAACCATCATGCATTGCGCCGGCGCAAGGTCGAAAGCCGCGCACGCGGAAATGTAGACGCCCGGCTTGCGCTTGTAGTCGTGCGCAATTTCGGCGCCGAGGATGGCGTCCCACGGAAAATTATTGCGGCGCGCGAGATCGACCATCAGCGAGATATTGCCGTTCGACACCGGCGCCAGCCAGAATTTCCGTTTGAGCTGGGTCAGCGACGCCGGCGCGTCCGGCCAAGCATCGAGCCGATGCCAGATCAATGTCATATCGTCGAGCACTTCATCGGACAGGCTTTGCAGGCCGAAGCGCGGCAGCAAACGCCCGAGACCCTGCCGGTGCAGAATGTCGAGCTTGGCGAAAGCCTGCCGGCCGGAACGCACTTCCTCGAGTCCCGGCTGATACTCGCCGCGCCAGGCGTCGGCGAAAGCCGTCCAATCGAGCTTATACCCAAGGGGGCCGAGGATATTTTCAGCCTCGCGCGCGACTGACGAACGCCAGTCGACCACGGTGCCGAATACGTCGAAGAACAGGGCTCGGACGCCGAGGTTTGGCATGTCTAAGAGGCTAAATTCCGGGCCGGCAGCACCGTCGTCACACGGGCTCCGACCCTGGCTAAGTCATTGATAAAATGGCGGGAGCGACGGGACTCGAACCCGCGGCCTCTGCCGTGACAGGGCAGCGCTCTAACCAACTGAGCTACGCCCCCGCGGGCGTTGGTTCGAGTTATAGGCGCCCCCACCCCAAGTCAAGGTAAACGATCCCGCCTCACGGAAATTGCGAAAAAGCCTTATTTAACGGTAGGAATCGATGGTCAGACCGCCCCCGAATCGTCTATGCGGGCGGGGTGTTTGGCGATCCGCCAAGCTCACGGATTCACGAGGAGGGTCCTAAAGATGGCAATGGTTCCTGGAAAAGCTCCGACACCGCCGACCGTCACATTGAAGCATCTCGCCGCCGCGCTCGCGGAATCGCATGAGATGTCGAAGAAGCAGGCGGAAGCTGTGCTCGGCGATTTCGTCGGCAATATCGTCAAGCATCTGAAGAAGGGCGAACGCATCCGCATCGGCGGCCTCGGCATTCTGCAAGTGCGCAAGCGCGCCGCGCGCATGGGCCGCAACCCGGCGACCGGCGAAGCGATCCAGATCAAGGCGAGCAAGAAGGTCGCCTTCCGCGCCTCCAAGGAATTGAAAGAGTCGGTCTAACGGCAGACCGGACCCTCCGGGGGAAATACCGGCAGGCTGGGAGCTGATAGCTCCCGGCCTGCCGTTTTGCGTTTGGATGAATAAGCTTCAATCGGCTTGCCAACCGAAGCCGCGAGAACATTGGTAACTCGTCCGGCTTCGCTGAAACGACTGCGGACAACCGCCCCTGCTTCGCAGCGAAGGCTGGTGGGCGGTGACGGACTCGAACCGCCGACATCCTGCGTGTAAAGCAGGCGCTCTACCAACTGAGCTAACCGCCCGGTATTTCCTGGCGCATGATCTTATCCGAAAACCGTTTTCCCATCCCCGATCGGGGCCGAGAACATGCTTTTCGGGACCATACGCGACCCGCCCAATATCGCCGGATCGGCGTGCGATGCAAGTACGCCAACCGAAACGAAAACGGCGCCTCGCGGCGCCGTCTTCTATTCGTAAAGTGCGACCTGCCTCAGTGCGCGGTCAGACCGGAACCATCGTCTTCCACCACCGGTTCGGTCGCGGTCGCGGCGGCGAGCTTAGCCGCCTCCTCGTCCCAGGCAATCGGCTCGGGTTTGCGCACCAGCGCGCGGGCGATCACCTCGTCCATGCGCGTGACCGGGACGATCTCCAGGCCCTTTTTGATGGTGTCGGAGATTTCCACCAAGTCCTTGGCGTTTTCCTCCGGGATTAGCACCGTCTTCATGCCGCCGCGCGAGGCGGCCAAGAGCTTCTCCTTCAGACCGCCGATCGGCAGCACGCGGCCGCGCAGCGTGATCTCGCCGGTCATGGCTAGATCGCGGCGCACCGGAATGCCGGTCATCACCGACACGATCGCGGTGACCATGGCAACGCCCGCCGACGGTCCATCCTTCGGCGTCGCGCCTTCCGGCACGTGCACGTGGATGTCGCGCTTGTCGAACAGTGGCGGCTCAATGCCGAAGGCGACCGCACGCGAGCGAACGTAAGACGCCGCCGCCGAGATCGACTCCTTCATCACGTCACGCAGGTTGCCGGTGACGGTCATCTTGCCCTTGCCGGGCATCATCACGCCTTCGATGGTGAGCAGCTCGCCGCCCACATCGGTCCAGGCGAGCCCGGTCACCATGCCGACCAAGTCCTCGGCTTCGATCTCGCCGTAGCGGTATTTCGGGACGCCGAGATAATCGCCGACGGTCGCCGCGGTGACGGAGATTGCCTTCTTCTTCGACGTCATCAACTCCTTCACCGCCTTGCGGATCAGGGTCGACAGCTCGCGCTCGAGGTTGCGCACGCCCGCTTCCCGCGTGTAACGGCGGATGAGGAGTTGCAGCGCTTCATCGTCGATCGACCATTCCTTGGCATCGAGGCCGTGTTTGGCGATCGCGTGCGGGATCAGATGCTTGCGCGCGATTTCGACCTTCTCGTCCTCGGTGTAGCCGGCGATGCGGATGATCTCCATGCGGTCCATCAACGGCGGCGGGATATTGAGCGTGTTCGCCGTGGTGATGAACATCACGCTGGACAGATCGTAGTCGACCTCCAGGTAGTGGTCGTTGAAGGTGTGGTTCTGTTCGGGGTCGAGCACCTCGAGCAGCGCCGACGACGGGTCGCCGCGGAAATCGGCGCCCATCTTGTCCACTTCGTCGAGCAGGAACAGCGGGTTCGAGGTCTTGGCCTTGCGCATCGACTGGATGATCTTGCCAGGCATCGAGCCAATATAGGTACGCCGGTGGCCGCGGATCTCGGCCTCGTCACGCACACCGCCGAGCGACACGCGCACGAATTCGCGGCCGGTGGCGCGGGCGATCGACTTGCCGAGCGAGGTTTTTCCCACGCCGGGAGGACCGACCAGGCACAGGATCGGCCCGGTCAGTTTGTTGGCGCGCTGCTGCACGGCGAGATACTCGACGATGCGTTCCTTGACCTTCTCCAGGCCATAGTGGTCGTCGTTGAGAATCTTTTCGGCGCCGATGAGATCCTTCTTGACCTTGCTCTTCTTGTTCCACGGGATCGAGAGCAGCCAGTCGAGATAGTTGCGCACGACGGTGGCTTCCGCCGACATCGGCGACATCTGGCGCAGCTTCTTGAGCTCGTGGGTGGCCTTCTCGCGGGCTTCCTTGGAAAGCTTGGTCTTCTTGATCTTGTCTTCCAGTTCGGCGAGCTCGTCCTTGCCTTCTTCGTCGCCGAGTTCCTTCTGGATCGCCTTCATCTGCTCATTGAGATAGTACTCGCGCTGGGTCTTCTCCATCTGCCGCTTGACGCGGGTACGGATGCGCTTTTCCACCTGCAGCACCGAGATCTCGCTCTCCATCAACCCGAGCACCTTTTCCAGGCGCTGGGTGACGGACGGCGTCTCCAGGATTTCCTGCTTGTCCGGAATCTTGACGGCGAGATGCGAAGCCACGGTGTCGGCGAGCTTGGCGTAATCCTCGATCTGCTGGATCACGCCGACCACTTCGGGCGACACCTTCTTGTTGAGCTTCACATAGTTCTCGAATTCGGTGACCACGGAGCGCGCCATGGCTTCCGCCTCCACGCGCTCGCCCATATCGTCGGCGAGAACGGTGGCGTCGGCTTCGTAGTAGTCGCTGCGGTCGGTATATTTGAGCACCTTCGCGCGCTCGGCGCCCTCCACCAGCACCTTGACGGTGCCGTCGGGCAGCTTGAGCAGCTGCAGCACGCTCGCCAGCGTGCCGACCTCGAAGATCGAGTCGGTCGCCGGGTCGTCGTCGGACGCGTTCTTCTGCGTCGCCAGCAGGATGAAGGTGTCGGAGCGCATCACTTCTTCCAGCGCCTTGATCGACTTTTCACGGCCGACAAAGAGCGGAACGATCATGTGCGGGAACACCACGATGTCGCGCAGCGGCAATACGGGATAGGCGCGGGTTTCGCCGGGTTGCAGCTGAGGTCGTGGCTTGGTGGTCATTGCGGTCGTCCTTTTTTGTTGTGCCCCTGTTCGATGACCCGCTTGATGCGGCATCGCCGAACAGTGCCGGTAAAGATGGGCAAGGAGGCGTCGGACGTAGGCAGGCCCGGCGCGCCTTCAGGAAGGGTACGAGCCCTCACCCACTCGGGAACTACGATGTTTCGTACGCGACTTCGCTTCGAGCGCTATACGTAGGACGCGCTGGTAGGCTCTGCAAGTAAGGCCCGCTTTTTCGGTAAAAACGGACCCCGATAGCCTCAGCACGCCATTAATGGCGCGATTCTACAAGTTGTTCCGTATCCGCCCGGGGGCAAGATCAGGCGCTGGCGCTGCCGGATTCGGCCGTCCGGTCGCTGCGGTCGGCATAGATGTAGAGCGGCCGGGCGGTCCCTTCGACGACCTCCTTGGAGATCACCACCTCTTCGACCCCCTCCAGGCTGGGGAGGTCGAACATGGTGTCGAGCAGGATGCCCTCCATGATGGAGCGCAGGCCGCGCGCGCCGGTCTTGCGTTCAATCGCCTTGCGGGCGATGGCGCCGAGCGCCTCCTCGGCCAGCGTCAGATCGATCGATTCCATCTCGAACAGCCGCTGGTACTGCTTGACCAGGGCGTTCTTCGGCTCGACCAGGATCTTCTTGAGCGACGCTTCATCGAGGTCCTCGAGCGTGGCCACCACCGGCAGGCGGCCGACAAATTCCGGAATCAGGCCATATTTCAGCAGATCCTCCGGCTCGACCTGGCGGAAGATCTCGCCCTGCTTGCGGTCTTCCGGCGCGAGCACCTTGGCCGAGAAGCCGATCGAAGTGGAACGGCCGCGCGCCGAGATGATCTTCTCGAGGCCGGAGAAAGCGCCGCCGCAAACAAACAGGATGTTGGTGGTGTCGACCTGCAGGAATTCCTGCTGCGGATGCTTGCGGCCACCCTGCGGAGGCACCGAGGCGATGGTGCCTTCCATGATCTTCAAGAGCGCCTGCTGCACGCCCTCGCCCGACACGTCGCGCGTGATCGAGGGGTTGTCCGACTTGCGGGAAATCTTGTCGATTTCGTCGATATAGACGATACCGCGCTGCGCGCGTTCGACATTGTAGTCGGCCGACTGCAGCAGCTTGAGGATGATGTTCTCCACGTCCTCGCCGACATAGCCGGCCTCGGTAAGCGTGGTGGCGTCCGCCATCGTGAACGGCACGTCGAGGATGCGCGCCAGCGTCTGCGCCAGCAGCGTCTTGCCCGAGCCGGTCGGCCCGATCAGCAGGATGTTCGACTTCGCCAGTTCGACGTCGTTATGCTTGGTTTGGTGATTGAGCCGCTTGTAGTGATTGTGGACCGCGACCGAGAGCACCTTCTTGGCGTGATCCTGGCCGATCACGTAATCGTCGAGGACCTTGCGGATTTCCTTCGGCGTCGGGATTCCATCGCGCGACTTCACCAGCGAGGATTTGTTCTCCTCGCGAATGATATCCATGCACAGCTCGACGCATTCATCGCAGATGAACACGGTCGGGCCGGCAATGAGCTTGCGCACTTCGTGCTGGCTCTTGCCGCAGAACGAGCAGTACAGGGTATTCTTGGAATCGCTGCCGCCGACTTTGCTCATTCCATTCTCCGTCACACGCGTCGGTACATTCTGTGGTCAGCGCCGCTGTCGATCAACCGCCTATACGCCACATACCGAACGAAGCAAGTTTCGCGCCGCAATTCCGGCCCGGCGGACCCATGCTACCGGGCGGCCCGCTGCCCCTGATACTCTCCCACACCTTAAGCGAAGCATGCTAACGGCGTGATAATCAAGAATCTATTAACGATAATGCCTACTCAAGACCCGCCAAGAAAGCGGCACTTCCGAGGCAATCCCGGGCGATCGTGACCGGCCGGCTGGGCTCCATTCGGGAAAAATCAGGCCGGTTTGGGAAGCATTTCCTCCGGCCGCCGCTCGATCACCTTGTCGACCAGACCGAAGTCCTTGGCCGCCTCGGCGGTGAGAAAATAGTCACGCTCGAGCGCGTCTTCGATCTTCTTGAGCGATTGGCCAGTATGCTTGACGTAAATCTCGTTGAGCCGCTTCTTCAGGTTCAGGATTTCCTGGGCGTGCACCATGATGTCGGTGGCCTGGCCCTGGAACCCGCCGGACGGCTGATGCACCATGATGCGGGCGTTCGGCAGCGCGAAGCGCATGTCTTTGGCGCCGGCGGCGAGCAACAGCGAGCCCATCGAGGCCGCCTGCCCGACGCAGAGCGTGGACACCGGCGGGCGCACGAACTGCATGGTGTCATAGATCGCCATCCCCGATGTCACCACCCCGCCGGGCGAGTTGATGTACATCGAGACTTCCTTTTTCGGGTTCTCCGCTTCCAGGAACAGCAGTTGCGCCACCACCAAAGTGGCTACCCCGTCCTCGATCGGGCCGGTGATGAAGATGATCCGTTCCTTGAGCAGCCGCGAATAGATGTCGTAGGCGCGCTCGCCGCGGTTGGTCTGTTCGACCACCATGGGCACCAGATGCTGCAGGTAGGTATCGACGGGATCTTTCATTTCGGCTCCTTCACGCGAATCACGTCGGCTAGATTAGCCTTCCGGTCGCGTCCGGATGATCTATTTTCGAATTGCACCCGCCGCAAGGCGCGCGGCCCCCGATCAGACCGCGGTCGAATCGTCTTCCTTGTAGAGCTCCTCGCGCGCGACTTTTTTCTCGGTCACGCCGGCGAGTTCGAGCAGGAAATCGACCACCTTTTCCTCGTAGATCGGCGCGCGCAAACTAGCGGTCGCTTGCGGGTTCTGGCGGTAGTAGTCCCACACCCGCTGCTCCTGGCCGGGGAATTGACGCACGTGCTCCATCACCGCGCGGTTCAATTCCTCTTCGGTAACCGTAATTTTGTTTTTCTCGCCGATCTCCGCCAGAACGAGGCCGAGACGCACCCGCCGCTCGGCGATGGCGCGGTATTCGGCCTTAGCCTTTTCCTCGGTGGTGTTCTCGTCGGCGAAGTTCTTTTTCTCGTTTTCCATTTCGCCGAGCACCGACTTCCAGACCCGGTCGAATTCCTCCTCGACCAGCGAAGGCGGCGGCTCGAATTTGTGCCGGGCATCTAGTTCGTCGAGCAGCGCGCGTTTGAGCTTCTGGCGCGACATGCTGACATGCTCGCGCCCGATGCGTTCCTTGACCGCCTCGCGCAGTTTGGCGAGCGACTCTAGCCCGAGCGCCTTGGCGAATTCGTCGTCGACAGTAACGGTGCCGGGGGTCTCGATCGACTTGGCGGTGACGACGAATTCGGCATCCTTGCCGGCGAGATCCGCTTTCGGATAGTGCGTCGGGAAAGTCACCTTCAGCGTACGGGTTTCGCCTGTGGCGATGCCGATGAGCTGGTCCTCGAAGCCCGGAATAAATGTATTCGATCCGATCAGCACGGCGGAATCCTCACCCGAGCCGCCCTCGAACGGTTTGCCGTCGATGGTGCCGACGAACGAGATGACGACACGGTCGTCCTTGGCCGCCTTCTCGCCTTCGCCCTTTGCGCTGTACGGCTTGTTCTGCTCGCTGATGCGCGTGACGGCCTCATCCACTTCGGCGTCGGTCACTTCGCTGGTGAGTTTGGTGAGCTTGATGGCCTTGAAATCGGTGAGGTCGATCGGCGGCACGATCTCGACCGCCATGGTGTAGTCGAGGTCGCTCTGGCCGGAGATCAGTTTCTCGACCGCTTCCTGCTCGGTCGGTAGCGTGACCTTTGGATCGGCGGCGAGCTTGTAGCCGCGTTCGCTGACGATCTGGTTATTGGTGTCGCGCACCGTCGCCTCGATAACTTCGGCCATGGCCGAGCGCCCGTAAACGCGCTTGAGGTGGGCGACCGGCACCTTGCCGGGACGGAAGCCGTTGATGCGGACTCGGTCTTTCAGCTCGTCGAGCCGCAGGTTGACCTTGGCGTCGAGCTCGGCGGCCGGCACGACCACCTTGAATTCGCGCTTGAGACCTTCGGACAGCGTTTCAGTAACTTGCATCGATCACACACTTCTTTGTTTGGCAGCGCGTTGCGCCGGACCGGTCGGAGTTAGGGGCGCTCGCTCGCGCGTGCGCCCGACGTCTATTTATCCCTCGGCGTGGTGCGGGCGGAGGGACTCGAACCCCCACGACTTTCGTCACGGGAACCTAAATCCCGCGCGTCTACCAATTCCGCCACGCCCGCAAAGGGCAAATTCAGGACGATCCTGGCGCCGCAATCCGGCAGGGCTTAACGCACCGCAGCCCGCCAGGGCAAGCCATTACAGCCGGCCTTTCGGGCGGCGGCTTATATCACGGCAAAACCGCGCGGCACCCCTAAAATAAGCCGCGCTTCCCCGCGCTCAAGGGCCGCGGAATGACTCGTGCCCCAACTCCGCAAACAGGCGCCGGTAGACCGCCGGCAGCGCCTCGGGCAGGTCCTCGGCGATCAGGCCGGGTCCGAAGGAATTAGCCGCTTCGCCATGCAGCCAGACCGCTGCGCTCGCCGCCTCGAAGGCCGGCATACCCTGCGCCAAGAGGCCCGCGACCATGCCCGCCAGCACATCGCCGGCACCAGCGGTGGCGAGGGTCGGCGGCGCATTATCGGCAATTGAGGCGCGGCCGTCGGGGACCGCAACCACGGTGTCGGCCCCCTTGAGCAGTACGGTTGTCCCGCTTAATCGGGCCGCTAGGCACGTTTTTTCAAGTTTTGCATGAACATTTGAATTCTCGTGTATATCATTAAATAACCTAGTGAATTCTCCCTCGTGCGGGGTCAGCACGACATCCCGCCTCGCGTTTTTCATCATGCCGGCCAGCGCCTTTGGCTCGTCCGCCACACTGGTCAGCGCGTCGGCGTCGAGGACCACCGCGGCTCCGCTCGCCAGCACGGCAGCCACCTGCTCGCGCATGACCGACCCGACCCCGCCGCCAGGCCCCAGTACCACCGCGTTGCGCCGCTTGTCGGCCAGGAACGCTGTCAGTTCGGCCGCGCCATCCACCGGCCGGACCATCACCGCCAGGCTGGCGGCTGCATTGATGCTGAGTGCCTCGCGCGGGCTAGCAATGGTCACCAGCCCCGCCCCCGCCCGTAGCGCCCCGCGCGCCGCCAGCCGGCCCGCGCCGGTGGTCGAAAGGCCGCCCGACACTACGACCGCATGGCCGCGTGAATACTTATGGCCATCGGCACTGAGCCGCGGGAATGAAGCGCCCCATAGCGCCGGTCGGTTGGCGAAGGCCGCTGGCTTGATTTTCCCCAGGACGCTTGCGGGAATGCCGATATCGGCCACCTGGATGGCACCACAATGCAGCCGTCCCGGCAGTAGCATGTGCCCGCATTTGCGCCGGAAGAAGGTCACGGTATCGGTCGCGTTGACGGCAATGCCCATTACTGCTCCGGTCGTGCCGTTCACCCCGCTCGGCAGGTCGACGGCAATGACCGGTGCAGAAGCAGCATTCATCGCCCGGATCATGGCGCGCGGCAGGCCTTCAACTTCGCGGTCGAGGCCAGCGCCGAACAACGCGTCGACGACAATGTCGCAGTCGGTGAGCGAGACCGGCGAGGCCGGCTCGACCGGTCCGCTCCAACGTTCGGCGGCGAGCGCCGCATCGCCCTTCAGCCGCGCCTTCTCTCCGACGAAACTGACGCGGACCAGGTAGCCGCGCTCGGCCAGGTGGCGTGCCGCGACAAAGCCGTCGCCGCCATTGTTGCCGGGCCCGGCCACGATCACCACGCGGTGGCCCTCCAGCACCGCACTGACCGCATCGGCCACAGCGCGGCCGGCATTCTCCATCAGCTCGATGCCGGCGACACCGCTGGTGATGGTCAGCCGGTCGGCTTCCGCCATTTCGTCATTGGTGAGAAGTTCGATCATTGCGCGCGAGCCTAACGGCCGGTCGGAAGACCCACAATTCGGTCTAATTGCCTGTAACGCAACCTATCTCAGGTCGCTGGCAAAAGTTTTTGCAGGGTGCTTAATTGCTGGGCAGCGGGCCGCAGTTACCTTGGGCACTACCCGGCTATCTCCCCTCTAAAGTATTGCGGGGACAAGGTTATTGCGACCTCGCCTGCTTGGCACGGGACCTGCTAACCGGTAGCGCGGCGCGCCGCATTCTCGCGGTGGGCTGGGGGGTGAGGAAAAGCAATGAAAAAAATCGAAGCCATCATCAAACCCTTCAAACTCGACGAGGTGAAGGAGGCACTCCAGGAGGTCGGCCTCCAAGGTATTACTGTGACCGAGGCAAAAGGCTTCGGTCGACAGAAAGGGCACACCGAACTTTATCGCGGCGCCGAATACGTGGTCGATTTTCTCCCCAAGGTGAAAATCGAAGTCGTACTCGGCGACGATATGGTGGACAAGGCGATCGAAGCGATCCGGCGCGCCGCCCAAACCGGCCGGATTGGAGACGGAAAAATATTCTTATCTAACATCGAGGAAGCCATCCGGATCAGGACCGGCGAACACGGTATCGACGCTATCTAACTAAACCGCAGGGCAGAGTCCTTGCGGGTAAATCCATCAATAACGGGGGAATGCAATCCATGACGACAGCCAAAAATGTCATGAAGATGATTAAGGACAACGACGTGAAATACGTCGATTTCCGGTTTACCGATCCGCGCGGCAAGTGGCAGCACGTTACTTTCGACGTTTCCATGATCGAAGAAGACACGTTCGCCGAAGGCCAGATGTTCGACGGCTCATCGATCGCCGGTTGGAAAGCGATCAACGAGTCCGACATGAACCTGATGCCGGATCCGGCGTCAGCCTGCATCGACCCGTTCTTTGCCGAGACCACGTTGGTGCTGGTGTGCGACGTGCTCGAGCCGACCACCGGCGAACCCTATAACCGCGATCCGCGCGGCATCGCCAAGAAAGCGGAAGGCATGGTCAAATCGATGGGCGTCGGCGACACCATCTTTTTCGGCCCGGAAGCCGAATTCTTCGTGTTCGACGACGTCAAATACGCCGCCGATCCCTACAACACCGGCTTCAAGCTCGACTCCATCGAATTCCCGTCCAACTCCGACACCGAATACGAAGGCGGCAATCTCGGCCACCGCATCGGCACCAAGAAGGGTTACTTCCCGGTGCCGCCGCAGGATTCGGTACAGGACATGCGCTCGGAAATGCTCGGCGCCATGGCGCGCATGGGCGCCAAGGTCGAGAAGCACCATCACGAAGTGGCATCAGCCCAGCACGAGCTCGGCCTGAAATTCTCGCCGCTTACGCAGATGGCTGACATGATGCAGGTCTACAAATACTGCATCCAGCAGGTCGCGCAGATCTACGGCAAGACCGCGACCTTCATGCCGAAACCGATCTACGGCGACAACGGTTCGGGCATGCACTGCCACCAATCGATCTGGAAGGCGGGCAAGCCGGTGTTCGCGGGCAACAAATATTCCGACCTGTCGGAAACCTGCTTGTCCTACATCGCAGGCATCATCAAGCACGCCAAGGCGATCAACGCCTTCAGCAACCCGACCACCAACTCCTACAAGCGTCTGGTGCCGGGCTTCGAGGCGCCGGTGCTGCTCGCCTACTCAGCGCGCAACCGCTCGGCGTCCTGCCGCATTCCCTACACCACCAACCCGAAGGCCAAGCGCGTCGAGGTGCGGTTCCCCGATCCGCTCGCCAATCCGTATCTAGCCTTCGCCGCGATGACGATGGCCGGGCTTGACGGCATCAAGAACAAGCTCGATCCGGGTTCGGCGGTCGACAAGGACCTCTACGATCTGCCGCCGGCGGAATTGAAAAAGATCCCGACGGTGTGCGGCTCGCTCCGCCAGGCGCTCGGCGAGCTCGACAAGGACCGCGCCTTCCTCAAGGCCGGCGGCGTGTTCGACGACGATTTCATCGACAGCTATATCGACCTCAAGATGGGGGAAGTGATCCGCTTCGAACACACCCCGCATCCGGTCGAATTCGACATGTACTACTCGGCGTAAGCGTTCCTCCCAATCATCGCACCGAGGCGATGCAACTCATCGGGCGCTCCGCAAGGAGCGCCCGTTTTTATTCAGCTGACCGTAATTAGACGATGAGGAAAATAATGACCGCAAGACCGGTGGCGACACCCGCGGCGGTCGCCAGCATTTGCCTGCGATGCCGCTTCGGCCCGTAAACGCCGGCGGCGCGACGTTCCGCGATCAGCGCGGCGTCAAATTCGGCCGAAGACGAATAGGCGCAGGCCAAGGCCGCGCCCGCGGCATAGGTCTCAAGCGTCAGGACCGCGCGATCCGGCTGCCGGCTGTTGGCTAAGGATGACATCAGCGCATGCTAGCGCGCGGATGGTAAACGAGGCGTTGCCTCCGCCGCGATTAGCGCTACGGCGACGGATTTGGCGCCGCGGGCGTGCGCTTTGCGGTGCGGCGAACGCACCGGCTTGGCCGCTGGGGCGCTGCGGGCGGCGGCGAGCGGAACGCCGCCCTGGATCGGCGGCGACTGCAGGCCATCCGCATGCACCCGATTGCGACCGCCGTTTTTGGCGCGATAGAGCGCGGCGTCGGCGCGCGAGATGAGGGCTGCAATATCCGTCACCGGCTCGTGCGAGGCAGCAGCGCCGATGCTCACCGTCGCACCGATCGTATGATTGGCAATCGTTATGCCCGCAATCTCGAAGCTGCCGCGCAGACGCTCGGCGATACGGGCGGCAAATTCCATCGGCTCCGCGACGATCACGGCAAACTCCTCGCCGCCGAGCCGGCCGATAAGGTCGCTTCCGCGCATGTTGGAGCGCGCCACTTGTGCAAACTCCCTCAGCACTTCGTCGCCGACCGCGTGGCCGAAGCGGTCGTTGATCGATTTGAAATGATCGAGATCGAGCATCAGGATCGTCACCGGCTGGCCACGTTCGGCCTGCCGGAAGCAAAGCTTTTGGGCGCCTTCCAAGAAGGCGCGGCGATTGAGCAGCCCGGTCAGCGGGTCGGTGGAGGCGGCGTTGCGGTAGACATCCACATCGTTGTCTTTGACCATCAGCAGCACGATGAATGCGGTACCGACCGCATAAAGCATGGTCTCCAGCGAAAACACCGCCACCCAGCTGGCGGCGTAGGCCGCCGGCAGGAATGCTTGCATGCCAAGCGGGATCAGGAAGATGGTCGCATGCACGCATGGCACGACGATTGCGGCGGAACGCGAGTAAAGTGACTTGCGGCGTTCGCGGCGCAACTCGAAAGCGATGAAAAACGTGTAACTTGCGACGATCACGACACCGAGCGCGATGCGGTTGTTGGTCCCTAGCGCGAACGCCGGCAGTTGACACAAGACCAGCCAGACAAAGGCGCCGATGAAGGCGGCCGTCGGCACCAGCGGCCGCCGGTGGAACAGCCGCACCCCGTTCCAGATCATGCCGCAGGCCAGGAACGTCAGCGCCTGCGGATATTCGACCGGAATTCTGTAAATGGGCGACGGCGCAACCCAGAGCGCGATCGAGGATGCACCGATTAGATAGGCTGAGCCCCACCAGGCGAGCGCGCGGACGTTGCGCTGCTGCAGCCACGCAAATATCAACAACAACCCCAGCAGTGCGGCGATGCAAACCGCCACGAAGGCTAGAGTCGGTATATCCAACAGCGACAGCTGTGGCGAGGCTGCGGCGAACATCGAACCTCAAATGCGCCTAGCCGGTACCCCCCGGCGACGGTGGAAACATACCCATGGTCCTATGGGAAAAGCCTTGCACGCTTGCGCGCGCTTCGATGCAAGACTTGCGAAAATTCTAATTAATTCTGCGCGAGACGACGATTCCGCTGCGCAAAAGCATATAAAAAAGGCCCGCGTTTCCGCGGGCCTTTTGTCGTTTTGGTAACCGTATCGATCGATTAGCGCTTGGAGAACTGGAACGAACGCCGCGCCTTGGCCTTGCCGTATTTCTTGCGCTCGACCACGCGCGAGTCACGGGTAAGGAAGCCGCCGCGCTTGAGTGCGCCGCGTAGGTCCGGCTCGAAATAGGTCAGCGCCTTGGAAAGGCCGTGGCGCACCGCCCCGGCCTGGCCGGACAGACCGCCGCCGGAGACCGTGCAAGTCACGTCGTACTGCCCGGCGCGGTTAGCGGCGACCAGAGGCTGCTGGATCAGCATGCGCAGCACCGGGCGCGCGAAGAAGGCTTCCACGGTCTTGGTGTTGACCATGATCTTGCCGGAGCCGGGCTTGATCCACACGCGAGCGACCGCGTTCTTGCGCTTGCCGGTCGCATAAGCGCGCCCTTGTGCGTCGAGCTTCTGCACATATTTCGGGGCTTCCGGTGCGGCCGGTTTGAGGCTCGCCAATCCTTCCAGCGATTGTACGGTCTCGGCCACGGTCAGGCACTCCTCACGTTTTTGCGGTTCATGGCGGCGACGTCGAGTTTTTCCGGTTTCTGCGCCTCGTGCGGATGCTCGGACCCAGGATAGACGCGTAGATTACCGAATTGAACGCGGCCGAGCGGTCCGCGCGGCAGCATGCGCTCGATTGCCTTCTCGACGATGCGCTCGGGGAAGCGGCCTTCAAGGATCGACTTGGCGGAGATTTCCTTGATACCGCCGATATAGCCGGTGTGCTTGTGGTAGACCTTCTTCTCGCGCTTGCGTCCGGTGAGCACCGCCTTGGCGGCGTTGATGACGATGACGTTGTCGCCGTCGTCTACATGCGGGGTGTAGGTCGCTTTGTGTTTACCGCGCAGCCGCATCGCCACGATGGTGGCGAGCCGGCCGACCACCAGCCCGCTGGCGTCGATCAGCAGCCACTTCTTCTCGATGTCGGCGGCCTTGGCCGAATAGGTCGTCATGACAAATCCCTGAAAGACTGGCGTGCTTGGGCGCGCCGAAGGTGCGGTTCTCTAGCCGAGCGGGCCTTTGCGGTCAACGTCCTTACGCCACAGAATCAGTCATTAAATCAATGTATTATACGAATGGTATTTTGACACCATTCGCTAATCACCGGGCCTGCGGGATCGAATAGGTGGCGGTGACATGGGCGACCGGCTCATCGGTGCCTTCCGAATAGATGGTGACCTCGCCCACCGCCAGCCTCTTCCCGACCTTCATCAGGTGGGCGTCGGCCAGCAGATCGGCGCGCGTCGGCTTGCGCAGAAAATTGATGTTGAGATTGGTAGTGACCGCCAGCGGCTGCGGCCCGATCGCCGAGAATACCGCGACATACATGGCGAAGTCGGCGAGCTCCATCATGGTCGGACCGGACACGGTGCCGCCCGGGCGCAGGCTCGCCTCCTCGAATTTCCAGCGCACGCGCACGTCGCCGTGCGCGACGCGCTCGATGCTGTGTCCGCAGCCGGGATAGAACGCCTGCGGAAATTCTGCGTGCAGCAGCTTGGCGATTTCCTCGGCTGACATGGCTGGCGCAGGCATGATTTCCCCCAACGCCGGTTGACCCGGTGCCTCCGTCTTAGACGGGACAGACGTCAGGTCAATTGCCGATTTCAATCCTTGCCATAATGAGCGAGCGGCTTAACTATCGCCCGGAAAGCGATGCCGGAGCGAATTATGAGCGCCAAGACAGCCGCCCGTGCCAGCGAGACGACCGCGCCCATGCTGCTGCGCGAGCGCGACGGGGAAATCGCCATTCTGGTGCTTAACCGCCCGCAGGCGCGCAACAGCCTGTCGGAGGCGCTGCTCACGGTGCTCTCCGCCGCCCTCACCGACATCGCCAAGGACAAATCCGTCCGCGCAGTGGTGCTGGCAGCGAACGGGCCGGCCTTCTGTGCCGGCCACGACTTGAAGGAATTGACCGCCCGGCGCGGCGACTTCGACGGCGGCCGCCAATATTTCCGCCATATCATGACCACCTGCAGCGCCGTGATGCAGCAGATCGTCAATTTGCCGCAGCCGGTGATCGCCGCCGTGCACGGCGTCGCCAGCGCGGCCGGTTGTCAACTCGTGGCGACTTGCGATCTGGCCATTGCATCCTCTGCGGCGAAGTTCGCCACTCCGGGCGTGGACATTGGATTGTTCTGCTCGACGCCGATGGTGGCGCTGTCGCGCAATGTGGCACGCAAACACGCCATGGAAATGCTGCTCACCGGCGAGATGGTTGCAGCAGAAGACGCAGCGCGTATCGGACTGGTCAATCGCGTGGTGACGCCGGGCGAGGAGCGCAAAGCTGCGCTCACGCTCGCCAAGAAGGTCGCGGAAAAATCGTCCTATGTGCTCAAGATCGGAAAGCAGGCGTTCTACCGACAGGCTGAATTGAAATTGGCGGACGCTTACAAATATGCTTCCGAAGTGATGACCGAGAACATGATGGCGCGTGACGCCGAGGAAGGCATCTGCGCTTTCATCGAGAAACGTAGTCCAACCTGGGAAGACCGCTGATGAAACGCACCGTGCTTTTTGCCGCTGCCTTCGCGCTTATTTCGCTCAACGCCGCGCTCGCACAAGACTTCACTGGCGCGCAACGCGCCGCCTGCAAGGGCGACTACGACAAATTCTGCAAAGGCACCATGCCCGGCGGCGGGCGCGTGCTCGCCTGCCTGAACAAACAGCACGACCGGCTGTCGGATGCCTGCAAGCAGGTCGTCGACGCGCAGTCGAAGTGATGGCAGCGGCCGCCGCCACGATGAACCACGACAGCTATCCCGACAGCTACATCCGCGGCATCCTCAATACGGTGAAAACCGTCGCCATGGTCGGCATCTCGCCGAAGGACAACCGGCCGAGCTATTTCGCGTTCAAATATCTGCAGGAGCGCGGCTACCGCATGATTCCGGTCAATCCGGGACAGGCCGGAAAAGAAATCCTCGGGCAGAAAGTCTACGCCAAACTTGCCGACATCCCTGAGCCAGTCGACATGGTCGATATTTTCCGCGCGTCCCAATTCGTGTTGCCGGTCGTGCAGGAAGCGCTGACACTCAAGCCCAAGCCGCGGGTGATCTGGATGCAGCTCAGCGTGCGCAACCAGGCGGCCGCGGAGCTCGCCGAAGCGGCGGGGCTGAAGGTGGTGATGAACCGCTGCCCGAAAATCGAGTACGGGCGTCTGTCGTCGGAGATTTCGTGGATGGGCGTCAATTCGCGCACGCTTTCTTCCAAACGCGCGAAGGGGCTCGGCAAAGGCGTGCAACGCATGGGGCTCGGCCAGGAAACAATGCCGGGCGGCGCGACCGAGGCAACCGACCGCGCGCAAAAAAGCGAAGAAAACAGCAGTTGAGTGGCGCCTTCGCGCCGGAATGAATTTCCATGGCGCGGCCGCCGACGAGCTGGCGGCTTTCGATTTAACGCATTGCCACGATGCCGCCTTGACGGCGCCCCCGCCCCCGCCCATTAAGTCGCGCTCGCTTTTCGCACCCGGCCGGCAAGGCCGGCGGACCACACCAAGATGGGGCACCCATGGCCGACGCCGAACGCATTCCGGGATTTTCGACGCTATCGATTCACGCCGGCGCCAAGCCCGATCCGACCACCGGCGCGCGCGCGACGCCGATCTACCAGACCACGTCTTTTGTGTTTGACGACGTCGAGCACGCGGCCTCGCTGTTCGGCCTGCAGGCCTTCGGCAACATCTATACCCGCATCGGCAACCCGACCTGCGCCGTGCTGGAAGAGCGCGTCGCCGCGCTCGAGGGCGGCACCGCCGGCCTCGCGATCGCCTCCGGCCACGCCGCGCAAGTGGTCGTGATGCACGCGCTGATGACCCCGGGCGACGAATTCGTCGCTTCCAAGAAGCTCTATGGCGGCTCGATCAACCAGTTCAATCATTCGTTCAAGAATTTCGGCTGGAACGTGGTGTGGGCCGATCCCGATGATATCGCCTCGTTCGAGAAAGCGGTGTCGCCGAAAACCAAGGCGATCTTCATCGAGTCGATCGCCAATCCCGGCGGCGTTATCACTGACATCGAAGCGGTGTCGAAGATCGCGCGCAAAGCCGGCGTGCCACTCATCGTCGACAACACGCTGGCGACGCCCTATCTGTGCAAGCCGATCGACTACGGCGCCGACATTGTCGTGCATTCGCTCACCAAGTTCCTCGGTGGCCACGGCAACTCGATCGGCGGCCTGATCGTCGACGGCGGCACCTTCAACTGGTTGCGTGATAAGCGCTACCCGATGCTGTCGGAGCCGCGTCCGGAATATTCCGGCATGGTGCTGGGCGAGACTTTCGGCAATTTTGCTTTCGCCATCGCCTGCCGTGTGCTTGGCCTGCGCGACCTCGGGCCGGCGCTGTCGCCGTTCAACGCCTTCCTCATCATCACCGGCATCGAGACCTTGCCGCTGCGCATGCAGCGTCATTCCGACAACGCGCTGAGCGTGGCCGAATGGCTGGCGAAGCGGCCGGAAGTGGCCTGGGTCAGCTATCCGGGGCTTGCCGGCGACAAATACAACGCGCTCGCCAAGAAATACGTGCCGAAAGGCGCCGGCGCGGTGTTCACCTTCGGCCTCAAGGGCGGCTACGACGCCGGCGTCAAGCTGGTGTCGAACGTCAAGTTATTCTCGCATCTCGCCAATATCGGCGACACCCGTTCGCTCATTATCCATCCCGCGTCGACCACGCACAAACAATTGTCCGATGCACAAAAGGTGCAGGCCGGCGCCGGACCCGACGTGGTGCGGCTCTCGATCGGGCTGGAGGACGTCCCCGACATCATCGCCGATCTCGAGCAGGGCCTGAAATCGGCGTGAGCTGATCGCGCTAGGATTTCTTCAGCGTACGCGCGACGTAATCGCGGATGCGCGCCAGCGTTTCCGGCGCGGTCCAGATTTCCATCACCGCTTTGTCGGTCGCCTCACCGCTTTGCGCGAGGCGCTCGGCCACCGCCGCGCGGATTTGTTTCTTGGTCTGGGCAAAGGCTGCGGGTGACAGCAAGGCCAGTTCCTGCGCCACGGCGATCGCATCCCCGATCAACTCACTCGGTTCTGCAACCTCGTCGATCCAGCCGCGTTGCAGGGCGACATCGGTGGCATAAGTCGCGCCGCTCAGCATGAACTCCGGCAAATGGCGCGGCGGCACTGCGAAGCGCACGATTTCAAATGCGAGCGCCGGAAACGGCACGCCCACTAGCAATTCGGTGACGCCGATGCGGCCGCTCTCGCGCGCCATGATGCGCCGGTCGGCGCAACAGGCGAGCACGCAGCCGCCGGCAACGGCGTAGCCGTTGATCGCCGCCACCACCGGCTTGGGATGATAAAACACCGCATCATAGAGCTTGTGCAGAGCGGGGAGGAATCTGCGGATGTAATCGGCTCCGCCCTCGCTCAGCCGGATCAGATCGACGCCGGCGGAAAAAATCTTGCCCTGCCCCGTCACGACCACGGCCTTGGCGTCGGAGCCGCACAACTCAATAAAGTGCCCGGCGAGCGCCTCGCAGAATTCGATGTCGAGCGCATTGGCCTTGCCGTGGGTGAGCGTCAGCACGGCGATGCCGCCATCGCGCTTGATCTCGATCATGCGGCCTGTCTCGCCGCCTCCGGCGCCTGAACAATCGCGCGATGCCAAAGCCGTTCCGCATGCATGATCGCAATCGTGAAGACCAGGATCGCCAGCACCTGGTGCGCGAGCGCGAGCGCAAGCGGTGCCTCATAGAGCAATGTGGCGATGCCGACGGCGGCCTGCAGCGTCACCGCGCCAGCCAAAACAATCGCACCACGCGCTGCGCGCTTGCCTTTCCAGGCGTCGTAGCCGTGCAACACGGCCAGCAACCAGATCGCATCGGCAAGCATGCGATGGTTGAACTGAACCATGAGATCATTCTCGAACAGGTTGCGCCAGAGCGGCGTGATGAACAGTAGGCGATCGAATGACGGCATGACGCCGCCATCGATCATCGGCCAGGTGTTGTATTTCAATCCGGCATCGAGTCCGGCCACCAACGCGCCGAGATAGATTTGCACCAGCAGCAATGCCGCAATAGCCAGGGCGCCGAAGCGCAACCGCTGCGGCACATCATCCGGCTTCCGCGGCACGATCTGCTGCGCTGTCCACAGCACTGCCGCGTAGATGGCGCAGGCCAGCGTCATGTGAAACGCCAGCCGGTATTGCGAGACCTTGGTGAGCGTGCCGGAAAGACCCGACGCCACCATCCACCAGCCGACCACGCCGAGAGCGGCGCCACCGGCAAAAATAATCCACAACCGCGGGCGCAGCGGCGGCGGTATGGCGCCATTCCACAGGAACACCAGAAACGGCACCAGGAACACCGCGCCGGTCGCCCGCGCCAGCAGCCGGTGCGTCCACTCCCACAAATAGATCACCTTGAACTGCGCGAGACTCATGCCCTGGTTGAGCGCGCGGTATTGCGGGATGGCCTGATATTTCACGAACTCGTCCTGCCAAGCGCCCTCGCTCAGCGGTGGCACGACACCGGTGACCGGCTTCCATTCCACGATCGAAAGGCCGGAAACAGTCAGCCGCGTGGCGCCGCCGATCGCCAGCGTCAGGAAAATCATCGCCGCCGCGGCAAGCAGCCACAGCCGCACCGCGCGCACACGAAACTCCGGAACAGAATGCTGATAATGCATGGAATGCTTGTTTGCAGGAAACCGCGCGGACCATATAGTCATGCGCGCCGCATCGCAAACGACAAAATGCAGAGCTTCCATGCCCATCCGCATCCGTAAACTGATCGGCACTGTCGCCCTGCTCGTGCTGGTGTCGGTATGGGCCCTGCTCGCCATGGCGCTGGCGCAATCGGTGCTGACCGACATCAATGGCTTTGTGGCGACGATCTTTTATGTGGTCGCCGGGCTCGGCTGGGTGCTGCCGGCGATGCCGCTGATAAGCTGGATGGCGAGGCCCGACCGCGCATGATCCCAAAAGTGGGCACCGGTTGTCGGACAAGATCATGAAAAAAATCATCAAGCCGCGTTGACCCGGCGGAACCCGTTCCACATCGCGGTGGCGGCGCCCGACATCAAAACTTCGAGATAGCGTTGCTGCTGGAAGTCGCCGTTGACCGAAATGCGCGGCAGCGCGGTCAAATGGTCGCGGTGTGCCTTGAACAGCACGCCGGGCCGCGTGGTCACCGCGGTCTTGAAGGCGAGCTCGGCGGCGATACGGAACTCGCGCGGGCCGGCCGAGGTCGGATCGCCGACCGGATAGGCCAGATGCTCAGGCCGCTTGCCGAGCGCGGCTTCCAGCACGGCGCGGCTCATTTCCATTTCCGCGCGCACGTCGGATTCGTCCACCATCTTCTTGAGCATGTTGTGGTTGACGGTATGGGCGCCAATGGTGACCAGCGGATCGGCCGCGAGAGCAACGATCTCGTTCCAGTCCATGCAGAGATCGCGGCAAAACGACGCGATATCGACGCTGTGGCAAGCGGCGAGGTCGCGCACCGCGTGGCGCAACTCGTCCTCGGTCTTCATGTTGCGCAGATAGCGGTAGATCTCGTCGTAGAGCTCGCGCTTTTCTTTTGCCGACCCGCACTCGAAGTGCCGATCCTTGCCGTTGATCACCATGCCGATTCGGCTGTTCTGCGCGATTACCGCTTCGAGCGCGACCCACCACAATTCGCCAAGCCGGTCGGGGAAGCTGGTCGGGATGTAGAGCGCAAACGGCAGCTGATATTTCTTCAGCAGCGGATAGGCCCAGCGCATCAAGTCTTTATAGCCGTCGTCGAAGGTGATGCAGACGAAGCGGCGCTTGAAATCGCCGCTGATATAGCGCGCGTGCATCTCGTCGAGCGAGATCACATCGAGGGCGGCGCGCTTAAGCCGCGCCAGCAGGCGCTCCAGAAAATCCGGCGTGATCTCCAAGAGGTGGTTGGGCTGGAACGCGTCCGGGCGCGCCGGGCGCACGTGATGCAGCGTCAGGATCGCGCCGACGCCGCCGACCAATGGGCGCATGAAATGATGCAGGCCGGTGAAATAGAGCGTTTCCAGGCCGGTCCGGATAATGGTCTGCTTCATGCCCGTCAAACGTCGCGCTCCAAAGGCTCAATCGGCCGACGATGCAACCTTATATAGGTAAATGTTTGCGCACCCGTGACCAGCGCTATTTCACCGCGCCGCACTGACGCGACATCTAGGCCGCGATGACCTGCGGCGCGCCGCCCATCAGCATCACGTCGGAGATGCCCGCCATCGTCAGGCGCTCGCGCGCCGCTTTTGTCGCCGCGTTGGCCGGATCGCCGGCGACCAAAACCGTGCGCGCCGCCAGCGGTGCGAACCGCTCGACCGCGATATCGCCGGCGGCACCGACATCGATCACCACGTGATCGTAACTATGCACCAACGCCTCGACTACGGTCGCCAACATCGGCGATGCGGCGAGCACGGGGCCGTCGCTGCCGACGTGGCCGGTCGAAACCAGATGCACGGATGAATACTGGTCGCGCGTGATGATGTCGCCGAACGAGGCTGTACCGCGCACGAGTTCGGCAATGCCGGCGGCCGTGGGATCGTCCGAAATGATCGACAAATTCGGCGCCCCAAACGCCAGATCGACCAGCACGACAGTGGCGTCTTGCGCGAGCGTACGCGCGAGCGCAATTGCCGCATAGGTGGTGCCGACGTTGCGCATGGTGCCGACCACGGTGACGCGGCGGCCGGCATCGCCCGCCTGTTTGAGGCTCTGCGCGATCTGCTCGACCGTGTTGAACGCCAATGGCGCCGCCGCTCTGGCAGCGGCCGGCGCCGACGTCGGCGTCAAGGCGGGAGAATCGACGCGCGGCATCGCGGACGCGACCATTGCCGGCCCTGCGTAAGCCGGCGCGTTGACGCGGGCGTAAGCCGGCGACGGCGCCGCCAGCAGCGCCCCGGTCACGACGAACCCCGCCGACAATGCAAAGGCGGCGAAGGCCGCGATCAGCACGGTCGGCAATTTCTTTGGAAAGTCGGGCTTGATCGGCGGGCTGGCGCGCGAAATGATGCGCGCCTCCGCCGGCGCAGCATTGATGTTGTCGCGCGCGGTCGCCTCGCGATATTTGGCGAGATAGGATTCAAGCAGATCGCGCTCGGTTTTCGCCTCGCGTTCGAGGGCGCGCAGTTGCACGTCCTGCTCATTGGTCTGCGAGGCTTGCTTCTTGACCGTATTCAGGCTGGCGGTGAGCGTCTCCAGCCGGTCGCCAGCGACCCTGGCGTCATTGTCGAGCTGGGCCGCCAAGCGCCCGCCTTCGTTGCGAATCTCCCGCTCGACCTCGGCGATTTGCGCCTTGAGTTCCTTGATGCGCGGGTGCTGGTCGAGCAAGGTGGTGGATTGCTCGGCGAGCTGCGTACCCAGTGCATTGCGCTGCTCGACCAGGCGGCGCATGGAGTCGGAGTTGGCGATGTCGGAGGATTCAATCGGCTTGCCCGAACGGATGAGTTCGCGCAATTGCCGCGCCCTCGCCTCCAGATCGGCCTTCTGCCCGCGCGCCGCGGAGATTTGCGAATTGACCTCGGTCAACTGCTGATTGGGCAGCGAGGTGTTGTTGGAGCCGACGTATAAATTGGACTTGACGCGATACTCTTCGACCTTGGCCTCGGCGTCCGCCACTTTGACCCGCATTTTCGATATCTCGCCGGCCAGCCACTCGCCGGCGGCGCGGGTTTGATCCTGCTTGGCCGTTTGCTGGAATGTGAGGTAGGTCTCAGCAATCGTGTTGGCGACGCGGGCGGCGAGGTCGGGGTCTGCGGAACTGAAGCCGACCCCGATCACACGGGATTTTTCGACCGCATAGGCATTGAGGTGGTCGTAATAGGATTCGAGCGTGCGCTCTTCTTTCGTCATGGTGGCCGGATCGCGCATGATGCCGAACAGGCTAAGCACAACTCGAACGATCGACGGACCGCGCAGCGCCGGATCGAATTCCGAATTGTCGTCGAGTTTTTCCTTTTTGATCACTTCGCGCGCCAGATCGCGCGAGAGCACGAGCTGAATTTGGCTGGTCACCGCTTCGGGATCGATGGTGCCGCGGTCGCCGCTGTTTTTGTCGGCTTCGGCACGCAGGAACACGTTCTCGCGCCCCTCCAGCAGCAGCCGCGATTCGGAGCGGTAACTCGGGGTTATGGTGTTGACGACGACGAAGGCGGCGGTGGCCGCGAGCAGTGTGATGCCGAGGATATTGGTCCTCTTGGCCCACAAAATGCGGCCTAAACCGCGCAAATCGGGCTCGCCATCGAATGTGATGGGTACCGGGGCTGGAACGGGCGCGGCGGTAGCTTTCGACTTCGTACGGAACAACATGCCTCACTCCAAACGCACGAACCTGACGATGCGGCGCATCACAACCTATTATGGTTTCTTCTGCGTTAATTTCTGACCCGAGCCGCCAGTAAGTTAGATTTTGTTAACCATCCCGGCCCCCTAATCCGCTCTAAATTTCCACGAGACGGCGCGGATTCGTTTGATGCGGGGAGCGCGAGTTTTATTGGCGGCGTTGGTGGCGCTCGCGGCCGCCGGCTGCATGCGCAATGGGCCGGACGATGTCGCCGGCCGCGGCTTGTTCGACACGTGGGCAAGCGCGTCGCA
>DASXBN010000077.1:0-42142 GCA_036491675.1 Pseudolabrys sp. | reverse complement strand
GGGCGACCGTCACCCATGCGGAGCGCGTCGAGACCGCCATGGCGGTGCTGCGGTCCGGCAAGGGCGCCGACCTCCTGATGGTCGATGTCGCGATCGATATCCGCGATCTCGTGCTCGCCTCGAAGCCGAGCGTATCCACGTGCCGATCGTCGCCTGCGGCACCCAGAATGATGCCCGCGCGGCGGTTGCGGCCATTCATGCGGGCGCCAAGGATTACATACCGCTGCCGCCCGATCCGGAGATGATTGCCGCGGTGCTGGCTGCTGTCGCCGACGACACCCGCGAGCTCGTCTATCGCGACGAGGCCATGGCCCATGTCATCAAGCTCGCGCAACAGATCGCGCCTTCCGACGCCTCGATCCTGATCACGGGTGAGTCTGGGACCGGAAAGGAGGTGCTGGCGCGCTACGTGCACATGCGCTCCTCCCGCTGCCGCGGCGCGTTCATTTGCGTCAATTGTGCCGCCATTCCGGAGCAGCTCCTGGAGTCCGAGCTGTTTGGCCACGAGAAGGGCGCGTTCACCGGCGCGATCGCGCGCCGGGTCGGCAAGTTCGAGGAGGCCAATGGCGGCACCCTGCTGCTCGACGAAATCTCCGAGATGGATGTGCGCCTGCAGGCGAAGCTGCTGCGCGCGATCCAGGAGCGCCTGATCGACCGCGTCGGCGGCGGCAAGCCGGTGCCGGTCGATATCCGCATCGTCGCCACCTCCAACCGCAACCTCACCGACGCCGTGCGCGAGGGCAAGTTCCGCGAGGACCTCTGGTTCCGCCTCAACGTGGTGAACCTGAAAATCCCGCCGTTGCGCGAGCGGCCGGCCGACATCGCGGAGCTGGCGCAATATTTCGCCAAGAAATATTCCGCGGCCAACGGTCTGCCGATGCGTCCGTTGTCGGCGGAAGCGCGCCGCGCGCTTTCCGTCAACCGCTGGCCGGGCAATGTGCGCGAACTGGAGAACACCTTGCACCGCGCGGTGCTGCTCTCGAGCGGCCCCGAGATCGGCATCGACGGCATTCTGTCGCCCGACGGCCTGCGGCTCGATCAGGCGCGCAGTTCCGCCGCGGTCGCCCATGCGGCCATGGCCGCCGAGCAGGTCACGCGCAATCTGGTCGGCCGTACCGTGGCCGAGGTCGAGCGCGATCTGATCCTGGAGACGCTCAAGCACTGTCTCGGCAACCGCACCCATGCGGCCAATATCCTCGGCATCTCGATCCGCACGCTGCGTAACAAGCTCAACGAATATGCCGCCGACGGCGCACCGATCCCGCCGGCCGGCGGCGGCGAGTTCAAAGGCGCGGCGTAAAAAGCCTGCTATCGCCAAGATAGTAAAAAGCCCGGCTCAACCGCCGGGCTTTCTGATTCAAACCGTTGAACCGTAGCCGCTAGGATTTGGGCGTTTGTCCGGGCTCGCCGGCGGCTTGTTCGTTCTTCTCCCGCTTGGTGTCGAGTTCGACGGCCTTGGCCATCAGTTCGTGACTGATTGTCTCCAGGCGATCGACCAGGACGCGCCCTTCGCGCGCCAGGCGAATGCAGTGGTCGGCGGTATCGACGAGGTAGTCCGCAAGCTTCGGCATGAGATCTCCGTGACGAACTGTCGCGCATAAGCCTATGAATTACAGCAACTCAAGGTGGATTTCCGCATGGCCTCATGCACGAGCATGGCGCGCATGATAATCGTTGGCACCCCCACTCCATAGGCTGATCGTGACGATGCCCACAGTCTACAAAATCTGCCCTGCGGCGATATGGCAGAACGGCGAGCGGGCGGGAAAGTTCCGCGGCTCGGAGGTCGACCTGCGCGATGGCTTCATCCATTTTTCAACCGCCGAGCAAGTGGCCGAGACCGCGGCCAAGCATTTTGCCGGCGAGCGCGATCTCGTGCTGCTGCATGTCGATGCGGCCAAGCTCGGCGAGAAATTAAAATGGGAGCCCTCGCGCGGCGGCGCGCTGTTTCCGCATCTCTACGGCGATCTCGATCCGGCGGCGGTGACAAGAGTCGATTCCCTGCCGCTCGGCGCCGACGGCAGCCATCAATTCCCGCCGCTCAAACGTTGAGCCTCGCGCAGGGGCCGGCTTATACAATCGACCAAGGAACCTTTGTGCAGCGCACAACGTTGTAGGCGTGCCGGTTCAAGGGGGAATACCTCATGTCAATGCCCAGCCTAACTTGGGACACTATCCACACCTCGGTCTTTCATCACGCCGCCGAGCCCGTGCGCCGGGTCGAAGCGACGCGGCGGCCGACGGGGGCCGTGCGTTATTGCTGCCCGGTCACCGGCATTTTCGTGCTGATCACCGACGCCCCGACGCTGGCCGGCCTGGCCGAGCGTAACGTGCGCCTGCGCTGCGCCGACTGCGGCGAGATGCATTTGCTCGGCCGAGATAGCCCGGCCGGTTGATCCCCTCAGTTGTCGTCACCGGGCCGCCGCGCGGCGCCGTGACCCGGTGACCCCGCTTAGCAAGACACCGTCTTGCTCTCTGAGGTCCTCTCCCCGTCCCCGGGGGAGAGGACCGACCGTTTTTCGGGCCTTTCCGGTTCCGGAATTAACCCGCCGCTAACCATAAAATGGGCAAATATTGCCGGGGTAAGGGGTAATCAACCACCATGACTCGCTACCGCGGTACCGGCAACGGTGTCCGCTTCCGGTTTGATGACCTTCGTATTGTCTTCGCGTCCGTGCCGCCCGGGCTTGGCGGCTTTTGGTAGGGCATGAGCGACATCACCGCCGCACCGTCGTCCGCGATCAGCGGCATCAAGCTTCCGGGCCTGGGCGACATCGGCGCCTTCATGAAGCGCGGCGACATCGCGCTCGCCATCGGCGTGCTCACGATCCTCGTGGTCCTGATCCTGCCGCTGCCGCCGATCCTGCTCGACCTCGCGCTCGCCATCTCGATCATCATCTCGGTGCTGATCCTGATGACGGCGCTGTTCATCCATGCCCCGCTTGAATTCTCGTCGTTCCCGACCGTGCTCTTGATCGCGACCATGCTGCGGCTGGCGCTCAACTTGGCCTCCACGCGTCTCATTCTCGCGCACGGCCATGAGGGCACCGACGCCGCCGGCCACGTGATCGAGGCGTTCGGCAATTTCGTGATGAGCGGTAATTTCGTGATCGGCATCATCGTGTTCACGATCCTGGTGATCGTGAATTTCGTGGTCATCACCAAGGGCTCCGGCCGCATTGCGGAAGTGGCCGCCCGCTTCCACCTCGACGCCATGCCAGGCAAGCAAATGGCGATCGATGCCGATCTGTCGGCCGGGCTGATCGACGAGAAGGAGGCGCGCCGCCGCCGCCAGAAGCTCGAGGACGAAGGCGGCTTCTTCGGCGCCATGGACGGCGCCTCGAAATTCGTGCGCGGCGACGCCATCGCCGGCCTGCTGGTAGTGTTCATCAACGTCATCGGCGGCATGATCATCGGCATCGCCCAGCAGGGCCTGAGCTTTACCGACGCGGCGCATTCCTACACCATCCTCACAGTCGGCGACGGACTGGTCACGCAGATCCCGGCGCTGATCGTCTCGACCGCCGCCGGCCTGCTGGTGTCGAAGGCCGGTATTGCCGGCGCCGCCGACAAGGCGCTGCTCAAGCAGCTCTCCGGCTACCCGAATGCGCTCGGCATGTCGGGCGCGGTGATGGTGGTGATGGCGCTGCTGCCGGGAATCCCGATGCTGCCGTTTCTCGCGCTCGGCGGCGGCGCCGGCGCGCTCGCCTACGTCATCGACAAGCGCACCAAGCTTGCCGCCGCGACCGAGGCCAGGAAAGCGGACGCCGCCAAAAAAACCGAAGCCGCGGACGAGCCGATTTCCGTCGCGCTCAAGATGGACGACCTCAAGCTCGAGCTCGGCTACGCGCTGCTGCCGCTGGTCAATTCGCCCGACGGCACCGACCGGCTGACCGAACAGATCAAGGCGCTGCGCCGCTCGCTCGCCGCCGAGATGGGCTTCGTAATGCCGGCCGTGCGCATCCTCGACAATGTGCAGCTCGACGCCAACGCCTATGTCATCAAGATCAAGGAAGTCGAGGGCGGCAGCGGCAAGGTCTGGGCCGGCCAGTACATGGTCATGGATCCGGCCGGCGGCCAGGTGAACCTGCCCGGCACCCACACCACCGAACCGACCTTCGGCCTGCCGGCGACCTGGATCGACCCCGCGGCCAAGGAAGAGGCCACGCTCAAGGGCTACACCGTGGTCGACGCCGCCACCGTGCTGTCCACCCACTTGACCGAACTGCTCAAGAGCAACATGGCGGAGCTCTTGTCCTACGGCGAGGTACAGAAGCTGCTCAAGGAGCTGCCGAAGGAACAGGCCGAATTGCTCAAGGACCTGGTGCCGGCGCTGATCACCGTCTCCGGCATCCAGCGCGTGCTGCAGATTCTGCTGGCCGAGCGGGTGTCGATCCGCGACCTCGCCACTATCCTGGAAGGCATCGCCGACGGCATCGGCTCCTCGCGCAACCCGGTGACGCTGGCCGAGCATGTGCGGGCGCGGCTGTCGCGCCAGATTTGCGCGCAGCACACCAGCCACGGCGGCTATCTGCCGCTGATCGCGCTGTCGGCCAGATGGGAGCAGGCTTTCGCCGAGTCGATCGTCGGCGAGGGCGACAACCGGCAACTGGCGATGCAGCCCTCCAAGCTGTCGGAATTCATTACCCTGGTGCGCGAGAAGTTCGAGGACGCGGCGCGCGAAGGCGAGGCGCCGGTGCTGGTGACGTCGGCCGGCATCCGCCCGTTCGCGCGCGGCATCGTCGAGCGCTTCCGGGCGCAGACGCCGGTGATGTCGCAGTCGGAAATCCACCCGCGCGCGCGGCTGAAGACGGTGGCGAGTATTTAGCGCCTTCGGCTCGTTGCTCGCCGCTGAACAACAGCGATCTCTCTAGGGCGTCTTCAGGCTGGCGTCCTCAACATGCGGCAGTCCGCCGATCGCGACCCTGGTAATGAGATCGGCCAGCTCATCGACAAACCGTTCGTCGATCGCCATCCGGAACGGATCTTGCGCAAATAGATCGCGGTTTCGCACGAAAACGCCGCATTGCCCCATCAAGCATATCGCCGCGCAGAGAGCTGCCCGCTCTTGCGTATTTGGCGGCAGGAATCGTCTGACAATATCGACCGCGGCCGAAAGGTGTGAGATTGCATTGGTCGCTATGAACTTCCGAAAGACTTTTGAGGGATGCGCGCTTTCCCAGGCGAACATGCGGATATAGCGACTCGTCTCATCCTGAAAAAGCAGCGGACGCAGTTGGTGATGCACGAAGCGTCGCAGCGCCTGCTCGCGTGAAAGTGATTTTAGTTCTTCCGCGTCAACTTCCGCATTCTCTGTCAGCCTGTCGAAGGCCATTTTGAGAACTTCGAAGTACAAACCGTCCTTGCCTTTGAAATGATAATTGATGGCAGCTTGGTTGACCCGAGCCTTGGTGACGATGTCGCGCACGCTCGATCGCTCGAACCCCTTTTCCGCGAACAGCGAGACCGCGGCTTTGATGATGAGGTTGCGGGTATATTCTGCCGGACGGGTCATCGATTTCCCTAATTCAAACAACCGTTTGAACCAAATCTGTATCTGTTCCGCGGGCAGAATGCAAACTTTCTATAGAAAACGTGATTTTACGAGGCCATCATTCCGCCTAAAACGGTTGTTTGAATTACAAAAGTCAGTTTGAAATGGGCGTTTGCCGATGAGGCCGCTCAATGATTTTGAGGGTCGTTCCATGCTGAAGCTGACATCGTGGTTTGTCCTGCAAGTGTTGCCGTATCTGTTCGTGGCGCTGGCTGCGGTTGTCCTGTTGCCAGGGGTTGCCGATTCGCTGATAGCGGCGGCCCTCCCCGACACTACGTCGTCGCCCCGCCAAGCCGCGACGATGAGCGAGCCCTTCGGTCATGGAGAAACGACGCTTGATCTCATTCGTCGGGATCATGAGGCGTTTGCACCGAGCCTTCCCCTCCGTCACGTCGCAAAAGCCGCCGAAGCCGATCTTGAGGATCGCTGACGGAAGGAGTTGCGTATGCCCTCACAAAACGGAATGTCGGAATTGCCGCACATGACCTCTTGGTGGGGTCTGGTTCGGGCACTGAGGGCGGCAATTTTCTCCTGTTGGCCGGAGCCGCGCGAGAGACGTTATCGGCCCGAACGGCACTACATGCGCGGGCCTGGGCCAAAATGGCGCGCAAAGCATGGTCATTTTGGATGAGGGCCGACGGCCTACTCTGCCGCCTCGACCGGCGCCTCGTCATGCGTATGGGTGTGCGCCCGGATGGCGTCGTCGCGGAATTTGCGCTTGAGCGCGGCCTCGCCGCCGGTCGTCTCATGATAAAGCGCCAGTGACTCGAATTCGTCGGCCTTGGGCGGGGCGATCGCCAAATCGCTATAGGTCCAGCGGTCGGGCGCCGCCAGCGCCGCCTTCAGCATCGCCTTGCAGCGCAGATAGACGCGCAGATACTGCACGGCCTTCACCGCCATGCCGCCCCAGTAGCGCGCATAGAACACAAGCGGGTTCTCGCGCTTCAGGCCGGAGCGGCGGTCGCGCCGGTACTTGAGGCGGAATGCGCCGCTCTCGAGCGGGTGCACGCCCTCGTACAGGATCGTCAGGTAGAACCACAGGATCGTCGACAGCGTGGTGCCGGGACGGCCGATCGGGCAGGCGCAGGTGCGCTTGAGGATCGTGTTGATGTGTTCCGGCGTGTAGAACGTCTGCCAGGCGGCGCGATAGGCATCCTCCCAGTCGGCGTCCGACATCTTGCCGTGATGCGCGACCCGGTGATTGAGGTCGTATTTGTTCATGTCCGGATCCATCCAGATGTCTTTGCTGGAGAGAACCTTGTGGTCCTCCGATCCGGGCAACGGCGTCAGGAAGAAGAACTCGAGGATGTCGATCGGCAGTTCGCGCTTGATGATCTCGATATCGCGCAGGATCGATTCCTTGCTGTCGGCGGGGAAGCCGAGGATATAGCCGGCATAAGTGATGGCGCCGTGGTTGCGCCACATCTGCAGCATCTCGCGATATTCGGTGATCTTGTTCTGGCGTTTCTTTGCGGCGATCAGATTGTCCGGGTTGATGTTCTCCAGCCCGATGAAGGCGCGCCGCACGCCGGCCTCCGTCGCCTTCTCGATGAAGCCCGGGATCTTGTGGCAGAGCGTATCGACCTGAATCGTAAAACCGATGTTCATCCCCTCGCCTTTGCGCATCGCGATCAGGCGGTCGAACAGCGTCTCCCAGTCTTTGTTGCGTGCGAAATTGTCGTCGGTGATGAAGAAGCGCTTGATGCCCTCGGCGTAGTTCTCCCGCACGATCTTTTCCAGATCGTCGGCCGAGCGGATGCGGCTCTTGCGTCCCTGCACGTTGATGATGGTGCAGAACGAGCACTGGTACGGGCAGCCGCGGCCGAGATCGATGCTCGACAGGTTGCCGACGGTGCGCTTGACGTGCTTGCGCGGCAGATAAGGCGCCGGCTCGCCCGCGAGCGCCGGCAGCGCATCCATGTAATTGTAGAGCGGCTTGAGCTCGCCGTTCCAGGCGTCGCGCAGCACCTGGTCGAGCCGGCGCTCCTCGGCCTCGCCGGCGAAGAACGAAATGCCCATCGCTTGCGCCGCGCGGATATCCGCCGGCAGTTCCGGCAGCATGGCGATACAGCCGGAGATATGGAAGCCACCGATGCAAACCGGCAGCTTGGCCTCGAGAAACGGCTTGGCCAGATCGACCGCGCGCGGGAACTGGTTCGACTGCACGCCGACGAGGCCGATCAGGCAGCGCCCGCCCTCGCGCTCGATCATGCGGATGATCTGCTCAGGTCTAACCCGCCGGTTGGTTTCGTCGAAGGTGTGCAGCCGGATATCGACTCCGGCGCCGAGCACCTCGCGGCGCTTGGCGTCCTCCGCCAAGGCGTTGAGACAAGCGAGCGTGTTGGACGGGATCGCCGAGCGAAACCACTGGATCGGATAGCCGTCGTCGTCGTAATGCGTCGGCTTGATCATCACGAAATGGAAGATCGCAGCTCCCCCATCAACGGTCGAATTGGCCATCCTCGCTCCTGCCCCTCAGCGACCGCTCCCACCAGCTGTCGGTAAAGTGCGCTATTTGCCTCGATAAGTCGAGTTTTGTGTCCATTACCGCCCGGTCATGCCGAATATCGGCGATTTTTTACCCTGTTTCGAACGATTCCGGACGCCTCTGGATAAAGCGCGCTTCGATACCCATATAAAACGAGTTGTTTCAATCGTTTCGGCATTGCCGAACAGCCTGGAGTTGATCGTGAATAAATTCGATTTCGACGCGCCGGCGGAGCTGTTTCCCTCGCGCAACCGCAAGATCGTCAACAAGGTCAAATATCGCCGCTTCGAGCGCGCCGCCGACGCTATTCGATTTGCCGTCGAGGAGTTGCCCGAGCCGCTCTTGCTCGGCGCTTATATTCAAATCGACGAGGCGCGGCTCGGTCACAAGGACATTCGCGGGCTCTACGAGAGCGCGGAATATCCGTTGAAGCGCGCGAGCTGAACGCACGCGCGTTTGACGCTTTCACGCAATCAGCGTATCCAGACGCCTGCAGCCAGGTTTTCGGTTCTGCCTTGCAACGCGACCCGTTTTTGGGCGCTCAACAAGACACCCCCAAAAAACTCGGATGTCGAAGGGCACGGACGAAGCATCCGTGCGCATCCCGCTCACGCGGCAACCGACGCAAGGAGGCCGCCATGGCCACAGGCACCGTCAAGTTCTTCAACACCCAGAAGGGTTTCGGATTCATCACGCCGAGCGACGGCTCGCGCGACGTGTTCGTGCATATCAGCGCGGTCGAACGCGCGGGCATGACGACGCTCAACGAAGGCCAGCGCCTTACCTACGACGTGATCACCGAGCGCGGCAAGCAGGCGGCCTCCAATCTGCAGAACGCCTGATCGAATTTGATACCGACATCAAACGCCCGGCCCCGAGCCGGGCGTTTCCGTTTACTCCAGAGCCGGGAACCGTCATGACGCACAAATTTTCAGCCGGCACCAACGTTTATTACGAGCCGACTTTCGGCAACGCTGCCTCGCGCGGCAAATACAAGATTGTGCGGCCGCTGCCGGTCGAAAATGACAACCGCCTCGCCTACCGGATCAAGAGCGTCGCGGAAACCTTCGAGCGCATCGCCGAGGAACACCAGTTGACGCGGACCGATTGAGGCAAGCAGGCGGCGATCGGCCGCCGGCCGACCAAATCCAGCCACTTCGCGGCCAAAACAGCGGCTTTCACCGCCGTTTCAACGTTCCGTGATGTGTTCTTGGGAACTGCGGCAGCCTCCCTACGTTAGCCCTTCGAAATCGTATGAACCTTTATCCAAGTCGCCGCGACAGAACGAGGCAGACCTTGGAGGCAGACATGAATTGGTCGCTCTACACCGCAGACCGCACTACCCACCTGAAGATCGTGGTGGTTGGGCTTGCCGGCGCGCTGCTGATCGCCGTGATCAGCATTGCCGCGCAACAGTTCAATCTCGGCACCGATATCCTGACCGCGCAGGCCCCGACCGTGATCAAGGCCGGCGCCCCAGTGGTCTTTACCGATCAAGGCGGCGCCACCATCCGCTAAGCGCACTTCCAAGCGGATTTCCGAACCTCCCCGGCCATTTCGCGCCGTTTTTGCGGCGCGTTTTTTGACATGGTCGAATCAAGGAAAATCGCCGACAACAGCGACCATGTCCCGCCATCCGCTGCGCAGCGCCTTGATCGCCTTGGCCGCCGGTCTGTTGCTGACGGCGCAACCGGTATGCGCGCAGGACGTCTCACCCGCCGCCATCGTCGACTTTCAGGCCAAGCTCGCGCTCTATCTGCAGGCGCGGCAGGCTTACGACGCGGAAGCCGACATCTACTGGAACGCGGTCGTCGAGAAACGGCGCGCACGCAATGCCAAGCGCCGCAATCATGAAGCCATGCAACTCGCCGACTACGTGCTCACCCAGCCGCCGCTCTATAGCGGCCCGCGGCGTCCGGTCGATCCGTTGGCGCCGGGCCCCGAGCCGAGCGAAAGGCCGCCGATCCCGGTGGTCGCCGATTTTCTGCAAGCCGCCGCCGAGCAATACGGCTTCGTGCCGCAGCGGCCGGCGAGCGATCTTGACTTCAAGCGTGCTTACGCCATGACCGCGCGCGCCGCCGGCCTGACGCGCGAGCAAATTGTCGGCGTCTATGCCTTCGAGACCGGCGGCCGCGGCGCCTACGATACTCAGGCCGGGCTCGAGCCGCCGGGCCCCGGCAAGCACGCCATCTCGCCGGCCATCGGCTACAACCAGTTGCTCTCAACCAATTCGGTGTCGATCCTGGCCGAACACGGCGGCCGCCTGCTGGCGGCGCTGCGGCAAAAAGCCAAGACGGCGACCGGCGACGCGCGGGTCGCGATGGAGCGCAAGATCGAGACGCTCAAGCGCATGATCGCGTTCAGCCGCAGCGTGCCGAATTCATGGAACGAGCACGACCGGCTGGCCAAGAGCACCGCCGGCGGCTTCGGCATCCACGCCGCCATCCTCGATATCGATATCGGCCCGCTGCTGCAGGTGCAGAAGCTGCTCGACTCCGTGCAATTCGCCCGCGCCAAGGGTTACACCGCGCCGCTGACCGCCGCCGAATTGGAATTGATGAATCTGACCGGCGACGGCAACGGCTTCGACATGGTGACGATGCCTCAAAGCTTGCGCGAACGCGTACCGACCGCGAATTTCTTCCAGCAGTCCGGCTACGAGCGCAACCCGGTGGCGCGCCGCACCGCCACTGTCGCCGGCCTGATCGCCGACATGGAAGGCAAGATGACGCGCGCCGCGCAATTGCCCGGCGCCAAGGAGCTGGCGGCGGCGTATTAGTGCGCAGGGTTTGCCCATGAAACAAATGGCCGTCTTTCTTTGCCTTGCCGCGTTTCTAACCTTGCCGGCGCCCGCACAGGATATTCGCGGGCTGGAAGTCTGCACCGCCGAAAAACAGCTGGAGCGCCGCACCGGCTGTCTGCAAAGCAATATCGAGTTTTTGCAGCAGGCGCTCGCCAAGTTGACGCGCGAGACGAGCGAAAAGCTCGCCGCCGCCGCCCGCGATCTCGCCGCCGCCAAGGCCGAGATCGCCGCGCTCAAATCGGCGCTGGCGAAGCTCGACGGCGAATTGGCTCAGATGAAGACTAAGGCCGAGCCCGGCGCGAAAAAGCAATGAGAGGCGCCGAGGCAAAACCGAAAACGGCGCCCGTAAGGGCGCCGTTTTAATTCCGTGATTGCGATTCTTTACGCGTGCGCGCCGCCGGCGGAGAAGCGCAGCGCGGCGATGCGGTCGAGTTCGGCCTGCTCGCGGGCGTTCTCCTCGGCCTTCTCGCGCGCCTGGTCGCGCTCGTCCAGCATCTCGACCTTCTTGAGTTCCTCGAAGGCCTCGCCCAGCACGGCCTTGGCGTCGTCGAGCTGGGCTTTAAGCTCACCCGCCGAACGGCGCAGGTTCTCGCGCCGGCCGATCGCGGCCTTGGCATAGGTCGGATAGGCGAAATGCGCGGGATCGTGGATGCCGGCGCGCTCCTGCTCGGTGTTGATCTCGCGGTCGAGTTCGGCCGCGATGCGGTCGAACTCGGCGATCATTCCCTCGATCTGAGCAACCTTGCGCCGCTTCTCGTCAACCTGAAACTTTCTCAGGCGGATAAGGGTTTCGCGTGACTTCATCGACTAAATACTCCCCCGAAGCCCCGAATGTGCACCCTTGCGCGGCCATAGAAAGCAGCGCCTCGGGCGTCCCGGACCTTTCAAGCGGGGCAACTGTGGGCCAATAACGTTAGTTTTCGGTTTCTTTAATCTGCAAGATTTGCGCAAGCCGCTGATAGCCCTCCGCCATACTGGTTGATTCTTCCTTAAGCTGGGAAAGGAAGGCCTCCAGCGGCTTGTGCAGTCCAATCGCCTCGTCCACTTCGGCGCTGGAGCCGGGCCGGTAAGCGCCCAGCCGGATCAACTCCTCCATATCCGAATAGGTCGCCATCACCTGCTTGGCTCGGTTGATGGCCGTCAGATAGGCCGGATCGGCCGCACGCGGCATGGTGCGGGAGATCGACTTGAGGATGTTGATGGCCGGATACCGCCCGCGCTCGGCGATCGCGCGCTCCATCACGATATGGCCGTCGAGGATGCCGCGCACGGCGTCGGCCACCGGCTCGTTATGGTCGTCGCCGTCCACCAGCACGCTGAAGATGCCGGTAATGGTGCCGGCTTCGGTGCCGGGCCCGGCGCGCTCCAGAAGGCGCGGCAATTCGGTGAAGACGGTCGGCGTATAGCCTTTGGCGGTCGGCGGCTCGCCGGCCGAGAGCCCGATCTCGCGCTGCGCCATGGCGAAGCGGGTGACCGAATCCATCAGCACCAGCACGTCCTTGCCGAGGTCGCGGAAATATTCGGCGATGGCGAGCGTCAGGTATGCGGCCTGTCGCCGCATCAACGCAGGCTCATCGGAAGTCGAGACCACCACCACCGAGCGCGCGAGGCCGGCCGGGCCCAAGTCGTCCTGCAAGAATTCCTGCACCTCGCGGCCGCGCTCGCCGACCAGCCCGATGACCGAAATGTCGGCCGACACGTTGCGGGCAAGCATCGACAAAAGCACCGATTTGCCCACGCCAGATCCCGAAAAGATGCCCATGCGCTGGCCGCGACAGACCGTGAGGAAGGTATTGAGCGCGCGCACGCCGAGGTCGAGCGGCTCGCCCACCCGCATGCGGGCATGCGCCGGCGGCGGCGATGAGCGGTACGGATAGGGCGCCGGACCTGGCGGCAACGCGCCCAGGCCGTCGATCGGCTCGCCCATGGCGTTGACTACGCGGCCGAGCCAGCGCTCGGACGGTCGGATATTACCGGCGGCGGTGGCGACCACCGCCCGGCAGCCGCGCCGCACGCCGTCGAGCGCCGCGAACGGCATGGCGAGCGCATGGCCACCGTGGAAGCCCACCACCTCGCAGGGGATCGCCGGCCCGACGCCGGTCTCGATCGCCAGCCGCGCGCCGACCGACATGGCGTGGATCGGCCCCGCCACTTCCACCATCAGCCCGCGCACGCCGACCACGCGGCCATAAGTCTCCGCGCTGTCGAGATCGGCGATCTGTTCGGCCAGGGCTTTCATCGGGAAAACGCCCTCGGCGGGTTAACCCAGCGGAACCCGCGTTCACCAGCCCTTAGGCTTACCGTCCTAATGTCGATTTTAACGGAGTGTTTACCCGCGTCGTTAATCATTGGGTCATCGTCCGAGGGACTCAAAGGCTGCGTTTCGCCCAGCCAGGACGGAAGGGGCGAGTCGGTAGAGTCGGTTAGCTCCGATTCTTAAACCTGGACATGAGACGGCACGTGGCCAAAAAACCACTCTCTAGCAACATCTTACGCCGATTCGGTGCAATTTGCCTACGGCGCACTTGCGTAAGAGAATCAGGTTTTGTTAACCATGTCCGCATAGTGTCGAATCGGTTGTCCCAAAGCGTTTTTTCACACTCGCCGCCTCGGCGAGGCTGACCCAAGGCCCGGTTGCGGCGAGAAGGGGACTGGCATGCGCGTTTTACTGATTGAAGACGACAGCGCGACCGCTCAATCCATCGAGCTGATGCTCAAATCCGAGAGCTTCAACGTCTACACCACAGACCTCGGTGAAGAGGGCGTCGATCTCGGCAAACTCTACGACTACGACATCATTCTGCTCGACCTGAACCTGCCCGACATGTCGGGCTTCGAGGTTCTGCGCTCGCTCAGGGTGTCGAAGGTCAAGACGCCGATTCTGATCCTCTCCGGCCTCGCGGGCATCGAGGACAAGGTCAAGGGTCTCGGCTTCGGTGCCGACGACTACATGACCAAGCCGTTCCACAAGGACGAGCTGATCGCGCGCATCCACGCCATTGTGCGCCGCTCCAAGGGCCACGCCCAGTCGGTCATCAACACCGGCGACCTCGTCGTCAACCTCGACACCAAGACGGTGGAAGTCGGCGGCCAGCGCGTGCACCTGACGGGCAAGGAATACCAGATGCTCGAGCTGCTCTCGCTGCGCAAGGGCACGACGCTCACCAAGGAGATGTTCCTCAACCATCTCTACGGCGGCATGGACGAACCCGAACTCAAGATCATCGACGTGTTTATCTGCAAGCTGCGCAAGAAGCTCGCGAACGCCTCCTCGGGCAAGAACTACATCGAGACGGTGTGGGGCCGCGGCTACGTGCTGCGCGAGCCGAGCGAGATGGACGAAAGAATTCCGGCGTAAAGCGTCGGGCCTTCCGCGAAATTCAAAACCCCGCCGCGAGGCGGGGTTTTTGCTTGGTGAGGCGGCTCCCGTAGCGGCGTTTCGTTTTCAGTGCGGGCCCAAGATCAACGTTCCGAGGATCATCAAGATACCCATTTCGAGAAGCAGCACCAGACCGAAAAAGACAAAATAGGTTTTGCCGATAAGCGAGAGTGCCCGCTTCCGATCGATCCCCAGGTGCAGCCGGAACAGCGATACACCAATCCAGCCGGTCCAGACCATGAGGACAAAGACATAGCTCTGCATGAGCGCATCCGTCAGGTCCGCGTCATAGCCTTGCAGTTGCGCCAGCAAAATTACCCACAAAGGCGTGGCCGCCATGAAAACGGGAGCCGTGCAGTAACACAGGGTATAGAGCGGCTCGCGCAGCGAGCTTTTGGCGACCTGCTGCTTTCTTTCGCGCGCGATCACGACCGCGAACGCCAGCGGCAGTGAAACCGCGAAGGCGCTCAACGCCACGAAGCGGATTTCCGCGGACAAATTGAGCATCTTCAGAAAGAGATCGTCGGTGTTCGCGGCGAACAGTTTGCCGATCGTCGGGTGGGCGGCGTAGACGCTCAGAATCATGAAGTGCGGGAGAATTCCGGCGGCGGACCACAAAAGCAGAGGCGACGTGAACCGGTCGAAGCGGTCCTCGGGCTTCTTCTGCAGTTCCTCGATGACGTAGGCGTGCGCCTTGCGCGGCGACAAGGCCAACAAGAAAAACGTTTTGGGCAGGAGAATCGCCAGGCAGGCGACCTCGAAGATGAACTCTTCCAAGGCTTGCAACAGCTTGGTGACGTCCATCCGGGGATTATGATCCCGAATGCGCGGCGGGCCAAGGCACGTGGCAAGTCAGGCGCGGAGCGCCGTCTTGGTGCGAGCCGAGCGAGATGGACGAGAGAATTCCGGCGTAAGCCCCTGCCCGCTCATCCCGCGAAAGCGGGGAGCCAGAGAAATTCAAACCCCGCCGCGAGGCGGGTTTTTTTATTGAGCGCTTGCGAACCGACCCGTTGCGTGCGGGCAAAAGCATTGTCATGCTTATAGGGCTACTCCTACCGAACCCCGGCTAACCTGGCGAGAACGGTCCCGAGGACAAGCCCCAACATGATGCCGGCGCTCAACAAGTCAATGAACGTGATCTGCGCGTGGATCGATCAGACGCCGCTGAGCCAGTTTATCCAGGTGCACAGCTGGGTCGTGCCGACGGTGCAGACCGTGCACATCGTGGCGATCGCCGTGGTTGCAAGCTCGATCCTGATGATCGATCTGCGCTTGATCCGCGTGTTCTGGGCCGACCGGCCGGCGCAGGCCGCTTTGTCGCGATTTTCCCCATTCGTCTGGTGGCCCTTGCTCGTGCTGCTGACGACCGGTGCCATCATGATCATCGGCGAGCCGGTGCGCGCGCTCAAGAATCCCGCGTTCCAGCTCAAGATGGCGCTGCTGATCGCGGCCCTCATCGTCACCGCGTTGATGCAAGTCCTGATGCGGCGCAATCCGGCGCTTGCCGATCAAGGCGGCGGCCGCGCGCCGGCGATCGCGGTCGTCTCCATGCTGCTGTGGTCCGCGATCATCTTCGCGGGCCGCTGGATCGCCTATTACGCCTAACCCGGCCGCATAAGGATCTTGCAGTGGACATAGACCGGGCTCTGGCATGGCTGCAATCGACCCCGTTCGCGCAGACCATCGCTGAGAATGAGATTCTGTTACCGTGGATCGAATCCGTGCACGTGCTGGCGATCGTGCTGGTGGTCGGCACGATTTCGATCGTCGATCTGCGCCTGCTCGGGCTCGCCTCGCTCGACCGCACGGCCAGCCGCCTGATGCACGACGTGCTGCCGTTTACCTGGGGCGCGTTCGCCGTCGCCGCGATCACCGGCCCGTTGATGTTCTCCTCGGACGCGGTCCATTACGCGCACAATTTCTTTTTCCGCGGCAAGCTGGTGCTGCTGGTGCTGGCCGGCCTCAACATGGCGGTGTTTCACCTGATCGGCATGCGCGACATCGCCACCTGGAGCGCGCAACGCACAACGCCGCCGGCGGCCAAGGCGGCCGCGGCCATGTCCTTGCTGCTTTGGATCCTGGTGATCGCCTGCGGCCGCGGCATCGGCTTCACAATGCACTGAATTGGCCCTATGTTTTGCCCCTTGTGTTGGGCGCAATTCCTCTTGCCGGAGATAAGCCCATGAGCATCCGCTTGAGCGTCCTTCTCGCCGCCGCTTTGGCGATGGCGCTTGCCGCGCCAGCATCCGCGCAAGCCCCCAAGAAACCGCCAACCGTGATCAATCCGCCGCCGACCGCGCAGGATTGGGCCGATATCGGCAAGCTTCCGGATTGGAGCGGCGTGTGGAACCCGAAAATCACCGACCAGGACGCCCAGGTCAAAACCAATCCGCCGCCCTGGAACGAGAAGGCCGCGGCAAAGATCGAGAAGATGTTCGCGGAGGAAAAGGCCGGCCGCCCGACCTTGATTTTTTCGTACTGCCTGCCGGAATCGCATCCGTCCTGGATGCTGATCACCCATAACGCCATGGAAATCCTGTTCACGCCCGGCCGCGTGACCATGCTCGGCGAGTCGGACGGCAACCGCATCCGCCGGATTTACACTGACGGCCGCCAGCATCCGGAGATTTCCGACCCGACCTTCCACGGCCATTCGATCGGCCATTGGGAAGGCGACACGCTGGTCGTGGACACCGTGGACATTCTCCCGCAGGCGACGCTGGCGGTCAGCGAAGCCGCCGGCCTGCCCAACAACGGCGAAATGCACACGATCGAGCGCATTCATCTGGCCGACAAGGATATCCTGCACGTCGATCTCGAGATCATCGCGCCGAAGCTGCTCACCAAGCCGTGGAAGACGACGCGCATCTTTTTCCGCCAGCGCGCCCGCAAATTCGATATCGTCGAGGGCGTCTGCGTGCAGGGCGATCTGGCCGAGCGGGTCAATGCCGAGGGCGACCACATCTTCGTGCCGGTGCAGAAATCGATCTGGGGCAACACCATCGCCGTTCCGGCAAAATGACGGCAGCGCGGCACTGATCTGACCATTTCATTTGGAGCAACCCATGGGACACTTCATCAAGGTCGCCGGCGCCATTGCCGCGGTTTGTCTGCTCGCCGGAATCTCCTCGGCGCATCACTCCACCACCATGTTCGACCATTCCAAGACCGTGACCATCAAGGGCACCGTGGTGGAACTGCGCTGGGTCAACCCGCACGTCACCTTGACCGTCAACGGCTCGCTCAACGAAGGCGATGCGCCGGCCGACTGGCTGATGGAAATGACGAGCCCCGGCAATCTGGTGCGCGCCGGCGGCTGGCGCCGCGACGCCGTCAAGCCGGGCGACAAGGTCGAGGTCGTGTTCTCGCCCTTGCGCGACGTCGAGAAAAAGGGCGGCGCCCTGAAAAAACTGACCGTGCTGGCGAGCGGCGAGGTGTTCACCGCCAATATCCGCGAGCAGGAAAAGCCGGGGCTGGAATAGATAAGGGGGCGCCGTTGCGTCGTCATAAGCTTCCAGGCGCGCTCGCCGCCGTTGCGGCCGCCGCGGTCTTGACCGCCGCGCTGCTGGCGGGGGCGGCTGCGCCCGCGCAGGAGCAGCCCTCGCCCAGGGACACGATCTTCGCGCGCAAGATCCTGATGGGCGCCATCGACATGAACATGGACGAGATCGAGACCATGCTGTTGCCGGAAGGCAAGCTCGACCTCAACGACGCCCAGGAGCACGCCGAAACCATCTCGACCATGCTGATGGCGTTTCCGCACATGTTCCCGGCGAGCACCAATCAATGGAAGCCCGGTGTCGAGCGCGATCCGGCCTACGATACGTTCGCCGCGCCGGAAGTGTGGAGCAATTTCGCGGATTTCTATGCGCGCGCCACGGAAGCCTCCAAGATCGCCTGGGCCGCCAGCCGCGCCAAGCGCGCCGCCGAGTTCCGGCCGCTGATCGCGCAATTGCGCGAGCACTGCAACGCCTGCCACGCGGTCAACGCCAAGTTTGAGTGGTGAAGCGGGCTCTAGGGCTCTCGCAACGCAAACCCCGCCCGAGAGGCGGGGTTTTTTGCTTAGTGGGCAGAAATGCAGAGCCCCGGACAACCGGTCCGGGGCCCATTCGTCGATGCGTGTCTGATCTCAATTACGATTGTAGCGTTCCATCAGGACTGGCTTGATCGACTGTCGCCGGCAAATGCTCGGCGAGCAATTTCAACGCCTGGTCCACAGGGACGCCGAAATGCTCCGCGATTTGTTTGACGTGCTCGTCGCCGAGCGCGGCCTGAAGCTGTTGCGGTGTAACCGGCATGTTGCTGCCATTGCCGAGCCACGACTGAACCTGAGCGCCCAAGCCGCCTTGCTGGAGCTGGTTCACGATCCCTTGCATATCGCCGAGATTCGTTTTGGCCAACACTGCCGCGATCAACCCGGGTGCGGCAGCCGCGGTCACTTTTCCGAGCATGCCACCGAGTGAGCCGTCCAAACTATCCAATAGTCCCATCGTTCGCCTCCATTGCTATGAAGTGAGCATCAGTCCGATTCCGTCTCAGGGATGCTTCTCGTTCTTGGCGGCACGCATACCCTCGCCCATCGCGTCCTTCTCGCACATATAGGCGCCTTGTTTTGTGTGGCCGTAATCGGCGTGACCGGAGAAGTGGTAGATCTTCGAATCGAGATTGGCCCAAACCACGAGGCCGGTCGGACAATGCGTTTTCGCCGCGCTCTCCGCCGCAAACTGGTTGGCACCAGCGGCTGTCCCCTTAGCGGACGCCGTCGTCGGAGGCGCCATCTTCGTTTCAGTGGACTCGGTTTTCGGCGGCGCCGTCTTGGTTTGCGCGGGCGCCGAAGTGGCAGGCGCGGCCGCGGGCGTCGCGGCGGCGGTGCCGCCCCTGCATTGCTCGACATAGGCCTTCTCGGTAATGCCCTTGGCCTGGTTGGCGGCTTTGTCGGCGCGCCATTCCGTCTCGCATTCCTTCACGGTTTTCTTGTCGCCGGCGGCCGGAGCCGCCGTCTTGGATGTCTTCGCCTTCGATGCTTTTTCGTCAGCAGCCGATGCCGCGGCCGGCGCAGCCTTCGGCTTTTCGGCGCTGGCTTCGGCCTTGCATTTATCGATATAGGCCTTTTCGGTGATGCCCTTTGCCTGATTGGCCGCCTTGTCGGCGGTCCACTCAGCCCGGCATTCTTTTGCCGTCTTGGCGGCGGCGGGAGAGGCGAGCGTTATAACGCCGATGATTACCGCGCACGTCATGGGGCCGACAAAAAACGTTTTCATTTTCAACTCCTGAATTTGCGAATGGGCAACGCGCTCGATCGCAGCCGAGCCACGGATTGCAGACTCGAGATCGGCGCATCGATCGGCCGCTCTCGAGCATTTACAAATGGAATCGAATTGTATGCGGCGCCTCAGGCGTCCGCTTCGCACTTCTTCATGAAGCTCGCCTTGGCGGCACCGGCGAGCGGTTTACCATTCTTGTCCATGGCCTTGGGCTCGCACGCATCGGCCTTGCACTTCTTCAGGAAGCTGGTCTTGGCGGCGCCGGCGAGTGCCTTGCCGTCTTTACTGACTGCCATGGTATCACAGCTAGCGGCCATGGCCGAGCCGGCAGCAAATGCCGAGATGAGTGCAGCAAGAAGGATCCGTTTCATTTTATCCTCCGATCGCGTGGACCAATTGCCACTTAGACACAAATTCATAGCGACCGATATGAGTTGCCAAGAAATTGATATTGAGCGCTCCCTCGGTGCCTCCGGTTGAAAATCGGGCGATGACATCAACATCCGCAAGCATGACGCCGCGATAACAAAATCGATGTGACGCACAGGTTTGGCGTGCGCATCTTTGACGAAGGTGAGGCGCAAAAACTTTTAGGTAAGCAAGACTGCCGTTGCCGGATCGCTGCAAAAATTGCAACGCGATGAAGGCCTGCTCAAGCCCCGGTAGAATGCTACCTTTGCGCGGCAAACCTGAACGCGTTGCCTACCGGCGCACGTTTCACAATCGGCGGAAAGTTTTTTACGGTTGGTGTCGCTCTACTTGCCTTCCTGCCTCTCCGCATAGGCATCCACCAGCGCGCGGATCATGCGCTGATAGGGTACGCGGCGCAGCCAGCTACGGACACTTGGGCCCACCGAAGTACAAATAGGTCGCCCACGAGCCGCCGGTATTGTTGTGCAGGTCAATCGTGTAGCACGGCGCAGAAGGCTGGTGCGGCGTCAAATTGGTCCAGTGGCCGACCAGCGACGTATCAATGTAATAGATCGTACGCTGATAGGCGGCATGCGACCAGCCGGTATTGGCGAGCTTGCCGCTGCCCATCTGTCCGGCCTGGTCGGAGGCATTCGCCGCCGTCTCGCCGCCGTATCTGACGAATTGAGCGTTCTTGGTCATTTGGCCGCCGTTGAACACCTTGCCCGGGTAATAGCCAACGGCGACGTAACCGCCATTACCCTGCACGAACAGCCACCAGTTGCCCTGGAAGAGCTGCCACTGCATGCGGATGATGTATTGCGTGCCGCCGTCGGTGCTGACCGGAGCCAGCGAGCCGCCGAGCACCCATGAATTGTTGACCTGCACGAAGGCGCCGCAGTCCAGATTGTAGCAGCCGGTCGCGTAGTTATCCGGGGTATAGTAGATGAACAGCACCGGGTTGGTCGTATTATATTTGATCGGAAGGACCTGCCAGCCGCCCTCCACGGTCTGCTTGAGGCCTTCGCCGATGCCGACATACCAATGCTGGGACAGCGACATGAGGCCGGGCGCAACGTTCGGCTTCCAGACATTGAGACGGGAATCGCCGCCTTTGTTGTCGACTTGCTGATCGCCCCAGGCCCAGCGGTGCACGCCAGCGGCGGAGGCAGGAGCCGCCATCAGCACGATCGTCAACAAGGCCAGCCACCGCGTCTTCAACTTCAAGCGGAACATAGGCACACCCTCCCCTTGTGAGGATTACTGGCTTCCGGGATCCCCTTTTTCGCCGGCCTTACCGTACTTGTTGAAGAAATCGCCCAGCGTTTGGTAGCGCACCAATTCGTCGAGCGTGATGCGGCGCATCGGGACAAAGCCCGGGCCGCAGTATTGCGCGTTTCCGAAGGCGTCTTTTTTCGTGATGCTCAACATGGGCGCGACCGGCCGCCCCGCGCGCGCTTCATCACCCTTGTTTTCTTTCGCGATCATCGGCGCCGGCGGCTTTGCCGGCGCCGTGAATTTTCCGTTCTGCCGCAAGGAAGGCTGCGTTTTCATATCGACGCAGTCGATCACGTCGCTCCCGCCCAGCACGAAGCTGTTTCTCACCTTGACGCCTTCGTACATCGAGGTGACGTGCGCCTTCATTTTTTGAAATTCATCCGCGTTCGCGACCTTGGTACCGTCCTTGCCTGCGTAGTTTTCGAAGCGGGCTTCAGCCGTGCTCTTTTGGAATGCTTGAAACGGGATCATCTTTGCAACTCCCTGCGCCAGCGCGCCGGAGGCGACAACGGCAAACGCGACCGCGTAGAGGATTGCAGCAGGTCGAAGCCTGTCCGCATTTGGATTGCGTTGAATAGCCGGCATCATGGCGACGCTCCTTTGACTGCGGCGTTCCACCGGGAAATGGCAAGAAAAAGGATCGAAATAACGAAATCGTCCAAATCGCGCATTTGCGCGATCTAACAACGTTAAGTTGCAGCTATCCTGCGGTTCGAGCCGCTCCGAGTCAAGGCGGGAAAAGTCCCTTCAAATCGTCAATCTTCACGTCGCCTCGATACGGAAATTCTATTTTGAAATAATAGGAATAAAATCATATTTCCGCCAAACTCCTCCTGCATCCTCCGCTTCGCCTGGCTCAGGCTGAGGGCGTCGTCGCGAGACGTTCCGAAGATCGAGCCATCGCCCGCGCTCCCGAAACGGAGCGCGGCAAGACGGAAGACTGGTGCGCCATCACAAGTCGGGTTTACTCGACTTGCGCACTAAACATGCTCGATCTCGGGTAAACCCGAAGCGCACCCGGCGCCGCAAAGAATACGGGCGATGACGCGCGCCTGCTTGGCTGTTTGAAATTTGAATCGGGGAATGCGCGAGCGAACGGCATACGCGCGCTGCTAAAAACCAACCCCGCCGCAAGCGGCGGGGTTGTCTCGATCTTCAAAGCGGCAGATGCCGCCGGCTATTGCGCTAGCTCGGATTGGAGCACTGGAACGAGCTGATATGCTTGGTCCAGTCCGGAGCAAGCTGACCGTACGTGCCGGGGGCAAGCCGCATCGTGTCGCCGGCGTAGTCGTCGCCGGTGTAGAAGTCCCAGGTGCCCGATTTCACCTCGATCGAGGCGATCTCGTCCTTCCAGCCGACGTCGACCAGACGCGGCTGATTTTCCGAGGTCGGCGTCGAGGTGCCCGCCATGTTGGGCTCGGCGTAGATCACGACCTCGCATGTGCCGGCCGCCTGCGCCGACAGATCGACCGCTGGAGCCGCAGCCGCCGGAACCGGAACGGGCGTCACGCCGACACGCACGCGCGGGCAGAATTGCACGCATTGCCAGTCGTCGCCGTCCTCCTCCAGTGCGACCGTTTGCCATCGCAGCTGACAGCCGTCGTCCGTAAAGCCCTCGCAATACGGCCGTGCGATCGCGACGTAGCCGTAGGGATCGTAGTAGTCGGCGCCGACCAGGATCGCCGCCAATGTGCCGAAGCCGACGAACGTCACCCACCGGTTGCCTCGCCAGAGGCGATAGGGGCCGCGGTTCACGTTGATATTGACGTAGGGTCCCTTATTGATTCTGCCGGGGCCGCCCTTGCCTGGACCGGCGCCAACCTTGCTGCCGGTACCTTTTTTGCCTGGGCCTGTACCGATCTTGCCGGTGCCGTTCTTGCCTTGGCCGGTCTTGCTGCCGGTACCCTTCTTGCCTGGGCCGCCGCCGATCTTGCCGGTGCCGGTCTTGCCGGTGCCGGTCTTGCCCGTGCCAGTCTTGCCGGTACCTGCGGTTTTGCCGGTGCCGGTTTTGCCGGTGCCTGATGAACCGGTTTTCGTCTTCTTGTTCTTACCCGAACCTGCGCTCTTGCCGGAGCCGGTCTTACCGCTACTGACCTTCTTACCGCCGCCGCTGCTGCGGCCGACGCTCCTGCTGCCGCCGCTGCTGCGGCCGACGCTCCTGCTGCCGCCGCTGCTATGGCTGACACTCCTGGCGCCGCCGCCACTGGCGCGCGCGGAAATTTCCGTCGTCAAGCCTTCGGGTACCTGGACGGCGTCGGATATCTTGGTGATGCCGGACGTCTCCTGCGCAATCGCGCGCAAGGGCGAATACGCCACTACGATCGCGGCGATCACGAATATAGGCGCGAGCAATTTGGATTTAAAACCCATCGTCACCCCCCTAAGTTTTTGCTTGGTCAGCAAGCGTCATCAAATCCTTGCCCGCCGTCAAGAAATATACGCCGCGGTCCGCGCAGCCGTCTTAAAACCGGCGCTGAACCGGCCGCGCGTCTGATCCCTGCTGCACTGCAACAGCGCGCCCGGTGGTGCGCAAATACCAGAGCGGCCGCCCTGCGACGGCGCCAATCTGCGCAAAAATTCGGCGATCGGATCGGCGAACGCGCGTGCCGGCCGCTATGGCATGCGGCCACCCTCAAGGTGGAACTTCCAGGGGAAGCGTTTGCGAAACAGAGAAACGCGGGCGTCTACGCCTTCGCCGCGAACTTGAGCACGTTGCTCGGCGGCGCCGGTTTCGCCGAAGCCACGTTGGGCACGTAGATCCCGCGCCGGTCGGGCATCGGCTTGAACGCGTCGGTCAAGCCGACCACGGTTTCGGCGGCACCCAGCACAAGGAAGCTGTCGGTCGGCATTTGGCGCGCCAGCCGATTGAGCACGCCGATCTTGGTCTCCTGATCGAAATAAATCAGCACGTTGCGGCAGAACACCAGGTCGAAACTGCCGAGACTGGAAAAATCGTTGAGCAGATTGATCGGGCGAAATTGCACCATGGCGCGGATCTCGGGTGCGATCTGCCAGGCCTCGCCGACTTTGCCGAAGAATTTCACCAGTTGCTGAATCGGCAACCCGCGCTGCACCTCGAACTGGTTGTAGATGCCGGCCTTGGCCTTCGCCAGCACCTCGTTGGAAAGGTCGGTGGCGAGAATCTCCACCCGCCAGCCGGCGAGCGCCGCCTCGAAACCTTTCAGGCTCATCGCCAGCGAATAAGGCTCCTGCCCGGTGGCGACCGCCGTACACCAGATGCGAATGCGCTTCTCGCGTGCGCGTGCGGCCAAGAGTGCCGGCACGATGGTGAGGCGGAAATGTTCGAACGGCACCTTGTCGCGGAAGAAGAACGACTCGTTGGTGGTCATCGCCTCGGTCACCTCGACCGCGAGCGGCGCAGCGGTGGCAGTCTTGAGCTGCGTGACCAGTTCGGCGAGGCTGCCCAGCCCGTGCTTGCGCGCGACCGGCAGCAGGCGGCTTTCGGCGAGGTATTGTTTCTCGACCGAGAGCACCAGCCCGGAACGCTCGCGCAGCACCTTGCGCAGATAATCGAAGTCCTGCGGGGTCACGGGCGTTCTCCCGCGAACAGGCGCACGAGGCGGGGCGCGATCTCGTCGAGCGGCAGGATGGCCGAGCAGACGCCGGCATGCGCCACTTGGCCGGGCATGCCCCACACCACGCTCGTCGCTTCGTCTTGCGCCAGAATGGCACCGCCGGCGGCGGCAATCGCCTGTGCCCCGCGTAGGCCGTCCGAGCCCATGCCGGTGAGCATCAGGCCGAGGACTTTTGCGCCCCATACTTCGGCGGCGGATGAAAACAAGGGGTCCACCGCGGGCTTGCAGAAATTGATCAGCGGTCCGTCGCCGAGCGCGATGGCGGCGATGCCGTCGCGGCGCACGACCGACATATGGCGTCCGCCGGGGGCGAGATAGATGGTGCCGGCGTTGACCTCCTCGCCGTCCAGCGCCTCGCGCACCGGTCGGTTGGCGATGCGCGCGAGATGTTCGGCCAGAATCGTGGTGAAGGTCGGCGGCATGTGCTGGGTAATGAGCACCGGGGCACGGTCGAGCACGCCGCCGATCTGGGCGACGATGCCGTTGAGCGCCTGCGGGCCGCCGGTCGAGGAGCCGACCACCAGCACGCGCGGCGGCGTCGCCGGCAGCGCTCGCAGTACGATTGGTTGCGCGGCCGCGCGCAGCTTGGGCGGCAGCGGGACTCCCGCCTCCCCCGCCACCATGGGGCCACGCAAGGGCATCTGCCGCAAACGCTTCGAGCGCAAGCCGAGCTGGCGAACTTTTTCGATCAGGTCGCGGCGGAAACTTGGCGAACCGAGCACTTCGCGATTGCTGGCCGGCTTCGGAATATAGTCGGTGGCACCGAGTGAGAGCGCCCGCAAACTGATCTCGGCGTTACGCCGCGTCAGCGTCGACGCCATGATGACGACCAAGTCGCGCTTTTTTTGCAGAAGCAGCGGCAAGGCGGCGATGCCGTCGAGCTCCGGCATGTCGACGTCGAGCAGCACCACGTCGGGATCGACGCGTTCGACCTGGTTGACGGCCTCGCGGCCGGTGCGCAGCGAGGCGACCACTTCGAGGTCGGGCTCCGCCTCCACCCAGCGCGCAAACAGGCCACGTACGACGACGGCGTCGTCCACGATCATGACGCGGATGCGTCGGCCGATAGCGCTGTTGGACGATACGGATGCCACGACTACATTCATCGGACTGGGACGCCTCTACTTACGCGTTGCTGACGCGCGATGGCGGTCAGATCAGTCCGACTTCCTGGAACTTGGCTTCCACGATCTCCTTGTCGAACGGCTTCATGATGTATTCGTTGGCGCCGGCGTGCAGCGCCCGCGCGATATGCGCGACGTCGTTCTCGGTGGTGCAGAACACCACTTTGGGCGAGTCGCCGCCGGGCAACTTGCGCAGCGAGCGCAGGAACTCGTAGCCGTCCATCTTCGGCATGTTCCAGTCGAGTAGGATTGCATCCGGCAGATGGCGGCGGCAGGCGTCGAGCGCCTGCTCGCCGTCTTCGGCTTCCACGATGTCGAATTCGAGTCCTTCAAGAATTCGGCGCGCCACCTTGCGGATGACGCTCGAGTCGTCAACGACCAAACAGGTTTTCATTGCACACCCTCGTTATCCTAGTTCCATGGTTCAACAAAAGTTCGTGCTTCGCTTCCCGCGTCATGCCGCGACCGCATTCATGCCGATGTCGAGAACGCGGTCGACATCGACGACGATGAGTAACTGTCCGTCCAGGCGGAAGATGCCGGCCGACACGCGCGCCAGCCGCTGGTCCAGATTGATCGGATTGGGTTCGCGCGCGGCGTCGTCGAGCTTGAGGACTTCGCCCACGCTGTCGATCAGCAGGCCATAGGATTCCAACCGCGATTCGACGCCGATCGCCATCGAGATTTGACCCTTCTCGCGTTGGCCGAGCCCGAAGCGGCAGCGCAGATCGATCAGCGTCACGATCCGGCCGCGCAGATTGAGCACGCCGGCGATTTCCGGCGGCGCCAGCGGGACCCGCGTCAGACGTTCCGGAATGAACACGTCCTGCACGCGCACGATCGGCAGCCCGAACAACTGGCCGCCGATCATCGCGGTGACATATTCGGTCAGTTTCTGTTGGGCGTTTTCGGTGCTCATGGTCTGTTTCTCACGCCGCACGACCGACGTCGCTCTGCTCCTTGAGCGCCGCGATCAGCCCTTGCCGGTCGAACTTGGCGACATAGTCGTGGAAGCCGACCTGGCGGCCGCGCTCGACCGCTTCGGCCGAGACGACCGAGGACAGCGCAATGATCGGCAAATCGGCGGTGCGCGGATCGCCGCGCAGACGTTCCGCGAATTCGAAGCCGTTCATCTCCGGCATTTCGATATCGGTGACGATCACGTCGAAGGCGCGTCCATCCTTGATCATCGCCAGGGCCTCCGGCGCGGAGACGGCGGCGGTCACCTCGTAGCCGACGGCCTGTAGCACCGGCGAGAGCATATTGCGGAAGAACGGGGAATCGTCGATCAGCAGCAGCGCGGGCGGACGCGCGCGCCGCGACTGTTCCTTGTTGCGGAACCAGTCTTCGAAGGCGAGCGGCAGGAAATGGCCGACGTCGATGATTTCGGTGGCCTGTCCCTTGACGATGGCGGAGCCGAGCACGCCCGAATTGTCGCCGCCGACCTGAATGTCGAGGCGGTCCTCGACGATGTCGATGATCTCGTCGACCACCAGCGCCATCGAGCGAGCGCCATCCGAGAACACCAGCAGCGGCTGGGCGCCCTCGCCCTTCACGCGCACGCTGTCGTTCAAGCTTACCAGCGGCATCAAATTGCCGCGGTACTGCACCATATGGCGGCCGTTCGAGAGCTCGATCTTGCGGGCGTCGATTTCCTCGAGCCGCGTGATCAGCCCGAGCGGCACCGCCTTGGGTTGGCTCGAGCCGGCGCGAAACACCAAGAGCGACGTCAGGTGTTCTTCGGCCGCGGCGTGCCGCGTGTCGGCGGCTTTGTCGGCATCGATCTGCGAGGTGACGGCGCTGCCGAGCGACTGCGCGACGCCGTTCGGATCGATGATCATGATCACCGAACCGTCGCCGAGAATGGTATTGCCGGAAAACATTGCGATGTGGCGCAGCTTGCTCGACATCGGCTTCACCACGATTTCCTCGGTGTGGAACACACTGTCCACCACGATGCCGAAGCTCTGGCTGCCGACCTGCGTAACGACGATGAATCCACGTTCGAGGTCGCTGGGTTCGGGTTCGGTGCCGAGCAACTGGCTCAAGCGCGCGAGCGGCAGCAATTTGTCGCGCAAGCGCAGCACCGCGGTATCCTTGATGCGCTCGACCCGGTGTTCGCCGCCGGCGCGCGCGCGCACCAGTTCGACCACGGCGATCTGCGGGATCGCGAAGCGGTCGCCGCCGGCCTCGACGATCAACGCCGCGACGATCGCAAGCGTAAGCGGAATCTTGATGGTGAAACTCAGCCCGACACCGACCACCGACTTCACGTCGATGGTGCCGCCGATCTGGTCGATATTGTTGCGCACCACGTCCATGCCGACACCGCGGCCGGATACGCTGGTGACCTTCGAGGCGGTGGAAAAACCGGGCGCGAAAATGAACTTGTGTATTTGCGCTTCCGTCAGCTTCTCGGCGTCGGCTTCGGTGACCAGCCCCTGAGCGATGGCCTTGGCCTTGATGAGAGCGGTATCGAGCCCGCGCCCGTCGTCGGCGACCTGGATGATGATGTGGCCGCCTTCGTGATAGGCCGACAGGCGAATCCGGCCTTGCTCGGATTTCCCGGCCGCGCGCCGCTCTTCTAGCTTCTCCAGGCCGTGGTCGGCCGAGTTGCGCACCATATGGGTGAGCGGATCCTTGATCAGGTCGAGCACCTGACGGTCGAGTTCGGTCTCGGCACCCTGCATCTCCAGGTCGATCTGCTTGCCGAGTTCGACGGAAAGATCACGCACGATGCGCGGCAGCTTTTGCCAGGCATTGCCGATCGGCTGCATGCGCGTCTTCATGACGCCTTCCTGCAACTCGGCCGTGACATTGGACAGTCGTTGCAGCGGCGCCTTGAATTCCGAGTCCTCGTGCCGGCGCACGATCTCCAAGAGCTGATTGCGCGTCAGCACCAGCTCGGACACCATGGTCATCAGCTGTTCGAGCGTGTCGACGGTGACGCGGATCGATTGGTTCGCGGCCTTGGCGGCGTCGTCGTCCTTGGCGGCCTCGCCCGGCGCAGACTTGGCGTTTTTCGCAGCGGGCAGATCGACCGCCGTTTCGCGGAACGCGCGTTCGAGATCGTCGAGCGAGTCCTCGCCCGGCCGCAAGGGCCGCTCGAGCACTTGCGACGTCAGCGCGCCTACCGCGTATTGTGACGCCGGGGCCGCGGCTGGCGGCACCAACTGTTCGACCATGCGCTCCAGATCGGAAATCAGATCGTCGTCGGCGCCTTCCGGCTCGCGCTGCTCGCGTTCAAGCGATTCCAGAATCTGCTTGATGCGATCGATGGTGGAAAGAATGAGCGTGACGGCGTCGTTGGTCGCCGGCAGGCCGTCGCGGAATTTGCCCATCAGCGTCTCGGCGGCATGCGCGAGCGCTTCCAGCCGCGGCAATCCGATGAAGCCGCAGGTGCCCTTGATCGTGTGCACCAGACGGAAGATGTTATCGAGGATCTTGGCGTTATTGGGATCCTGCTCAAAACGCACGAGCTCGACGTCGACCACGTCGAGACTCTCGTTGGTCTCGGTCACGAATTCCTGCAGCAGATCGTCCATGAAAAACGCCTTCGTCGACAGGCTCTGGCCCGTCCGCCACTCTCCGTCAGAAGCGCGGCCAGTGTGTCGGTGAAGCGTTTAATTTTAGTTGCGGAGCGGTAAGAGGATGGCGTGCGTTAACCGTTCGTTAACCGCAGCAGGGCGCCTTACTGAGCGCTCACCACCACCGTCTCGCCGTCCATGGCCATGGCGACTTTGACGCCTGCGGCCTGCGCCAGCAGGCTGGCATAGAATGGCTGGATGCGATGGGCGTCGAGCCCGGCGTCGCCGGCATCGCCGGCGAGCAAAGCCGCCACCGCGGGCGTAACCTTGGCATTGACCCCGGCGGCGCTGACCCTGAAGCCCATACTGTCGCCCGCCCCGATCGGATCGACCGTGAGGCGGCCGCCGCGCGGGATGGTCTGGCCGGTAACCAGCAGCAAATTCAGCAGCAGCTTGACGCGGTTTTTGGGCAGCAAAGCCCGCGGCAAGTTCCAGGCCAGCTTGGTCCTTTCGTCCTCGAAAAACCCGCGCGTGATGGTCTCGGCGTCCCCGAGATCGATCTGGGCGCCGGCCGAGCCGGCCGCGCCGAAGGCGATGCGGCAGAACTGCAACTTGGCGGAGGCATTGCCGGCGCTCTTTTTGATCAGATCGAGGGCGAAGGTCTTGGTCTCCTCGTCCTTTTCCTCCGCCAGTACTTCCAGGCCATTGACGATGGCGCCGACCGGGCTGATCAGGTCATGGCAAACCCGCGAGCACAGCAGGGCGGCAAGATCGAGCGCTTCGATGGGCGTTCCGGACATAGACGAGCCTCCGCGGGGCGTGCAGGGTGCCAAAAAACCGGCGAATCGCTGGACGCGCCGGCTTATCGGCGTGATACACCGCACCGCCGCAACCGCCAAGGACCGCTCTGGAGGAACCTGCAAGACGTGACAAGCGGAATCACCCCGCAAGATGCGCAACAGCATTTGGACGCGCTGACCGAGATCGTCTCGCGCGCGGCGGCGGCGACGCTCGCCACGCCGTTCTCGTCGGTCGAACGTCGAATCAAGAGCGACCTCTCGCCGGTCACCGCCGCCGACGAGGCGTCCGAAGCCGTCATCGTGGAAGGGTTGTCCCATTTGCTGCCCGGCATCGCGGTGATCGCGGAGGAAAGCGTCGGCCGTGCCGCGGCAGCGAGCCTGGAACCGAGCTTTGTGATCGTCGACCCGCTCGACGGCACCAAGGAGTTTCTCGCCGGCCGCGACGAATTTTCGGTCAATGTCGCGGTCGTGACGCATGGCGTTCCCATCGCCGGTATCGTCGCGGCGCCGGCGCAAGGACTGTTGTGGCGCGGCGTCGTCGGCGGCAAAGCCGAACGGCTGCGGTTGCGGCTCGGCGCCGGTCCGGCGCAAGCCTATGACCGCAGCTTCATCCGCACGCGGCCGGCGCCCGAGCGGCTCGTTGTGGCCACCTCGCGCAGCCATCTCGACGATGCAACGGAGGAATTCATCGCACGGCTGCCGGTGGCCAAGCGTTTCCTTTGCGGCTCGTCGGTGAAATTCTGCTACCTCGCCCAGGGCGAGGCTGACGTTTATCCGCGGCTGTCGCCGACCCACGAATGGGATATCGCCGCTGGCTGCGCGATCCTGGCGGCCGCCGGCGGCGCGGTAACCGGTTCGAGCGGCGATCAGCTCCGGTTGGGGCGCAAGACGGAGAAATTTCTGGTGCCCGGATTCATCGCCTGGGGCGATCCGGCCAAGGCCGCGTCGGCCGCGACATAAAGACGATCCGGATCAGCGCGCGATGCTGCGCGCGACTTCCGGCCACTTGCGCGTCGCACGCTCGATGATGCGGCCGGGATCGGCCAGAAAGGCCGTGCGCGCCTCATCGCTATAAAAGAGATAAAGTCGCTCGCCGATCACCGCCCAGTATAAAGGGTGACCCGGTACCGAAGCGCCGCGGGCAACCGCCACCGGATCGTAACCGCCGAAGCGCGGCATATAGACCTCCGGGTGGTCGATAAAGGCCGCCCGGTTGCCCTCGTTTTTGAACCGCCAAACCGTTCCATCGGCGCGCAATTCCAGATCCGGTCGGCCGATCTTCGGTTTGGCGTCGGTGAAATAAGACACCGGATCGAACCCGCTGATGGCAACGCCGGTGTGGGCGTCGATTACAATCCGGTCGGTGGGGGCGCCCCAAATTGCGGCGGGCGCAAAAATACCGCCGTAAACGGCAAGCCCAATCGCCAGCCGAAGGACAAGCCGCGGCTTCCGTTGCTGCCGTGCTGCAGTCATAGTTATCCGCAATCCTCGAGCGATTCGGGGCGCGAGCGCTTTCGCCGCCACATTACGGCCACCGGCGTAAGTAACCGGTTAAATGGGGCTGGAGCCTCGTTATCCAATGGAGCATCCGATGCGCGCTATCTTGCGCCTTGCTGCCATCACCCTTTGCCTCGTTGTTTTCGGCGCGGACCTTGCCGCTGCTCAGAACCAGCCGCCGCCGCAAAGGCGCGACACGTTCAGGCCCGATGAGGTCGTTCACGCCGGCCACCGTTTCTTCGGCACGGTATCGCGCGGTTTGGCGGAGGTCGTGCAGGCGGCCGTCAGCCGTTGGGGTGAGCCCAATGGCTATGTGCTCGGTCAGGAAGGCAGCGGCGCCTTCGTGGTGGGCCTGCGCTATGGCGACGGCAAGCTCTACACCAAGAACGCCGGCGACCGGCGCGTATTCTGGGAAGGCCCCTCGGTCGGATTTGACTATGGCGGCGAAGGTGCGCGCACCATGATGCTGGTCTACAACCTGCCCGCGACCGACGCGATCTATCAACGCTTTGCCGGCATCGACGGCTCGGCTTATTTCATCGGCGGCTTCGGCATGACCGCGCTCGCCGCCGGCAACGTCATCGTGGTGCCGATCCGCTCCGGCGTAGGCCTGCGGCTTGGCGCCAATCTCGGTTATCTCAAATTTACGCCGCGGGCGACCTGGAACCCGTTTTGAGGCGCCGGTATTTTAACTACGGGGCGTAGTTCCAGTAGAGACCCGGGACTTAATGCCCGGGTTTAGGGTATTATTACGCCGCGCTGACAGGCCGCATAGCGAGCGCCGCGCAGCATATGCGGGCAAGAGTGAGTTGGAGGCGTCCTTTATGATCGAACCGATCATGTTTTTCGGGATCGGCTTTCTGGTCGCAGCCCTTATCGGGCTGGTCATCATTTCGCTCGTCCACGGCCGCGCGGTGCGGCTGACCATGCGTCGGCTGGAAGCCGCCACACCGGTGTCTATGGCGGAAATCCAAGCCGATAAGGATCAACTGCGCGCCGAATTCTCCATGTTGACGCGCCGCCTCGAAATGAGCGTCGAGCAGCTCAAGGCCAAGACCACCAGCCAGTTCGCCGAATTGGGCAAGAAGGGCGACGCCATCAACCAGCTCAGGTTGGAGGTGGGCGAAAAAGCCGCCGCCATCGTCGCATTGGAAGCGCGCGAGAATGCACTGCGCGATCAGTTGCGTGCCACCCAGGAAGAAGTCGCCACCAAGAGCAGCATCTTGCATGACACCGAGCACACGCTGTCCGCCAAGATGGCCGAACTCGCCAGGCTGGTCGGCGCGCTCGACGAGCGCTCGAGCCTGGCCGATGCGCAGAAGATCGAGATCGTCTCGTTCACGGGCGAGGTCGAGACGCTGAAACACCGGCTCGCGGCGACCGGCAACGAGCTCAAGACTGTGGAAGAGCGCCGCGATGCCGAGCGCGTCGAGCTAAAAACCGCCACCCTCGAATTGGCCGAAGAGCGCGATCGGGTTGAAGGTCTCGGCCGCCGCATCGCCGTCCTCGAACAGCAACTGGCGGCGCAGACCGCGCAAGCCGAACTTCTCGGCCGCCGCGCCGAGGGCCTGGAAAATCGCCTCGGCGAACAGACGCGGCTGCTCGCTCAAAGCGAATTCGAACTCAATCAAACGCGCAGCGAATTACTGACCGCGCGCAGCGGTGAAAACGATCTGCGCACCACCATCGCCGAGCTCACCGAAAGCACCAGCGCAGCGATCGAGACGCTCAAGGCGGAAAAGGCCCAGTTGCAGTCCGACCTCGGCCGCGCAATCGACGAACGCGACCGGCTGGCCCGCGACCTCGCCGCCATGAAGCGCGAGGCCGAGGAGAACTGGGCGTCCGAGCGGGTGGAAAATGCCTTGCTGCGCGAGCGCATCAGCGACGTCGCGGCCGAAGTGGCGCGCCTGGCCGCGACGCTGGAAGGGCCGAATTCGCCGATCGATGCCATCCTGGCGGCCGAAACGGTGCGCGACCGCGCCAACCTCAGCGGCGCTTCCGGAATAGGCGAACCCGAATTCAGCGAAGCCGCGTCGACCGACGGCGACCTGGCCGACCGTATCCGCGCACTGCAGAGTTCGCGTGGACCACAACGCGCCAAGCCGACCACCCGCAACTAGGAGAAGACATTTCGTTGCGCATGATCTAATCCGAATACCGGTACCCATCCCCGATCACGTCGAGGACATGCTTATCGGGATCATGCGCTGCCTTCGCTTGACACTTGTTCGAGGCGCTCCTTATATCGCGCCGCCGTCACGACCGGGCGCTTAGCTCAGCGGGAGAGCGTTCCCTTCACACGGGAGAGGTCGTAGGTTCAATCCCTACAGCGCCCACCATTGCTAAATTACTCGGCAACATAGCGAATCTCATTCCGTGATGATTGACGCGATTATATCGCGCCCATGATACCGCCCATGAAATGAAATTGTTCGCGGTCTTTGGTCGGCCATTATGGTTTCGTTTCGTTCGCGGGCGCCAGCGCAACACAAATACGGCATGCAGGTATCCTGCGAAACAGTGTCGCCTGCCTCAAAAAATGTCGGCGAAGGCTTCAACCTCCAACCAGACCGTTATGAGCGGTGCGCCCTCCCAGGAAAAGCCGGAAGAATCTGACGAATAGCGTCGCGTTCGATCACGTTTGACGGCGTTTGTTCTTGTTTGGTTGCTGTATATCGTTGGTCATTCATTGGTCAAGAAGGGTTCGCCAGCTTCCACCTATAGGATTCTCGGCAAGCCCGCGCCATTTCCGCTTTCAACACCATCGGCCAAAATCAGACATCACTAATTCTAGCCGTGCTCCTCCGTCCAAGTGCCGTCGATTACTTCTAGGCCGGTTGCTTCGAAAGCACTGGCGAGACCGTGTATCTCAAACAAGGATTTCCCATCGTCGATGGCCTTGACTGCCTCAGCCTCATGATTTGCTCGATTTTCCGCGGCGACAAGAGCCGCCTCTACATTCTCTCGCGGAATAACCAGGACTCCATCCCCATCCGCACAGACGAGATCCCCAGGATGAACCAGGACATCACCACATCGTACGGGGACATTCACCGCGCCGGGCCCTTTTTTCTCTGGATGCGCCGGCGAGATTTCTCTGAACCACACGGGAGAGCGATGCTCGACCAGATCGTCCGCATCACGAATGCAACCTTCGACGACGACGCCGGCTAGCCCTTTCTTTTTTGCGTACGCCGCTGCCAAGGCGCCCCATTGCGCCGCCGAGGGTTTCCCGCCGTCAACGACCAGAACATCTCCCCGCTCGGCGAGCAAAAGAGCTTTGTGCATCATCAAATTATCATTCGGCGCGCATCTCGCTGTCACTGCTGGCCCTGCCACGCGTACGCCTGGGACCAGCGGGCGTATGCGCGAACTCATCAGCGCATGAGCGCGCAACTCGGCAGGAAGCGCCTCGTAGAGATCGGAAACGGCGATCCGACTGGCCCGTTCAATTAAATGCGGACTGGGTCTCGGAAGCTTGAGGTAGACGACGTCATTCATTGGTAATCCCCGCCGGAAACGCGAATTACGCTGCGTCAGTTCAGATGAATGTTTGCGGCCTTAATAACCTTTGCCCAGCTTGTGACGTCACCCTTCAGCATCTGTAAAAATTCATCGGGGGAGGTAATCAGCGGCTCGGCTCCTTGAGTCGCAAGAAAGCTTTTCATCGCCTCCGATTGCAGGAGCTCGTTTACGTCAGCATTTACCTTTTTCACGATAGCCCGATCAGTATGGGCAGGAGCGAGAATGCCCCACCACGGATTCACGTCGAAGCTCGGATAGCCGCTCTCGGCGATGGTAGGCACGTCCGGTGCGACGCTGACACGCCTGGCACTGCTCACGGCAAGCGCTCGTACCTGCCCACCCTTGATAATCCCCAGCACCGAAGGAACACTGCTGAACGCGCTATCGACGTGGCCCGCAATCACGTCTGAGATTGCCGCCGCAACTCCCCGATATGGAACGTGCAGAATGTTGATGCCAGCTTCCAGCCTGAGCATTTCTCCCAGGAGGTGGTTGATCGAGCCGTTGCCGGAAGAGGCAAACGTCAGGACACCCGGCTTTTCGCCTGCGAGCGCTACAAACTCTTTGAGTGTCTTCGCTGGGAGCTTGGGGTTTGAAATAAGAAAGAACGGCGTACTCGCTATCGTCGCTACCGTTTTGAAATCGTTGACAGAGTCGAACGGCAGGTTTGCATAGAGACTCGGATTAACGGCCTGTGATCCGGCATACGTGACGAGCAGCGTGTAACCGTCGGGGTTTGACTTCGCGACGGCCTCTGTCCCGACAACTCCGGCTGCGCCGGCCCTATTTTCGACGATGACCGGCTGACCCCAGCGCTCGCTCAGCAGCTGAGCAAGTTTGCGCGCGAAGACGTCGGTGGCTCCACCAGGAGCCTGCGGCACCAAGAACTTGACTGTACGGGACGGGTAAACATCCTCGGCAGCAGCTGCGTTGCAGCATGCGCTCAACGCACAAAGTAGAATCAAATGCGCGGCCAATTTCATCGATGATCCCCATTCCCCACTTTCGAGCCTGACGGATAATAGCCTCGTCCAAGCCGCCTTCTGCAAATTCTCATTGCCAAAGTTTTGGAAAGGTGTTGGCGCGGATTTTGAGAGCTGGTACGCGAACAATTTCAGTGGCTTACAGCAAAAACTTTCCCTTTGCGTGCGAAAACTGAAAAGGTAGCTGGATCAGGTTTTCGGTACACACAAGCCTAAACAACACGCCGCCTGCCACCGCCGACGCATTGATTGTGCCGAAAATCACGAGCGCTACGCCAAGCACAATAAACAGGCCGTCGCTTCCACCTAAGAACTTGACTGCAAGCCAGCCGCCGCCTGCGGCAACGCCCACCCGTACGACAGCCGCAATCATCGGCCAGCCCAACCGGCCTGCGTCTTGCGAAGCAAAATACAGCGCGAGCCCCGCGGCGGACGCAACAAGGGCTTCAGCACGCCGCGCCCCGACCAGATGTAGGCTGCAAAGATCGAGCAACCGATCACGTAATAGAACAATACCGCTACCGCTCCGCCGGCAATCCCGAACGGTGGGAAGGGTCCAAGTCCGAAAATCAAGGTCGGCGACAACGGAATAAGCACGATCGCGCCGACGGTGATGACGCACGCCGGAAAAAACATATTGCCGGTTCCACGAATGATTGCCGCAAACGAATTAAGGAGCCACAGCGGGATAGTGCCCGAAACGATCAGGGTTTGACCCGAACTACGATGCAGTCATGCGCATCGGCAGCGAAGCTCCGAAGCGGCGGACCCATTCTTCCATTCGGAAGTCGCATGCGCAATAAAGTCAGCTGACGCCGTATTTCTTGATTAGATCTTTGTCGAACGTGAGTCCGAATCCAGGCGCGGCTGGCACTTTCACCTCGCCCTTCTCAGGAAGCGGCGGGTTTTCAAACAGCCGCCAAGTCCACGGCATATATTCGAGCACCAGGCCGTTCGGCGCCGCGGCGACAAGATGCACCTGGAACTCCGGCAACAGGTGGCTGACCACGGGGCGGTTGAAGGCTTCTGCCATGGCGGCGATCTTCATCCATTGCGTGACGCCGCCGGCACGCAACATGTCGATCATGACGATGTCCACGGAATGATGCGCCAGCGTCTGCCGATGGCCTTCGGTGCCATAGAGATATTCGCCGGCGCAGACTGGCATATCAAGCGCGCGGGCGATCTCGGCGAGACCCTGGTAGTCGTTGCGGGCGGTCGGATCCTCGAGCCAGCCGAGGCCGACATCCTCGATACGGCGGCCGATGGAGATTGCCTGGTGCACGCTCCAGCGCTGGTTGATGTCGACCATCAGGTTGATATCGGGCCCGACGACATTGCGCACCGCGCGGATGCGCTCGATCTCCTGCGCAGGGTTGAGGCCATCGACCGCCATCTGCGTCTTCATTTGCGTGAAGCCTTTTGCGATCAGCGCCGCGGCGGCCTTTTCCAGCGTGTCGAGCGGCGAGGTACGCACCAGCGCGCCGCTCGCGTAAGCCGGCACGCGGTCGCGGGTGGCGCCGAGCAGCTTGGCAACGGTGACGTCCGCTGCCTTGCCGCGAATATCCCAAAGCGCGGTGTCGAGCGCGGCAAGCGCGAGTGATACGATTCCTTCCGGGCCGTTGTTATGAATGGCCGCGCGCAAATAAGCGCCGGGATGATCGGCGAGAGGGTCCTCGCCCACGATCAGCTCACCGAATTGTTCGACTGCGGTCTTCAGCGTCTTGACGATCTTGCCGCCGAAGGTGGTAACGCCGATGCCCTCGATGCCATCGTCGGTCATGACCTGCACAGTGACGAAGTCGCGCAGCATGGTCGGCATCGGCGGCGCGCCGACGAGCGGCTCCTCCAGCGGCAGACGCACGAGATTGGTTTTGACCTGCTGGATTTTCATCGTGTCCTAGTTTTAGTTGACGCGCAGTTTTTCAAGCAGTCGTGGATAGGGGGCCTTGCGATGGAATACGTTACCCCCGTCTGACCCGACTGTCGCTATGCTCGCTTTTTTGGTCGCTATTGGGTGAAGAGCGGACATTCGCTGCAATGCCGCGATTGGTCGCTATGGGCCAAAAGCAGACATTACGCCGCGCCGACGCTACGACGTGACTGAACTCCGACCTACAAACCAAGCGTTACCTCAGCCCAGTGCAGAATGGTCTTGCTGTTAAGGAACTCTATGACGCTAGGCTCGATTATCGCAGGCTGCTCGTGCCCGACCACGACCGTTGCGACGATGGCGTCACAATGATCGTTGAAAGCAACCGCTAGCGCTGATTGTCCCGGCCAGAATGAACTGACGACCTTGTAAGGCCGGCTGCGGCCCTTCATCCATGCCACAGCTATCGGGTGGCCTGGCCCCAAATCCGAATGCTTGTCGCCCATCAGGCTGAAATCGCTAAGGCGATTTAGCTCGTCGTCATCGGAGACACCGGTCGCGCAGTTGCAGAAACCGATCTTGGCCCGGATATAAAGGTTGACCTCGGCTCCGCAATCCGCCGCCCTGCACTGGAAAGCTTTGCCCTTGCCCCACTCGTCAGTCGGGAAAGGCCATTGCACCTCAGCCCAAACCGGATGGCTTGGCGCAGCCACGACCCCGCTACGGTTCGACAACGCCGACACAAAGAATGCAAACACGGCGACCAGGCCGCCCAGCGCGAAGGCGATGACAGCGGCAAGGATGGTAGTTCTTTTCATCGCGTTACCGGCCGCGATCGGTCGGGCCTTTTGTCTTAGTTGCTTGCGACGAACGCCTTAGCCTCGGCCAACACCGCACGATCGTTATCACCCGCGCTCGCGAGCGCAACCAGTTTTTCATAGTTGGCCTTTGCTTTTTCCTTGTCGCCGAGCGCTTGCGCGGCCTTCGCCGCCCCGACATAGCTGTTGAAGCGGTTTGGCTCCTTCGCCATCGTCGCCTCGAACGCCGCCAGCGCCTCCTTGGACATGCCCCGATCGAGCAGCATATAGCCATAGAGTTCGCGCGCGGGCGTGAGCGCGCCAGGCGTCACCGGGTGCTTCTCGGTCTTGTCCTCGGCGTCGGCGGCCGCACCCATCATTTTAAGCGCGTCACCATATTTGCCTTCGGTATAGAGCTGCCACGCGGTCGCGATCTGATACTGGATGTCGACGATGTGCGGCCAATAGCCGACCTTGGCCGCCGTCAAGTTGTCACGCATTTCAGCAAGCTTTGCGATTTCGGTCTTGGCAGCATCAGGATTTCCGGAGCGCGCGGCGCCGAGAGCGCGGGCGAAATAGGTGACCGCCATGACATGGGGAAATTTGTTCGGACGGACTTGAAGCTCCGCCGCGCCTTTCCAATCTCCGCGTTCCACCATGTAGCGCGCTGGTGACGCGGCCAATGCGAAATGCGCTGGGAATGCATCCGGGCCGAAAGTGCTGACGGCCATATCGTCGATAACACCAAGTGCATTCTTGTCTTGGTCGAGTTGCAGATAGGCGTAGACCAAATAGTCCTGCCCGTGCATCTGATCACCGGGTGACTTGTCCGCCTTTGCCGCTTGCACGGCGGCCATATTGGATGCGACCGAGTCTTTCCAGAGACCGACGCGAGTGAAGATGTGCGAGGGCATGTGCTGCGCATGCGGCGCAGCCGGCGCGATCTTGGAGTAGCGCCGGGCGGCGTCGATCCCTTTCTCCGCGAGCGCAGGAGAGTCATAGAGGTGAATGAGATAATGAGCACACCCGGGTGCCGAGGCTGCCGCTTGTTGATCGCCTCCAGGATGGCCGCTCCCTTGAGTTGATTGGCGTAAGTCTTGTCGGTCGGCGAGGCGGCGACATTCAGCGTAATTGCGTAGAATATCTGTGCCTCATCGTCGTCAGGATATTTTGCGGCCAGCGCTTCCATGGCCTTGAGGTAGGACTGAACGCGCGCCCCATGGGGGGTCTTGTCGTAGTCGACATACATGACCGCCAGAGCGTCGATGAAGTCGCGCTCGCGCTGCGTCTTGGCGCCCGTGGCTTTCGCCGCCTGAATAGCGGCAAGGCCGAGCGGCAGGTTGGGCGCAGGCGGCGGATTGTGCGGATTGTCGAGTAGCCCGAGCGCCATGCCCCAATAGGCAATTCCACACGTCGGGTCGGCCTTGAGCGTCTCCTCGAATATTTCTCTGGACGCCTTGTACCAGAACGAGTGTTGATACCGCATCGCGCGGTCAAATCGCCGTTGCGCCGTCTCGTTGCAGGAGGTGGCGAAATGGACCGTGCCCAATTTCTGATCGGTATCGTCTTGCGCGATGCTTGGCGAGGCCAAAAATCCAAGCGTTGCCACGCCTGTGATTGCTGCGAGCAGCGATTTACGCATGGTTTTCTCCCTGGGCTGACGCGCTGACCGCGCGCTCTTTGGCATTTAGTGCGACCGTTTAATTTAGTCCGCCATGAATGTTTAGCACCAGTAGCGATCCTTACCTAATTGGAACCTTTGACACTTAAGTCACCGCGAGGCTGGTGTCGGTAGACCTGGGCCGCCGACGACACGATTGCTCACAGTCGCTAGTAATTGGCTGATGTCTGCAATTCGTGTAACCTAACTCCGGGTTGCCAACATCGGCCTCCAATTCGACTTGCGGGAGCCGCCGTCATGAAGCTGTCGCGTCGACAATTTGGATATCTCACTGTGGGCGCTGCCACGCTGACATGCTTTACGCGGCCCGCCACGGCACAAGCGTATCCCTCCAGGCCGGTACACATCGTCGTCGGATTCCCGGCAGGCGGTACATCGGACGTTGTTGCGCGCGTCGTCGGCCAATGGTTATCGGAACGCCTCGGCCAGCAGTTCGTGATCGAGAACCGGCCTGGCGCCGGCAGCAATCTGGCCGCCGAAGCGGTCGCGCGTGCCAATCCGGATGCTTACACGCTGCTTCTCATAGGAGGGGCGAATACGATAAACGCAACTCTTTTTGACAAGCTCAGTTTCGATTTCCTGCGCGATATCACGCCTGTAGCAAGCGTGTTCGAAACGCCGCTTGTTGTGGAGGTCCATCCATCAGTACCGGTGCGAACGATCCCGGAGTTTATCGCTTATGCCAAAGCCAATCCGGGCAAGCTCAACTTTGCCACGCCGGGCATAGGAACTCCCCCTCATGTAGCAGGTGAACTGTTCAAGATGACCACAGGAGTGAACTTCGTTCATGTGCCCTATCGCGGCACCGGCCCGATGCTCACCGACCTGCTTGCCGGCCATGTGCAGGTCGCTTTTGATCCGTTGCCCGCTTCCATCGCACATATCCGAGGCGCCAAGCTGCGCGCCCTCGGCGTAACCACGGCCCAACGTTCAGAGGCGCTGCCGGACGTCCCAAGCGTAGGCGAACATGTTGCCGGATACGCCGTGAGCAATTGGTACGGCTTTGCCGCGCCTACCAACACACCGACCGAAATCATCGGCAAGCTGAACGCAGAAATCAATGCAGCGCTGGCCGATCCGAAGATCAAAGCGCGGTTCATCGAACTAGGCGGCACACCACTCGCAAGTTCACCGGCAGACTTCGCCAAGTTCGTAGCAGATGACACCATCAAGTGGGCGAAGGTGATTCGCGCAGCCAATATAAAGCTCGATTGAAAATTGTCCTATCGGCGACGCCCGCTTCGGGTCATTCGCGACCGTTTTCCCATGTCGCTATGGCTCTCCAAAATGGTCGCTTTACCCCCGTTACCGACCAAAAATCGATGAATAGCGACCGTCCGCCCCGACTGTCGCTATGCTAGTTTTTTGGTCGCTGTTGGGTGAATAGCGGACATTCGCTGCAATGCCGCGATTGGTCGCTATGGGCCAAAAGCGGACATTCGAGACTTTCGTCCGCGCGCCCTAATTTGCTGATTTGGTAGCGAGCACATTGTGGGCCGCCAGAGGACGACGGATGCCCTTGAGTGTAAATTCGCCGACTGGTTCGACGGTTACGGCATCTT
>DASXBN010000076.1:0-1562 GCA_036491675.1 Pseudolabrys sp. | reverse complement strand
CGGCTATGCCGAAGGTCAGAACATCTCCATCGAATACCGCGCGGCGCAAGGTCAAACCGACCGCCTGCCGGCATTGGCGGCCGATCTGGTTCGCCGCCAGGTCACGCTGATCGTCGCGACCGGCGGTACCGCAGCGGGACTCGCCGCCAAGGCGGCCACGTCGGCCATTCCGATCGTCTTTCTTGCTGGCGATGATCCGGTCAGGTTGGGTTTGGTCGCCAGCCTCAATCGGCCAGGCGGCAATGCGACCGGGGTCAACATTTTGCTCCAGGAGATGGAGGGCAAGCGCTTGGGGCTCGTGCGCGAACTGGTTCCGACCGGCGCATTGATCGCGGTATTGCTGAACCCAAGCAATGCGAATTTCCAAACTCAGTTGCGAGACGTTACCAATGCGGCGCGCACCGTTGGCCAGCAGATCCGAGTATTGAATGCAAGCAACGAGCAGGACATTCACGCCGCCTTCACGACGTTGAACACATTGCGGGCCGCGGCGCTGCTGGTTGGCGGCGATCCCTTCTTCAACACGCGGCGCGAGCAATTGGTCACGCTCGCCAACCATTACGCCATCCCCGCGATCTATGAGGTGCGCGAATTTGCTGCCGCCGGCGGCTTGATGAGCTACGGGACCAGCCTGACCGAGGCGTATCATCAGGTCGGCCGCTATGCCGGACGGATCCTCAAAGGCGACAAGCCCGGCGATCTTCCCGTAGTGCAGCCGACCAAGTTCGAGCTGGTCGTCAACGTCAAAGCCGCGAAAGCGATCGGCCTCACGATTCCCGAACCCTTCCTCGCCCGCGCCGACGAGGTGATGGAATGAACCGACGCGAGTTCATCACGCTGCTCGGCGGCACGGCGGCCGCGTGGCCGGTCGCAGCGCGCGCGCAGCAGCCGGCGATGCCGGTGATCGGTTATCTCCACAGCGCGTCGCCGGAGCCATATTCCTCCATGATGGCGGCGTTCCGGCAAGGTCTCGCTGAGGCAGGCTATGTCGATGGCCAGAACGTGACGATCGATTATCGTTGGGCCGAAGGTCAATTCGATCATCTCCCCGCACTGGCTGCCGAACTCGTGGCACACCGGCCGGCGGTCCTCGTTGCCGGTGGAGGGGATGTTTCGGCTGTCGCCGCCAAAGCCGCGACGACAACCGTTCCGATCGTATTCACGATCGGCGCGGATCCGGTTAAATCGGGTCTCGTGGCAAGTCTCAACCGGCCGAGCGGCAATTTGACCGGAGTGACGTTTTTCACCATCACACTTGGCCCGAAGCGCCTGGAGATGTTGCGCGAATTGCAGCCGAAGGCCGGCAAGATCGCTATGCTCGTGAATCCCAAGAGTTTGAATCCCGACGCCAAGGACGTGCAGGAGGCGGCGCACGCCCTCGGGCAGTCTGTGCACGTTCTCGACGCGGCCAGCGAGGGGGAGCTCGACACAGCGTTTCGATCACTGGCGCAAGAGCGCGACGACGCCCTCATCGTCGTCTCCAATCCGCTGTTCACCAGTCGACGCGAACAGATAGTCACCCTCGCCAACTACCAGAGGATTCCGGCGATCTATCCTCTGCG
>DASXBN010000075.1:0-2293 GCA_036491675.1 Pseudolabrys sp. | reverse complement strand
TGACCGCCAGTGTCACCGGATCAAGCGTCATGTCTCACCTACCGAAATCACCAGATTGCCCAGGCCGTCGACGACGGCAGTTGCGCCGGGGTCGATGACCACCGTCGTATCCGGCTGCTCGACGATCGCAGGCCCGGCGAGTATCGCGCCTCTCCCGAGAGAAGCCCGGTCGAAGAGCCGGGTATCGAACCAGCCGCCGTTGAAGCGGACCTGCCGCGCGCCGCTCGGCCGGGGCGCCTCGGACCCGCCGATCGCGGGAGCAAAAGTCGCCAGATCGACCGGAGCGCGCCGGCCGATCACGGTGGTGCGCAGGTTGACGAGTATCGCTGTCATCTCAGGCAAGTCGATGTCGAACCGCGCCTTGTAGCGTTCCAGAAAATCGGCCCGCACCAACCGGGGATCAAAACCGGGCGCGGTCACCGGCACCCGGAACACATGGCTTTGACCGCGGAACAGCAGATCGACTTCATGGCGAACCACGATTTCGGCGAGCGGCACTCCGTCTTGGTCGAGAAGCTGTCGTCCCGCCGCAGCCTGATCGGCGAAGCGGCCGTCGATCTGTCCGGTCGCCGCACCAGCGAGCGGTTGGCCGACACTCTGGACAAAATCGTGCCGCACTGGCGCGAGGACGCAGCCCAGACCCGAGGTGATGCCGGGAAACCTCGGCACCAGCACGGTCGGAATGCCGAGCTCGCGGGCGATCTCGACGGCGTGCAAGGGACCGGCGCCGCCAAAGGCGAACAGGGCGAAATCGCGCGGATCGTGCCCCTTCTCGACCGACACCAGGCGGATCGCGTGCGCCAGCTGATTGGTGGTGACGGCCAGGACCGCCGCCGCGGCAGCGGTCGGATCCAGGCCCAGCGGCGCGCCGATCTGTTCGCGGATGGCCGCGGCAATCGTCACCATCGGCGCAGACTCCTCGACCCCGGTCAGACGATCGGGATTGAGGCGGCCGAGCAGAAGGTTCGCATCGGTGACGGTAACGGCGGCGCCGCCGCCGCCATAGGCGATCGGTCCGGGGCGCGCGCCGGCGCTTTCGGGGCCGACCTGCAACAGGCCGGCCCGCGTGATCCGCGCGATGCTGCCGCCGCCGGCCCCGATCGTGTGGATGTCGACCAGCGGCACGCGCAACGGCACGCCGTAGGCGATGTCCTTCTCCGCGCTCAGCGCCGGTTCGCCGGCGGCGATCAGAGAGACATCGAAGCTGGTGCCGCCCATGTCGCAGGCAACGAGGTTGGGATAGCCGGCCTGCACGCCTATCCGCGCCGCGGCGATCGCACCGGCGGCCGGGCCGGACAGGACGGTGTGCACGGCGAGACCGGCGGCGGTGCTGGCCGCCATCATGCCGCCATTCCCCTGCATCACGAGAAGCTCGTTGCTCAGCCCGGCGTTGCGCAGGTTCTGTGAGAGGCGGCCGAGATAACGCGACACGATCGGTTGCACGTAGCCGTTAAGCGCTGCCGTGCTGCCGCGTTCAAATTCACGCACCTCGCGCAGAATGTCGCTGCCCAGGGTGACGAACCGGTTGGGCCAGATCTCGCGCGCAATTTCGCCGCAGCGTTGCTCGTGCGCCGGGTTGGCATAGGCATGGATGAAATGGATCACCAATGCCCCGGCGCCACGCTCACGCAAGCGATGCACTTCCCGACGCACCGCCGCTTCGTCGAGCGGGGTCAGGATCCGACCGGCGGCATCGATCCGCTCGGGCACTTCGGCCCGCAAATCGCGCGGGATCAGCGCCTCAAAGCTCCCGGTCATGCCGTAGGGATTGGGGCGCGTGCGGCGGCCGAGTTCGAGCACGTCGCGAAACCCGGCCGTGGTTATCAGTCCGCAGCGCGCTCCCTTGCGTTCGAGCACGGCATTGGTCGCGACCGTGGTGCCGTGGACCAGCGCGGCCACCGCGGCGAGATCAGTTTCGAGCTCGGCCAGCCCCGTGAGGAAGCCGATCGACTGGTCCTCGGGGGTCGATAACACCTTGGCGACGCGGAACACGCCGCGTTCGGGATCAAGCGCCAGCAGATCGGTGAACGTGCCGCCGACATCGACGCCGATCTGCCATGCCATCGGTTATTCCTTGCCGTCTTGCCGCGCTTCTCGGTCGCTCACTTGCATCAGTGCTCCAGGTCCTGCTGCGCGAGCGGCGGCGCTTCTTTCAGATTCATCCGGCCGTCATAAATCGGCGGGGTGCCGGTCGTCGGACCGGGGTATTGCACGAAAAAGATCGTCCCGCCGGTCGCCGTGTGCATTTCATGCTCGAAATGCGGGTCGGCCATATAGGCGATCGTGCCAGGGC
>DASXBN010000074.1:0-68585 GCA_036491675.1 Pseudolabrys sp. | reverse complement strand
GTGCGATGTGGCGTTCCGTTCAGTTCACCGCGAAGCAGTAGAACAGCCCGGCGCCGCCGGTGCTCTTGAGATCGTCCTGGGCGCAGCCGCCGCCGGGGCCGCGCGAGGGATGCGACGAGTTCCACGACTTCGATTCGGCGTCGTCGCGCAAACCTTGCCGGTCGTTGTGGCCGAGCATGACCGAGCCTTGCGTGCTGCTGGTGTAGTTCTTGCAAGTACGGTCTTCACCGGCCGGGAAGGCTTTGCCATCCGGGGTCGAGCCGGTCAGAATGTCGTGTCGGTTCGGCTTATCGCCGCGGCCGTTGATGACCTCGCCCTTCTCCGACAAGTCGTTCTCTTTATTGAGCTTGTTGTTGGCGCTGTGCAGGTCATCGACGCCGGTGGCTACGACCATGCCCTTGGCATTCATCCACGGACCCTTGCCGATGCGGTCGCGCGCGTTGACCGCGCCATCGCCTTGGGTGGATAGATAAGCATGCCATGTCTTGGCTCCGGCGCCTGCCGCTTTCGCAAGGTCTTGGCAATGCTTGTCGGCGCCGGCAAGGCCGCCGAGATCGGCGCCCTTGCCTGGCCCGGCGCTGGTCACGAAGAAGCTCATATTGGCCTGTTGCGCCTGTGCCGGCGCGGCGCAAAACAGGGCAAGGCTCGCCGCCAAAGGCACGCTTATCCGAACAGCGATCATGTGAAACCTCCCGACATCGGCGCGGCCCGTCGCCCCGCCTTCGCACAGGCATAACACTCTTGGCGCCGCACCATTCCCGCGTTCACGCGCTGTTGATCTGTGCTGCGGAAGCGATCAGCCGGCCGGTTTCGCCTTGTATTGCTCGTCGCTTACCGGCTCCATCCAGGTCACATGCTCGCCGCCCTGGGCCTCCTGCATGGCGAGGTGCTCCATGCCGTGCTCGGGCGTCGCGCCGTGCCAATGCTTCTCGCCCGGCAGGATCCAGACCGTGTCGCCGGCGCGCACCGGACGGATCGGACCGCCCCAGGTCTGCACATGACCGACGCCGGAGACGATGTGCAAAGTCTGGCCGAGCGGGTGGGTGTGCCAGAAGGTGCGCGCACCCGGCTCGAAGCGCACCCAGCCGGCGCGTAGAAGAGCGGGATCCGGCGCTTGGATGATCGGATCCTGCCACACCGTTCCGGTGAAGCTCGACGCCGGCCCTCGGCGCGTCGGCCGCGATCCGCAAGCAATGATGTCCATGCTAGTCTCCTTCCCGCACTGCGTTATTTTCCGCTTATCAATTCCTGCAGCGCCCGGCATGAATTATCGGAAACCTTGTCGACGCGGAATACCTTGTCGTCAGCGCCCGATGTGACCAGCACGCCTTCTTCCTCGTCGCAATCGTGGAACATGCGAACGCCATCTTCATTCAGGCGAACAATCAACGTATTGGCCGGCGGCATTTTGTCGAGCGTCACGTGGCCGCCGTCGCAATCGACCACGCAGAATATTTCGTCGCTGCCGTAGCAATCGCCCGATGTGTGCAGCAACCGTTTATCGCCGCGCCGCGCCACCGACATGGCGAAGACATAGTAAACCCGCTCCTCCGGAGGCTTGTCCTTAACCTCTACCGGATCGTAGGCTTCCACGTTGAGCAGAAACGTCATTGCCGTAATGCGCTGATGCGGATGCGCGCGCAAATGGGCGGCGTCATAGCGGCGCGCGTAACAGGCTTTGTTGCCGACCTGCGGCGCCAGCAGAGGAATAAGCCCGGCGTTGCCCGGCCCTTCCCGCGCGCCAGCCGGCGATGTCGCGCCGATCGCCAAGGCCATCAACACGCTGACCGTCAAACCGATCAATCCCTGCCGCATGACTTTTTCTAGCACGGTCGCCGCTCACGCAAAAAGCCCGGCGTCGCCGCCGGGCTTTCAATTCAGCGAAGTTCTTATGGCGTGCGTCAGGCCGACTGCAGATTGCCTGCCGCCTGCTTGCCGCGCTCGGTGACGATCTCGTAGCTGATCTTTTGGCCCTCGACCAGCGAACGCATGCCGGCGCGCTCGACCGCGGAGATGTGCACGAACACATCCTTGGAGCCGTCATCCGGCTGAATAAAGCCGAAGCCTTTTTGGGTATTGAAGAACTTCACAGTTCCGACAGGCATCATAGTTCCTTTCACGCTTCCGGTTGAACGCCCGCGCAGCGCGCGGGCGGCAACTCTCCGAGTTTTTGGGAGTTCACTTGGAGCGCAGCCCAAAGCCGGGAGCGGGTCAGCAAGATGAGGCCGAAAACCAGGTTGCGGGCGGCGGCATAGACGGAATTCGGTGCAAGGTCAACGCCCAAGCGGGGCGGCATGTCCCGGAAATAGGCGTCCTATAACGCTTTATGAAATTGGTAATCGACAATCGCTATAGTTGTGCGGTGCATAGGACCCAGCGTTAACGGATTATGAATCCCAGAGCGCGCCTGCCCGATCGGGCGGCAAAGAGGCAGCATGATCAGAGAAAAACGTAACGCTCGTCGGCAGCCTTTGCGTTATACCGCTTGGCTGGCGGTCACCGCCGAGCAACGGCACGGTTGCGTCGTTTCCGACATTTCCGATACCGGCGCGCGCATCGACGTGCAGGATGCCAAGGCCATTCCCGACTATTTTGTCCTGCTGCTCTCGAGCAACGGCGCCGCGCGGCGCTTCTGTCGCGTGATGTGGCGCAAGCCCACTCAGTTAGGTGTGAAATTCGCACACAGCCTCGCTGAGGCTGCGAATGCGACGCTGGTCCCGCAAGCCAACGCCGATGAACAAGGTGTGCCGGAACCCGCGCCGGAAGCCGCGCCGGTGCAAGCCGATCCCGCCAAAGCCAATTGACCGCCCCGCGCGCCGACGACGCGCGCAGCTTCGCACAATCAGGCTTGCTGAATCGCCGAAAGCTGCCAGTTGCCGCCGCGCGCTCGAACGAACGTCCATAATTCGGTGGCCTCGCTCGGGCTGCCGCCCTCGACCGTGCGACCGCTTGCGCGCTCAACCATGCTGTCGGTGAGCGCGAAGCGCATGGCGACGGTGGCGTATTCGGCGTCGTCTTCGCGCCAGGCTTCCGCCAGATCGCCCTGCAGCAGTTTCACGTCGCTGACGCGATTGACCACGCCGCGGCTAGCATTCTGCGACAACTGTTCCGAGAAATAGGACAGCATCTCGGGCGTCACCTTGCTGCGCAGCGCCGAAATATCTTCGGCCGAGAAGCCGGCCTGCACGTCGCCGAGCAGCCGCTCGAACGCATCGTAATCCGCTTTCGCAATCGTGAGCGGCTCGCCTGACGGCTGATTGCCGCCGAGCATGCCGCCGAGGCCGCCAAAGGCATGCCCGGTCGCCGGATGCGCCGCCGCATAGGCTTGCGCCGGCATATTGCGCCGCTGCCACCATGCCAACAGCATGCGCACGACGATCACAACCAGCACCACTTGCAAAATGAGGCCGATGATCGAAGCAAAGCCTGCCATGCCGCCAAAAAATCCGTGGCCGAACAGCAAGCCGAACAGGCCGGCGCCGAGAAAGCCAGCGGCCAGTCCGCCGAACAGTCCGCCGCCGAACAATCCGGGACGCGCCGCCGGGCTGGCGGCACCGATGCCGCCCGGCTGGGTGATGCTGCGCTGGATCGGCGCGGCCGTTGACGGCGCGGTATTTGTGGTGGGCGGTGCCGAGAACGTGCGCAGGCCACGGCTGCCGCCCGAGAAGCCGCCGCCGGCGCGGGCATTTGCATCGCCGGCAACAAGCACGAGCGCGGTTGCAATCGCGGCAAGCGCGATCAGAAAACGATAGCGAAACATGGCGTCAAACTCCCCGGCGAAATCGGCGACTATGACAATAGGGACGCACACGGCAATTTGTAAGGCCCGGCGACGGCCTGCGCCGAGATGTCACGGGAATGTCATTGCGCGTCAGGAAACTATTCGCCGCTTTGGACATTGCTCGTGTCGAACGATCAGCGAGAAAGACCGATGAAAAACTTCATCGCATTGGCGATGCTGGTGGCTTTGAGCGCGACGGCGCAGGCCAAGTTCGCCCCAGTCGAGCCGCAACCGGCGACGATTTCGCTTGACGATTTAGCGATCTCGACCGAACCCGCCGCCACGCGCGAGCGCGATTATTTCAGCGCACCGCCGTCGACATTTACCGCGGGCCGCACGGCGCCCTGCCGCGTGCAGTTGATCATTTTCGATAAGACGCGCCTTGCGCAATTGTGCCACTGATCGAACGCGCGCGTTTTTCTACCGCAGGAACCAAGCGGACCAAGTGACGTTATTCACTGCAGCAAGACAATCGCGGCCGGCGCTCATCCTTGTGCACCGCCACGCGGCAAACCGATGGGGCACGCCATGCTTGGAACCGTATTGATCGTCCTTTTGATCCTCGTGCTGATCGGCGCCATCCCGCGCTGGGGCTATAACAGCGGTTGGGGCTATGGACCGTCCGGAATCACCGGCGTTCTGCTGATTATCGTGCTGGTGCTGGCGCTGTCTGGGCGAATCTAGCGCGCTCAGCCCGCCATGATCTCTTTGACCTTGGTCACCAGCTGCTTGAGCGTGAATGGCTTGGCGAGGAATTCGTACTGCTCCTGCTCGGGCAGATTTTTCTGGAACGCTTCCTCGGCATAGCCCGACACGAAGATGACCTTCACGTTCGGATCGCGCCGGCGCAGTTCCTTGAGCAGCGTCGGCCCGTCCATTTCCGGCATCACCACGTCCGAGACCACCAGGTCGACATGGCCCTGCTTATCCAGGACCTCGATCGCCTCGACGCCGTTACTCGCCTCGTGCACGGTGTATCCGCGCGAGGTCAGCCCGCGCGCATTGAGCGCCCGCAAGCCTTCCTCGTCCTCGACCAGCAGGATGCTGCCCTGCCCGGTCAGATCGGCCGCGGCGGTGCGCGCCTGGGCGCCGGCGGCTGACACGGCGCCGGCGATTGCCGGAGCCTCGGCGTCGGCAATTTCCGGCAACGCCTCCTCGGCGCCCGCGACATGGCGCGGCAGGAAGATGCGGAACGAGGTGTTGCCCGGCTTTGAATCGACATAGATGAAGCCGCCGGTCTGCTTGACGATGCCGTAGACGGTGGAAAGGCCGAGACCGGTGCCCTTGCCGACTTCCTTGGTCGAAAAGAACGGCTCGAAGATCTTGTCGGTGATCTCGGGCGGAATGCCGGTGCCGGTGTCGGCGACCTCGACCAGCACATAGTCGGCGCTCGGCATGCCCTTATATGAGAGCGCGGCGCTTTCATGGGCCGGCACGTTGGCGGTACGCACCGTGAGCTTGCCGCCGTCGAGCATGGCGTCGCGCGCATTGACCGCCAGATTGACGATGACCTGCTCGAACTGCGAGATGTCCGCCTTCACCGGCCACAGATCGCGGCCGAACGCCGGCGTGAGCACGACCTTCTCGCCGATCAGCCGGCGCAGCAGCATCGTCAGATCGTTGAGCGTCTCGTTGAGGTCGAGCACCTGCGGCCGCAGCGTCTGCTTGCGCGAGAACGCCAGCAATTGCCGCACCAGCGCGGCGCCGCGATTGGCGTTCTGCTTGATCTGGATGATGTCCTGGAACGAGGGATCAGTCGGTTTGTGCGCGTTGAGCAGGAAATCGGTCGCCATCATGATGACCGACAGCACATTGTTGAAGTCGTGCGCGATGCCGCCGGCGAGCTGACCGACCGACTCCATCTTCTGCTGCTGGTAGATGCGGTTCTCCAGGTTGCGCTGCGCGGTGGTCTCGAGCGCATAAACGATGGCCGCCTCGCCGTCGCGATCCTCCTCTTCGACCGCCGACACGAAGAAGCTCGCCCAGCGCTCGCCGGCGGCGAGCTCGGCTTCCACCGGCGCGATGTCGCCGTGCCCCTCGCCCGCCTTGCGGATCGCGGCTTCCAGCGCCGCCCGGTCGCGCTCGGCCACCACCGAAAGGATCGAGTGATCGTCGCCCTTGAGCATGCCCTCGAAGGCAGAGGCAAAACGCGCATTGCTGCGCGCAATACGGCCGGTCCGGTCGACGGTCGCGATCGCCATCGGGGTATTCTGGAAAAAGCGCATGAAGCGCACTTCCGCCGCGCGCTGCGGGTCGCTGCCGTCGTCCTTGGCGCGGTTGAGCACCAGCGTGCGCGAGGCGCCGGCGGCGCCGTCGGCGCCGAACGCCACCTTGTGGAACAAACGCACCGGCACCGGCTTGCCGCCACGCGTCTTAAGATCGAGATCGAGCACTTCCGTTTTTACTTCGCCCGGCGCAGCGTTGAGCGTGGTGAGCAGCGCGGCGCCCTCGCCGGCGACGATATCGCCAAGCTTGAGCGAACCGGCGCCGACCTGGGCGAGATCGTGATCGAGCCAGTTCGCCAGCGTGGCGTTGAGATAGACGACCTCGCCGGCCGCATCGACCGAGAAGAAGCCGGCCGGCGCATGATCCAGGTAGTCGATGGCGTGCTGGAGCTCCTGGAATACGTTTTCCTGGCGCTCGCGCTCGCGCGTCACGTCGGCGATCGACCACACCGTCATGCGCGCGTCGCGCTTGCTCTCGCCGAGCGGGCGCACGCGCATGCGCAGCCAGCGCACGGGCGCAGGCGCAGCGCCGGGAATGCGCACCTCCTCCTGCAGGCGGCGGCCCTCGCGCGCGGCCTTGAGCAGGCGGTAGATCGATTCGGAGACATCGGGATCGCCGATGAAGACCCGCTCGATCGGCCGCACGTCGTTGCTATCGGTTGCCCCGATCAGGTCGAGGTAGGTGGCATTGGCGTAGAACACGCGGCCCGCATGGTCGGTGACCACGATGCCGTCGAAGGCATTGTCGACCACCGCCTTGAACAGCGGATTGCCCCGGCTGCGGCCGGAAAATTGCATGATGCCGGAAGCCACGGCGAACAGCGCGCACACGCCGGTGGTGCCGAGCAAGGCCAAGAGCGCCAGTATGTAGGTTCCGGCGTAAGTAGGCTCCATAAAGAGCAAGCCGGCAGCGGCGGCGATCAGCGCGAGCGCGACCAGCAGCACCAAGCCGACCGAGCCGCTGCGCGGGGCACTCTGGCTTTTGTCGAAAGCCTGCCGCCCCGGCGCCGGGCTGGGGTCCGGTGTCTGCACTGCGGGTTGTTGGCCTGCCATGACTCCTGAGTGCCTTAAGCCGCCCTACCGGCGCAAGAGCCAGCCCGCAGCAATCCCACGTTTTGGACAGCCGCGATTTATGACGGTTTGCGGGCAACCGACCGGCGCAGCCGCATGACGTAGCCGATCACTTCGGCCACCGCCTTGTAGTGCTCGATCGGGATCGCCTGATCGACCTCGACGGTGGCATGCAGCGCGCGGGCGAGCGGCGGATTCTCGACGATCGGGATCGAATGTTCGCCGGCCACCTCGCGGATCTTCATGGCCACCGCATCGACGCCCTTGGCGACGCAGATCGGGGCCTCCATGCCGCGCTCGTATTGCAGGGCGACCGAATAGTGGGTCGGGTTGGTGATGATCACCGCCGCCTTGGGCACGTTGGCCATCATGCGCCGGCGCATCCGGCTCTGGCGCACCTGTTTCATCTTGCCGCGGATGACCGGATCGCCCTCGCTCTGGCGGAACTCCTCCTTCAATTCGCGCAGCGACATTTTCTGTCGGTCGTACCACTGCCGGTATTGGAACAGGTAGTCGCCGAGCGCCACCACCGCCATCATGGCAACCACGGCGCCCATCAGTTTCAGCGTCAGCGACTGGGCGAGCGGCAACACCGCCGCGAGGTCGGCGCGCTCGAGCGCCATGATGCGGTCGCGCTCGGGCCACATCAGCGCCGTGAGCACCGCGCCGATCAGCACCAGTTTGACGAGGCCCTTGGCGAAATTGGCGAGCGCCTGCGTGGAGAACATCCGCTTGAATCCGGCGGCCGGCGAGATCTTCGACAGCTTGGGCGCCAGCGATTCGATCGACCAGATCAGCTTGTGCTGGATCAGGTTGCCGCCGAGCGCGGCCAGCATCAACAGCAGGAACGGAATGGCGACGGCCGCGATCAGTTCGACGCCGATCTTCTGGAACAGCCGCGGCAGCGCCGGCCCGTCCATGCTGATATTATGCGCGTTGGCGATCAGCCCGCGCATGGTGGTGCTCAGCTCGCTGCTCATGCTGCCGGAGAACGCCATCAGCACGAGCGTCGCGCCGGTGATGATGAACCAGGTATTGACCTCCTGGCTCTTGGCCACATCGCCGCGCTTGAGCGCGTCGTCCAGGCGCTTTTGCGTTGGGTCTTCTGTTCTCTCGGTATTGTCGGGTTCGTCGGCCATGCGCGCTGCCCGTTAGCCGTGCGGCGCCAAGTCAACGAGAACGCCCTGCAGATAGCCGACGAAGGTACCCATCATGGCGCCGATGACCAGCAACAGCAGCAGCAGGCCGAGCAGGATCGACAGCGGCAGGCCGATGAAGAACACCTGCATCTGCGGCATCAGCCGCGACAACACGCCTAAGCCCACATTGAATAGCAAGCCGAAAACCAGGAACGGCGCCGAAAGCTGGATGCCGATGCGGAACGCGGTCGCAACGACGCGGGTGACGTGCTGGGCCGCGTCGCCGACCAGCGGCATCTCGCCGGGCCGGAAGATCGTATAGCTGTCGTTCATCGCCGCGATCACCAAATGATGCATGTCGGTGGCGAAGATCATCATGATGCCGAGCACCGCGAGGAAATTGCCGACCAGCATGCCCTGTTGGTTCTGCGTGGGATCGATGGCGGTCACGAAGCCGAGGCCAAGCTGCTGGGCCACCACGGAACCTGCGACCTGCAGCGCCGAAATCGCCAGCCGCGCGGTCAAGCCGAGCACCGCGCCGATCAGCAATTCCTGGACCAGCATCGTCACGACCGGCCCAAGTGCGGCGAGATCGACCGTATAGGCTTTCTGATGCGACGGCAGCAGAACGGCGGTGAGCACCAGCGCGATGGTCAGGCGCACGCGCGAAGGCAAGTTCAGCTCGCCGACGCCCGGCAGCAGCATCACCATGGTGCCGACGCGGGCGAATGTCAGCATAAATGCGGCTGCCAGCACCGGCAGGAATGATATATCGACGCGCATAATAAATTATTTTTCCTGACGCATGATCTTATCCGAAAACCGGTTTCCCCCTTTTCGGGATCATGCGTTAGCCGCTGGCGATGCGGGCCGCGATGCGCAGCATTTCCGCGTGCAGCCGGTCGGCCATGAACGGCAGCGCGATCAGCAGCGATATGAAAATCGCCAGGATCTTCGGCACGAAAGCGAGCGTCATTTCCTGGATTTGCGTGACCGCCTGCAGCAGCGAAATGATCACGCCGACCGCCAGGCCCACCAGCATCACCGGACTGGCGATGACGATGAGCGTGTAAATCGCGTCGCGGGCGACGTCGAGAACTTCGGGACCTGTCATTTTTCTCCACACTTCTCCTTCTTCCCGCTTGCGGGGAGAGGGAAAAATCAGATCGGCATCTTCATGATTTCTTCGTAGGCCGCGACGACCTTGTCGCGCACCGCGACCAGGGTACTGACGGCGACCTCGGTCTCCGCCACCGCGGTGACCACGTCGACCATGTTGGACTTTCCGCCGGCCGCGGCTTGCGCCTGCGCGTCGGACTTGCGGCCCGCTTCGGTGACGGAGCCGACCGCGTCCTTGAGCAAGGCGGCAAAGCTGGTCCCGGCATTGCCGTCGGCGCCGTCTGCCGCGTTGGCGAGCGCGCGCGTCGGATCGGTGGCGAGGCGCGCTATGTTGGCGTAGGCGCTGGCGGCCGCGAGCGGTGAAGCCATAAAAGTCTATCCCTTCAGATCTTGAGGATATCGATGGTGCGCTGGAGCATGCGGCGGGTGGCACTGATCACGTTGATGTTGGCCTCGTAAGAGCGCTGGGCCTCGCGCATGTCGGTCATTTCCAAAAGCGGATTGACGTTGGGGTATCGGACGTTGCCGTTCTTGTCGGCGGCGGGATGGCCGGGCTCGTATTTCAGCCGGAATTCGGAATTGTCCGTGCGCGTCTTGCCGAGTTCGACCAGCTTCACGTCGAGCGAGCGATCGATTTCGGTCTGGAAGCTCGGCACCTTGCGCCGGTACGGTTCGGCGTTCGGGCCCGCCGGCGTCGAATCCGCGTTGGCGATGTTCTCCGAGATGATGCGCATGCGGCCGGCCTGGGCGCGCAGGCCGGAAGCGGCGATGGCCATGGTCTTGAGAAAGTCCACCTCGGTCTCCTTCAGTTAAGCGGCGCGCCGTCCCGCCCGGCGCGGTGTCAGCTCTTGCCGATCGCGGTTTTGATGAGGCTGAGGCTGCGGGTGTAGAGCGCGGCCACGGCTTGGTAGTCCATCTGGTTCGCCGCCACTTTCATCATCTCTTGCTCGAGGTTCACGGTGTTGCCGGTCGGGCGCACCTCGTATTTGCTTTCGTTCTTGGTGCGGAACGGCGAGTCGCTCTGCCCGATGCCGGCCAGGTGCCCGCTCTCGGTGCGCGCGAGCGAAACGGTCGTGAGCCCTGTCGACCCCGCGGCCGGCGTATCGAATGTCGGCGGCATCAGCTCGCGGGCGCGATAGCTCGGCGTATCGGCGTTGGCGACGTTTTCGGCCAGCACGCGCTGGCGCTCCTGCGACCATTGCAGCCGGGTGCGCAGCATGGACAGGATTGGAATGTCGCTGATCCCCATAAACTACCCCCGAGAAGCCCCCGTCGCGGCGGAACCGCGCTAGGCAGACTTTGCCGGGTGTATGGTTAATGGCCGGTAAAGGGTGCAGGATCGGGCCGCCCTGCCGCGGGCGCCGTTTACCATCGTCAGCATTGCGGAAACGGCGGCGGGATGCCAAAAGGCCCAATATTTGTTAAGGGTCTGTTAGTATTCCGGGCGGCAAATTGTGCCATACGGAATTAACCATTTGGGCGATTCCCGCCCATGAGCCGCGGCACGTAGGACGGAGCGCCTTGATGTTCGAGACCTTGTTTGGCTCGGAAATGCCGCTGGCTGCGCGGTTTTTCATCGCGTTCCTGGTGGTTCTCGCGCTGATCGGTCTGACCGCCTGGCTGGTTCGCCGGTTCGGCGCCAATCGCTTGGGCGGCGCCGCGCGCGGACGCCAGCCACGGCTGGCGGTCATCGACGCGGCCGCCATCGACGGCCGCCGCCGCCTGGTGCTGATCCGCCGCGATAATATCGAGCACCTCTTGATGATCGGCGGCCCCACCGACGTCGTGGTCGAACCCAATATCGTGCGCGCGGTCGGCGCCCGCGAACAGCCGCGCGAGCCGGCGCGCGTGGCGATTCCGAGCGAGCCCGCCGTGCGCCCAAGCACGAACGGGGAAAGCTCCTGGCCGCTGCAGCCCACCAACGAGCCGCCGCCGATTCTGGCGCCGCGCCCCTCGCGCTCGACCGCGACCGAGGAACCTTGGCTGCCGCCCGAGCCAGGCGCGCGCCCGCGTCCAGCCGAAAGCCTTACCGGCATGGCCGCCGAATTTTCGACGCGGCTCACGCCGCCCGAGGTCGCACCACCCGCGCCACGCACCGAACCGGTGCAGCGTCCGGGCGTCGCGCCCGTCGTGCCGCCGCCGGTCGCCGAACCGGTAGCAATGGCGCAGACCGATCATAACCTCGCCGAGATGGCCCAGCAGCTCGAGGCCGCGCTGCGCCGCACGCCGATGCCGGAAACGCGTCCGCCGGTCACCGATGCGCTGGCCGGGGCGCAAGCCAAGGCCCCGGCGCGCGATTTCAAGCTGCGCATCGAGCCCAAAGTCGAAACCAGATTCGAAAATAAGTTCGATCCCAAGTTCGATCCCAAGTTCGAACCGCTGCGCGAGGCCAAAATCGAACCGAAGGTCGAGCCCGCGGTCGAGCGCAAGGCCGAGCCCAAGCTCGACATCAAGCCGGCGCCGGCCAAGGCGCCGCTCGACAGTCTCGAAGAGGAGATGGCCAGCTTGCTGGGCCGTCCGACAGGAAAGACGTGATAGGCATTTCCGACCGCCGTGTCCGTCTGTTGACGGTGGTGGTCGGAGTAGCCGGACTGGTCGCAGCGGGCACGCAGCCTGCTGCCGCGCAGGATATCAGCGTCAATTTCGCACAAGGCAGCGGACTGACCGAGCGCGTGATCCAGATGATCGCGCTGCTCACGGTGCTGTCGCTGGCGCCCTCCATCCTCGTGATGATGACGTCGTTCACCCGCATCGTGGTGGTGCTCTCGCTGCTGCGTACCGCGCTCGGCACCGCCACCGCCCCGCCCAATGCCGTGATCGTCTCGCTCGCGCTCTTCCTCACCGCCTTCGTGATGGGGCCAGCGCTGCAGAAGGCCTACGACACCGGCGTGCGGCCGCTGGTCGCCAACGAGATCACTGCCGAGCAGGCCTTCGAGCGCAGCGCCGTGCCGCTGCGCGCGTTCATGCAGAAGAACGTCAACGAAAAGGATCTCAAGCTGTTCGTCGACATGGCGAAGGAAGCCGAGCCCGCCAAGCCCGAGGATATCTCGCTGCGCGTGCTGGTGCCGGCGTTCATGATCTCCGAGCTCAAGCGCGCCTTCGAGATCGGCTTTCTGCTGTTCCTTCCGTTCCTGATCATCGACCTGGTGGTGGCCTCGGTGCTGATGTCGATGGGCATGATGATGCTGCCGCCGGTAGTCGTCTCGCTACCGTTCAAGCTCATCTTCTTCGTGCTGGTGGACGGCTGGAGCCTGGTGGCCGGCTCGCTCGTTCAGAGCTACGGGACGTAGAACGGGGCGGAGGCGTCCATATTCCCCTGCCTTAACTTTCCAACTCAGCAAAAATAGGATTAGCATTCACGTCCGCGCCGCGGCCGCGGCCGGGCGCGAATGGCAATACAACGGGGGAATGCAATGCTTAAGGGTTTCCGGCTCGTCGCCGTGCTGTCGGTGCTGTTGCTCGCCACCCAAGCGCAGGCCGCATGGCGGACGCTGGCACCGCCCGATGCGGGTTTTTCGGTTCTTTATCCCGACACGCCGACAGCGAAGACCGAAAGTAAGCCGCGCGTCGTAACACGAATATGGATTGCGCGCACGAGCACACTGCTGTGCCTCTCCGGCGTGACCGACTACGACGGCCATATCGACGCGGCGACGGAGCTCCAACTTGATATGAAAAATTTTCTGGCGGCAGTGAATGGCACCGTAAAATCGCAGGAGCAAATGAATTTCAGCAATGCGTCGAGCGGGCCCTTCCCGGCGCTCGATTTCAGCTTCAACACTGCCACTGGGGCTGGCCGCTCGCTCGTCGTGGTCGCCGGCGACCGCACGTATCAGCTGGTGGTGATCGGTGTCGATGGCCACGACGCCAAAGCCGAGACAGCGCGCATTTTTAGCTCATTCAAGATCTCCGCGCCCCCGCGCCATTGGCAGGGCCCCTGAGGCCACAGCACGGGCGCCCCCGGAAACGACAGCGTCGCAACTAACGGCTTGACGCTCGCGCCGTCGGCTGCCCGGAAATCGATCCAGTCGGCGTGCGGTCAGCCTTGGGCGGCGGCGCGGCTGGCGTCTTCGGCGGCGTCAGAGGCGCGGCGGCTGGCGGCGGCGGGATCGCCGACACATCCGGATAGCGCGTGCGCATATCGCGCAGGAATGTTTCGAGCGAATCGGCGCCTGCGATCTTCTTGGCAATGTCGGTGAATTCCGCGTCGCCGCTGCCGACCGGTGCGCTCACCACGTCGAAGGCACGGCGGTCCGGGGTATCCGCCATCTTGGCGGCATATCTTTCGCGGAAACGCGAGAGCCCGATCGGCTCCTCGCCGAGCGAATAGCCGATCGCCGCGCGCAGGATGTCGAAACGCTCGGTCTCGCTGAGCGGCGTGAAGTCGCGCCAGCGGCCGCCATAGAGGATTTCGATCTGCTCGGCGGCAGCGCGCCAGCGCCGCGCGCCCCACAGGATGTCCGAGCGCAGCCGGATCGCCTCGCGGCTATCGATATTGGCGATCAATTCCAGCGCCAGGTCATGGCGGCCGGTATCGGACAAAGCGCGCGCTTCCAGCAGCAGACGCTGGTCGCGCAGGTCGTTCGACAGTTCCGCCGTGCGCGTTGCCTGCAAGGTGGCAACCGCCCGCTCCGCCTTTCGGTTCATGAGGTAGATGACGGCGAGGCGGGTCGCGACCTGCGCGCGCGCGACGCCTTGCAGGCGATGGTCGATCTGGTGCTGGAGCAACTCGGCGGCCTGGTCGAGCAAGTCGACCGCCACCAGCCGGTCGGTAAGCTGGCGGATCATCTCGTCGCCGCGCCGTCCGATCGGCGTGAGATCGCGGAAATCGTAGAACAGGCCAAGCGCTTCGATCGGCGGCAGACTGTTGCCCTTGCCGCCGAGAAACAGGCCGTCGAAAGTGACCGCCGCCTCGTCCTGGATCTGGCGGGTGAAGTCGGAATTGGGGTGCACGAGCAGTGCCACCCGCATCGTGTGGAAGGCGGCGCGATAGCGGCCATCCTCGGTATAAAGATGCGCGAGCAGCTTGAGCCCTTCCGCCTCGGTCTCGCCGCCGCGCCAGATCGTCGTGAGCGTCTCGATCGCCGCAGTCACGTCCTTGCGCGGCATGTCGCCGATGGCGTAGCGCAGCAGAATCTCGCGCAGGCGTCCTTGCGCGGCGGCGCGCCGGTCGTGCGACGCCGCGGCAGCCTGGTAGTTGGCGAGCGCGTCCGAGCCGCGGCCGAGCGCCTCTTTCAAGCGGCCGACCAGCACGGCGACAAACGGATTGGTCGCCGGCGACACACCGACGGTCGCGAGTTCGGTGATGATACGATCGGCGCCGTTGAAATCGCGCACCTCGATGGCGGTGCGCAGCGCGGAGCGCAATGCCAAGCGCTGGAGTTCGATCGGCAGCGCGGAGATCGCGCTGTCGACGTTCTTGAAGGCAGCCTGCGCGTCGCGCCATTTGCCCAGGCGCGCGCTCGCGATCGCACGCCAGATCGGCGCGTCGAGCTGGTCGCCGACCAGCGGATTGGACAATTCCTTGAGCGCCTCTTCGGGCCGCTCGAGCATGAGATCGGCGACGCCCTTGAGCACGGTGCCGGTGATGTCTTCCGCGTCCTTCTTGTCGGCCAGCGCGACGGTGAGCACCGCCTTGGCCTCTGCCGACATCTCGCGGGCAAGATAGAAACGCGCGAGGTTGAACCGTGCCTCCTTGCGCATGGCGGCAGGCGCCATGGCGGCGATCCGCACCAATTCGGCTTGCCGGGCGTCGAACTTGGCTGTGCGATCGAAGGTCCAGAGCTGCGGGTCTAAACTTTGAGCGCGGAAATTGCTCGCCAACTGCTGTCCCTGCGGGTCGATCTCGGTCGGCGAGAGCGAGAGTCCGTCCGGCCGCGTGATGGTGACCTTGTCGACCGCAAGCTCCGCCGTGATGTCGTCGGCGAGCGGCTGCAGCACCACGCCTTGGGTAGAGGGCAGTGCACGCAATTCGACGAAAGTCTGCCCGCGCAGGAATCCGCGCGCGGGGCCGAGCCCGGTGACCACCAGCAGCCGATCGCCGACGTCGCGGTCCGGGACGACGTGGATCTTGCGCGGATGATCGAATGGAATAGTGATACTGGCGCGGTTCTTGCCGACGATGTTGCGGGCGATGACGAGCGGAGTGGTTGGCGCCGCGACGGTGTCGCCGATTGTGACGATCCAGCTCGGGCCGTCCGCCTCCAGGCTTACCAGCCGCGGCCGCGCTAGCCTGATGCGCACGATCGCTTCGCCTTCTGGGCCGCGCTCTACCGCGGCTGCCCGGATCGCTAGGCTGGTGTCGGAGTTGAGGCCGGCAAGATCGATCTTGGCGGTGTTGTCGAAAACGAGCCAAAGCATGTCGGCGCGCTGGAACGCGGCCGCCGGCGTCTCGATCGCAAAGGGAAATTCGACGCGCAAGGTGTCGCCGATTTGCTGCAGTTCGACGACGACGGGCGCATTCGGATCGGGCGCCGGTTGTTTGCTTTCGGCCGTTGCGGATTTTGCGGATGGTTGCGGCGGCACGGGCGCAGCCAATTTCGGCGCCGGGCCGGTTGCTGCGGCGGGCGGCGACGGACTATCGGTCGCTATTTCCGGCGCCGGCACCACCGCGGGCGTGACGGATGGTGCGGCCGCGGCCGGCGTGGCCGCCTCGAGCGGTGGCGGCACGTCGGTCTTCGGTGGCGGCTCTGCCGCGGCTTCCTTGGCAAGCACGGTTTCCGGCGGCGCAATAGCCGGCGCAGCGGCCTGCTTGGGCTTGGCGCCCTCGTCCGCCGCCGCTGGCTTGGCGCTGTCATTGCCGACATCGACCACGATGCTGCGTTCCTCGCGGAAGGTGCGCACCTGCGGCGTGCCGTTGAACGAGAAGCTGACCGCAACCGAATCGTCGTCGACGTCGGCGTCGATCGATCGCAGGCTCGGCGGCATAGCCGCCCTGGCATCCGCCAGATCCCATTTGATCGCCTGGTCGAATTCGAGCGTTAGCTTTCCGTCGGTCTGCTCGGGCACGACGTTGGCCACGTCCGGCATCGCGAAGACAAAGCGCGTGAAGGTCGGCTGGGTCGCGACCTTGACGCGGACCGCCGACGGCTTCTGGGTCTTGGGGGCGGCCCGTTGCTGGCGCAGCTGGCGTTCGGCCTCGAGCGCGCGTCTGGCGAGCTCTTCGACCACGTCCTGCGGCAAACCGGGCAGCATTCCGCTCCATGGCTCCGGCAGCAGGTCAACATAGAACCGCTCGGCGGCGGCGATCGAATTGACCTTCGCTTTGCGCGCGAGCGCGATGCGGATCGACATGCCGTCCGGGTCGAGCCGCGCGGCGCTGATGTAGTCGGATGCGACGGTATTGAGCCGATCGACCGAGATGGTGACCGGCTTCTTGAACGACACCAACAGGATCGGATAGGTGCCTTGGATGGTGGCCGGCATTTCCTTCTCGAAGCGGAACGCCAGGCGCAAATAGCCGCCTTCGGTGCTGACCTTGAGGTCGCCCTTGACCCGCTCGTCGGCGAGCGCGCGGCCGCCAAACGGCGGCGCAAATAGCATCAGCATTTGCAGGACGGCAACGATCGCCAGTGCGCCGCGGCCAAAGAACGGCCGCCCCCGCAAGCGCTCGCGCGCGCAGGCTCCCGTCGGGCTGAGGGACGATGCCGTCATGCAGCCGTTCCAGCCGGCGACAATGCCGGTCGCGACAGCCTAGAGTTCGGCGTTTAACGTCGCGTTAACCGTGGCGTTTGCCGGGTCTACGATCTGCGCGATCACGCCCTCAGCTGCCGTTCGGCCTGCCTTCGATCTTCGGCAACTGGTCCGGATTCTGCGACTTGGTATCCCCGCGGCGGGCGAGCTCGACGGTGAGCCGTTCGGCCGTTTCCGGCGTCATTTGGGCGAGAATTTCCGACATCTTCGCCGCTTTGATCTCTGTCACGACATCGACCAGAATCTTCATGTCGAGGCGTTCGAGGATGCGCGCGGCGTCCTTCGACTTCATATTCTCGTACATGGCGACGACAGTCTTGAAGCGCTGCGCCTCGGCTTTGTCGCGCACGCCCAAGGCGGTATTGACGCGCGCCTCCACGTCCTTGAGTTCGGCGATCTTGGCATCCAGCCGTTGCTCGGTGGCCTTGAGCAGGCTTTCGCGCATTTCCAATTCGCGGCTGCGGGTTTCGAGCTCCTTGCGGCGCTCCTGCAGACGCCCGAGGATTGCACGCTCGCCGGCCGAGGCGATTTCGCCGGCAGCCATCTGCACGGTCGTGTCGCCGACCTGCAGCTTGGGCCCATCCGGCGGCTTGGTGCCCGACTTGAGCGTCGGACCGCTCGGTTGCTCGGCCCCGCCGACCGAACCGGTGATGTCGCCTCCGTAGTTGAACATTTCCCGTGCCCAGGATTGTCGCGGCTCTTGCGGAGCGGGCGGGGCCTGCTCGTCGGCAACCACGATCTTCGGGTAATCGGGCACGCTCTCGCGCGACGTTATCTTGAGGCCTTTCTTGTCGAGCCCTTGCAGCCGGTCGGCCAGCGTATAGCCGCCATCGAACACCAACCCCGACACTTTGAGCGCGAACAGGCTGATGGTCGCCAGCAGGACGACCGGAATCAGCCGGAAATCGCGCGCAAAGCGGATCATGCGGCGATGCCACGCACGCGCGCGCGCGCGCGGTCGGCAAAGGCTTGCGCGGCGGCCGCCACCGCCTTGGCGTCGGGGACGACGGGCTGTTCAGCGGCGGGCGGCCGCGCGGCGTTGGCGATGCGGGTGAGGCGCGCCAGCAGTTCCTCGCCCGCGGCGAGTTGGCGATCGATATCGGCGGTGACGCTCTCCGCCCGTTGCAGCCGGGTGCCCAAGCTCTGCTCGCCTTCGCGCATGGTCGCTTTCAAGCCGGCGATGGCGCGTTCGGCGATTTCGGTGGCGGTAATCAGTTCGGAAATGGTGGCGCGCAGCGTCTGCTCGTCGGCCTTGAGCAATCGAATCTGCTTGTTGAGCCGTACGCAATACAGGATCGTAAGCAGCAACAGGATCGAGACCAGGCTCTCGACCAGAAAACCATAATGGTAGCTCACGGTGTCTCCATGCGATTGCTGGACTCGTCCGCCTTCTCGAACATGGCGAATGTGGTCCGTGGTTTGCGCAACGGCTTGGCGACCCGCACCGCGACGCGGTCGCCGACCTTGCCCATGCGGCCTTCAGTGAGGGTGATGTCGCCGGAGCGCACGGTGACGAGCGCGTCCGGCTTGAGCTCGAGGGGGAGCGTGTCGCCGACGGCGAGGTTCATCATCTTGCGCAGCGGCAGCCGCGCCTCGTACAGCACCGCATCGACCGCAACCTGGGCCTGGCCGATTTCAGTCGCCAGATGACCTTCCCAAATCGGGTCGCGGCCGAATTTCTCGCCCATGAACATCTGGAGGAGAACAGCGCGGATCGGCTCGATGGTCGCGTAAGGCAACAGCAATTCGATATTGCCGCCGCGATCCTCCATATCGATGCGCAGGCGCACCAGGATCGCGGCGTTGGCCGGCCGCGAGATGGCCGCGAAACGCGGGTTCGTCTCCAGCCGGTCGATGTTGAATTTGACCGGCGACAGCGGCTTGAAGGCGAGTTCGGCGTCCGCCAGCACCACCTCCATCATGCGCTTGACCAGGTTGTTCTCAATGGTGGTGTAGGGGCGCCCTTCGACGCGCACCGTGCTCTGCCCGCGCCGGCCGCCGAGCAGCACGTCGATGATCGAATAGATCAGGCTGGAATTGACGGTGGCGAGGCCGAAATTGTCCCATTCCTCGGCCTTGAACACGGCCAGAATCGCCGGCAACGGAATCGAATTGAGATAATCGCCGAAGCGAACTGAGGTGATGCGGTCGAGCGAGACTTCAACGTTGTCGGAGGTGAAATTGCGCAAGCTTGTCGTCATCAGCCGCACCAGGCGGTCGAAGACGATTTCCAGCATCGGCAGGCGTTCGTACGACACCATGGCCGAGTCGATGATGGCGCGGATGCCCGAATTGTCGTTCAGCGAGACATCGCTCAGGCTGAAACCGAGCATGCTGTCGATTTCATCCTGATTGAGGATGCGTTCGGCGCCACCGCCGCTTTTGCTGCTCTGGAATGCTTTGCCGTCGTCGGCCATCGCCGCCCATTGCGCGGCGGCTTCCTCGGTGCCGGGCGTCGCGATCGGCCCGGAGACCGGCTGCGGCACGGCGGTCTCTTGTTCCAGCGCCACGCCCCATTCGGCGGCGAGTGCGTCTTGATTGATTTCGTCTTTGCTCGCCATCGATTACATCGTCACTGAACGACGATTTCCTTGAACAGAACGGCGGTGACGCGGTTGGGCGCGACCGCGTCATTGACCCGACGGGTCAATTCCTCCTTGAGCCGGTAGAGGCCGGCGGAGCCGTCGAGATCGGTCGGCCGTAATTCGCGCAAATAGGTCTGGAAGGCGTCCATCACCCGCGGCATCAGCGGCTGGATCTCGGTCACCACCTCGGGCGTGGGCAATTCGAGCACGATCTTCACTTTGAGATATTGCGTGCGCTCGCCGGCGACCTTCGAGAGATTGACCAGCACGTCGGGCATGTCGACAAAGGTTGCGGGCTTGGCGACTTCTTTCGCCGGCTTATCGTGCTCGGAACCCTTGAAGAAGTAGAAATAAGCCCCGCCCGCGCCGCCGGAGACGACGAGCAGACCGGCCGCCGCGATGATCATCATCTTGAGCGATGGCAGCTTGAACGAGGGCAGCTTGAGAAAGCCCAGCAGTTTGCGCTTCGGCTGTTCCGTTGCCTGTTCGTCACCCTCTCCCGGATCGTCCTCGACCTCGTCTTCCGCCGGTTTTGCCTTGGCAGCCATGATGACCCCGATCGCAACTTACGGGCCCGCACACGGGTGTCCCGAGCGAGACACCGCGGATGCGCGACCCCGCGCTCCCCTTGCGATCGAAGGTAGGTCCGTATGGTTAACAGATACTTTCGCAGGGCCCTGCGCTGGGAAACTTTTGCCGGGCAGGACCGTCAAAATGGCCGTTTTTGCCCCGCAGGCGGCCCCCTGGTTTTTCTCTAACATACTGATTTTCCAACACTTAAAGACTTGGCACGGCGGCTGCAAAGCTTCGCGGTGCCGCTGGCTTGGGAGAGCTCGCGGCGCTTTCGGCAAGGCCGGCCTCGGGAGGGCATGGCCGCGCCGGATGAAAGGGGAGAATGCCGATGTCTATCTCGACGCTCGTCGGACTATCGCGCCAAGTCGGGCTCGCGCGCGAAATGGACGTGGCCGCCAACAACATCGCGAACCTCAACACCACCGGCTACAAGGCCGACGGCTCGCTGTTCGAGGAATTTCTCTCCAGTTCCGCGCGCGCCGGCCAGACCGGCGGCCGCGTGAGTTTCGTGAGTGACCGCGGCGTCTGGCACGACATGAGCCAGGGTCCAATCGAGCGCACCGGCAATCCGCTCGATGTCGCCGTGGACGGCAACGCCTTCCTGGTGGTGCAGACGCCAAACGGTGAGCGCTACACACGCAACGGCTCGATGCAGATCAATGCCACGGGCCAACTCGTGACCAGCGAAGGTTATCCGGTGCTCGGCGACGGCGGCCCGATCTCGCTGCAGCCGAACGACCGGCAGGTGTCGATCAGCCGCGACGGCACGATCAGCGTGCGCGAAGGCACCTCGAAGGTCGATTCGGCGCGCGGCAAGCTTCGGCTGGTCACCTTTGCCAGTCCGCAGCAGCTGCAGAAAGACGGCAGCAGCACATTCAATCCGAAGCAAGGCGTGACGGCGCAACCGGCGACGACCGGCGGCCTCATTCAAGGCGCGGTCGAGAAATCGAACGTGCGCGGCGTGGTCGAAATGTCGCGCATGATCGAAATCACCCGCAGCTACACTCAGATCGCCACCATTATGCAGCAGCAGGCCGATCTCAGCCAGTCGGCGATCGACAAGCTCGCCGAAGTACCGGCTTGACGTTGAAGAGGAGTTGAATCCATGCGCGCGCTCAACACTGCATCGACCGGCATGATGGCGATGGAGCTCAATGTCCAGGTCATCGCCAACAATCTCGCCAACATGACCACCACCGGCTACAAGCGCCAGCGCGCCGAATTCCAGGACCTGCTTTACGATCACGTCAGCCGCATCGGCACGCAGACCTCTTCGCAGGGCAATATCCTGCCCGTCGGCATCGATCTCGGCTCCGGCGTCAAACCGGTCGGCACGCCGCGGCTGATGACGCAAGGCACGTTGGCGCGGACCAGCGGCACGCTCGACGTCGCGATCCGCGGCGATGGCTTTTTCAAGGTTCAGTTGCCGGACGGCACCTACGCCTATACGCGCGACGGCTCGTTCCAGATGGACGCCACCGGCCGCATCGTCACCGCGCAGGGCAACGTCGTGCAGCCCGCGATCACGATCCCGCAGAATTCCACCGGCTTGACCATCAACGCGCAGGGGCAGGTTTCGGTGATACCGCAAGGCAGCACAACGCCGCAGATATTGGGGCAGTTCACGCTCACCCGTTTCATCAACCAGGCCGGGCTCTTGTCGGTCGGCGACAACATGTACACCGAAACGCCGGCTTCCGGCACGCCGCTCGACGGGCTGCCGATGACCGACGGCGCCGGCGACCTGCAGCAGGGAAACCTGGAGCAATCCAACGTCGATTCGGTCACCGAGATCACCAATTTGATCGCCGCCCAACGCGCCTACGAAATGAACGGCAAGGTGATCACCGCCGCCGACCAGATGTTGCAATCCACCGCCGGCCTGATGCGCTGAGGTACCGCCATGATCCGCAATCTCATCGTCGCTGCCGCCACCCTGCTCGCGCTCGGCGCTTCCGCCGCCGCCGATCAGGAACGCCCGCGGCTCAAACCGGAAGCCACCGTCACCGGCAATATCGTGCGTGTCGGCGACTTAATCGAGCATGCCGGCATCATCGCCAAGGTGGCGATCTTCCGCGCACCGGATCTCGGCTCCACCGGAATGGTGTCGGCCGAGACCGTGGTCGAGGCGGTGCGCCCCTATGGGCTGATCGGGCTCGATACCGGCGACGTCAGCGAAGTGGTGGTGACGCGGGCAAGCCGCGCGATCCCCGCCAAGGACCTCGAGGACCGCATTGCGCAGGTGCTGTCGACGCAATACGCGCTCGGCCCGGTCAAGGACATCGCGGTGAATTTCGACCGCGAGCTGCGCACGATCCAGGTGGAATCCACCACCAAAGGCGAGCCGCGCGTCGCTTATCTCAACTTTGACAGCCGCAGCGGACGCTTCGACGTCACGCTCGACATGCCGACCGGCGCCACCACCCGCGGCACGCTGCGGCTCTCCGGCCGCGCAGCCGCGACGGCGGAGGTGGTGACCCTGGCCCGCTCGGTCGAGCGCGGCGAGGTGCTCAAGACGGCCGACATGCTGATCGAGCGGCGCCCGCGCGGCGAGATCGGTCGCGACATGATCGTCAATGCCGACCAGGCGCTCGGGCTTGCCACTCGCAGCGCCTTGCAGCCGGGGCGGCCGCTGCGCCTCGCCGACCTGATGAAACCGGAACTGATTCAGCGCAATGAGACGGTGACACTGGTCTACGAGGCGCCCGGCATCACGCTCACAGTGCGCGGCAAGGCGGCCGAAGGCGGCGCCGAAGGCGACGTGATCTCGGTGCTCAACGAACAATCCAAGCGCACGGTGCAAGCCGTGGTGGTCGGTCCCGGCCGCGCCGTCATCAGCACCGGCAGCACCGGTTCGCCGCGGCTTGCCGCCAATCTGCCGCCGAGCCGATAGAACAAAACACTGAAGCGTAACCGTAAAGTCGAGTGGTCGGGTAAATGAAAAAATGTAACGGCGCCGCCGCGCCATTTGTGAAAGTGATGTCGATGAAAGTCCTCGCCATGACGCGTCACGCGGTGCTGGCCGCGCTTGCAACGTCCCTGCTCTCGAGCTGCGCGGCCTACGACCGCATCAAGAACATCGGCCAGCCGCCGCCGCTGGCGGCGGTCGACAACCCGACCGCGCGGCCGGGCTACAAGCCGGTGCAGATGCCGATGCCGGCGGCGCAGCCGGCCTCCTACAATCCCAATTCGCTGTGGCGCAACGGCTCGCGCGCCTTCTTCAAGGACCAGCGCGCGCACCAGATCGGCGACATCCTCACGGTCAAGGTCAACATCACCGACAAGGCCAACTTGTCCAACGAGACCCAGCGCAGCCGCACCAACAGCGAGGATTCCGGCATCACCGATTTCATCGGCAGCAAGACGATCAAGAATCCGGCGACCGCCATCCTGCCCGGCCGCATCCTCACTGCCGATTCGACGGCATCGAGCGACGGCAAGGGTTCGGTCAACCGCCAGGAGGCGTTGCAGACCAACGTCGCCGGCGTGGTCACGCAGGTGCTGCCGAACGGCAATCTGGTGATCGAGGGCCGCCAGGAGATCCGCGTCAATTTCGAAATTCGCGAACTGATCGTCGCCGGCATCGTGCGGCCGGAGGACATCGAGAGCGACAACACCATCGATTCCACCAAGATCGCGCAGGCTCGTATCGCCTATGGCGGGCGCGGTCAGATCACCGACGTGCAACAGCCGCGTTATGGCCAGCAGGTACTCGATGTGGTGCTGCCGTTCTAGCGCGTGATCGCGAAATGTGGGTATCGGCTTTCGATCATGCGCCTGTGCGAGTCAGTCGCGTAGTTATGTGAGCTCCCCCGCCGTTTGTCGCATCGCGCGAGCGTCGACGGCGTCAACGACGCGGCCTCCGGCAGCTCCCCAGCCGGAGGCCGCGTGCGTTTTAAGGAGCGGCGTCGCGCTCAATTTTTTGCCGGTGCCGGAGCGGCTTTCTTGCGTTTCGGCGGCGTCTTCTTTTCTTGCACCACCGGCGGCGCGAGCGGCGAATAGCTCGCGGCTTCGCACCGATCGGTTGCCACCGAGCGGCGGAAGTCGACGACCTTTTCGTTCTCGATGAAGACCGCGAAAAATCCGACGTACGGTGCGGTGTCGGACTTGACGCAGGCAAACCAGTCGCCCGACTGGCTCCCGCTCGTTTGTCGCAACTCCGACACCTGCGCCCCGGCCGTCATCGGCGCCGGCGCCCCGGTGCTGATGATCTTGCGATAATCGGCAGGCGGTGTCGCCGGCATCGTCGTCAACTGCGCGCCGGACAAGACGCCGGAACAGGCTGACGTCAACGCGGCCAGCAAAATGGCGGGGAAGAACTTCCCTGCGCTTGCATTGCCGTAGTGGCGCATGTCGACGCCTCGGCCTGTTGGCTTATACGCCAGCGCCGCGCCCCTGGAATTGAAACGGAGACGCCTCAATCGTCGCGATAAACGCGCTCGCGCCGCTCGTGCCGTTCCTGCGCCTCCACCGACAGCGTCGCGATCGGGCGCGCTTCCAGGCGCCTGAGCGAGATCGGCTCGCCGGTCTCCTCGCAATAGCCGTAGGTGCCGTCATCGATGCGGCCAAGCGCCTCGTCGATCTTGGCGATCAGCTTGCGCTGCCGGTCGCGTGCGCGCAGCTCGATGGCGCGGTCAGTTTCCGAGGAAGCCCGATCGGCGAGATCGGGATGATTCTGGTTTTCTTCCTGCAGATGCAGCAGCGTCTCCTTGGCCTCCTTGAGGATATCTTCCCGCCATGCGAGCAGCTTCACGCGAAAATAATCCCGCTGCCGCTCGTTCATGAACGGCTCCTTGTCGGACGGCCGATATGTTTTTGTTTTAGCCAACATCCCACCGAACTCCCTGTGTTCTTTTCTTCTTGCCTGAGAAGTTCACCCTCCCGGTGCGGCAGGCTTATATACGGGCGTTTGGCTGCGGACAACATCCGCGTAACGGCTGTGCGCCGATTGGTTTATTGTGACATTTCAGTGGCTTGGGCGAACTGGCCGGGACTAGCCGGGCGCCGCCGGGGCGCTAACGGATGCCTGCTTTGGCTAATTCTACCGCTACGCGCAGCTCGATCTCGCCCAGGACCGCGTCCAGGCCGGGGTCGCCGGTCTCCTCGGTCAAGCCTTCGGCCGCGACTTTGAGGCGCGACAGCATGGAACCGTCCACGCTGCCGTCGAGCAACCCCAGCTTGAGCGTGTCGAGCACGTCAAGCGCCTTGCGGCCCCTGACGACCGCGCGCTTCTTGCGCTCGCGCGGATCTTCGACGCCCTGCAGGGCGATCAGCGCGTCGACAGTTGAGACCGCGCGCAGCGAGCTGGCCGCGGCGGCATTGCGCGGCGTCTCCTGTTCGCTGACAGTGAAGGAGCCGCCGGCGCTGCGGCGCGCGCTTGCCGGCGCCGACGCCAGCGCAGTTCCGTTCATCCCGTAAATGCGCATCGCTAAAAACCCCAACCGAAACGTCGTCGGTCCCCGAATACCTTCAAACCTGACCCGTTATGGTTAACCCCCGGTAAATTTGCCGGCAAATTTTGCCGCCCAGGACGTTTCCTGCCGCTCTACGCGCACGGCGCGCGGGCCACGCCGATTCAAAAACGCGAGCAATGCCAAAGTCTTGAGTCGCGCAGCCGACTTGGCACGGCGTTCGCATGACAAAGGCCAGTCAACCGTCACATTGGGGAGCAGTGATGACGAGGACGTTGCGAGCCGCATTGCTGGCTGTGCTTTTGACCGCGTTCGCGGCGCCGAACGCGTGGGCGACCTCGCGCATCAAGGACCTCGCCAATATCGAGGGTGTGCGCCAGAACCAGCTCATCGGCTACGGCCTGGTGGTCGGCCTCAACGGCACCGGCGACACTCTCAACAACATTCCCTTCACCAAGCAGTCGCTCACCGCGATGCTGGAACGGCTCGGCGTCAACATCCGTGGCCAGACGCTGCGCACCGGCAATGTCGCCGCCGTGATGGTGACCGCCAATTTGCCGCCGTTCGGCACGCAAGGCACCCGCATGGACATCACTGTGTCCGCGCTCGGCGATTCAAAAAGTCTCATGGGCGGCACCTTGCTGGTGACGCCGCTGCTCGGCGCCGACGGCAACGTTTATGCCGTGGCGCAAGGCTCGCTCGCCATCGGCGGATTCGTGGCCGAAGGTGACGCTGCAAAAATCACCCGCGGTGTTCCGACCGTCGGCCGCATCTCCAACGGCGCGCTGATCGAGCGCGAGATCGACTTCACCCTGAACAAGCTGAGCCAGCTGCGCATGGCGCTGCGCAATCCCGATTTCACGACCGCCAAGCGTATTGCCGCCGCGATCAACGACTTCATCGGCCAGCCGACCGCCGAGCCGCTCGATCCGGCCACCATTGGCATCACCATTCCGCAGCAATACCACGGCAACGTGATCTCGCTGCTGACCGAAATCGAACAACTCCAGGTCGAACCCGACCTCGGCGCCAAGATCGTGATCGACGAACGCTCCGGCGTCGTCGTGATCGGCCGCGACGTGCGCGTGTCGATGGTGGCAGTCGCGCAAGGCAATCTCACCGTCTCGGTCACCGAAACACCGGAAGTGAGCCAGCCGGCGCCGTTCGCGCGCCGCGGTCGGACGACCGTAGTACCACGCACCAGTATCGGGGTGCAGGAAGACGGCAAGAAAGTGTTCGTGGTCAGGGAAGGCGTATCGTTGCAACAGGTCGTCGACGGCCTCAATGCGATGGGCATTGGACCTCGTGACCTGATCACCATCCTGCAGGCGATCAAGGCGGCGGGCGCGATCCAGGCCGACATCGAGGTGATGTGATGGCGAGCGTCCTGCCCACAACCGCGCCGGGTCTAAGCGCGCTCGACCTGCTCAACATCAACCCGCCGTCCACCGGCAAGCCGTCGGCTGCCGGCAGTGCCAAGGCGCACGTGGCGGCGCAGGATTTCGAGGCGGTCTTCCTCAATTCGATGTTCCAGCACATGTTCACCGGCGTCGACGGCGAAGGCCCGTTCGGCGGCAGCGGCGCCACCGGCGTCTGGCGTTCCGTGCTTACCGACCAATACGCCAAGTCGATCGCCAAGGCCGGCGGCATCGGCATCGCCGCTCAAGTCTATCAAAGCCTGATGGCACAGCAGGAAATCCGCTCATGAGCGCGCCCGCGGCCGACACCCCGATTGCCAGCGTCGGCGAGGCCGAGCAGGTGATCGCGAATTTGAACACGATCATGGACCGGCTGGCGGAGACGATCGAGGAAGAGACCGCGCGCGTGCGCGCCGGTCGGCTGGCCGAGTCAGCAGAACTGGCGCATGACAAGGCCGAACTTGGCCGCCGCTACACTGTCGAGAGCGAACGCGTGAAGGCCGCGCGCGTGCTGATCGCTCGTGCGCTGCCGGCGGCGTTCGATGCGCTGCGCAAGCGGCACGCAGCGTTCCAGGAACTGCTGCAGACCAATCTGACGGTGCTGGCGACCGCGCATGCGGTCTCGGAGGGCATCATCCGCGGCGTGTCGGGCGAGCTCGCGCGCAAGCGGACGCCCTCGACCTATGGTGCCTCCGGCCGCGCCAACGCGCCCAACGCCAAGGCCAGCCAGCCATTGGCGATCAGCCGCACGCTCTAGCCGCGATCGTCGAAGCCAGACGCCTTTGGCCGTCGCCTAAACCTTCAGGCCGGTCACTGCGTCGATCTGGCTGCCGTCGGACAGCGTAATAATATTGGTCTTGGTATTGAGATAGGAGCCGTTACCCAATTGGACGAGGGCGCTGGGATCCACATATTTCGTCCCGGTCGTCGTGTCGTATTGCGTGCCGTCCGGCTTGGTCATGATATTACTAGTGGTATCGATCGAGGTGCCGTCGGGGAAGTAAATGACGGGGTCGAGGAGACTCTTCGGCGTCACCATCTGCTGCTGCTTCGACAGTTGATCCATCGACTCTTGCAGCTTCTTCGCATTCTCCCGCTGCTGATTTGTGGCCGCGATCTGCGCGAACAGGCTCCCTGCGTTGGTGACGTTCGTTTGCGAGATCGTCGCCAACGCGTTGGCACTCTTGGCGCTTTGATTCAGGAACGAGCTGACGCTGCCGTCGCCGCCGGCGTTGTCCAGCATGCCCAGAATGCCGCCTTCATTTTGTTGGTTCTGGATTGCGGTCATCGTGTCGGCAATCCAGTTCGATGTCGTACTGGTGCTGAAAAGCGACGAGTACGAAATGCCGACAGGCGTCGAACCGATAACCGACGTCATCCAGGTGTCCTTACAGGGTAAAGACATACGTCAGGACGGTTAAAAAAGTTTGCTCATTAGCGATTTGGTAAGGCGCAAACTGCGCAGCCGCGGCGCCAATTTCTGTAGCGAATTCAGCCTACATTGGCGCGATCGGCAGCAAAATCCCATGTCCAATTCGAATTGAACTGAGCCGACCGCGCTAATTAAGCAACACCTTGTTAACCATGAACTTTTACGGGCCGTTTGGCGCCGTGTGCGAAGACATTGTCGATCCACTGGATCGAGCACGTGTAGCTGCCAGTACGGCAAAATCACCAGAAAGGTACTTTAAGATGTCTGACATCACTCTCTCGGCAGGCGTTCGGTCGAACCTGCTGCAGTTGCAGCAGACTTCGGATCTGATCAGCCAGACGCAAAACAGACTCGCCACCGGTAAGAAGGTCAACTCGGCGCTCGACAACGCCATCAACTTCTTCACCGCCCAGGGCCTCGATGCCCGCGCCAGCTCTCTGAACGGCCTGCTGGACTCGATGTCCAACAGCATCAATACGATTCAGGCAGCGAACAACGGCATCACGAGCATCACCAAGCTGGTGCAGTCGGCACAGGCGCTCGTCAGCCAGGCGCAGCAGTCCACCAACACGACGACCCAGGCGGCTCTGTCGACCCAATTCAACTCTCTGCTGACCCAGATCGGCCAGCTCGCGAGCGACTCGGGCTTCAACGGCGTCAATCTGCTTGGTGGCAACAGCTTGACCGTGACGCTCAACGAATCCGGCTCGTCGTCCGTCGTCGTTTCCGGCGTCAACTACACCAATGCCCAAGCCGCGCCGCTCAGCATCGCCGCCGCGGGCAACAACTGGGCCGGCGCCTCGGACATGACGACGTCCGCGACCGCTTTGACCGCTGCGCTCGCCACGTTGTCGTCAGAGTCGCAGACCCTCAGCGCAACCTTGTCGACCGTACAGATCCGTCAGGATTTCACCAAGGCGACGATCAATACGCTGCAGTCCGGTTCTGCCGCCCTCACCCTGGCCGACATGAACCAGGAAGGCGCCAACCTGCTTGCCTTGCAGACCCGCCAGCAGCTGTCTTCCACTGCGTTGTCCTTCGCTTCGCAGGCCGACCAGAACGTGCTGCGGCTGTTCCGCTAAGCTTCGTCGACGTTTCCAACGGAAAACGGCGGCCTCCGGGCCGCCGTTTTTTTACGTCGGCTACAATTAAGGTTAACGAAACCTTAATCAGGACGAATTTAACCAACCGTCAACCCTAACAACTCATTATCGGCAGTAAGCGATTTGGCCCTATCAGGGGGAGGAGCTTGCAATGAGTGACATTGTATTATCGGCCGGCGTGCGGTCGAACCTTTTGCAATTGCAACAGACATCGGATTTGATTTCGCAAACGCAGAACCGGTTGGCCACCGGGAAGAAGGTCAATTCGGCGCTCGACAACGCCATCAACTTCTTCACCGCCCAGGGCCTCGATACCAGGGCCAACAACCTGAGCGGCCTGTTGGACGCCATGTCGAACGGCGTCAGCACGATTCAGGCCGCCAACAACGGCATCTCGGCGATCACCAAATTGGTGCAAGCGGCCCAAGCCCTCGTCAGCCAGGCCCAGCAGGCCAACAACACCGTGACCCAGGCGGCCCTTGCCACGCAGTTTAACACGCTGCTGACCCAGATTGGGCAGCTCGCAGGCGACGCCGGCTTCAACGGTGTCAATCTGCTCGCCAACAATGCCCTTACGATCACTCTCGACGACAGCGGCAATTCGAGCATCGTCGTGGCCGGCGTCAGCTACACCAACGCCCAAGCCTCGCCGCTGAGCATCGCCAATGCGACCAACAACTGGGCGAGCGCCTCGGATATAACGACGGCGTCGACGGCTTTGAGCGCGGCGCTCACCAATCTGCAGTCGGAATCGCAGACACTGAGCTCGAGTCTGTCGACCGTGCAGATCCGCGAAGATTTCACCAAGTCGATGATCAACACGCTGAAATCCGGTTCTGACAACCTCACGCTCGCCGACACCAACGAGGAGGGCGCGAACCTTCTCGCCTTGCAGACGCGCCAGCAATTGTCGTCTACTGCGCTATCATTGGCCGCGCAGGCCGATCAAAACGTCCTGCGATTGTTCCGGTAACGGCGGAAATCCGGGGCGCCGAAAGTTTCGTCCTCATGCCGCATCCGCTGCGGCGACCGGCCGCAAGGAGCGGCACCGAATGGGCCTCAAGGTCGAACTAAAACCCGGCGAGCGCTTCATCCTCGGCGAATGTCTTGTCACCAACGGCGACCAGCGCACACGGCTGCTCATCGAGGGGCAGACGCCAATCCTGCGCGAAAAAGACATCATGACGCCGGAGCAGGCGGATACACCGGCCAAGCGCATCTATCTCTGCGTCCAGATCATGTACACCTCGCGCGACCAGCGTCTGCATCACGAGACCTATTTCGCGCTGATGCGCGAGCTGGTGCAGGCGGCGCCAAGTTCGTGGTCCTATATGCAGGACATCAGCAACCACATCATGGCTGGCCACATGTACAAGGCGCTCAAGAGCGCCAAGAGCCTGATTGCCTACGAGAAGGAGCTGCTCGACAATGCGAAACGCAACACGAGCGTACAGCGCGGTAGCGAACAAGACCGCGAGTCCGCGTGAGTTGGAAGCCGACTTGCTGTTGACCGCGGCCGCGCGGCTGCAGGCGATTCGCGACCGCTGGAGCGACAAAAATACCGAGCTCAACGCCGCGTTGCTGTTTAACCGCAAGCTGTGGTCGATCTTCGTAACCTCGGCGACCAGCGCCGAATCCCCGTTGCCGGCGGGTTTGCGCCAGAACGTCGCAAATCTGGGAATTTTCGTCTTCAAACAGACGCTGGCGGTACAGGCCGATCCGAAGCCGGAAAACCTCGGCTCGCTGATCAACATCAACCGTGAACTGGCGGCGGGCTTGCTCGCGCGCGCCTGATCGGCGGCCCGTCGATACAAAAAGACCGCGGCTTGGCCGCGGTTTTTTATTGCGCGAGCAGGGCGTAAACGACGCTCGTTATTTTACCCCGTCACAGGCGACAAATAATTGAGCAGATTGAGCGAGGCCAGCCTTGCCGTCGTCGATAGCGATGCCGACAAGCTCGTCTGCAACGACAGAATCTGCGCCCCGACCTGGGTCGTATCGACGCCCTCGATCGATTGCTGCATGGTGGTCAGCATATTGGCCGTCTGCTGATGCTGGCTCTTGGTCGAAGCCATGGCCGTTTGGGCCGTAGCAAGGCTGCTCCCGATATCGGTAATATTCTGGACGCCGAGCGGAACGCCAAGCGCCGTATAGACGCGTTGATTAAGCGCGGCATAGCTGGCGGGGGCATTGGCATCGCTTGGGGAATACGTGGTCGCCGCCAGCGCCGCGATGCTTTGCACGATCCAGCGAATGCCCTGTTCGTTGGCTCGCGTTCCGTAGGAGATGGTGGTCGATGGATCGATGCGCGCCGTCGACGTCGATCGCGCCGATCCCGAGCCGTCCTCACCGGTGTACCAAATAACGGTGTTGGCGGATGTTCCGTCGACCAGCGCCGTGGCGGTTGCGGGCGAACCGCTGACCCGCTGCGGCGGATCGCCGAAAAAGTCGTTGGATGCGGCCATGGCGGACGCCGCCGACAGCGACGTGCTGCCAATCTGGCTCACGCCGGCGGTGAGGGCGGCCTGCAGATTTGCCGCGGTTGCAGCCGGCGTGCCGCCAATGGTGAATTGATTGGCTCCCGGCGGCGCTGACGTCGTCGCCTGCAGCCGCAACGTCTGGCTCGTGCCGTCGGGCAGCGAGAAAGTGAACGTAATGCTGTCGCCGTTGCTGGGATTGGTCGCCCCGAGATTGACCGAAATCGCGGCCGGCGAACCGCTCGGGCCGGTCACGGTCGCCCCGCTGAGCGTCGAACTGACGCCGGCAAGCTTGAGGCCGAACGGCGAACCTGCCGCGTCCTCGCTCACCGAGAGGGTCGCTCCCACGGCGGCCGGAATCACCAGGCGGCCGAGTCCATCGGCGCCGAGGTCGGCCTGGTTGCGCTCGGCGATCACCTGCTTGAGGCCGGCCTGCGCGCCGTTGCCGTTGAGAATGTGATCCGTCGTGTCGACCGACTGCTGGTTCGGCGCGCTGCCTGAGAACAAGTAGCCGTTGGCGCCTTGGCTATTGAGCAGGCTGAGAATTTGATCGAGCTGGTTTTGGGCGGTTTTCTGCCCGGTGGTCTGGCCGGTGCCGTCGATGGCAAAATTGGCTTGGGTCGTGGCCGATTGAACGTTGCCGCCGATGCTGGCGATCTGCTGGAGCACCACCTGCTGCAGGCTGATGGTCGTCCCGACATTCGTGATCGTGTCGTTGAAGCTGTTGATGGCCGACAACTGCGCGTTCAGGCTAACGGCAATTCCGCTTTGCGAACCGAGGCCGGCATAAGTATCCGATTTTTGCCCGGAGCTGAGTTGCCGTTGCAGGTCGTCGAGCTGCTTATTGATGTCCAGCGCCGATTGAATGAGCGGGGCAATATTCGATGAAACGCCTGAAATCGTCATGGCTTCCTCACATCACATTTGCAGCAGGACGTCCAACATCGCCTTCACCGTCGACATCACCCGCGCATTCGCCCCGTAGGTATTTTGCAGGGTGAGCAAATGCGCCATTTCAGTGTCGATACTGACCGCCGATGTCGAATTGAACCGCGCTTGGAGTGAGTTGACGACGATGTCCTGACCGGCTTGCAGATTGGTCGCCGCATTCGCCGCGATGCTTTGCGTGCTCAGGATCTGGCTTAGGTAAGTCGGCAACGCGCCTTGAAACCGCGAACCCACGCCACCGATGCCCGCGGCCGGCGAATATTCGAGCGATGCATTGACGAGCTGGTTGTAAATGAAGTTCGGCCGGGTCGCGTCGCCGGCCGGCGTCTGCGGCGAGGTTTGATAGGTGATGAGTTTGGTCGGATCCGCCGCCAGCGCGTTGTTGACCGCGATCCGTCCGGCGTAGCCGATGCTTCCGGACCCGGCCGCGGTAAACGCGCCGCTAAATGGTGTTGCGCCGTCGACAAAAAGCGGCAGCGCGGCGGAGCCCGCGGTCAACGACGTCGCGGTCGATGTCGTCGACACGGAATTGACCGTGATCGTGGATGGACCGCTGTTGAGCACATCCAATGTCGTTCCCGATGGATTGGAGAAAAACAGCCCGGTTGCGCCCAGCGCGGTATTGAGCTGCGTGGCCACCGATGCCGGGCCGCCGGAAAAATCGATGCCGATAACCGTGTCATTCGGATCGCTCGTCGCCGTATTCGGTAACGGCAGCGCCGATGGGTCGTCGACCCGCACGATCGTGATGCTGTGCTGGACGCTCGATCCATCCGTATAGGAGACCTGGATCGTATTGCCGTTCAACAAGCTTCCGATGTCCGCGGCAAAGCCCGTCTTGGTAGCGACCGTCGCCGCAGTCCCGGCGGTGGTCGTATCGGAGAGCGCCTTCGACATTTGCGCGGCGATCTGATCGAGCTGCCCCTGCGCCTGCACCAGAACGCTGTCGCGCATGCTCAGATAGCCGGCGATCTCACCGGAGCGTATTGCGCCGCTGGCGATGAGATCCACGCTGCCGCCCGCGGGCGAATCCAGCGTGATCGTTCCGAGCCCGCTTTTGGTCGGATCGGCATTCCACTGCTCGGTCGCCGCGACCGAGCCGGTGGCATTGAAATTGAGTTGCGCGGCCTGGCTCCCGACCAATTGGACGCCGGTGCCGGTGAATACCGAAACCTGGTTGTTGCCGCCTTGGACGACGCGAATGTCCATCAGCTTGGCCAACTGATCGATATATTGATCGCGCTGGTCCTCAAGCAAAGCCGACGAACTGTCGGTGGCACTGCCGCCCTGTAGTTGCTGATTGATGCTTGCGATCTGCTGCAGGGCGTTGTTGGCCTTCTGGACGTCGCCGGCGATGCCCTGGTCGGCCTGGCTGCGCAGCGTCTGGATGGTGTCGCTCGCACCGTTGAGCTGTTGTGCCAAAGCTTGGGCGGCGGCAATCGTCTGGCCTTGCGCCGCCGATGAACTTGGCGAGGTCGATAAGGCCTGGACCGCTGACGTGAAGCCGTTGAAGGCCGCATCGAGCGACGTGTTGGACCCGGGCTGACCGTAGATCTGCTGAAGCTGCTGATAGAAATTCGCCCGCAGGTCGGCGTAAGCCCCGCCGGAGCTTTCCGCGCGCAATTGCCGCTGAACGAAAGTGTCGAGCAGACGGTTTATCGACGCAATGCTGACGCCCGTGCCGAAGTCGCCGGACCCGCTCGCAACCTGAACCGCCGACTGGGTGACATAGCCTGGCGTTTGCGCATTGGCGACGTTGCCCGCGACGATCGCCAAATTTGTCTGCGTCGCGGTCAGTCCCGACAAGGACGTCGCAAGCGCTTGCGTCAAACTCATTTGCTAGCCCCGATCAGGCGCCAGGCCGATTGATGCCGGAAGCTCACGGCCGGCTATCGCAGAATGTTCATCAGGTCTTGCGACATTTGGTTGGCGGTCGTTATCACCTTCGTGTTCGCCGAATAGGCCTGCTGGGTTACGATCAGCTTGGTGAACTCGGTGGCGATGTCGGTATTGGAGCCTTCCAGCGACTGCGCGGCGATCTTGCCGGACGCGCCCGCTAGCGCCTGCCCGGAATCGACCGTGGCCTGGTAGCCCCCGCCGTCCAGGGCGGTGAGATTGTTGGCGCTGTTGAAATGCACCAGCGGGATCGCGGCGAGCGGGACAAGTTGCCCGTTGGTGAAGGTGCCCGAGATCGTGCCGGTACTGGTCACCGAAATCGACTGCAGTTGGCCGGCGGAATAGCCGTTTTGCAGCATATTATTGACCGTCGGCGATCCGTTGGTGCTGGAAAACTGCGTAATTGCGCCGATCGAGCTATTCAGCGTGATATTGCCGAGCGGGACGCCATCCACAGTGGGGCTGGTGAGCGTCACGCTTGTGATCGACGGGCTCAATTGTCCGGTCGCGTCGAAGGCGAAATTGGTTCCGACGTTTGTCCATGCCGGATTCGTGCCGGTTGCCGTCGAGTCGGTTTCATAAAACAAATTCCACTTGTCGCTGCCGCCATTGGCAACGCTGTCGATTTTCGCCCAGCGCAACTGCAGATTGGCCGGTGTTCCGTTGGCGTTGTAGACGGTGACCGAGCCGCCATCGACCGATTCATTCACGAATTTCGCGGAATCGGCGCCATCGACGATACCTGTTCCCGCGGTTGTGGGATCGCTGGCGAAATCTGAAGGCTTGAGCAATTCGGAATTGGGGACGGTCGGATCGAACGCGCCGGTCTGCGGCTTGGCCGGCAAATTGATGCCGTACGTAATCGCGCTCGTCGGGTTGGCCGGCAGAAAGTTATTCTGGAATTGCAGCGGCGCGGCGGTGGTGCCGAGCGGATTGCCAGTCGACGGGTCGATCGGCATGCCCTCGAGATAATATCCGCTGCCGTTCACCAGATAGCCTTGGGAATTGAGCTGGAAGTCGCCCCGGCGTGTATAGGCCTCGACGCCGCTGAACACCGGCGTGTTGCCGCTAAAGCTCGTCGGCTGCGCCACGACGAAGTAGCCGTCACCGTTGATGGCCATCGCGGTGCTTGACGTCGAGCTCTGGATTGCGCCCTGAGAGGTGTTGGTCGCGACCGAACTCGCCAGCACGCCGCCGGCGACCTGCTGCGATGCTTGCGTGACGCCCGGAACCAAGTCCTCGAAGTTGGTGTTGATGCCTTTGTAGGCGATGGTCTGAGAATTCGCGATATTGCCGGATATATTCTGCATCGCGAAAGCTTGCGCCTGTAAGCCACTCACTGCAGAGGTCATTGCGCCAAACAAACCCATGACTTCATCTCCACATTCGCAACACGGCAGCCCATAGGGCGTACGCGGACAATCCCGCGAGAGGATCGTCGCAATCCCCGTGCCATCGAAAATATGTAATTATTTCAATGTCTTAAGTGAGACCGGCAGCCGCCAAGCCGCCGCCGTGAAGGGTTCTTTTTGCCGTCAGCCGGCAGATTTTGCCGCTCGCGTCAGGAGGCCGGCGGCATCGGGGACAACGATTGCGGGTCGTACGAGCGCGCCGTCCGTTCGATGAAGTCTTCCAGCGCGCTGATGCAGGTGCGGTCGCGATAGACTTTGTGCTCGGCAGCCTTCATCCGTAGGCGCAGCGATTGCCGCTCCGCCGGATTGTTCGCCAGCCGCGCCGCGATCGAAATGTAATCGTCGATGGTTTCGGCAATCGTGTCTGTCACGCCCATCATCTGCAGGATCGCGGCGCTGTGACGGCTGCGCATGAAGGGGCCGGGCATCGTCACGATCGGGAGGCCATGCGGCAGACTTTCCAGCGCCGAATTGCAGCCCGACCAGTCGAAGCTGTCGAGGAAGACATCCGCAAGCCCCGCCGCCGCCACGAATTTGCTCTGGCTCAGGCGATCGAGGAAGACGCAATGGTCGTCGACCTGCAGCCCCGCCGCCGCGAAGGCGCGCGTGAGCCGGCTGCGGGTCACCTGCGTGATATCGGCGCCGCCGAAATGGCGCAGGAACACGAACTGGCAATCGCCGGCGGCCCGCGCGATCCGAACGAAAACCTCGTCATGCTGCGGGAGATATTTCGACAGGGTCTGCGCGCTCCAGAATACGGTCGCGTGCTGACGCAGGCCCAGTTCCTCGCGCGTGACCATGGCCGGCGCAGCCTCGATCGGCTCATAGAAGATTGAAAGATTCGGCAGGCGCACCAGTTTTTCGGTGTAATAGGCCTGCGCGTCCGGCGGCTCCATCAGATCGCTCGACAGGAAATAGTCGAGCGTCGACAGTCCGCTGGTTTCGGGATGGCCCCAGGAATTGCACTGCACCGGAGCGAGCCGCTGCGCGGCGAGCTGCAGCGAGGAGGTATCCATCAGCAAGCCGGGATAGATCAGCACATGCGGCGCGTGCTGGAGGATCTCGCGCCGCCAACCCGCCGTGTCGAGGATACGATGCACGAAACGGTCGCACATCTTGGCGGCAACGTCGGTCTGAGCATCGTGCATGACGCCGAGATGATAGCCGGTCACCTCGAAGCGGCTGCGGTCGAGCTGACCGATCCAACCCTTGATTGGAATTTTCCAGTTCGAGTGGCTGTAGAAGAAGCTGCTGACGATGCCGACGCGGATCCGCTCGCCCGGCGCGGGAGGCGGCGGCAGCGGCGCGGGGGGAAAGTGACGCGCGACCGTGCGGGATACCATCTCGCCGTAAATGCGCTGCAGCTCGCGATCATTGCCGCCCTGATAGGCCAGCAAAAACGGCGAACGCGTGCCAAAGGTCTTGATCAGATCGCCCTCCAGCGATCCGGCATCGATGTCTTTGCTCAAGGCGCGCAGCTTTTGCTCATAAACAGCGCGCCGGCGCGCGATCTCGCTTTGCTCGCGATAGACCGCCGGCAGTTCGGCGCAGCAGGCAGCGAGCCGCGTTGCGGCGTGTTTGGGCCGCAGCGCCAGTGCGCGGGCGAAATCGGCGGCGGCATCGTCGTAGCGGCCGGCATCCAATAAATGTTGGCCGCGCTGGTACCAGGCTTCGCCGTCGTTCGGATTGACCCGGACGGCGATCGAAAAATTCTCGATCGCCTCTTCGGCGCGATCGAGGCCGAGCAACAGGCGACCGCGATTGTTGCGCGCGTCGCTGAAATCCGGCGCGATCGCCAGGACGCGCTCGTAGCAGGCGAGCGCGTCGTCGAAACGGTTGAGCGCCTCCAGCACGTTGCCGCGGTTGTTGTGCGCCTTGAAAAAGTTCGGGTTGAGCGCCAGCACGCGATCGAAGCTGTCGAGCGCCTCGTCGTAGCGGCCGAGCGCGCGCAGCGCCGTGCCGGCATTGTAATGCGCCTCGGTGTAATTCGGCTTGATGGCGATTGCCTTGCGGCAGCTTTCAAGGCCTTCCTCGTTGCGGCCGAGCGTGACCAGCGTCGCACCCCGGTTATTGTGCGCCTCGGCATATTTCGATTTCAGCTTGATCGCCTGATCGAAGCTGTCCACCGCTTCCTGGTGACGCTTGAGCGCGTCGAGAATCAGGCCATGGTTGAGCAGGATTTGCGGCGACGGCTTGCGCGCAGCCATGGCCATCGACACCAGACGCAGGGCTTCCGCCGGCTGGCCGGCAGCCAGCTGGACCAGCGCCATCATCTGCAGGGCGTCGAAATGATCCGGTCTGACCGCGAGCACGGCGGCGTAAAGCTGGCCGGCCTCCGCCAGGCGCCCCTGCTCATGCAGCTTGAGGCCCTGCGCGAAGGTCTGCGGCACATTCAGCGGCTGCGGCTTGGGCTGTGATAGCGGCATCGCGGCAGGGTTCCCCTGCCTTGGGGTAAAAAAGCCGCGCTGAGTCGTCCAGAGCATTTTCCGGCGAAGCGGGCCCCGCTTCGCCGTAGAAAATGCGATCCGCCCAAAGGGCCTTTACGTCTGACCGCCGGTTTGCGGGACGAATTTCAGCGCCACGCCGTTCATGCAGTAGCGCAGGCCGGTCGGCTTGGGGCCGTCGTCGAACACATGGCCGAGATGGCCCTCGCACCGGCTGCAATGCACCTCGGTGCGGGCCATGAAGAAGCTGCGGTCCGTGGTGGTGCCGACGGCATTGGACAGCGGCTGATAGAAGCTCGGCCAGCCGGTGCCGCTCTCGAACTTGGTATCGGAGGAGAACAGCGCGAGGTCGCAGCCGGCGCACGCGAAGGTGCCCTTGCGCTTCTCGTGGTTGAGTTCGCTGGTGCCGGGGCGTTCGGTGCCGTGCTTGCGCAGCACGTCGTAGGCTTGCGGGCTCAGGCGCTTGCGCCAGTCGGCATCGCTCACTTTTTTCCAGTCGATCGTATCGGTTGTCGTCATTGTTTCTGCCTCGCCAGATTTGCTCGCGGCGATCAGCGCGCCAAGCGCGACACCGGCCGTCAGCAGGGCTCGTCGGTCGATCATGTCAGCTGTCTCCCTTCGCTTTGCCCCATAGTTGTTCCAACCGCTGATCGCGGCCGCAATTCCACCGGTAGAATTTATATTTCGCCGGGTTCTTCAGATAGAAATCCTGGTGGTACTCCTCGGCCGGATAGAACGTGCCGGCTTGCACGATCTCGGTGTAGATCGGCTTCTTGAGCTGCTCCTCGACCTGTTTCTTGGAGGCTTCCGCCAGTTTACGCTCCTCGTCGTTCTGCACGAAGATCGCCGTGCGGTACTGATGGCCGCCGTCGCAGAATTGCCGGTCCTTCACGGTCGGATCGACGCTGTGCCAATAATAAGTCAGCAGCTTCTGGTAGGAGACCTTGCTCGGCTCATAGATCACCTGCACCGATTCAGCGTGGCCGGTGCCGCCGGCCGAAACCTGCTCGTAGGTCGGATTGGCGACATGGCCGCCGGTGTAGCCCGACGTGGTCGAGATGACGCCCGGCACGTGGTCGAAATCGGATTCCGTGCACCAGAAGCAACCGCCGGCAAAGATCGCCACCGCCTGCCCGGGTCCCGGCTTTGGCAGCGCCGCCATTTGTTGCGCGCTCGCGAGACTTGAGGCCGCAAGCACAAGGATAAAGCCAAGCAGCAGGCGGCGCATCCCTTCCTCCCGAATCCGATCTCCTACGCGCCATGACATATACGCTTTGCGCATAATAGCCATTCAACTTGCCATCACTCCAGCATCACGGTTGTGCGAGGGTACTCCCCCACGAGCACTTGCCCGGCACGTTTCGCCTGCCTAGTGTCGCGTTGAAAAAGTGAGGAATTGCATGCGTTTTGAAGGTACCAAGGCCTATGTCGCGACCGACGATCTGAAAGTCGCGGTCAATGCCGCGATCACGCTGGAGCGGCCATTGCTGGTCAAGGGCGAGCCCGGCACCGGCAAGACCGTGCTGGCGCTGGAAATCGCCAAGAGCATCGGCGCGCCGCTGATCGAGTGGCACATCAAGTCGACCACCAAGGCGCTGCAGGGCCTCTACGAATACGACGCGGTCTCGCGCCTGCGCGACAGCCAGCTCGGCGATGCCCGCGTGCAGGACATCCGCAACTACATCAAGCGCGGGAAATTGTGGGACGCCTTCGTCGCCGACGAACGCCCGGTGCTGCTGATCGACGAGATCGACAAGGCCGACATCGAGTTTCCCAATGACCTGCTGCAGGAACTCGATCGCATGGAGTTCTTCGTTTACGAAACCGGCGAAACCGTGAAGGCGCGCCGCCGGCCGGTCGTGGTCATCACCTCCAACAACGAGAAGGAATTGCCGGACGCCTTCCTGCGCCGCTGCTTCTTCCACTACATCCGCTTCCCCGATCCCGACACCATGACGGCGATCATCGAGGTGCATTTTCCCGGCATCAAGCAGCGCCTGGTGAACGAGGCGCTCAAGCTGTTCTACGAGATCCGCGACGTGCCGGGCATGAAGAAGAAGCCGTCCACCTCGGAACTGCTCGACTGGCTGAAATTGCTGATGGTCGAGGACATCGGCCCCGAAATCCTGCGCGAGCGCGATCCCAAGAAGTTGATTCCGCCGCTGCACGGCGCGCTCCTGAAAAACGAGCAGGACGTGCATTTGTTCGAGCGTCTCGCGTTTATGTCGCGGCGCGAAGGGCGCTGAGGCGGCGTGAGGCGGCCTGACGCCACGGGTGGCCGCTTCGCGCGGGTCGCCGGGGTTTCGGCTCAGCGTCTGCCGGCGGTTATGAACGGCGACGTCCGCATCGTGCAGCACTGGAACGTGGTCAAGGTGTTGCGCGGATTCGTCGGCGGCCCGCTGCTGGGGAACATCAGGTCATTGTTGTCGCCGACGTGCCAGAGATTGCACGCGTGACCGACCTCGTGCGCCATGATCGTCGGATCGCTATTGGCGTCGGCATCGACCCTGACCCAGTTGTCGCCCCAGAACGTCAAGCCGTCCGACGTGCCGGTAATCTTGTCGACGAAGTACACGGTCACCTGGTTGCAGCATCCGCAGGCGTGCGTTGAAAACCAGACGTGCCACATCGAAAACAGGCCGGTCCACGAGTCCGGCGTAGTCAGCATGTCCGGCGCGGCGATACGCTCGATGCCGTCGATCTGAACGTTGATGTCGCACATAGCGTAGACGGTGCGCATCGTAGTGATGCTGTTTTGAATGGCGGCGGCCGTTACCAGCGATTGATCGTTGTCGTCGGTGATCACCTTGATGCAGACGCGAATGTGCATCGGGATCTTCAGGCCGATAAGGCATAGCAGCCAGCCTGGGAGACTGATGATGATCGTGATGATGATGCAGATGATGCGGACTAAATAGATAATCAAAGTAAGAATTAGCGTAATGATGTTAATGATCGTCTGCACCACAGTGTTGCACACCCAGTTCCACACGGTCTGCAGCACGGTGATGGTCTGCGACACCCAGTTGCAGACGGTGCTCAGCGGCCATGGCAGCCAGCTGCAAACCTGACTGACGACGGTTTGCACCACGCTGATGACCGAACTGACCCAATTGCAAACCGTCGTGACAATCTGTTGAATGACCGGGATGATCACGGTCACGAGTAGCGTCAGCGGCAGTAGAATAATTTGGCACAGCATGATCGGCGTCCTCTGACAGAGTGCTAATCAATGGCTTGCAAAAGCTGTGGAGCGGCCGATTTGAGTGCGAGCCTGGGGACCTGCGGCCGATGCACGTTTATTGCCGTCGCTTCAGCGGCGCTGTTCTGGGCTTTCTTCATTGTGGCTGAACAACAGTCGGCGCCCCGACTGATTGCTTGGCCGTTGCTTGGGTTCGCGGCACTCCTCACGTTATTGCTCGTCGGCCACGTGCTAGGACATTTGTCACACCGCTTTCGCCACTGATACAGCTTATATCAGCAACAAAGCTTATTTTCAATCTATACGTGCATAGCTGTTAACGGCGGGGTGTAGGCGCCCGGACCGGCTCGCAGAGTCTGACGATTCTGGATGAGGCGTGAGGGGCCGAGAGGCGGCTCACGCCTATCGGCCAGTCAAGCCGGCGGCGAAGCGGCCGGCTCGTCCGGCGGCGGGGCGATGTCGCCCGGCGGCGCCGCGGGCACTTGCTTGCGTCCGCGGGCGGCAAGCCGCGCCTGTTTGCGCTGGCGCGTGCGCTCGCGATAGCGCGAGAGGCCCTCCCCGATCTGGTCGATCGGCCGCGTCCCCCAATAGATGCCTTGCGCCAGCACGCGGCCGAGCATGCCGCCGGCCCAGACCAACTCATAGGGCGCAAACAGCCGCCAGGTCGGATCGTTCTCGACGATGCCGCGCGCGATCAGTTCGCCCCCCATCGCCGTGGTATTGAGCCCGTGCCCGCCGAAGCCGCTCGCCACCCACAGCCCGCTCTCGATCTCGCCGATCTGCGGCATGCGGTGGACCGCGCGCCCGAGCGTGCCGCGCCACAGATGCGCGATCTCGACCGCCCCGAGCGCGGGGAAATTGCGCTTTATGTCGGCGATGAGTCCGCGGCCGATCCGGCGCGGATCGGCAGCCCAAGCCCGCATGCGCCCCGACCACTGCAAGCGGTCGCCGCCGACGATACGGTAATGATTGTCGGCGCGATTGGTGTCGCTGATTGCGCCGCGATAGCGCACCACCTCGTGCAGCAGCGGTCCGATCGGCTCGGTCACCATCACGAAAGTGGTGATCGGCAACAGCGTCGCCGAGAGCCGCGGCATCAGATCGCCGACCTGGATGTTGCAGGCAAGAACCACATGCGTCGCGCGCAGGCGTCCGCCGGCCGTATCGATGCGCTTGCGCACGCCGGCGGCATCGATCGCGACCGCCGGCGTCTGTTCGAAGATGCGCGCGCCGGCGGCCTCCGCATCGGCGGCCAGACCAAGCGCGTAATTGAGCGGGTGAATGTGGATCGCGCCGGGAAAATGCAGCGCGCTGAAATAGCGTTTGTTCGGCAGCACCTCGCGCACGCGCGTGGTGGGCCAGGCTTCCACATTGGCGCCGATCCAGCGCAGCCGCTCGACTTCGCTGCGGATCTCGTCATCGTTGTCGGTCTTCGAGACGTGCAGCCAGCCGAGCTGCGGCTCGACACCGGGCATGCCGGTCTCATGAATCGTGCGCCGCACATAATCGAGGCCCTGTTCCGACAGCGCCCACAGCTGCTTGGCGTGATCGAGCCCGATGCGCTCGACCATGATGTCGATGGTTTCCTGAAAGCCCGGCAGCACGAAGCCGGTATTGCGGCCGGATGCCGCCCGCGCCACGCGGTCCGCCTCCAGCACCGCCACCGACCAGCCGCGCCGCGCCACCTCGCGCGCCACGGTCAGGCCCGCCAGGCCGCCGCCGATCACGCAGACATCGACATCGAGGTCGAAATTCAGGCGCGGCCGCTCCGGGCTTGCCACCCGGGTCGCCTCGTACCATCCCGCTGCCATATTATCGTCTTCGCTCATCGCAATAATTGTCCACACCGTCGCGGCGCTGCGGAGAGCCGCGACGTACATGCTAGACTGCCGCAGATTCGAAATCGACGCTCCGGCGTCCCCTTGACCCTACTATTCCGATACACCAATGCGCCGTCTTTTGCTGCTACGCCACGCCAAGGCCGAACGGTCCGAGCCCGGAACGAAAGACATTTCCCGGGTTCTGATCGATCGCGGGCGCAAGGATGCCGCCAAGATCGGCGCCTACATGGCGAGCCATGCGCTGGTTCCCGACAGGGTGATTCTGTCGCCCGCCGCGCGCACCCAGGAGACCTGGAAGTACGCCGCTACCGCGTTCCATCCCGCGCCGGCGGCGATGTCGTCGGAACGAATCTACGACGCGACCCCGCATTGCATCCTGGCGGTCATCAAGGACACCCCGGCCTCTGCCCATACGCTCATGGTCGTAGGCCACAATCCCGGTCTGCACGACCTCGCCCTGATGCTGGTCGCCGCCGGCGACGTCGACGCGCGCGAGCTGCTGCGCGAGAAGCTGCCCACCTCCGGGCTGGTCATCATCGATTTCGCCTTCGACAACTGGAACAAGCTGCATCCGCAGTCCGGTCGTCTCGAGCGCTTCGTGAGCCCGAAGTCGCTGGAAGCCATGGCCTATTAGCCGTCATCCGCGATGGCGCTTGGCGGGCCTTTCGAGCGGGCCGGTGTAGAACTGGTTCGGCACGCAGAACCCGCCTATTCCGCTGATGGTCGCGCGGCATTGCTCGAACGTGATGAAGCCGCAATTGCTATGGCCGCCGTCATCGCCGTTGCTGTATTGAGCGCACCATTTGTAGGGGTCTGCGGCGGCCGTCCCGGACAAAAACAATGCCACGACGAGGCCGCCAGCGAGGCCAAATCCGATCTTGCCCATGGAATGCCTCCCGACTGGGTTGTCTCGTTGAAACAACACCGGCGCGGACGTTTTAGGCCGTAAAGTCATAAATCAAGATGGGCGAACAGCGGCTGGTCAACGTCCGCGTTCCACCCCGTGCGGTCCAGGCCCCATTGCACCATCCGAACGGGCATTAAGCCGCACTCTACGCCGCCGCGAAAACATGCCATGATCGCACCCCGCAGCGAAAAGAGGGGCGCTGTCATGTACAAGCAGATCCTGGTTCCCATCGACCTTGCCGACACCGATTTGGCCAAGCCTGCCATCGAGGCCGCGGTGACGCTCGCGCGCTCGTCCGGCGGGCACGTGCGCCTGGTCAACGTGCTGCCGATGACGCCGGTGATGCTGGCGGAATATGTGCCGCCGGATTTTGACGTGCAGCAGCGCAAGTCGGCGGAAGAAGCCATGGGCATCATCGCGCGCGAAAGCGGGCTCGACGGCGCGCATATTTCCGGCACGGTGCGGCAAGGCGGCATCTATCACGAGGTGCTGGAAGAGGCGAAGGCGATCAACGCCGACCTGATCGTAATGAGCTCGCACCGCCCCGCCATGCGCACTTATTTCCTCGGCTCCAATGCCGGGCACGTGGTGCGCTACGCGAAATGCTCGGTGCTGGTGGTGCGCAGCACCAAGAGCTGAGGCGGCTAGATCGCCGCGATCGTCCAGACCACGATCTCTCTGGCCACCTGCGAGAACGCCTCGTTGAGCGCCGCCACCGCGTCGGGCGCCCCGGTGCCTTTGGCGGGCACGCTCGCCGTGAACATGCGCGCGCCGGCGACCTCGCCCTTGTCGTTGACCAGCCGTGCGGTGACGTCGACCAGCGCATGCGCGGACGGCTCCGACGCGATCTGGAAGCTGCGGATCGACAACTCCAGCCGGTATTGCGCCGCGAGTTGTTCGAGCGGACGGCTCACGGCGCTCAGCTGATGCGCATTCTCGAAGCTCTGCACGATCCGCGCCTGCATCAGCTTCGGCAGGTTGTCGGCCCATTGCGCATCGGCGACGTTCGAAAAGGTGCCCGCGCCGCTGCGGATCAGGATCTTCTGCGAGTCGAACAGAATAAGCGCGCTCGGGTCGGGCACGACCAGTTTCGTCTTGATGGTCTTCTCGCTCGGCGGAAAGGCGGTCGCCGGCGCAAGGTCGTAGATCGCCGGGCCCTGCTTCGGCGCGCCGGTGCCGGCCAGGCTCTCCAGTCCGCCGATGAGGCCCTCGACGCGTTTCGAGTTGCGCCCGAGCATGTCGGCGAAGGCCGCGATACCGGTGACAGCCGTGTGCAGCGGTTCCGCATTCTGATTCAAGATGTCGTCGACATGGTGCAGCGTTTGCTGCGCGGATTCGGTCAGGCTGCGGCCGACATCGGCGCGCGCAATCAGGACCGCGGGCTGCCCGTTTTCGGAGGTCAGGCGCGGCGACTGCGGCGAGCCGCCCTTGAGCGCGACCGCCGGAGCGCCGGTAAATCCTTGCGAGGAAATTTCCACCTCGGTGTCGGCGCGGATCGGCGTCGTCGGATCGACGGAGATCGCGACGGTAACCCGCCGCGGATTGTTGGGATCGAGATCAATGCGCGTCACGGTGCCGGCGCGGATGCCGTTGAACAGAACGTTCGCCCCCGTGTTGAGCCCCGACACCGGCTGCTCGAAGCGGATGTCGTAGAGCGCCCGGTGTCCGAAACCGCCGAGGGTCTTGATCCAGTAGACAAAGCCGAAGCCGGCCAGCAGACAGGCCAGCGCAAAGGAGCCGATCAGGATATAGCGGGCGCGGGTCTCCATGATAGCGATCCAGTGGCGGCTCTAGGCTGCCGCGCCGCTGCCGATCAGTTGCGGCTGAGCGCGATGGACGCCTTCACGACCTGTCCGCCACCGTGCGAGTCGATCGTGATGCTCTGCCGCCGGTTGCGGGTCACCAGCGCCAGCTCGGCTGAAAAGCCCGCACTTTCGACGTGAACGTCGAGACGTTCGCCACTGCCGCTGCCGATGGCAACGCCGCCGGTATTGCGGGTGCGCTCGGTCCACTGGCCGGTGATTTCGTTGTTCGCGTTCGCGGAGAACTGGCCGACGAGATCGAAATTATAGCTGTCGCTGGCGCAGCGCAGTTGCAGATCGACCTCGCGCTGGCTGCTGCCGCGCGGGCGGTAGGTTGCGACGCAACGGATGCGTTCCGGAGCGTTGCCGGCGGTCCGCACGGTTCCGGTTCCGGTCCAATTGCCATCGAAATCGGCGAAAGGCCCCGACGCCGCCCATGCGGGCAGCGGCGGGACCGAGAGGACCGCGGCCAAAGCGATCAGGCAGCCACCGATGAAAGCGCTGGGGGAACACAGCGATAAGCGGGCAAACATGCTTGGCAAGGGCAGGTTCCTATTTGTTGCGGGCGAAGACGGCTTGGCGCTCACCTTGGTCATAGGTGGGGTGCTTCCGGTGCCCGAAAGAGCCCCCACCCCGCATTCAGCCCGGATTCGTATCACCGACCACTATCGAACGCCATTGGCCCCGATCAAGACTTTGGTTGGCGCCGGCTAGCGTGCATTAAAATCCCCAATACACGACCCTAACCGTCAGCCTTTCGGCATCAACTCGGCCGGCAGCGCATCGGGACGATAAAGGCCCGGCCGATTGCGGCGGAAGAAGTTGCCCCCCTGCCAGAGAAACAGCGCGAGAAAGGCGCCGATAAAGGCCGCGCCGCCGCGGACGTCGGCCTGCAAGGCGCGCACGATCAGCAGGCAGAGCCCGAGCGACACGCCCCCGTAAACGATCAGCCCCGGCCAATAGAGCAGCGGATTGGTGCCCTGTTCGAAACGCGCCGGCGGCGCGGCCTGCGCGACGCGCCGGTGCAGCTCGGTAACAAAAGTCGCATAGGGCTTATCCAGCCGCTCCTGTTCGGCCACGCTTTTCCATGAGCTCGACAAGATCTCCAGCTTGGGCGCGCCGTCCGCCCACAGCTCGGTCATGAAGCGGTGCGACTGCATGCTCGCGGGCCGGTACGACATGCGCAGCCGGCGCACGCTGCGAAACGGGATGTGGCCGCCTTTGCGTCCGGCGGCCCACTCGATGCCATCGCCGGCGAGCTTGAACTCCCGGGCCGCGCCCAAAACGGACGGCCGGTAGCTATAGGCGAAAGGCTCGCCGGTGCCCGCGTGCTCAAGGCTCATGCTGCCCACTCCTCGCTGTTCTGAACGTCGGCGGCAAGTTCAACGTGTGCGATTTTACTGCGGCCCATTGCGCGACCGCGCACGCCGCCATGACAACGGCAAAGGCGCACCCTATATCGACCTTATGCGCACGCTGATCATCGTCGCCTTGTTCGCCCTGCTGGCTGGATCGGTCTGGTTCGCGGGCGCCGCCTGGCAGCATCTCGGCGGCGAGCCGATCCCGCTCTATGGCTGGTTCGCCATTGCCGGCGGTGTCCTGGTGTCGCTGCTGGTCGGCGGCGGGCTGATGGCGCTGGTGTTTTATAGCGCCCGTCACGGCTACGACGACCTGAGCGGTGGCGACGGCCCAGAGCGGTGAGCTGAATTTTGCCGGCTCGTGAAGTTTGCGTTTCCTTTCTCCCTTGAATTTTCCGTCAGCGCGTCGCATCGCCGATAGCGCGAATATTGCAGTGCGAAAGCGTCTCAAGCCTGTTGGGTTTTGAAATCACGCCGCTATACTTCGCGCCGTCGGGCAATTGGTAATCCGCGCAAGTCGGATCACTCGGGGGATGAAACGATGTGGAATCAAGTCTACAATCCATTCAACAATTCAGTGCTATCGACGGTGGCCGCGGCTCTGCCTGTGGTCACTCTGCTGGTGCTCATCGCATCCAATAAAGTGAAGGCCCACATCGCGGCTGTGATCGCGCTGATCGTGGCCAACTTGGTTGCCATTTTCATCTTCACAATGCCGGCCGACATGTCGCTGCGCGCAACAGTGCTCGGCGCCGTCACCGGCTTTTTCCCGATCGGCTGGATCGTGCTCAACGTCATCTTTCTCTACCGGCTGACGGTGGAGCGCGGCGTGTTCGAAACGTTGCAGACCACCATCGGCGGCGTCACCGAAGACCGCCGGCTGCAATTGCTGCTGATCGCGTTCTGCTTCGGCGCATTCTTCGAAGGCGCCTCCGGCTTCGGCACCCCGGTCGCGGTCACCGCCGCCATTCTGATGGGGCTCGGCTTCTCGCCGCTCGCCGCAGCCGGTCTGTCGCTGATCGCCAATACCGCGCCGGTCGCCTACGGCGCGCTCGGCACCCCGATCGCCGGCTTGGCGAGCGTCACCGGCATCGACCCGTTCCTGCTCGGCGCCATGGTCGGACGGCAACTGCCGTTCTTCTCGCTGATCGTGCCGTTCTGGCTGATCTGGGCCTTCGCGGGCTGGAAGGGCATGAAGGAAATCTGGCCGGCGATCCTGGTGACCGGCGTCTCCTTCGCCATCCCGCAATTCCTGATCTCCAACTACATCAATCCCTGGATCGTCGATATTGGCGCCTCGCTGGTGTCGATGGCCTGCCTGATCCTGTTCCTCAAGATGTGGAAGCCGAAGGTGATCTGGACCTCGCCGGCGCTGCGTACCCACGACGATTCCGCCGACACCATGCCGAAGGCAAAGGTATCGACCAAGCCGAAGCCCACCACCGCACAGGTGTGGTTCTCGCTGATGCCCTGGATCATCGTCTGCATCGTCTTGCTCGCGTGGGGCACCAACGCGGTCAAGGGCGTACTCAACGCCTATGCGACCTGGAACTACGCGGTCCCGGGCCTGCACAATATGATCAACAAGGTCGCGCCGATCGTGGCGACGCCGACCAAGGAAGGCGCGGTGTTCTCTTTCACCTGGCTCTCCTATACGGGCTCGGGCATGTTGATCTCGGCCATCATCTCCGGCCTGTTGATGGGCTTCTCGCCGGCGAAGCTGGTGACCGAATACGCCAAGACCATCAAGATCTGCGCCTATTCGCTGATCACCATCTCGGCGATGCTGGCGATCGGCACCCTGACCCGGCTGTCGGGGATCGACGCCACGCTCGGCCTCGCCTTCGCGGCGACCGGCGTGCTCTATCCCTTCTTCGGCACCCTGCTCGGCTGGTTGGGCGTGGCGCTGACCGGGTCCGACACGGCGTCGAACATCCTGTTCGGCAACTTGCAGAAGATCACGTCCACGCAACTCGGCCTGTCGCCGATCCTGATGGGCGCCGCCAACTCCTCCGGCGGCGTCATGGGCAAGATGATCGACGCGCAATCGATCGTCGTCGCCTCGACCGCGACCAACTGGTTCGGGCATGAAGGTACGATCCTGCGCTTTGTCTTCAAGCACTCGATCGCGCTGGCCTGCCTGGTCGGCATCCTGGTCATGCTCCAGGCCTACGTCTTTACCTGGATGATCGTGGTGCCGCCGCACTGACGCCGTTGCCGCGGCAAAACAGCAAGGCCCTGCATCGAAAGATGCAGGGCTTTTTCTTGTGCGGAGGGCTATAGTCCGGCCGCCAAAACCACCCGGAAGACCCCATGAACAAGACCCTGGTCCAGGAACAATTCGGCAAGGCTGCCGCGAGCTACCTCACCTCGACTCCGCACGCGCTCGGCAAGAGCCTGGAGCGGCTGGTGGCGCTGACCGCCCCGCAGAAGAGCTGGCGCGCGCTCGACGTCGCCACCGGCGGCGGCCACGTCGCCTATACCTTCGCGCCGCACGTCGAGCGCATGTGGGCGACCGACATCACCCAGGAAATGCTCGACATGGTGAAGGGCGAAGCGCAGAAGCGCGGTCTCGCCAATGTCCGCACCGCTTACGCCAAGGCCGAAGCGCTGCCGTTCGAGGATGCAAGCTTCGAGCTCGTCACCTGCCGCATCGCGCCGCACCACTTCGATTCGATCCCGGACTTCCTTGCCGAGGTGCATCGCGTGCTCAAGCCGAACGGCCTGTTCGCGGTGGTGGACAACGTGGTGCCGGCCGGCTCCGTCGGCGACTATGTGAACGCCTTCGAGCGCTTCCGCGACCCCAGCCACCTGCGCGCCTGGACCCTGGAGGAATGGCGCGCCGCGCTGGCGAAAGCCGCCTTCACGGTCGCGCACGAAGAGCAGCTCTACAAGCAGATGGAATTCAAGAGCTGGGCCGCCCGCCACGACGCCAATATGCAGAACTTCCTGCGCGCGATGCTGGCGCAGCTCACGCCCGAGGTGAAGGCGACGCTCGAGCCCAAGGGCGCCGGACCCGATCTCACCTTCCGCCTGAGCGAGGGCCTGTTCATCGCCAAGCGGGCTTGAGGCTGCCGGCATTTGATCTACCGCAAGGCGGGCCGGCGCGGTTTGCCATCAGCTTATCGCCGCATCATCCCGGCGGGGGCGCCGAGAATTTCGACATCGATCGCGAGGCGTTCAACCGCGCCTTCGCCGCTCATGCCGGCGAACCGAATCGCGAAAAGCGCGCTCCCATGATCGCCTGCGCAGCGACGTCAAGGCCGGCGATATTTGGGTGGCGCGCTAGCTAACGAATCAACAAGCCGGCGGCAGCACGATTGAATTGGGCGCGCGCGCCAGCCAATCCGTGCCCATGTCGCGCGTGTCGTGACGCTGGCAGGCGTCGACCGCCCGCGCCAGCGACGAAACGCCGCTCGGCCAGGCTGCCACGACGGTCGCCGGCCCGCGCACGGTATCCGGCTGCGTCTCGGAATGAGCCGGCGTAAACTGATATTTGTTAAAACGATCCATTGTTTGAATATGAACCGATAATGCCGGCGCGGCATTGATCCAGCGCAACGGACAAGGCCCAAAAGCTTACGGAAAAATACGTAGCGCGCGGCCTTAACGCACCAATTCCCGCATCGCGCGGTCGAGCCCGTCCAAGGTCAGCGGATACATCCGCCCGCCCATCAACTGGCGCACCATCTGGATCGAATAGGTGAAATCCCATTCCTTCTCCGGCACCGGGTTGAGCCACACCGCCGCCGGATAGGTGCGCGTGACGCGCTCCAGCCAGAGCGCGCCCGGCTCGTCGTTGAAATGCTCGACCGAGCCGCCTTGCGAAGTGATCTCGTATGGCGACATCGAGGCGTCGCCGACGAACACCACCTTGTAGTCGTGCGGATAGGTATGCAGCACGTCCCAGGTGCCGGTGTGCGCCTGGAATCGGCGGCGATTCTCCTTCCACACTTTCTCGTACAGGCAATTGTGGAAGTAGAAATGCTCCATGTGCTTGAACTCGGTGCGTGCGGCCGAGAACAATTCCTCGGTCGCCTTGATGTGCCAGTCCATCGAGCCGCCGATGTCGAAGAACAGCAGCACCTTGACCGCGTTGTGCCGCTCGGGGCGCATCTGGATGTCGAGATAGCCCTTGTGCGCGGTGCCTCTTATGGTGCCGTCGAGATCGAGCTCCTCGGGCGCGCCGGTGCGGGCGAATTTGCGCAGGCGGCGCAGCGCGACCTTGATGTTGCGGGTGCCGAGTTCGACCTCGTCGTCGAGATCCTTGAATTCGCGTTTGTCCCAAACTTTGACCGCGCGCTTGTGCATGCTTTCGCCGCCGATGCGGATGCCTTCGGGATTGTAACCGGCATTGCCGAACGGCGAGGTGCCGCCGGTGCCGATCCATTTCGCGCCGCCCTGGTGTCGGCCTTTCTGCTCGGCCAGCCGCTTCTTCAGCGTCTCGAGCAGTTTCTCCAGCCCGCCCATGGCCTCGATCTGCTTTTTTTCTTCCTCGGTGAGGTATTTCTCGGCGAGCTTTTTCAGCCACTCGGCCGGAATGTCGGCCGTCGCCGCGTCGCTCAACAATTCCAGCCCCTTGAACACGTGGCCGAACACGCGGTCGAACTTGTCGAGATTGCGCTCGTCCTTCACCAGCGTGGCGCGCGACAGATAATAAAAATCCTCGACCCGGCGCGAGGCCAAGTCCGCCTGCATCGCCTGCATCAGCGTCAGATACTCGCGCAGCGTCACCGGCACGCCGGCGGATTTGAGTTCCTGGAAGAAATTGACGAACATGGGGCGAGAATTCGCCTTCGGCGGGCGGCCGTCAAGCGCCCGCGCCGGCCTGCAACGACAGCCAACGATGACCGATCAGATCCTCGAATTCCTCGACTGGGGCCCCAAGGTCATCATCATCGTCATCTTCGTGGCGCTGGCCGCCAACGCCTTCCTCAACCGTCACATGCCGCGGGTCGGCGGCAGGATCGGCCGCCGCAGCGCCGCGCTGCCGCCCGCGCCGCCGCCGGAAGGGTTCTCCGGCGTCGAGTGCCGCGAGATTACGCTCTATAGCCCGCCGGCGGACGCCGCCCGCTACGAAAGCCTGAAGGCTTACGCGCGCGACGGCGCGATCCGCCGCGCCGGCCTGGTGCACATCTATCGCGTCGCCGGCTGCAAGACCCGGATCGAGATCCTGGCCGCGCCCGCGCGCTATGAACGCATCGATGCCGCCGAGGCGCTCGCGCTGCTGCGCGAATTGCCCGACCCGCGCTTCGTCCATCGCCTGCACCTTGGCGACGAGCCGTCGTATCTCGACCCCTGGCTGCGCAAGGTCAGCGGGCGCGACATCTTTCATCTCGGCAATGCCACCAATACCGGCGTGATCGTGCTCTATCGCCCCGACCGCCGGCTCGGCCGCGAGCTCGGCGTTACGCTGCTGCATGAGTGGCTGCATCTGCTGGCGTTCGGATCGGCCAGGGCCATCCGCCGCTTCAAGCGGGCGGACAGAATCGAGCCGCTTCCCGCCTTGCCGATCGAACCGGTGTCGTTCGGGGATCCCAGGACGCCGATCTACGAGGCCTGGTGCGATCTCGGCGAGGTCGTGCTCGGCTACGACGAAACCGCCGCGCGGAAGGCGGCGCTCGCCTCGCCGCTGCATACGATGATCCTGTGGCGGCGCGTCGAGCGGATCATGCGCAAGGTGCCGAAGCGGCTTGCCAGCACGCGCGCTGCCGAATTCGAGGCGCGCGGAGCGTTCATGCGCACCGAAGTCGCACCAAGAGCCCGCGCGGCGCGCCGGCAACACCGCTGGTGGCGGCGATGGCGCGCCAAGGCGGCAGGCTGAAATTTCTCCCCTAGCCGCGGCCGCCTCAGGCCGGGTAAAAGAACCAACGGGCGGCCGTCGCCGCCCTTTGCCATTATCTCAGGGGGAAATATCGATGGCCGACGCAACCGTCATCCAGCAGCTTGCTCCCACCGGCAAACTCCGCGCGGCGATCAATCTCGGCAATTCCGTGCTGGCGCAGAAGGACGAAGCCACTGGTCAACCTAAGGGCATCACGCCCGATCTGGCGCGCGAACTTGGGAAACGGCTGGGCGTGCCGGTCGAACTCGTCACCTATGACGCCGCCGGCAAGGTGTTCGACGCCGCTCCCAAGGGTGAATGGGATATCGGGTTCGTTGCGATCGAGCCGGTGCGCGCCACCGTCATCGAATTCACCGCGCCCTACGTCATCATCGAAGGCACCTACATGGTGCACAAGGATTCAGCCCTCAAGGTCATCGCCGACGTGGACCGCCCCGGCATTCGCATCGCGGTCGGCCTCAAGTCGGCCTACGATCTTTATCTGACGCGCACCATCAAGAACGCCACCATCGTGCGCGCCTCGGCGGGCGGCGGCAAAGCGATGATCGACATGTTCATCAACGACAAGCTTGAAGTCGCGGCCGGCGTGAAACAGCCGCTGCTGGCCTATGCCGAGGATCATCCGGAAATGCGGGTCATGGACGGCCATTTCCAGGAAATCCAGCAGGCCATGGGCATGCCGAAGAAAGCCGGCGTCGATCAATCCTCCGGCGCGGCGTACTTGCGCGCATTCGTCGAGGAGATGAAAGCCTCGGGCTTTGTCGCCACAGGGCTCAAGCGCAGCGGCCAGACGGCCACGGTGGCCCCGCCGGCGAAGTGACCTAACCCGCCCGCTCGGCCGTCTTGATGTGCTCGGGCCGCACCCCGAGCGCCAGCACCCGCCCCGGAATGCGCCGCAGCAGCGGCCATCGCAGCAGCTTGAAGAACCACGGCGCCTTCGGGCGTTGGCTGGCGCTTACCAGCGCCGGGCCGATGATGCGATTTTGCAGCAGAACCTGCAGGCGCTGTGTGATGCGGGTGGGAAATTCCCGGCGGCTCTGCACCGCCTGAAGCGTCTCCGGCGTGACCGCGCCGCGCCGCAACGGCTCGGCCAGGATGTTGGCCGCCGCCACCGCGTCCTGCACCGCGAGATTGATGCCGACGCCGCCGATCGGCGACATCGCATGCGCCGCATCGCCGATACAGAGCAGCCCCGGCCGATACCATTGCCGCAGCCGCTCGACCGCGACAGTTAGCAGCTTTACTTTGTCCCAGCTTTCGATCTCGTTCAGCCGGTCGCCCACGAACGGCGACATTTCCCCAATGGTCGTGCGAAAGGCATCGAGGCCCTTGGCCTTCACCCCCTCGGCGCTGCCTTTGGGGATGACATAGGCGCATTGCCAATAGTCGGTGCGGTTGAGCATCACCATCATTCGCCCGGCCTCGATATGGCCGAAAGTTTCCTCGCTGTCGGCGGCTTTGCGCGACAGGCGAAACCACATCACGTCCATCGGCGCGCCCAGATCGTCCACCTTGAGGCTGGCGCGCTCGCGCAGCGTGGAATGGCGGCCATCGCAGCCGGCCACCAGATCGGCGCGGATCGTCATCTCGCCGTCCGGCGTCTTGGCGCGCAGCCCGACGACGCGTCCGCCCTCCTCAATCAGATCGGTCGCCTCGGCGTTCATGCGCAGATCGAAGGCCTTGTAGCGCTTGCCGTGCGTCGCCAGGAAGTTGAGGAAGTCCCATTGCGGCATCAGCGCGACGAATTTGCACTGCACCGGCAAGGTATCGAAATAGCCGATGGTGACGCGATCGGCGCCGATCTGCATAGAAATCTGCCGCACCTCGGAATGCGGCAGCTTGAGGAATTCATCGAGCAGGCCAAGCTCGTGCATCATCTCGAGTGTCGAGGGATGCACGGTGTCGCCGCGGAAGTCGCGCAGAAAGTCGGCGTGCTTTTCCAGCACGATCACCGGCACGCCGGCGCGCGCCAGCAGAAAACCCAGCATCATCCCCGCTGGCCCGGCGCCGGCGATGCAGCACGTGGTTTTGATGTCGGCCATGGCGGACGAACGGCCCCGATGGCGGTTTAGTTCCAGCCGGCCGGCTTACGCCTGCTTCTCCGGCGTGCGCACGATCAGCCCGTCGAGCTCCTCGGACACCTTGATCTGGCACGACAGCCGCGAATTCGCCCGCACGTCGTAGCCGAAGTCGAGCATGTCCTCCTCCATCGGCGAAGGCTCGCCGGTCTTGGCGCGCCAGGCTTCGTCGATATAGACGTGGCAGGTGGCGCAGGCGCAGGCACCGCCACATTCCGCCTCGATGCCGGGAACGTTGTTCTTGATCGCCGTCTCCATCACGGTCGCGCCGACTTCGCCCTCGGCGATGCGGCTCGTTCCGTTGGAATCGATGTAAGTGATCTTCGGCATGACGTGGGGGTGCGGGAAAATGCGCCGGAATTAGCGCCAAGCGGCGCCCCGTATATAATCATTTTATGGGTCACGCCAGTGTGCCCGGCACAATTGCCGCGGCGCCAGAACGGCCGGCGCGGTCAGTGTTCCCGCAGCAATTCGGCGATCAGCGCGCGCGCCTCATCAGCCGCCTGGGCCAGGCGATCGAGTGCACGGCTGCACTCGGCCGCACTGGCGCCCGCCGAAAACTCGGTTTCCTCCGCCGCGCGCGCCACGCGTTGCGCGCCAATGCCTGCGGCCGAGCCTTTCAGCGTATGCGCGAGGGAGCCGATCGCCGCCGGGTCGCCGCTGCGCATGCGCTCGATCAGGATCGTGGCCTGCCGGTCGAACAGTTGCAGCACTTCGCGCTCGAGGCTGCGGTCGCCGAACGTCATGCGCGTCAGCTGGCAGCGGTCGATGGCCGCGGCCGCTTCCTGGTCGACGATCGTGGTTGCGAGTTGCGCCATGAAGCCTCCCGAGGGCTCTGCGGCCCCTTCTGTTGGCGAACAGTCTGACCCCGGCAGGACCAAGACCGGGTAAACGCGCAGGCCCGCCAGGACTGGGTTTCCGCTGCGTGGTTAATGGGCGCTGTAGGCCCCTGCCCGCGGGGAGCTTGAAATGCCACGATTGCTGGGAAGTTAACGATGATGAAAAAGTCCTTAACCCTGCGGTTTCCTTTGCATTGCCAAGCCGATAGGATAGCCAGCCTGCGGTTTTGAGCCTGCTGGCGGTAGTCGCGGCTTGGTAGGTTTCCGCTCGTGGCGCGCCCCCCGCAAGGGGGCGGTTCGGGCCGCAATTGGTCTGGCGTAATGACGAGGCGATGAGCGTATGGCGAACATCCCGCAGAAGACCCCCGATCTGACCGACGAAGCAATCATCGCCATCCAGGAAGCGCTCAGCGCCACCCAGCCGGCGCGCCAGGCCGCCCCTATCGCAGAGAGCAACCGCGAACCGGAGCAACCGCCGGCGGCCGGCGACCTGTTCAACGAAGCGCCTAAGTCGGACGCCTGGGATTCCGACGGCACCCTGACGAGCCGCCCCGCCAATGACGACCGCGCCAACCTCGGCCAGATGCTGCAGGCCATGCACCGCCGTCCGGCGCGCCTGCCCTACGTCATCGCCAGCATCGCGGCTTTGGCCTGGATCGCCGGCGTCCTCGCCGCCGCCTATCTCAACAGCGCGGAATTGCAGGCTTTGTTCGCGACCACGCGCGGCGGCATTGCCGCTGCGCTCGGCCTTATCAGCGCCATCGCCGTGCCGGTGATCTTCTTCTTTGTGCACGCCCTCATGTTCCGCCGCTCGCAAGACCTGCGCCTGGTCGCCGAGACCATGGCCGAGGTGGCGATGCGCCTGGCGCAGCCGGAGGCCGCCGCGCGCGAGGAAATCGTCACGGTCGGCCAGGCCATCCGCCGCGAAGTCGCCGCCATGGGCGACGGGGTCGAGCGTGCGCTCGCGCGCGCGGCCGAGCTGGAATCGCTGGTACACAACGAAGTTTCCGCGCTGGAGCGCGCTTATAACGACAACGAAGTGCGCATCCGCGACCTGCTCAGCGAGCTCACCAACCAGCGCGAGACGCTGGTCAGTCAGGCCGAGCACGTGCGCAACGCCATTGCCAGCGTCCACCTCGATCTGTCGCACGACATCACCTCGGTCGGCGATCTGGTCTCCGACAAGGTCAGCGAAGTCGCGCAACGCGTCACCCGCACGCTCACCGAGAAGGGCGAGTACATCACGGTGACACTCGGCCAAGTCGGCGATTCCATGATCGACACGCTGACCGAACGCGGCTCGACCTTGCTCGACCGGCTGGAGACCACCGGCGACCGCGCTAGCACCGCCATCTCGACGGCGAGCGACCGCCTCACCGCCAGCCTGAATTTCAAGACCGATACCGTGTACGACGAGTTCGCCGACCTCGCCGCCCGGCTGCAGCAGATGATGGGCGCCCGGCTCGACCAGGTCGCGCAGGGCTTCGCGCAGCAGGCCGCCACCACCATCGAAACGATGGCGAGCCGCTCGCAGCAGTTCAACGACACCCTTACCCAAACCGGCGGCCAGATGGCCGACACCATCGCCGCCCGCGCCGAGGACGTGAACAGCACGCTGCGCTCGACCGGCGAAGCCTTGGCGCGCGACCTGGGCCAGCGCGGCAACGACGTGGTCGCCAAGCTTGAGCAGACCAGCGGTCGCATCACCGATACCCTGGTCAGCCGCGGCGACGCGGTGGCGGACAACTTCCGTCAAAACGCGGAAGCGCTGGCGCTGTTGATCAGCAACCGCGGCGACGCGGTCAAGGAAATGCTGGCCACGCGCCTGCAAGCCTTCGAGGATATGTTCAATCACGGCGGCACCGCGCTCACCGAAAAGGTCTCGCGCGACGCCACCACGCTCGGCGCCCTGATCACCCGCCACATGGCCGAATTCGACCGTACCGTGAAGACCTATGGCGGCGAACTGGTGGAGCGCCTGGGCCAGCGCACGCAGGACGTTTCCGAAGCGATGCGCAACTACGTCGATACGTTCGATCAGCGAGTGACCACCCGCACCGATGCGATGTCCGGCTCGGTTGACACGCGGCTCGCGCAGTTCGAAGAGACGCTCGCCACGCGCGTGTCCGACCTCACGGCCCGGCTGACCGACGGCGGCAAGCGGGTCATCGACACGCTCGACGGCCGCATCGGCGCGGTGGCGAACACCATCACCACGCACGGTACCGAGGTCGCGGACGCAATCAGCTCCAAGGTCGCGCAGATCGACCAGACCCTGGGCACACACGCGCTCGAAATCGCCGACACGCTGGATAGCCGCATCACCCGCTTCGAGGAGTTGCTGGTCGGGCGCACCGAAACCGTCACCAATCAGCTCGAGGCCCGTACCAAGGCCGCCGCCGACGCACTGCACGAGCGCCTGGAGCAGGTCGGGCAATCGATCAAGACCAATTCGGCCGACGCCGAACGCTCGCTCGGTCAGATCGCGCTCACCACCACCGAGACGCTGCGCACCAGCGCCGGCGAGGTCGAGCGCACGCTGCAAGGCGTGAGCGCCGACGTTGCCCGCACCATCGTTGCCAAGGCCAACGAGATCACCGAGGCGCTCGGCCGGCGCACCAGCGAGATGGCGGCCGTGCTCTCCGACAAGAGCGGCAGCGTGCTCGCCGCCATCAGTGCAAAGGGCGAGCAATTCGCCAACGACATCACCCATGCCACCGACGGCGCGCTCAAGGCGGTCGAGGAGAAGGGCTTCGGCTTCACGCGCGCAATGCTCAACAACAGCGCCGAAATCGCGCGCATGATCAACAGCGCGGGCGAAGCCGCCACCACGACGATCAACCGCAGCCTCAACGATCTGCACGGCAGCGCGCAGCAGGCGATCGAGTTGTCGAAAAAGACCGCGACCGCGACGGTGAGCGAGATGCTGGAAACGCACAACATGCTGCGCACCGATACCACCGCCTTGTTCGAGCGGCTGCGCGAAGCCAACATCATGTTGCAGGAGGTTCTGTCCGGCTCGCACGCCAACATGAGCACGCTCGAGAACACCCTGGTGATGCGCGTGTCGGAATTCGTCACCGCCATGAACGAGGTCACCGGCGCGACCGGCGCGGCCACCGACCGGGTGGAAAGCAACATCGGCGAATTCCGCGAAGCCACCGGACGGGTGCTCGCCGACCTCGGTCAGCTCGCCAGTCAGTTCGCCGCCCATGGCCGCGAACTCGCCAGCGCCGCCGAACAGATCGACAGCAGCAACAAGCGCACCGAGAGCGGCGTCGCCCAGCGGCGCGCTACGTTCGATTCACTCATTACCGCGCTTGACAGCCGCACCGAAGACCTCGACCAGCGGCTCAAGCGCTTCTCCGGCCTGCTCGACGAATCGCTCGAGGCCGCCTCCGCGCGCGCGCGCGACGTCGCCCGCGTGGTGTCGGAATCGACCGCCGAGGGCAGCCGCTCGATCAGCGAGCAGTACGAGCGCGTGCGCGAACAGGCCGAGGACGAGCGCCACCGTACCGCCGAGGCGATGCGCGCGGTCTACGACCAGACCGCCGGCGACACCCATGCCATGTTCAGCAACGCCAACGAGCGCTTCGCCGAAACGGTGCATGACATGAAGCAGATGGCGACCGAAATGCAGCGCGAACTCGAGGCCACGCGCGCGGAAATGCACCGCGAGCTCGAGGCCACCCGCAGCGACCTGCGCCGCGGCATGTTCGAGCTGCCGCAGGAGACCGCCGAAAGCGCCTCCCAAATGCGCCGCGTCATCGTCGACCAGATCGAGGCGCTGGCCGAACTCAACCGCATTGTCGCCCGCCATGGCCGCAGTCTCGACGCGGTCGAGCCGCAGCGGCGGCCGCTGCGCGAGGAGTCGAGTTTGGCGATCGCCGGCACGCGCAGCGAGGCGCCGCTGCCTTTACCGCGCAGTACGGCCCCGCGCAGCGACGTTGGCGGCTTCGCGCCGGCAGCGCGCCGCCAGGAACCGGTCTCGCTCAACGAGCCGCCGTCGCCCGCGACCCGCGGCTGGCTCACTGAGCTGCTCAATCGCGCTTCGGAAGGCGAGGCAACGCGCGACCTGCCGCGTGAATCGCAGCGCGACACCCCGCGCGAGCCGGGCTATGGAACGCCCGAACGCACGCCCCGGCACAGCATCGAGTCGCTCGATTCGCTTTCGGTCGACATCGCCCGCATGATCGATCACGACGCGGCCGCCGATCTGTGGGACCGCTACAAGCGCGGCGAGCGCAACGTCTTCACCCGCCGCCTCTACACCTTGCAGGGCCAGCAGGCATTCGACGAGATCCGCAAGAAGTACCGCGCCGACCGCGAGTTCAGGCAGACGGTGGACCGCTACATCGGCGAGTTCGAACGGCTGATCGAGGAGGTCTCGCGCGACGACCGCGGCCAGGTGGTGGCGCGCACCTACCTCACCTCGGAAACCGGCAAGGTCTACACCATGCTGGCGCACGCGGCCGGGCGGCTCGACTAGCGCGCAGAGCGCCGCCGGCTAAACCTTCGCGGCTTCGCGCTTGTCGCCGCGCGACCGCTTACCGTGGAAATAGGCCTGCAGCCAAGGGTGGTTGGACGCGAGCATGTCGTCCATCGTGCCCGCCGCGATCACCTTGTGATCGGCCAAAACCGCGATGCGGTCGCAAACCGTATGCAGGCTGTCGAGGTCATGGGTCACCATGAAAACGGTCAGCCCTAAAGTCCGCTGCAGGGTCGCGATCAGCGTATCGAATTCGCCCGCCCCGATCGGATCGAGACCGGAGGTCGGCTCGTCCAAGAAGACGATCTCCGGATCGAGCGCGAGCGCGCGCGCCAGCGCCACGCGCTTGGTCATGCCGCCCGACAATTCGGAAGGGAACTTCTCCAGCACGCTGCCGTCGAGCCCCACCATTTCCAGCTTGGCGACCGCCAGTTCGTCGAGCAGCCGTTGCGACAACTCCAGATATTCGCGGATCGGGAATTGCAGGTTTTCCCGCACCGTCAGCGACGAGAACAACGCGCCCTGCTGGAACAGCACGCCCCAGCGCCGCTCGACCGCGCGGCGCTCGGCGTCGGAGGCAGCTGCAAGATCGACGCCGAACACCTTGATCGTCCCTGCGCGCTTGGGCAGCAGGCCGATGATGGTGCGCATGAGCACCGACTTGCCGGCGCCGGAACCGCCGACAAAACCGAGGATTTCGCCGCGGTAGACGTCGAGATCGACACGATCGAGCACGATGTGATTGCCGAAGCCGACGGCGAGGCCGCGCACCTCGATCACCGCTTCCCTGCCGCCATTGCCCGCTGCCATCGCTCACATCCCGATCGAGGCGAAAAAGATCGCGAACAGGCCGTCGAGCACGATCACCAGGAAAATCGACTTCACGACGGAAGCGGTGGTCTGCAGCCCCAGCGATTCCGAGGAGCCCTTCACCGCCATTCCTTCCACGCAGGCCACCACGCCGACCACCAGCGCCATGAACGGCGCCTTGATCATGCCGACCTCGAAGGTCTGCAGCGAAATAGATTCCTTCAGCCGCTGGAGAAAAACGTCGGGACTGATGCCGCCATAGAGCCAGCACACCAGCTCGCCGCCATAAAGCGCGGCCATCGATCCGAGGAACGTGAGGATCGGCACGCCGATGATCAGCGCCACGATGCGCGGCAGGATCAGCACCTCCACCGGATCGAAGCCCATGGTGCGCAGCGCGTCGATCTCCTCGCGCATCTTCATGGCGCCGAGCTCGGCGGTGTAGGCGCTGCCCGAGCGGCCGGCCACCATGATGGAAACGATCAACACGCCGATCTCGCGCAGCACCAGGATGCCGACCATGTCCACCACATAGATGTCGGCGCCGAATTTGCGGAAATGGAACACGCCCTGCTGCGCGATGATGCAGCCGATCAAGAACGTGATGAGCAGGATGATCGGGACCGCGCGCCAGGCGACGTTGTCGAGCTGGTGCACCATCGAGGTGAAGCGGAACTGGCGCGGATGCGCCACGACGCGCGCGAGCGCGAGCGTCACCGCGCCCGTCATGTTGACGAAGGCTTTGAGCGATCCGCCGACCGCGGCGATGTTTTCTCCGAGCGCGGCGAGCGCATCGGCGGGCGATTTGCCGCCGCTGCGCGCCGGCGGCTCCCGCTTGACGCCGCGCACCTCGTCCATCAGCGCGCGATAGTCGTCCTTGAGCCCGCTCACCACGGTCTCGCAGCCGCGCGCGGAAAAGCTGCGCGTCAGCCGCTCCAAGAGCCAGGCGCCGAAGGTGTCGAGCCGGTCGACCCGGCCCATGTCGATATCGACGTGGCGGACAGCCTCGCCGCCCCGCGTCGCGGCCTCGACCTGCGCCTCCAGGTCGCGGGCGTTCTCGGCCACCCAGGCGCCGGCCCCCGCGAGCCTGAGCCGCTCGCCCTCGGCCATGCCTTCAAGCAATATGTCGCCCATGCGAGCAAGCCTTTGATTCCGGTTCGGACTTGACCCAAGGCCCTGAAACTGTCGAGGCTTTGGCGGTTGCGGCCGTCCCCATGCTGTCCCTGCACACTAGAACACCCTGACCATGCCCATAAGCCTCGCCCTTGCCGCCGAAAGCTGGCCGATCGCCGGTACCTTCGCCATCAGCCGCGGCGCCAAGACCGAGGCCGCGGTGGTGGTCGCCGAATTGGGCGACGGCAAGGCGCGAGGGCGCGGCGAATGCGTGCCCTATGCTCGCTACGGCGAAAGCCTCGAAAGCGTCATGACGCAGATCAACGCTGTGCGGGCGCAACTTGCCGCCGGGCTCGACCGTGCCGCCTTGCAAAAAGCGATGCCGCCGGGAGCCGCCCGCAATGCGCTCGACTGCGCGTTCTGGGATCTCGACGCCAAGCGCAGCGGGCGCACCGTTCACGAACTCGCCGGCCTGCCCGCTCCGCATGCCGTCACCACCGCGTTTACGATCTCGCTTGGCCCCGCCGCCACCATGGCGGAAGCTGCCGCCAAAGCCGCCAGCCGCACGCTGCTCAAGATCAAGCTCGGCGCCGACGGCGATTGCGACCGCATCGCCGCCGTGCGCGCCGCGGCGCCCCGGGCGACGCTGATCGTCGACGCCAATGAAGGCTGGAGCGAAGCCAACCTCGCCGCCAATCTCGCCGCCTGCGCGCAGGCCGGCGTGGTGCTGGTGGAGCAGCCGCTGCCGGACGGCCGCGATCAGGCGCTGGCCGGCATCGAAAGGCCGCTTCCCGTCTGCGCCGATGAAAGCGCGCACGACCGCGCCTCGTTGTCCGCACTCGCCGGCAAGTACGACGCGGTCAACATCAAGCTCGACAAGGCCGGCGGGCTGACCGAGGCGCTGGCGATGGCCGAAGCGGCCGAGCGCGCGGGCTTCGCCATCATGGCCGGCTGCATGGTGGCGACGTCGCTCGCCATGGCGCCGGCCATGCTGCTGGCGCAGAAGGCGCGCTACGTCGATCTCGACGGGCCGCTCTTGCTTGCCGGCGATCGGCCAAACGGCCTGAGCTATCGTGACAGTCTGGTTTATCCGCCCGCGCCCGCGCTGTGGGGCTGAGCGCGCTGGTAATTCGGTACAGTTGACCCTGATCAATGAAGCTACGTGCGGTTGCGTTTACAAAAACAATATGTCGCAGCCATCGGTCATCGCTCAACGTCTGCTGGCGCATGCCCGCATTTGCCGGGACATCGCGAACGCAACCTTGGACGAGGAAACGGCCAGCAAGCTCGAGCATCTGGCCAGAGTTTGCATCGAAACCGCCCGCGACGCCGATCCGGAACCGCAATACAAAAAGTTCCCTCGCGCGTTGGCGAGCGTGCATGCAACTTGCTGATTCTGTTTTCGAACTATCCCCATTTTCTTAATTAACCAAGTCTTTCCAATCGCCACCCCTCTAGCCTACACTTGCGCTTAAATCGTATAGTCGCCGAGTCTGGCGGGCTCGCAACAGCGGGGACGGGGTCGATGCGAATTCGGGGCGTGCTGTTCTGCGCCGCCGTGCTGGCGTACGGCATGTCGCCGGCGTCTGCGACCATGCGCATCGCCGAGGACCGCGGCGGTCAGATCGGCCAGTACCTGCAAAACTTCACCGCGATGCGCCAGAGCGGCGAGCGCGTAATCGTCGACGGCAATTGCCTGTCGGCCTGCACGCTGGTGCTCGGAGTGATCCCGAGCGATCGTATCTGCGCGACGGCGCGCGCGCGCTTTGGCTTCCATGCCGCCTGGATGCCCGACCCGAACGGCCGCCCCGTCACCAGCCCGATGGGAACGCAGGCGCTGTGGAATATCTATCCGGTCTCGGTGCGGCACTGGATCAACCAGCACGGCGGCTTGTCGCGCAAGATGATCTACATGCAAGGCCGTTCGCTCAGCGGCATCGTGGCGAGCTGCGAGCACCCGACCACGCGCGCGCAAATTCGCTCAGGCCCCGGCTATGCGTCGCGCCCGGTCCACGACATACCCGCAAGCGCCGCCAGCGATCGCCGCTAGCGCCATGGCCGCGTAAGCGCGGCTGCCAAAAGCGCCGTAAAGCCACCCCGACAGTCCGGTTGCCGCCGCCATTGTCACGCCGAGCGCGATCGCGAGGTAGCCTTGCGCGGTCGCGCCCTGCCCCGGCGGAGCGCTGCGCGCGACAAAGCCGAGCGCGCCGAGATGGGTGGCGCCGAACGAGGCCGCATGCAGCAGCTGCAGCCACGGCAAGGCAAAGGCCGGCGGATCGAGCGCCATGAACGCCCAGCGTAGCGCGCCGCCGGCCGCGCCGATCATCAGCAGCACGCTCGGCTGCAGGAACGGCGGCAGCCGACCGGAGACCGCAAACAGCACGATTTCCGCGATCACGCCGAGCGCCCACAGCGCCGCGATCGCCGTGCCGTCGAAGCCGGCGCCGCGCCATTGCAGCGCCGAGAAACCGTAATAGACCGCGTGGCTCGCCTGGATCAGGCTGGCCGCCGCCAGCACCGCGATGAAGGCGGGATCGCGCAGCAGATGCGGGCGCGGCTTTGCCGGCGCGCCGGACGGCGGCGGGGCGCTCGTAAGCGGCGCCAGCGCGAGCGCGGTAAACGCACTGAGCAGGCTCGCGCCGGCGATCAGCCAGATCAAATAGCGCGCCGGGATCGTGTCGGTGACAAAACCGGCCACGAAGGTGCCGAGAATGAAAGCCGCCGAGCCCCACAGCCGCACCGGCCCGTAGGCGCGCCCACGCGCGGTAAGACCCTTGAGCGCGTACGTCTCCGCCAGCGGCATCACCGGGGTGAGCGCCAGCGCGGCGAGCGTGTAAGCGACCAGGATTGCGCGCGCGCCCTCGGCCAGGCCCACCAGCAAAAAGCCGGCGGCGCCCAGGAAGCTCGTCGCGATGATGGCCGCGCGCAGCGCTTCGCGCCGGTCGGCCGCGCGCGCGACCAGCGGCACCGCGATCATGCGCGCGACGATCGGCGCCGCCAGCACCAGGCCGATCATTTGCGGGTCTAGCCCCTTGGCCTTCAGCCAGAGCGGAAAGAACGGCAACTGGATGCCGGCCACGATGAACAGGCCGGCATAGAGCGCCGCCAGGCGCTGCGCAAAACCGTCATGGATCTGGCTTGAAAGCCGCATTCGCCGTCTTTTTGCTGATCAATGAGCCCGTCACCGCGGTTTCGGGATCACGCGTGGCTAGCCGAATCAGGCCGGCTGATTCATAAACGAACCAGTGGAGCGGATTTGACATTCGCTGCCCACCCTGCGGCGCGCTCGTAAAGCGAATGTCAAATCCAAAGCTCCACTGGCACATAATACCCTCTAGTGGTTCTTTGATTCTAACATTCGCAAGAGCGCCTGCCGAACCGGGATGCGAAGGTTAGAATCGAACCACTAGCCACGGATTGCACATGGCGAACGAGCCGTTAGCGCTGGCGATCAGGCCGCCGGACGCACCCGACGAGGACGACTTTCAGGCACTCTGCGCCGCGCTCTCGGCGAGCGGGCGCGGCCGTGCGTTCCTGGCCGAATATGCCCGGCGCAACCGCCAAGCCAACACCGAGGCGTTGCTGGAAGCGATCGGGCGCATCGAGGCTCGCCTGCAGGCCGACGCCTCCGCCGTGCAGCGCATGCGCGAGGACCTGCACCTGCTGCTGATTGCGGTCCGCCTCGCCCGCCCCGAGATCGACGCCGTCGGCCCGGCTGCGCGGGCGGCGAAGCTGTCGAAACTGCTCGACCTGCTCGAGCGCCGTCTCGACGTCATGGCCGGCGCGGAACCGGCCGCCGCCTTGCCGGGCGATTCCGGCGAGATTGCGCGCTCCCATCTGACCGTGGTGCCGCCGCCCGACCCGCCGGAACTGCCGATCCGCTCGCCTGCCAGCGCGCAAGCGACGCCGATCGTCCTGTTGCACGATCGCGAAAAACGCGAACCTGTTCCCGAGCACGATCGTGGACAATCAAATGTTGTGCCGATGGCCGAGGCCATGCCGGCGGCAACCGTGGTCGAGCGCGCGCTGCCCGCGCCGGCCGTCACTGAAACGGTGATCGCGCCGCCGAGCGATCCGCTCGCCGCCATCATGGCGCTGAGCGACGACGAGCGCCTGGCGCTGTTTACGTGATTAGGGCGTGGACTCATTAAACTGCGAGCAATTACTCACTTCTTCTTATTTCGCTGCGTCCAATGTCCGCTTTCGGGGGTAAAACGGACATGCCGATAATACGTTGCAATGTCCGCTAATGACCCAAAGCGGACATCCGCCAACAGGCAACTTTGGCCCGAAGCGCTTCGAACTACTTATTACTCGTCGGAGCGTTATCCGTCGGAGCGCTGGTAGTGGTGCCAGTCGTGGCAGGCGGGGCGCCGCCTGTGCGCCGCTCTTCACGCCGTTCCTGACGGTCGTCACGCCGCTCTTCGCGCCGTTCCTGACGGTCGTCCCGCCGCTCTTCGCGCCGCTCCATTCCAGGTGTCTGAGCCTTCGCATCGGACACAACCAGCACCGTAGCTGGGAGCGCAAAGCTTAGTGTCGCGGTCAGTCCCAGAAAGGAAACCGCCCGTCGCCGTGTGACCATATCCAATTCGGTTTTTTCAGCCATTGCCAACCTTCCTTTCGATTTCACTTTCAAATTCAACTCGTGGCGGCGCAAGGATCGTCTTTGCACACATTTTCGGTCGCGCCGCCACCATGTGAATGGTTCGCTTTCGGCTAATCCTCTTCGTCAGCTTGCGCACGACGTTGTTCTACGGCATCGCTCATATCATGCAGGACAAAGAGCGCGAGGGCCGCCATGCGCTTCTTCTGTTCGGGATTGAGAGTCGGATAGAGCGGTTGCCAGGCTGCGGCGAGCTTTTTCAGGTCGGCCGATCGTTGCGCCAAGGCGTCGGCGCGTCGGTTCATGAAGGCGACGGGATCACGATTGGACATGATCTCGGCAGAACTCTCGTCGGCCCGTTTGCCCATCGTTTCCGCGATTTTTGCAAGACGGGCTTGTCGGTCCTGCGCCCTGGCGCGAATGGCGCTCTCTATCGGCGGCCAGTATTTTGTCTGGTCGGGTGTCAGCTGCAACGCAGCCTTGACCAGATCAATTCGCAAGTCTGTCAGCTTATTCCACTCTGCCGCGCTTAACCGTTCGTGTGGCGCTGCAGACGGAGTTTGTGCGTAGGCAAGTGGGGATGCAGTAACGAAGAGTGCAGTCGCTGCGGCTGCTACTATTTTCAACATCGGCGATCTCCTAGGTAAGTTGCCCAACCCCCAAGGAGCCACGCGAAAATGACCCACGCTGCAGCCGAGTCAACTAAATTCTACGCGATTACCGAAGCGGGGCTGCGTCAGAAATATTTACAGACGTCTTGTTGCTCAGCAGAGCAACCGATAGCCGGTAACATGTTCCGGTCCGTCGCTGACAAACTGATCCAACAATCGAGATGTCCGCTTCTCTAATCGGCTGGCCGGGGTCAAGCGCTTTTCAGACTATCCACCACTGCAGTGTCGATGTCGCTCACGGGCTCGTGCTTCTCTTCGGAATCGGCACCAAGGCCCTTCCATCATGGGATTCGAAGACGAG
>DASXBN010000073.1:0-15987 GCA_036491675.1 Pseudolabrys sp. | reverse complement strand
AATCGGCCAAATTTTCGAGGATTTCGGTGCTCGGGGTCCCGGGATAGGCGGCCGCGACCTTCACGCCGGCTTCCCAGGCGCCGCGCGCGATCGCTTCGTTGCCGGTCATAGGGCGGACGAGTTTCGCCGCGCCGGGTGACGGCTCGACCGCTTCCAACTCCCCACGCATTCTCAGTTCCCCCACTGGCGGACGCCGCCGGTTACCGTGTTTGCCATCATTCTCTAATCACGGGCGGGCGTAATTGAGCTAAGTCAATTGGTTATGCTTGCGCCGCGCACCGCTCCGGGCGCGCCGAAATCGCCTCCAAAGGGGCTATCCGGCCGGCAGTAGCCCCGTAATCAGCCCGATTTAGTGAGTTTGGCGGCCTTCGCCTTGATCCGCTCGAGCGTCTTGCCCTTGTCGACCACAAAGCGGCTGTGCGTGCCCGCGCCAATCGGCTCAAGGTTGTCCTTGGCGGCAACTTCGAAGGTGACCTTACGCCCTTCCACAGCGCTGACCTTGACGGTAATCTCGGCCGTCATCCCGGGCAGGGTCGGCGCGAGATGGTTGATCGTCACATTGATGCCGACCGAATCCTCATTCGAATCGCAATGCTCGAGGATCAGATCGCGGCACGTATGCTCGATGTCGCGCACCATGTTCGGCGTGGAATAGACACGGCCTTCCTCGCCCATAAAGCCGATGGTGCGATCCTTATCGATTGTAATCTTGCTGGTCCGCGACACTCCCGGACGAAGGCTTTCCTTCATCGCCACTCTCCTTCTGCAATCACGGTCCAATTACATGGACATTGAGCCGGACCGGCTTGACCAACGTCAATCCGCCCGCGTTTTAGATTCCCAAATAGGCTTCCCTCACCCGTCGGTCGGCCTGGATCTCGGCGGCGGGTCCGTCTAGCGTGACGCGTCCGGTCTCCAGCACGTAGGCCCGGTCGGCAATGGCCAGCGCCGCGCGCGCATTCTGCTCCACGAGAAGAATGGTGATATTGTCATCCCTGAGCGCGCGGATCACCGAGAGCAGTTGATCGACCAAATTGGGGGCGAGACCCATCGACGGCTCGTCCAGCAACAATAGCCGCGGCTTCGCCATCAAAGCGCGTCCGATCGCCAGCATCTGCTGCTGGCCGCCGGACAGCGTGCCGGCCGGTGCGTCCAGAATAGCATCGAGCATCGGAAACAGCGCGCAGACTCGCGCTAGCGCGGATTTAAAATCGGCGTCGCGGCAAGACCAGGCGCCAAGCTTCAAATTGTCCAGCACGGATAGAGGCGCGAATACTTGCCGGCCTTCCGGCACTTGCGAAATGCCAAGCGCCACCCGTTCGTGCGCCGGCAATTTTTCGATCGGCTCGCCTTTGAATCGTATCGCGCCGCCGGTAATCGGCTGAACGCCGGAAATGACGTGCATCAGCGTGGTCTTGCCGGCCCCATTGGCGCCGATCAACGTGACGATCTCTCCGGCGTCGACATGGAGCGTGACGCCGTGCAGAACTTCGATGCGGCCGTATGCGCTTTTGGCATTTTCAATCGAGAGCATGCGCGGCCTCCCGCGAGCCATGCACGCCCAAATAGGCTTCGATCACCTCCATGTTGGACCGCACTTCTTGGGGAGTGCCTTCCGCCAGCGTCCGGCCTCTGGCGAGGACATGCACGCGGTCGGAGATATTCATCACCAGGCGCATATCGTGCTCGACCAGTACGACCGTGATCCCGTCCTTCACGACGGAGCGGATCACGCGATCGATTTCCTGGGTTTCGACGGGATTGCAGCCGGCAGCCGGTTCATCGAGCAGCAGCACGTTCGGTTCGCTGGCAAGCGCGCGCGCGATTTCCAGGCGTTTGAGGGCGCCATAATCGAGCGAACCAGCCGGACGCTCCGCCGCATCGGCGAGGCCGACGCGGGCGAGCGCCGCGCGCGCCGCTTCGCCGGTCGCCAGATTCTGGCGCGCGACCGACGGCAAATGCAGCAGATCGGCCAGAATCCCGGTCCGCTCGTGGCGGTGACGGCCGACCATCACATTTTCCAGCACCGACATATGAGAAAAAATCTGCAGGTTTTGAAACGTTCGCGATAGTCCGCGCCGCGCGAGTTGGTCGGGCGCAAGGCCGGTCACCTTTTCACCGGCGAGCCGTATGCTCCCGTCGTGCGGCGTATAGATGCCCGATACCAGATTGATCAGCGTGGTCTTGCCCGAACCGTTCGGTCCGATGATCGAGAACACCTGACCGGAAGGGATCGAGATGCTGACGCCATCGATCGCCCGCACGCCGCCGAAGGTTATGGACAGCCGCTCGGCCTCCAGGATCATCATTTTCGCCATCCAGCGAGCGCAACTGAAACGGACGGCACGATGCCCCGGCGCAGGAAGATCATGAAAACCATCACGATCAGACCAAGCAACACCTGTTCATATTCGTGGAAGACAGTGAGCACCTGCGGCAATACGACCAATACGGCAGCGCCCACCAACGAACCGAATATCGAGCCCATGCCGCCGAGCACGACCATGGCAACCAATTCAATCGAACGAAGGAATCCGGCTTCATCCGGCGTGGCGAGGCCGTTGAACAAGGCCAGATAGGACCCCGCCACCGACGCGTACATGGCTGAAATTACGAACACGGTGAGCTTCTTGCGCGCCACGTCGATACCGAGCACGCGCGCGGCGATTTCGCTGTCATGGATGGCTTGCAGGGCGCGGCCGGTCGGGCTTTCCATGAGATTGAGCGCGAGCAGGAATCCGCCGACAAATGTCGCGCCGGCGATCCAATACCAGACGTCGGATCCGCGCACGCGCCAACCGAACAGCGTCAGCGCCGGGACGCTCATGCCGTCCGGCCCCCCCGTCCAGTTCGCCTCGTTGGTGAGCACGATCGCAACGAGCAATCCGAAACCGAGCGTCGCGACCGCGAGATAATGGCCTTTGAGCCGGAGAATCGGCCGGCCAACCGCGAAGGCGACTGCGCCCGATAAAATCGCGCCGGCGAGCAAGCACAGCCACGAAGGCGCGCCGAAATGAACCGGACCGATGGCGACGGAATAGGCGCCGATCCCGAGAAAGCCGGCATGACCCAGGCTGACTTGACCGGCAAAGCCCATGAGCAAATTGAGGCCCACGACCGCGAGCGCGAATATGAACACGAGTGCGCCGATCCGATAATAATAAGCCGACGGAAAAAACAGCGGCAGAACAATGACGATGGCCGCGACCAATATCGCCGGTGCCAAACGAGTTTCCAGCAGCGCGCGCAAGCTTACACCCGTTCGACTTTGACTCGGCCGAATAAGCCCTGCGGCATGGCAACCAAGACGACAAGGATGATCAGGAAAGCAGCCGCATCCTTGTAACTGGACGAAAGATATCCCGCGCTCAACGCCTCGATCATCCCGATCAGCAGGCCGCCGACCACGGCGCCGAGCGGGTTGCCGATCCCACCGAGCATCGCCGCCGCGAATCCCTTCAGCGCCAGCAAGGTCCCCGCATCGTAACTCGTCAGCGTGATCGGCGTGATCAGAATGCCAGCGATCGCCCCGACCGCTGCCGAAACCGCAAATGAGAAGTCGACAATTCGCCGCGTATCGACGCCGACCAACCGCGCGGCCAAGCGATTGGCCGCGGTCGCGATCACTGCCTTGCCGAGCAAGGTGCGTTCGACGAACAGCCAAAGCAGAACCACGATCACGGTGGCGCCGGCCAACACGACAAGGCTTTGCGGCAATATGGCCGCGCCGCCGAATTGGATCGGATCGGCGCCGAACAGAGACGGCAAGCTATGAAAACGCTTGTCGAAAACGATCTGGGCCAGGCCACGCAAGAACACCGAGGCGCCGATCGTAATCATGATCAGCGCAACGGGGGTCGCTCCGCGCGCCGGCTCGATGGCAAAGCGATGCAAAGCCAATCCGACGCCGGTCGTCACGATAATCGCGATCAGCGCGGCTACCGGCAATGGAACGCCGACAAGCGCCATGAAAACCGTCGTCATCCCGCCCAACATGACGAATTCGCCTTGGGCGAAGTTGATGATGTCCGACGCGTTGTAAATCAGCGTAAAGCCAAGGGCGACCAGCGCGTAGATGGCGCCCACGGTCAACCCTGAAAAGACAAATTGCAGCAACTCGGCCATCGCGCCGAAGGCCTCGCATGGTTTGAATTAAAAAGCAGCAGGCAGAACGGGCAGGCCCTGGCGAGCCTGCCCGACCGTTATCTCATGTGCCGGGGACCAGCGTCCAGTCGCCGCCCTTGATCTCCAGCATATGGAACGCCGACAGGTCGAGGCCCATGTGATCGGTCGGCGACATGTTCACGATCCCGCCGGTCCCGATATAACCTTTGGTCTTCTCGATCTCGTCGCGGACCTTGGCTTTGTCGGCGCTCTTTGCACGCTGCATCGCCTGCACCAGGATCATGAGGCCGTCATAGGCGTGACCGCCGAAGGTCGAGACCGCCTGTCCGGATTTCTCTTGATACGTGCGCGTATAATTCACGACGACGGGCTTCTGCGGATCGCTGGCCGGCAGCTTGTCGGCAATGAGCAGCGCCGCAGCCGGCAGCCGCACGCCTTCGGCCGCGGGACCGGCAAGTTCGATGAACTGCTTCGAGGCGACACCGTGGCTCTGGTAGAACGGCAGCTTGATTCCAAGCTGGCGATAATTGCGGGTCACGATCGCCGGACCCTGACCGAAGCCCGGATTGACCACCGCCTGCACGCCTGCCGTGTTACGGATCTTGGTGAGTTGCGGTGTCATGTCGCTGTCGCGCGGCCCGTAGCTCTCCTCGGCAACGATTTTGATCCCCGCGTTCGGCGCGACGGCAACGCACTGGTCGCGCATCGACTTGCCGAATGCATCCGTCCCCGAGATCAACGCGATCGACGTCAAATTGCGGCTCTTGAGATCGGCGAATATTTTCTCACACGCCATTTTGTCGGTGTGCGGGGTCTTGAATACCCACTTGTGTACGGGCTCGATGATCTGAATGGCGCCGGCCAATGAAATAAAAGGAATATTGGCGTCTTCAAACACCGGGATCATCGCGAGGGTCGAACCGGTGGTGCTGCCGCCGACCATAGCGACGACCTTGTCTTCTTCCACCAGACGGGTGGCGAAAGTGCGCGCGTTGTTGGCGTTGCCGGCATCATCATAAACGATGAGCTGCAACTTCTCGCCGTTCACGCCGCCCTTCGCATTGATCTCATCGACGTAAATCTCCAGCGTTCTTTTTTCCGGGTCGCCGAGAAACGACGCCGGTCCGGTCACCGACAGGACGGTGCCGATTTTGATTTGCGCGGATGCCGGAAGCCCGGCGCCGAGCACGGCACAAAGGCCGATCGCCGCGGTCGCCGTAAAATGTTGCACTGCCCTCATAGGTTTCCCCTTTTATAAGTATTAATTTTAGTCTCAATGCATATCAGACTGGCCGAAATCGTAAATTGACTAATCTCAAGGCAGCCACATGGCGGCAAAGGGAATAGTGGCGCGGCGGCGGCGCGGAAATTTGTTCGCTGGAGCAATGCGATGACGATAACAGGCGCCGTGCGGCTTGCCGGCATTGTCTACGATGCCGGCATCAAAATCGACGAACTGCTGACCCGCGTTGCCGACCGGCTGCATGCCGATCGCATCAATATGGCCGGCGTGCTGCAGGAAAATGCCGGCGATGCCGCTGGTGTCTGTTCAGCGATGACCCTCGTCGATCTCGCCTCGCGAGGACGATTCCGGATTTCCCAGGACCTGGGCTCGCAGGCCGAAGGCTGCCGGCTCGATCCGCAAGGCCTTGCTGAAATCGGCGCGCTGCTCGACCGGCCGCTCGGCCAGGACGTCGACCTGCTGATGCTGAACAGGTTCGGCAAGGCCGAAGCCGAAGGCGGCGGTCTGCGTTCCGCCTTTGCGCGCGCCATGGAGGCCCGCATCCCGGTGCTGACGGCCGTGCGGCCGCCCTATATCGAGGCATGGTCGAAATTTCACGGCCGACTAGCGGTCGACCTGCCGACCGATCTCGATGCCGTCATCGCGTGGTGTCGGGCTTCGGTGCTGGAGTTGCGCGCAGCGCGGCGTGAGTTGTTAGCAACCGAATAAACCCAGGATTCTCATCCATGCAAGCAAGCGAACCTGTCGCGATCGGCATTGTGACCGTGTCCGATCGCGCCAGCGCCGGAACCTACCGTGACACCAGCGGACCGGCCATTGAGGAATTCTTGCGCGAGGTGGTGACAACGCCTTGGCGTGCGGTGGTGCGTCTGGTCCCCGATGGAATCGAGAGCGTGCGCGACGCGCTGATCGAGCTCGCCGACCGGGAAAAATGCGCCTTGATCTTCACGACCGGCGGCACCGGACCTGCGCCGCGCGATCTGACTCCGGAAGGCACGGTGGCCGCCTGCACACGCCTGATGCCGGGCTTTGGCGAATTGATGCGTTCGGAAGGCTTGAAACAAGTGCCGACCGCAATCTTGTCCCGCCAGACGGCCGGCATCCGCGGATCAACGCTGATCGTCAACCTGCCCGGGCGCCCAAGCTCGATCAAATTCACCTTGCAGGCGGTGTTTCCTGCCATTCCGTATTGCCTCGATCTGATTGGCGCCGGCCGCATCGAGACCGATCCGGGCAAGTGCAAATCGTTCCGGCCGGCGCAGTGATCCGGCTTGCATTGCGGCGCGACTTTGCCCACATCCTGGTCTTGACGTTCGTCAACGGTGCGCGACGCGCGGTCCGCTAGAGTGCTTGAATGAATAAATTGGATATGACGCAGTATCTCGCGCCCGGCCGCTTCGTCGACAGCGACGCGCCCGCCGTGATCGCCTACGCCAAGCAGCATGCCGGCGATACAAGCGATGCGCGTGCTGCCGCTTTGCGTCTCTACTACGCCATCCGCGACGGAATCATTTACGATCCTTACGTCAGTCTTGCCGATCCGGCGAACTATCGGGCGAGCAGCGTATTGGCCGCCGGACGCGCCTTCTGTATCGGCAAATCCTCGCTGCTGGCGGCTTGTGCGCGCGTCATCGGTATTCCGGCACGCGTCGGTTTCGCCGACGTGCGAAACCATCTGACCTCGCCGCGGTTTTATGAAAAAACCAAAACAGACACTTTTATGTGGCACTCCTACACGGAGCTTTACTTGTCCGGGCGCTGGATCAAAGCGACACCCGCTTTCGATCGCGCGCTGTGCGACCGGGCCGGCATCAAGCCGCTCGAATTCGACGGCAAAACCGACTCGCTGTTCCAGCCCTTCGATCAGGCCGGCCGGCAACACATGGAATACTTGAAGGATCGCGGCGCGTTTGCCGACGTGCCGTTCGACACCATCAAGGCAGACTTCATAAAATACTATCCCAGCCTGATGAGCGACGAAGGTCTCACCGGCGACTTCCGCTCGGAAGCCGTCGCCCAGACCATGCAGCCATAGGCCGACAACAAGTCCGGCCGATAGCGCTCACTTCACCAGCTTGCGGCCCGTGACGGCTTCGAGATTCTTGTAGAAGATCTTGTCGCTGGTCGCCTTGTCGAGCTTGAGCTGCTCCAGGATCTGCAGCGTCAAGCGCGGGTACATGGCGCCGTTTTCCGGATCGAACGGGCAATCGGATGCGAACACGATCTTGTCGATCGGGAAGAATTCCAGTCCGCATTTGGTCGCCGGCACGCCGCCGAACACCGCAGTGTCGGCGTAGAAGTCCTGCTTGAAATAATCGAGCGGGCGCTTCTTCAGGCTCTTGCGCAGCGCGACGTAGTCCTCGTCGCTGGTGCGCGAGCCGAGCACGTCCCAACCCGGACCGATACGGCCTTCCAGCATCGGCACGATACCGCCGAAATGATGCGTGATGATCTTCAGGTTGGGATGGTTATCCATGATCTTGGAGAACACCAGCCGCGCCATTGCGGTCGCCGTCTCGTATGACCAGCCGAATGTCCACCAGATCTCGTACAGCGATTTCTTCTCGTCGATATAATCCGGCACTTCGGCGCCGCGCGCCGGATGCAGCCAGATCGGCTTGCCGAGTTCGTTCATCTTCTTCCAGAACGGCAGATATTGCGGCCGGTCGATCGGCTTGCCGGCGACATTGGTGTAGATCTGCACACCGAGCGCACCCATCTTGATGGCGCGCTCTGCCTCGGCAACGCCGGCGTCCGGCGCATCGAGCGAAATCTGTGCGATCCAGCCGGGGAAGTGCTGACTTTCCTTCGCGCACAGTTCGGCGAAACCGTCGTTGATGATGCGCGTGAATTCGTCGATCTCTTGCGGGCTTTTCGCAAGCTTCTCGATCGGCGGCTGCGGATAGGCGATGATCTGCTGATAATCTTTGTGGGTGTCGATGATCTTTTTGCGCGCATCGAGGTCGTAGAGCGGCGGGATTGCACGCACGCGCTTGCCCATGTCCTTATATTGACCGGCGACTTCGATCATCTTCTCGAAGAATGTCTTCGGGAAAAAGTGCGTGTAGGCGTCGATGCGCATTGGGCGTTCCTCCGTGCCGGAGCCTTCTTACACGCCCACTTTTTTCGTGTCGACCGTGGGCGGCTCGGCCGGCGAAACCCGACACAGCAACGCCCGCAATTGATAAGTCCCCATGGCCGGATCGTAGGGCGGCTGGTTGTTGGTCAGCAGATTGGCGTTCGACGTCCAGACGCCATAGTCCGGCGCCGGCTGTTCGGGAAACCACCAGCCATGCTGCGCGTGGATCACGCGCCGATCGATGCCGTCGGTGATCTTCACCTTCTGCCGCATGCGACCGCGCTTGGTCTCGACCCACATCCAGCCGCCATTGACGATGCCGAAGCGTTTCGCCGTGTCGGGGTGGATTTCCGCCACCGGATCGCGTTGCGCCTTGCGCAGTCGGTCGATCTGGCGGTGTTCCGAGTTGAAGAAGAACGAGATGCGGCCACCTGTCGTAAGCACCAGCGGATAATCCGTAGCGATCTCGGGCGTGCTGATCGGACTTTCCGGCGGTTCTTCGTAATAGGGCAGCGGCGAATAGCCGAGCTGCTCGAACCGGGTGGAATAGAGTTCGATCTTGCCGGTCGGTGTCTTGAAGCCGCCGTTCTCGTATTTTCTGTACTTGAACGGGACCTTGTGGAAGCCCTTTTGCTTGAGCTCGTCGAAGGTCATATTGAGCCCACCGGCGGCGAGCATCGCATCGAGCACGTCCTTGACCGGCTCGGTGCAAACCGGAAGCTTCATCTTGCGCGCCAATGCCACGAAAATTTCTTCGTCGGATTTGCACTCGCCGATTTGCACCGACTTCTGGTTCGCTAGCACGACATTGGCGGCGACCGTCGGCAACCCGACCAGCTGATCGAGTTCGGGCCATGACGCCGCCGGCAGCACGATATCGGCAAGCTCGGCGGTCGGCGTCATGAACAGGTCGGCACAGACCATGAAGTCGAGCTTCATCAGGGCGTCGTAGACCGCGGACGTATTGGCGTAGGTGGTGAGCGTGTTGTTGCCGAACACCAGGAACGCCTTCACCGGATAAGGCTTGCCTTCGCTCATCGCCTTGAGCAGCGTCGGGATATGGGCGGCCGGCAAATCGGCGCCCTCCCCGCCGAGCAGCTTGAAGCGATCGGCGCCGAGCCGCTTGGCGTTGGCTTCAGGCGTGAGATTTTCGATCAGGCTCGGGAAGCGGCCGAGGCCTTTCATGCCGAACACCCAGCCGCCCGGCACGTCGATATTGCCGGTGAGCGCCGGCAACATCGAGACCGCGCGGATGGTCTGGATGCATTTCGGCGTATGTTCGATGGCGCAGCCCCAGTCCAGCAGCGCCGGCTTGGTACGGGCGAACAGGCGCGCGGCGGCGCGGATCTTGTCGGCGGCAATCCAGGTGATTGGCTCAGCCCATTCCGGCGTGTGATCCTTCACGCGCTCGGCCAGGGCGTCGAAGCCGTGGGTCCACTGCGTCACGAACGGTTCGTCGTACAGCTTCTCGCCAATGATGACATTGAGCATCGCCAGCGCGAGCGCATCGTCAGCGCCGGGCCGGATCTGCAGCCACAGGTCTGCCTTTTCGGCGAGCATCGTGCGTCGCGGGTCGACCACGATTATCCGCGGATTGCGCTCCAGCGCTTCCATCACGCTGAAGCGGGTCTCACCGTCCGGCCCCGACAGCACGGGGTTGTGGCCCCAATAGAGGATACAGGCCGGCGGCACCTCGCCGGTCAGATCGCTCACCGGGAAGTCGCCGAAGGTCAGGATCGAGGTGTTCACCCGCGGGTGGAAGCATTGGGCGAACCCAGGTTCGCACCAGTTGGGGGTGCCCAGCGCATGACCGAAGCGCGATACCCAACGGATATGATGGCGGCCGGTGCCGGTCCCCAGAGCGATGGCCTCGGGCCCATACTGCTCGCGAATCGCAAGCAAACGTCGTGAAATTTCGTCGAGCGCATCGTCCCAGGAGATGCGCTCCCACTCGCCGGACCGGCGTTTGCCCTTGCGCCGCAGCGGATATTTCAGCCGGTCCTTGTGGTATACAAGATCGGTGGTCACCGTCCCGATCGGGCACAGGCGGCCGTGATTGAGCGGCGAATCACGATCGCCCTCGACCTTCAGCAGCTTCCCATCCTTGACATGCAGCAATACGCCGCAGCCGCCATGGCAACTGCGGCAGACGCTCTTGAGCACGGTGGTTCCCAGATCGTTGGATATCAAACTAGGCTGCTGAATGTTCATGCATTTAGTCCCGGCCGCACGGGAAATGGGCAAGCTACAACCCGTCTTAGCAAATTATTCTAGCCCGCAGTTATTCAGTTTTCGCGCTTGGTGATAGCTTATGCGCGCGGGCACTAGGCCACGAACGCAGCACGCCACATCTGCAAGTTAGCCTTATTTCACGCTACTTTAGCTTGACTTCAATCAAGGAAATGAATTGTCGGGAATACTCTAGTCCGCCGGCAAACTGCATCGCAGACGCGGCCGAGTTTGGGCAACCTTGCGCGGACCGGCCGCTTTCACGGCAACATCGCGGATGACATTGGCAAATCCACTTACTAAGATATTGCATTGGCCAAATTGAGCGCATGGTTGCAACCGGCAAATCAGGTAGCGCAATCAAAAAAACGAACCAACTAAGCGGAGGGAAAACAAATGTTGTTCAGATACACGACCGGCGCACTTGCCGCACTCGCCTTCGGCACGCTCGCCGCCGGCAGCGCATTCGCGCAAGATACCGTCAAGATCGGACTTGTTGTGTCGATGACGGGGCAGCAGGCATCGACCGGCAAACAGATCAAGGCCGCCGTCGATCTCTACATGAAGGAGCACGGTGACACGGTCGCCGGCAAGAAGATCCAGGTCATCCTGCGCGATTCCGCCAGCGTGCCTGACAACACCAAGCGGCTGGCGCAGGAATTGATCGTCAACGACAAGGTCAGCGTAATCGCCGGCTTCGAGATCACACCGGCCGCGCTCGTGGTGGCGCCGCTCGCCACCGAGGGCAAGGTGGTGGAACTGGTCATGGCGGCGGGCACCTCGATCATCACCGAGAAATCGCCTTACATCGTGCGCACCAGCTTCACCGTTCCACAGTCCTGCGTCATCGTCGCGGACTGGGCGGTGAAGAACAAGATCAAGAAAGTCGTCACCATCGTGTCCGACTATGCGCCGGGCTTTGACGCGGAAAAATCCTTCACCGAACGCTTCAAGGCGGCCGGCGGCATGGTGCCCGAAGCGATCAGGGTGCCGCTCGCCAATCCGGACTTCTCGCCGTTCCTGCAACGCGCCGCCGACGCCAAACCGGACGCCATTTTCATTTTCGTGCCCTCCGGCCAGGGCGGCGCCTTCATGAAGCAATTCGCCGAGCGCGGTCTGGACAAAGCCGGCATCAAGCTGATCGGTCCGGGCGACGTGACGGATGACGATCTGCTTCCGACAATGGGCGATGCCGCGATCGGAACGGTCACCGCGCATTTCTACTCCGCCGATCATAATTCGGCGAAGAACAAGGCCTATGTTGCCGCTTTTGAAAAAGCCAACAACTTCCGTCCCGGCTTCATGTCGGTCGGCGGCTACGACGGCATGCACCTCATCTACGAGGCACTGAAGAAGACCGGTGGCAAGGCCGACGGCGATACGCTCATCGCGGCGATGAAGGGCATGAAATGGGAAAGCCCGCGCGGGCCGATTTCGATCGATCCGGAGACCCGCGACATCATCCAGAACGTCTACATGCGCAAGGTCGAGAAAAAGAATGCGCAACTCTACAACGTAGAGTTCGAAACGTTTGCTGACGTCAAGGACCCGGTGAAGGCGGCGGCGAAGAAATAGCCTGACAGACCTGCAGCGCGCGGCGGCCGAACTCCGCCGCGCGCTTTCTTTAACAGACGATCCGTTACCGATCGTCGACAGCTCGGTTGCGGTCTTGCAGCCGAGCCTGTTTACCTGGGGCGAGCCGATATCGTGATGCAAATATGCTGACAATTCTGTTCGATGGAATTGCCTATGGCATGCTGCTGTTCGTGCTCGCGTCCGGGCTCGCGGTGACGCTTGGATTGATGAATTTTATCAATCTCGCCCACGGCTCCTTCGCCATGGCGGGCGGCTACGTCACCGTTATTTTGGTCAACCGCCTGGGCGTTCCCTTCCTCGTCTCCTTGCCGATCGCTTTCCTGGCGAGCGCCGTCATCGGATTCGTCTTTGAGCGCACCCTTTATGTGCATGTCTACAGAAAACCCCACCTCGACCAGGTGCTGTTCACCATCGGCCTCGTTTTCATGTCGGTTGCCGCGGTCGACTACATCATGGGCTCCAGTCAGGTCTTCGTGCAGGTGCCCAGCATCTTGCAAGGTCAGTTCAACGTTTTCGGCGTAGGGGTCGGCCGCTATCGCCTTCTGATCATCGTCATCTGCGGATTGTTGACGGTCGCGCTGCAGTTCATCCTCGCCAACACGCGTTTCGGCAGCCGTCTACGCGCCGCCGTCGACGATAGCCGCGTTGCGCGCGGCCTCGGCATCAACGTCAATCGGGTTTTCGCGCTCACTTTCGCCTTCGGGTCAGGCCTTGCCGGGCTTGGCGGCGCGCTCGGCGCCGAAATATTGGGCCTCGATCCGACCTTTCCGCTCAAATTCATGATCTACTTCCTGATCGTGGTGACGGTCGGGGGCACATCGAGCATCACTGGCCCGTTTTTCGCGTCGCTCGTCCTCGGCATCGGCGACGTCGCCGGCAAGTATTACGTGCCGACGCTCGGCTCCTTCGTCATCTATACCATCATGATTGTCGTGCTGATCTGGCGGCCGCAGGGACTGTTCTCCCGCGCCGCGTCTCGCTGAGGCGCCGCAATGTTACCGCCACCTATTGCCATCCGCGTCGCCACTGAATGGCTAGCCGCTCGCGCCCGCTGGCAGCCGCTCGAGGTCGCATTCTGGCTTGTCGCATTTGCCGCGATCTGGCTGCTGCCGAACCGCCATCTCATCCTCACCGAGATCGCTTGGCTAGGCCTGTTCGCACTTTCGCTTGATCTGATCCTCGGCTACGCCGGCATCATTTCACTTGGACATGCCGCCTTTTTCGGCTTGGGAGCCTATGTCGCCGCGCTTCTGGCCAAACATGAAATCATCAACGAGCCCGTTCTGGCATTGCTCGTCTCCGGTCTTGTCGCGATGGCGCTTGGTTTTGTCACCAGTTTCCTGGTGCTGCGAGGCTCCGACCTGACGCGGCTGATGGTGACCCTTGGCATAGCGTTGTTGCTGCGCGAGTTGGCGAACCGATACGGTTGGCTCACCGGTGGCGCCGACGGGCTGCAGGGCGTTAGCATCCAGCCGGTGCTGGGGATGTTTCGTTTCGATATGTTTGGCCACACCGGTTACGCCTATTGCCTGATCGTGCTGTTCGTCCTCTTCCTGATTGCCCGTCGCCTGGTGAATTCGCCCTTCGGCCTTTCGCTCATGTCGGTGAAAGGCAACCCATTGCGTTCGTCGGCGATCGGAATTTCGGTCGATGCCCGCCTGATCGCCATTTACACGGTTGCTGCCGGCTATGCCGGTATCGCCGGTGCCTTGCTGGCGCAGACGACGGCGTTCGCGTCGCTTGAAGTATTCTCGTTCGACCGCTCGGCCGATCTGCTGCTTGTCCTGATCATCGGCGGGGCCGGCTATCTTTACGGTGGCTTGATCGGCGCGGTTATCTTCAAAGTCATGCAGGACTATCTGTCGGCGCTGACACCGCAGTATTGGCCATTTTGGATCGGGCTTGTTCTGGTGGTGATCGTGTTGGTCGGCCGCGAACGGATCACGTCATGGACGGCGCCCATTCGTCGCATCGCATCGCATCTGAGTTGGCGGGCCATGGCGCACCGCATCGCTGCCGTGTCCGGCAAAAGGCACTCACAATGACCGCGGCGCTGCAAACGACCAATCTGGTGAAACGCTTCAGCGGCATCGTCGCGTCCAATAACGTTTCGCTGCAGATAGCCAAAGGAGCCCGGCATGCCTTGATCGGGCCGAACGGCGCCGGCAAGACCACGTTGATTAATCTGCTCACCGGCGTGCAGAAACCGACGAGCGGCCGCATCCTGCTTGATGGGGAAGACATCAGCGATCTTTCCACCCACGAGCGCGTGCGGCTTGGGATCGTCCGTACCTTTCAGATCAATCAGTTGTTCAACGATCTGACACCGCTCGAAACCATCGGATTGGCGGTGTCCGAACGGCGGGGACAGGGCCTCGACTGGTGGCGCATCGTCGGCAGCCGGCCGGATCTTGTGACGGAGGTGGTCGAGATCCTCGAGAAATTCCGCCTTACCGATGTGATCGACAAACGCACCGCCGTTCTGCCCTATGGCAAGCAACGTCTGCTGGAAATCGCGGTCGCAATCGCGTGCCGTCCCCGGGTGCTGCTGCTCGACGAGCCAGCGGCCGGCGTTCCCGAGGACGAGCGGCACGAGATCCTGGCCGCTGTCGCGGCCCTTCCCAGCGATGTAACCGTGCTGCTGATCGAGCACGACATGGACATCGTGTTCTCGTTCGCCGACCGCATTTCCGTGCTGGTCAACGGTGCGCTTTTCGTCGAGGGCAGCCCCGATGAGGTCGCCCGCGATGCCCGCGTCAAGGCCGTCTATCTCGGCGAGGAGATCGCCGATGCCTGACCTCCTGGATGTCCAAGGCCTCACTGCGGGCTATGGCGAAGCGGTCGTGCTGACCGAGGTCACCTTCAAGGTGGGCGAAGGCAAGGCGCTGGCGCTGCTCGGCCGCAACGGCATGGGCAAGACCACGCTCGTCAATTCGATTATTGGCGTGACTCGTCACATTCGCGGCACGATCAGTCTCGACGGGCGCGATATCACCGCGATGCGCCCGGACCAACGCGCGCATGCCGGAATCGGCTGGGTACCGCAGGAACGCAATATTTTCCGCTCGCTGACGGTCGAAGAGAATATGACCGCAGTCGCGCGGCCCGGACCGTGGACGCTCGACAAGGTCTATATGATGTTTCCGCGTCTCGCCGAGCGCCGACACAACCTTGGTAATCAACTTTCCGGCGGCGAGCAGCAGATGCTGGCGATCGGACGCGCACTTATTCTCAATCCACGCATCATGCTGCTCGATGAGCCGCTTGAAGGGCTGGCGCCGATCCTCATCGCGGAACTGCTGGCGGCTTTGCGCAAGATCATCCGCGAAGAAGGTCTTTCGGCTATTCTGGTTGAACAGAATGCGCAAAAAATCCTGGGCGTGACCGATCAAGCCATCATCATCGAGCGCGGCAGTATCGTCTATCAAGGTGACAGCGCCGCGCTCAAGGCCGACCGGGCGTTGCTGGAAACCTATGTGGGTGTCACGGACGCCAGCAGCGTTAGCCGCAAAGCGCAACGCGCGACATCTGCGGCGGGGCCCGGCACCGGCTAACCCGCGCCAAAGACAGCGTCTCAGAAAAACGCTTGGATCCCGGTTTGCGCGCGGCCGAGGATGAGGGCGTGGATGTCGTGGGTGCCCTCGTAGGTGTTCACCGTCTCGAGGTTCGAAAGCACCCGCATCACGTGGTATTCCTGCGAGATGCCGTTGCCGCC
>DASXBN010000072.1:0-1719 GCA_036491675.1 Pseudolabrys sp. | reverse complement strand
GGGCAAGCAAGCCGAAAATGAGGCGCGGCGCTTACCTAGCGCTTACCCGCATTTTAAGGAGCGTAGCTCTTATTTAGTAAGTGCCTGATGAAATTGGTGGGTGCAGCAGGACTCGAACCTGCGACCCGCTGATTAAGAGTCCCCTGACAAGTAAGGAAAATCAAAGGCGGTTTACAGAATTCGCGAGCTGTTCCGCTCTATACGTATCAATGGGTTGCGCGCTGAGTGTAAACCGCTCGGCCGGCAGAATACGCCAGAGCCAGTGACCGAATGTCTAACGCTTTTGGCGCTGCTGACCGGGCCGTTCCGGGCAGATCCCAGACCCCTAGCGCTCTGCGCTGCGGCGTCGCCGCGCCCGCCCCCCTGAGAGCTTTCCGAGCTGAGTCAACCGCGACCGCGGCGGCAACGGGTTGCAATCGGCACCGGCGCGATCGCAAGCACAACAACACCTCATGGGTGAGATGAGGCAATGTCGCAAGGTCTATATGAGCCGGAAAGCGAGGCCCAGCAACAGTCGACGGGGCAGTCGCAATCACAATCGACTGCGCATCGAGCCAATTGCCCTTGGTTCAGACCCCACCACGGCGCTGCTGCCGACCCGAAGTGGCTAGCGATCGCCGGCTCGTCGCCGGCGCTTGTCTGGGCAACATGGTCGATGGCGCTCGAATACGCGAGCCAGCGAGAGGACCGTGGCTCGGTTGCCGGCTTTGAGCTGGACGTAGCGAGCTTCTTCCGCGTCGCCCTTGATGAGGTGCAGCGGATCTGCTGCTGCCGGACGGCCGGATGGATCGCGCCAATGCCGCCAAATATATCGCTCGAGCCCCCAGACGCTGCGCATCTGGTCGGTGCACGGCAAAGGACCACCAGCGTACACCGTTGGTGGTCGCGCCTATCACTACTTCGCGGATGTCGCGGCCGGAACATGACATGCTCAGGCAACCCGGCCCATCTAAACCAGCGCCTACCGGAAAAAGTCCGCCAGGCGCTCGCCGGCGCGGGCCGTATGCCGGTGCCGCGGGCGTGCGATTTGCCGGTGCCGCGGGGCGTCCGATGACGGGCGGCAATGGCACCGGCCATGGCACGGGCTATGACGCCGGCAATGGTCACGCCGGCGCCGCCGCACAATCGCGCAACGGCCCGCATTTCGGAATGATCCCACTGCGCGTTGCAACGCTGCGCCTACCCGGCCGCGTTCATGCCGTGCTCGTTGTCATTGCCTTCCATGCAAAGGGCAGGTGGGGGTTTGTGAGCCTAGACACCATTGCCAACGAATCGGGAATTGACCGGTCGAAGGTGTGTCGGTGCATTCGTTGGCTCGAAACAAAAGGCGTTATCGAGGTGGTTCGGCGGAATCGTCGAAAACGTCATCGGCTTCTTCGCCATCCTCACCGAGTGGTCGCGCGCCGAGATGCCCGTTCCGGCGAACGACGCAACCAAGCCCTCCACCTCAGATACCGGCGAGGTGCCCTATGAAAGCTGAAGGAATCTTCAAAAACCTCGGCGTGCGCAAGGCGGGTACGGGCTCAGCAGCGCGTCACCCGGCCCATGATGAGCGGCCGGCCCGCGTCGTGCGATCTTTGGCAGTCGACTGTGACCGGATGACCCACGGTTGGCTCGACCGTTGGTTGTCTAACGGCGACACCTATTGCAAGCGCGCCGCCTGGGCTTGGGAGATCGAACAAGCTGCCTGGCGTCCTACGACGATCAGCTTGCGCGGCG
>DASXBN010000071.1:0-49307 GCA_036491675.1 Pseudolabrys sp. | reverse complement strand
CTGGTCGTACATCGTCCAGTCAAAGGAAACGATGCGATTGGCCTTCTTCATCTCATACCAGGTGAGCGTGCCCGGATAGGGCGTCAGTACCGAATAGGCGCAGGCATCGTATTTGGTCGCGATGTTGAAGTTGATGGTTTCGTCGAACACCGAGGTGCTGTCGCCGTCAAAGCCGAACATGAACAGCCCAAACACCATGATTCCATGGGAGTGAACCTTCTCGACAAGCGCCATGAAATTCTCGGGCCGGTTGACGTGCTTGTGCACGCTTTTCAGCGTCTCGCGCGAAATCGATTCGAATCCGATGCTGAGCATGGTGCAGCCGCTTTCGGCGGCGAGTTCGAGCATGCGCTCGTCCTGCGCAAGCTTGGAGGTCACGCCCGCCTGCCACTGGAAACCGCGTCCCTTCAAGGCGCGCATCACCTCTTTTGGGCGCTCGGGCGTGCCGAAAAAATCCGCGTCGTTGATCGAGATGGTGCGCGCGCCGCAATTCTCCATCTCATGAATGACTTCGTCGACCGGCCGATAACGGAATTTGAGGCCATTCATCAGCGGCTCGGCGCAGAACGTGCAGCCCTGGTGGCAGCCGCGCGAGGTCTGCACAAAAGTCTTGTTCACATAGCGGTGTTTCTTGAGCAGATCGTAGCGCGGCATCGGCACCCCAACCATCGGATGCAGAGTGTCCGACTTGTAGGTGCCGCGAATTTCGCCGTTCTCGAGATCGTCGAGCAGCTTGTCGATCACCAGTTCGACTTCGCCGATGACGACGGCGTCGGCGTGCTTCAGCGCTTCCTGCGGCATGAAGCTCGGGTGCACGCCGCCCATGACGACGGGCACGCCTTTGGCGCGGAAGCGGTCGGCGATTTCGTAGCCGCGGTTGACGTAGCTGGTCATTGCGGAAATTCCGACCATGTCTGTCTTCAGATCGAAATCGATGCTCTCGATATTCTCGTCGGTGAGCACGACCTCGTATTGGTCGCGCGGAATGACCGCGGCCACCGCGAGCAGGCCGGCGAGCGGCGAGTAGAGCGCCCGGTTGAAGTAGAGCGGGCGGGTGGTCAAGGAATCAGTCTTGGGATTGATGAGGTGGATGACGCGCGTGCGCATCAAAATATCCTCCGAAATGCCCCCAGCAATAAGGGCAATGATATCACGCCGTAGAAGGTTCCGGCAGCCGCCAAATATTTCGGTTCAATGAAACTAACGTGAACAAAGCCCGTCAGCGGCTTCCCTTATGGGTCTGCTGCGGGCTATCCAAGGGGCCGGTTTTGCGCGCTCGCGTTGGGAAGCCTGGAATGCCCCTTCACCTCATCAAGCTCTGCGTCGGCTGCGATTCGGTCGCCGATCTGGAAGACTGGATCAAGCAGAAGCTCAAGGAGAAGAAGCGGCGCGGGCAAAAGCCCGAGCACATCCACACCACCCGCATGGTGCCCAAGCGCGCTGACGAGCTCATCGACGGCGGTTCGCTCTATTGGGTGGTTCGCGGCCAGATCACCTGCCGCGAGCGCATCCTCGATATCCGGCCGTTCACCGACAAAGACGGCATCGGCCGCTGCCGCGTGGTGCTCGACGGCAAGGTTGTGCTGGTCGAGCCGCGCCCGCGCTCGGCCTTCCAGGGCTGGCGCTATCTCGAGGCCAGGGAGGCTCCGCGCGATCTGTCGCGCGCCGCGCCGGGCGCCGCCAAGATGCCGGAGCAGATGCGGCGCGAATTGCGCGAGTTGGGACTGCTGTAAACGCGGGCAGCGGAGCGTTGGCTACACCCCCAAATTATCGATCAATCGCGTCGTGCCGATCTTGGCGGCAACCAGCAACCGGATCGGCCCTTGCTTGCGCGACGCGATGGGCGCAAGCGTCAGCGCATGGCGCGCCTCCAGATAATCGAGCGCAAAGCCGGCATGCGAAATTTCGGCCTGGCCTTCTTCCAGCACCGTTTCGATCGGCTCGCTTTGCTTGATGCGCTTAGCGCTTGTTTTGAGCACGCGATAGAGCGTGGGCGCGGCAGTCCGCTCGGCCGCCGACAAATAGGCGTTGCGCGACGACAGTGCGAGCCCGTCACTCTCGCGCACGGTCGGCAGGCCGATGACTTTGATCGGCAAATCCAGATCCTTCGCCATCTGGGTCACGACGCGGAGCTGCTGGTAGTCCTTTTCGCCGAACATCGCGAAATCGGGCGATGTTTGCGTGAACAGCTTGGCCACCACGGTCGCGACGCCGCCGAAGAAATGCGGGCGAAACTTGTCCTCCAACCCGGCTTTAGCCGCGCCCTGCGGCTCGATCCGGGTTGCGAAGCCTTCCGGATACATCACCTCGGCCGACGGCGCCCACACTAGGTCGGCCTTGGCGAGCTTGAGCGCCTCAAGGTCGGCCGCAAAGCCGCGCGGATAGCTGCCGAAGTCCTCGTGTGGCGCGAATTGCGCCGGGTTTACGAAGATCGAGACCACCACGCGGCGGGCGCGCCGGCGTGCTTCGCGAACCAGCGCCAAGTGGCCGCGATGCAGGGCGCCCATGGTCGGCACCAGAGCGATCCGTTGGCCGGCCTCCCGGAAAGGCTTGAGGGAGCGGCGGAGCGAGGAGAGAGTGCGGGCTACGGTGGGGTGGTCAGTCATGATTCGTCTGTCGGCTGATGGTCGCAAATCTGACCTAGCCCATAGCAAACCGCCGCCCGTCCGGCCACGCGGGGGAATAGCAATTTCAATACGAGAGATTAACGATAGCGCACACGCAGTGGCCATTGCATGCCAGACGCAAGGTCGCCACCTTCTGGGGTGCAGCACGAATTCGGTGTAGAATTCAAACATGAGCAAGGACCGCTCCCAGCAGACCCCGGCGCCGGCCTCCTCGCGGCCGGCGATCGCCGAATTCATCGAACGTGTGCGCGCGCTCGGCCCCGCCGCGGCCGGTGGCAAGCGCGGGCGGCTGATCTTTGCGCTCGACGCCACCATGAGCCGGCAGCCGACGTGGGATTCGGCTTGCGCCTTGCAAGCCGACATGTTCCGCGAAGCGGCCAAGGCCGGCGGGCTCGACATCCAGTTGGTCTATTTCCGCGGGCTTGGCGAATGCCGCGCCTCCGGCTGGGTCGCGGGCGCCGAGAAACTCGCCGAACTGATGTCGCGCATCGATTGCCGCGGCGGCCATACCCAGATCGGCAAGGTGCTCAGCCACGCCCGGGCGGAATACGGCAAACAGCGCGTGCAGGCGATGGTGTTCGTTGGCGACGCCATGGAGGAGAAAATCGACGATCTATGCAAGGCGGCGGGCGAACTCGGCCTCATCGGCGTGCCGGTGTTCATGTTTCAGGAGGGCGACGATTCGGTCGCGGAGAACGCCTATCGCGAGATCGCCCGGCTGTCGCGCGGCGCCTATTGCCGCTTCGATACCGGCGCCGCGCACCAGCTCGGGGAACTGTTGCGCGCGGTCGCGGCCTACGCCGCCGGCGGCATCAAGGCGCTCGCAGATTTGTCGGCGCGGCGCTCGGACGGCGCGCGCAAGCTGTTGGCGCAGTTAAAATAAATGCCGACCATTATCTTCGGTCTCCTGGCGCTGGCGCTCGCCCTTTGGGTATTGGGCGTCATCTCGAAAGTCGACCCGAAAATCGCCGCGCGCGTGCTCAAAGCCTCCGGCGGCATCCTCGCGATCGGTTTTGCCGTATTTCTCGGCCTGCGTGGGGAAATCGGTGTCGCCATTCCGCTCGGCATATTCGGACTCGGGCTGCTCGGCTGGATCCCGTTCGGGCCTGCCGGCTTCTCCCAGCGCACGCAGAAGAGCGCCGGCCAGACCTCGCATGTGCGCTCGGCCTACCTCGAAATGGAGCTCGACCACGACAGTGGCGCGATGCGCGGCCGCATCGTCGCCGGCCGGCACCAGGGCGCCGCGCTTGAGGCGCTCGACGTCAAGACGCTGGCCGGATTGCTGGACGAAATGGACGAAGAAAGCCGCGCGCTATTGGTGGCGTATCTTGACCGCCGGGATCCCAGCTGGAGTGAATACGCGCAAGGACACGCGGCAGAGGGGCGGGCCGCTGCGGGCAGCGGCAAAATGACGGAGCAGGAGGCCTATCAAATCCTTGGCGTTGAGCCGGGGGCGAGCGCCGACGCCATCGCGCGCGCGCATCGCACGCTCATGAAGAAACTGCATCCCGACCAAGGGGGGTCGACGTATCTGGCGGCTCGCATCAACGAAGCCAAGGAAATCCTTTTTCGCCGTCATCGCTGAGGTACTCCTTACGCAACACCATCAGCGGCTCCTGAGTATCGGCACATCCCTACTCGATATTTTCGTTCCTCATTCTTTAAGCAGCATGCAAGGAATTTCGCTGCGTTTGAGGTGCTTACAGGCGCTCTCCGCCTGATCTTTGTCCAAGCCGGCAAAGCGCGCGCGATAAAGCGACTTGTCGCCCTTCGCGGTCCTTTCGGTGAACGGGTTGGCCTGGGCGAGCTGGTCCTTGGCTTTGCCTTGCGCCACGATTAGGCGCTGCTTGGCTTCTTGCTCTTGCGGAAATGCGCCGACCTGGATCAGCCATCCGCCGCTGTGCGGTTTGGCCGCGGGCGCCGGCATCGCGGTCACGACCGGCACGCTGTCGCCGACGGACGCAACCTTGGCCGGTAGCGCGCCGAGCACGCCCGGTTTCGCGCCACGCGCAGGCGAGGGGGGCTCGCGTTTGACGACGACGATGTTGGTGACACTGGCCGGGTTGGCGGTGGCCGGCGCCGGCATGAGCTTGCGGCTGTCGGACGGCGTCGGCGACATCGACGCGGTGTGCACGGGGCTCACTTGGACGGTTCTCACCGTATTAGGTTTGATCGGTTCGGTGGAACCGAGCACCGGCTCGACGTGGTACGGCGGGGGCGACGCAGAAGCCACCTTTATATCCTTGGCTTCCTTGCTGTCCTGGGCGCGCGCCTCGGCAATCTCGCGGCCCTCGACGACTGGTGGCGCGCTGCGGCTGACGGCGGCGATATTGATGTTGTTATTGAGCAAGCTGACGACGCGCGCATCGCGAGCCGAGGCCGTGCGTCCGCCGAATACCACGGCCAACAAATGACGCGGGCCACGGCGCATCGAGACGATGATGTTGAAGCCGGAGTCATGAATGTAGCCGGTCTTGATGCCGTCGACGCCGTCGACACTGCCGAGCAGATGGTTGTGATTGCGCCCGACTTTGCCGTGGAACGCAAAAGTCCGGGTGGAGAAATACGTATAATATTTCGGAAACCGGTCTTGGATGGCGCGTCCGAGAATTGCCTGGTCGCGCGCGCTGGTGATCTGCTGGTCCTCGGGCAGGCCCGACGCGTTGCGATAGGTTGTATGCGCCATACCGAGCGCGCGCGCCTTGGCGGTCATCAGCTTGGCGAATTCTGATTCATCGCCGGCGAGGGCTTCGGCGACCATCACCGCTACGTCGTTGGCCGATTTGGTGACGATGGCGCGGATCGCGGTTTCGACATTGATGGTCTGACCCGGCTTCAGGCCCAGTTTGGACGGCGCCTGCGCGGCGGCATGAGCCGAGACCTCCAATTCGGACGACAGCTTGATCTTGCCCGCTTCCAGCCGCTCGAACAGCAGGTAGAGCGTCATGATCTTGGTCAGCGAAGCAGGGTGACGCGGGCTGTCGGCGTTGGTCGCTTGCAAAACCGCGCCGGAATTGGCGTCCACCACGAGCGAGGAATAGGACGGCTCGTAGCCTTGGGCTGCGGGGGCGTGATGCTGCCGGTGGCGTCGTGCACGAGCATCGGCGTCGGTGCTGTGGACGGCGATGGCTAACAGCGCTGCCGAACCGAGCACGCTCCAACGGTACCGGCGTTGGTCAAAGGCTCCCGCACGCGACATCCGCTCTCCCCAACCCCATTTTTCAGGCGGCCTTTAAAGCCGCCAAATCAGGCCAATTTATAGCGCCCCCCCCCGCGCTGCCACAAATTAAGACGGTAGGGGATCACGGTTTACAAATTATTAAGACAATTCCTTGGGTTTTAAAGGTTTTTTTCGCACTGCAAAATAATTGTTGACTTTTTTGTGCAGTGCGGTATAAGTTTTCCCCAATCCCGGATAGGCCGGGTACAGAGTTTCAGCACGTTAATGCCGCTTTGCGGCCGGGAAAGGGATGAAAATGGTCAAGAATTTAGAGGATCTCCAGCAGGTCGGAAAAGAGAACGTCGATATTGCGCTGAAATCGATGGGCGCCCTGTCGAAGAGCAGCCAGGCGATCGCGGTCGAGGTCGCCGACTACTCGAAGAAGGCTTTCGAGGACGGCACCGCCGCCCTGGAGAAGCTGTTCGGCGTCAAGTCGCTCGACAAGGCGATCGAGGTGCAGACCGAATACGCCAAGACCGCCTATGAAGGCTTCGTGGCCAAGGCCTCCAAGATCGGCGAGCTCTATGCCGATCTCGCCAAGGAGACCTACAAGCCGTTTGAGAGCCTGATGGCGAAGGCGAAGTAAGTCGCGTCGCGTAAGCTGTCGCGTATCGTCGTGTAGCGTTGCGTAGGCGTCAAAGATAAAGCCCGGCTCGGTTGGCCGGGCTTTTTATTTTGTTTGCAGCGCCCGCGGGCGACTGCCTTACCTGGCAACGCGCAATTGGGTCAGGTTGGTGCCGAAGGGCGGCACCTTTAACGGCACGGCGCAGGCGCAGGACAGCGCCCGCGCGGCGGCCATCGCGGCAGACTTTAATCGGCGATTTTCAAACGCGGCGCGCATCGGGGTGGACGCGCCTTACGGCGAGCAAGCTCGCGCCAAGCGCGGCCGGGCGATGACGCAAGCTGAGACCGATCGATTCAACGCGCGGTTTCCTGGTGCTTCTAGAATCGGACAGGTGTGACATGGCAAAATCATCGTCGGTTCGTTTGGTTACCGAAAGTGCCAGCCTGCTACCGCGCTCCCCCGAACGTGCGTCGCTGGCCGCCACCATCGAGCGGTTCAACGCAGCCACGCAACGGCTGCATCACATCAAGCAAGCCCAGCAGCAGGCGGAAGAGCAGCTGTACGGCGACGGCGGTGCTATCCGCGCCGTCGAGCGGGCCGAGGCCGCGCTCGCCGAAGCAAAACAGGGCGAGGACGCGTATCTTGCCAATGTCGCCCTGGGCGAAGCCGACGCCAGTGCCTCGCCGGTCAAAGCCGCCGAGGCCGAGTTCGCCAAGGCCCAAGGCGCGCTCGATAGCGTGCGCAAAACGATTGCTGCGTTGAAGCAGGAACTCGAAGCTGCCGAGCGCGAGCTGCGATGGGCAACGACCTATCGCGATCAAGCGCGCGATGCGGTGGTGAAGGCGGCGCCCGAACTACAGCGGTTGCAGAACGATTATAAAATCGCGCAGGCGGCTTACTTCACGCTGCGCCAGGCGATGGGGCAAATGAATCCGCACCTGCCGAAATTCTGGGATCACCAGGACGCTTCGCCATATACGAGCGTCGCTGACACTTGGCGGACCGCGCTCAAGGCGCTGGAAGCGGACGCCGACGCGCCGCTGCCGACAGGATGACAAAATGAGGCGCGCCTGTGATTCGCTCAGCGCTGTTCCTCGGAAACCTCGGGCTTCTGGTTTTTGCCCCCGAGGCGTGGCCAGTCGGCGGTGCCACGGTTCAGAAAAACACCGACCTGGCACCGGCGGGCCTTTCTCCCAGGGCGCCGGTGCCCACGCCGGTCGCTCATGGGGGTAAAGCGGACATCGCGGTGCACAAGGCTACTAATTGTCCTCCTTGGGTTATCGCCGCATTCAAATTTAGGTCAGCGCAGACGCGGTTTTACCGTTTTCTAATCCGCATGCTTTATAGCAATATCGGACCGCGATAGGTCTGAGCGACGGTCGCTATAGTGAGGCTCCAGCTTGTCCGGAGGCCTGATTGCCATGCTCGAAAATAGACGGAACCGCCGCCAGCGTATCCTGAAGGCCGGAAAAATCTCATTTGATCATGCCGGATTTGATTGCATCGTGCGCAACGTATCTGAAACGGGTGCATTACTCGAAATCGAAAGCCCCGTCGGCATTCCCAACAATTTTATTCTGATTATCAGCAAAGACGGCGTGAAGCGATCGTGCCATGTTGCGTGGCGATCGGCACGGCGTATTGGGGTCCACTTCTACTAGGCGCTAGAATTTAATTGGCAGCCTCTTTCATTTCATAGCCGATGTCGCATCACCTGGTGGCAGCTCTCTCACGCTGATTAATAAATCTGTAAACTCATAAGACACTGAATTTACAGACGTCAGACGCCTACACTTATCGACCCACTATTCAATATTCAACAGCTACCATTGCGAGCAATGTTTAAATTTCTATTTGTAAAGATTGTATGGATTGCTGAAAGCAGTTCTTAGAAGGATGGGAACATTATTTAAAAATGAGAAGTATGGGAACATTTTTTTAGAAAACTACGACACGTGATGATCGGAACCAGGTGGTGACATGCTGTCTAAGCCTTCACGGCCTCGGATCATTTTTGCGAAATTCGTTTGTGGTATCGTCCGGCTACGTGCGGACCAACACGGCAATATAGCCGTAATGATGGCCTTGCTATTACCGGTCATTACCGGAGGCTTGGGTCTCGGATTTGAAGCAACGAATTGGTATTTGCAGACGCGCGCGATGCAGAACGCTGCTGATGCGGCGGTTATTGCGGCGGCGACTAACGCTGGCTCCAACTACGATGTCGAAGCTAAAGCAGTCACCGCGCAATATGGGTTTGTCGACGGCACTAATAACGTAACGGTGACGGCATCCAATAGCGCCGCCTGCCCTGCCGGGGGCAACACCTGCTACAGCGTGACGATTACCAGCGTGGTGCCACTCTATTTATCTCAGGTCATAGGCTACAACGGTGACACGACGCTGAACGGCGCTAAGGAAAAGTCCTTAATCAGTGCGGCCATTGCTCAACAAGCTACGGTGCAGCAGCCGATTTGTCTATTGGCGCTTAGCCAGACCGCCCAAGGTCTCCGTACGAACGGCGCGCCAAATTCGAACTTTAGCGGCTGCACCGTCATGTCGAATTCCGCCGCCACCTGCAATGGATCGAACCTCAATGCTACCTTCGGCATAGCGCACGGAACCAATAATGGCTGCGGCAACATACAAGATTCATATATCCCGATTGTGACCGACCCGTATTACGCTCTACACACCAACATACCGTCGAATACCTGCAGCTCGTATCCGCAATTGACAAAGCATGGTTCGAATTGGTCGGGCGGCACCTCGTGGTCGGGCAGTCAATCATTAAATGGCACAGTTCAAATGTGCGGGGACGTGCAGCTCACGGGGGATGTGGTTATTAACACCCCAGATAATTCAACAGGCGCCACTCTTGTTATTGAGAACGGACAGCTAGACCTCAACGGCCACACGTTGCGCACTGCCAACGGTTCTGCGGTGACCCTCGTGTTCTCTGGCACTTCAGGAAGCTACGCACATTACCCTACGGATAATTCATCGGGTCAGGGCGGTGTACTGGACATCCAGGCACCGAGCGGCGGGCTATTTCCAGGCTTCGCAATCTACCAAGACCCAGCTTTAACTACCGGCGTTGATGTTACGTATAAGGGCAATAATCCCACATGGAAAATTTCCGGCGGAGTGTATCTGCCAAATGCGAACGTCCAGATCAGCGGGAATGTCAGCCAATCAACGAACGGGGCAGATTGTTTTGTGATGGTCGCAAGTACCGTTTTGATCAACGGAACAAGCAACATTTACCAACAAACCCCCAGTGGCGCTGGTTGCAATCTTGCGGGCTTGAACATGCCTACCGCGACCATTCCGGGCAGAACTCAATTGGTCTATTGAGCCATGTGCATGTTCCCAATCTTGGCGAATGAAAGCGCGCTCCTCGACATCATGAAGAAAGTGATTGCGAAGATCGGGACGATAAGGTCGGATTGCCGAGGGACATCTGCGATCGAATTTGCATTTTTCGCCGGGCTGCTTTCACTTGGCCTGCTCAACATCACTGACGTTTCAATCTACATCTACCAGCGCATGGAACTCGAGAATGCGGCCGAAATGGCAGCCCAGGCAGCTTGGAAAACTTGCGACCCGTTTAAAGGCTATGTTCCTGCTACGACGAATTGCCCTGGGTTGACGACCGCCATTACAAACGCTTTGCAGAGCACTTCTCTGGGAACGAATGTTTCACTGCAGTCCGGCTCGCCAGCGGAGGGATATTACTGCGTGAACAGTTCAGGCTCGCTTCAATACGTAAGTGCCGTTAGCAGCAAACCGGCGGATTGTACCGTTGCGGGCATGTCCAGTTTGCAACCCACGGATTACATTCAAATCACTGCGTCATTTTCCTATGTCCCTTTATTTTCTGGCATCACCGTCGCCGGCGCGTTCGCGACGCCAATCACCAAAACAACAATGATGCGATTGAATTGACCGTGCGGGATTTTCATATGAAAACATGGAACGATGAGCGCGGCACGACAGCCGTCGAATTTGCTATCGTTTCGCCAGTCTTCATCGCGCTTGTGATTGGCATGCTATATTTGTGCTTGTGTCTATTCCTGGTCGGCAGTCTGCATTACGCCGTGCAAGATGGTGCACGCTGCGCCTCAGTCAGAACGACGGTATGCAGAGATGCGACCACAACCGTCGCTTATGTCCAGAGCCGATATTTTGGACCGAGTTCGCCTACTTTCACATACGCCGCGGCTGCTTGTGGCAATTCCGTGAGTGGATCAATCAATTATGTGGCGGAGCTTGGCCTGACACAAATTACCATTCCAATCTCAGCAACCGCGTGCTTCCCGTAGAAAAGAGTCACATGGACAAACGTGACTCGGCTAGCAGGACTACGCCAGTTTATGAAAAAGCCGGAAACTGGGTCTGTGAGGCTGCGCACGCATGGATTGGCTATCTAACGTGTCGTGGCAAGCCGCACCGAGACGGCCGTTGCGATTACCATTTAAGCAAAGAGGTCGAATATGGATCAGGAAAGCAACCCCATTGCGGTGCTAACAGCCGCAAAGCAAAAACTGGTTGAGGAACGGCGCACGCTTGCGGTCGCGATGGCGCTTGGATACAGACGCCGTCGTACCGACGAAACTCACACTAACGACATGCGTGAGACCTTTATCGGCATCCAAACCACAATCGAGTCTATTGATCGTGCGATTGCGCACGAGAAGACGATCGCAAACAGGTCTACCGATTCGATTGTAGTTCCGCCTTTAGAAGTTATGGCGTCAGGTATGTCAGGCCAGAGTGCTCCAACAGTATAAACCGTTGAATTGAATCTCTTAAATGTGCATTACACAAAACATAATCCGTTAATCGGGCCATCCTAGAGTGTCGTTTCGCATAGTGGCCTACAATTACAGTTGGTTTGGATACGACAGCAACCGGAGCCGAGGCATATCATGGGCACACTTGTCCTGCGCTTTTTGACGAATGAAGATGCTACAACTGCAATCGAATACGGCCTGATTGCTGCTGGCATTTCTGTTGCCATCATCGGGGCCGTCAATACAGTTGGCGTGCAATTGAACACAGTTTTATATCAGAAGATCACCACCGCGCTGGCCCAGTGAGACACGCGATCCATTGTCTAAAGCAAATGGGGCCGCCTCAGTTGGCACCCTCAGTCGTTCGTAAAAAACGCACCGGTTGTTTTGGGGAGTTGCTTTAGCGAAGGATATCTGAGGGCTTACGGAAGATCTTGGGAAGATCGCCCAACATGGATGAAACTAAGACAATTTCTATTTTTGTGAACGGGAAAGTGGTCACGGGAAGATATTGGGAACACGATGGTGCGGTTTGGGTAAGCCATCCTGATGGCCGGGCTACACAGGCGAAAATTAAAGACGGCACGGCGAATGCCCTAGCTGGCATATTGCTGGGCGAACTGGAGCACGACAGACCACCCGCGTGATCCAAAAACTATGAACCTAAAAAAGTGGTCGCCCGACCGGGAAATAACCACCCAATGTCCGCTCTTGCCCAAAAGCGGACGTTCTGACCGCAATGCCGAATGTCCGCTCTAAGTGCGAACATGAAACGGCGTAAAGCCAACATTACTCAGTCGCTGCTCACCGAGCTTGATTTTTGGGTGCCAAAAAAGAGGCCGTGCTGTGCTCATGCGCGGCCCTACGCAACAAACACAATCAGCTCCCTAGGCGGAGGGGTGTAGGGGTTTCCAACCTAGGAGCGACTCAACATCTCAACGCCGATCAGGGCAATTGGTTCCCGCCGCTGAGGAAGCGCCCTCATCAGATCACGGGCACCGCGCAGCGCATTGGTCACTCACGTTCCGCACCAACAAAAACCAAAACGAACAAAGCCGCCAGGCGGGGAGGAGATGCCTGACGGCTTCGCACTCGGAGGTTCGGACAGCACGGGGCTGCTGTCCGAGTGAGGATGCTATCGGTTTGATGCAACACGCAACGAGCCTTGCTCATTAAGATAAAGCATCAACCTTAAATTCCAGCGCTCGCTCATGTCCTGCGCACGACCACTGACTTGCGCTCCCACGCCGTCTTGAACTCTGCCATCGCGCAATATTTTTCCATGTCAGGCGCCGAAACCGGCGCCTGACATGGAAATCTTTTAGAAGCGATTAGGTCCGGCCGGAAATCATTTCTTCATTGGACTGGTGGTCGTGTCCGATCCAGTCGTGGAGCTTGGATTCGCGACGCACGTCTCCGTGCCCTTCTTGGCTTTGTCGCAAGAGGCCATTGTTGCATAAGTACAGTTCATTTCGGTTCCCGGCCCTTTTAGGCAAAACTTCTCTGTGCCTGCCGCAGATGCAGCGGAGCTGGCTAGTCCAGCCGCCGATAGAGCGGCCGCAAGGATGATTACGGAACGCATAGTGCTCTCCTCGAGTTTCTTTGGTTCCTCCCGAACGCAGTTTCAACGTCATTCAACAAAAAATGTTCCGCGAATTGAGCTGATTGATTGCTATAATTCAGCGATTAACGCTGGAGCAGTCAGCATGGATTTGGGCAACGCGGTCCCGTAAACGCCGCGGTGAAGGTCGTGGTCTCGGACAACGTAGTCGTCCTTGAGCTTGCCGGCGCCAAGGTCGGTCGGTTTGGGGGTAAGCATGGAGGTTCACTTGCCCCCGAGGACAATTGCGAAGGATGCCGAATATTGGATTTACTCGTTTCGCATCCGGGTCCCCCGTCCCGGAAAGCTTGAACTCCCAAGCCCAAGCCCTGGTTCGGCTTCCCCCAGCTGGACCAGGGTTTTTCTTGGCGCAGTGGCGGCGTCATCCCCAACGCGCCCGCATTTGTCGTCGGCCAACGAACGCGACCAATTTCTATCGAAGCAATTCTAGATATCCCCACATTACTTTCCTCGGACGCGGTACCGGCTAACTCAGTTTGTTTACCCCGTCGTGTACCCCGGCCTCCATCGAGGAGAACCGTTGTCACATAAATCCCTGACATCGTTAGCCTATGTTGATGCCAACGATACGAGAACCTCTGACCAAGAGATATCTGCCCCGATGTACCCGGAATCGCCGCAAATCCGGTTAATCTGTCCTGGCGCGGAACGAAATCCTGGCTTGGCCTTGTTAGGGGGCGGTCTTTATGATGGGCAACGCCGCAAAGCTGCGGTCCCGGGTGGTACGGTTTTGGAATGTTTCTTGCCTTGGCAATGTCATGACGTGGGCTGATAGGAAAAACGCTTTCGCCGATAGGGCGGCATCTGCTTCGGGCGGCAACCGATCGCCGCGCATGGCGGACGACGACCGTAAGCGCAAAGGAGAGCCGGGCGGGCCCGGCACCGCGGTGATCACCAAGACCAAGCCGCAGACCAAGCGGCCGAGCCTGTACCGCGTGCTCATCCTAAACGACGACTACACGCCGATGGAGTTCGTCGTGCACGTGCTGGAACGCTTCTTCGGCAAGGATCACGAAGCCGCGACACGCATTATGTTGCATGTGCATCATCACGGGATCGGCGAATGCGGGATCTACACTTATGAAGTGGCGGAAACCAAAGTCACGCAGGTGATGGACTTTGCCAGAAAACATCAGCATCCTCTGCAGTGCGTGATGGAAAAAAAGTGAGATTCGGGGCGGGCGTCCAATACAGAAGGAAATGGGAATCCGATGCCAACGTTCTCGCGCAGTCTCGAGCAGTCGCTCCACCGGGCGCTCGCCATCGCCAATGAGCGGCATCACGAATATGCGACCTTGGAGCACTTGCTGCTGGCGCTGATCGACGATCAGGACGCCTCGGCCGTGATGCGCGCCTGCAATGTCGACCTCGACAAGCTGCGTCGCAGTTTGGTCGCCTATCTCGAATCGGAGCTGGAAAACCTGATCACCGACGGCGCCGAGGATTCCAAGCCCACCGCCGGCTTCCAGCGCGTCATCCAGCGCGCGGTCATCCATGTGCAATCCTCCGGCCGCGAAGAGGTCACCGGCGCCAACGTGCTGGTGGCGATCTTCGCCGAGCGCGAGAGCCACGCCGCCTATTTCCTGCAAGAGCAGGACATGACGCGCTACGACGCGGTCAACTACATCAGCCACGGCATCGCCAAGCGGCCGGGTCTCACCGAGTCGCGCCCGGTGCGCGGCACCGAGGAGGAGGCCGACACCAAGGGCGGCGACGAGCCCAAGAAAAAGGGCGACGCCCTCGATGCCTATTGCATCAACCTCAACAAGAAGGCCAAGGACGGCAAGATCGATCCGCTGATCGGCCGCGACGCCGAGATCAACCGGACGATCCAGGTGCTCTGCCGCCGACAGAAGAACAATCCGCTGTTCGTTGGCGATGCTGGCGTCGGCAAGACCGCGATCGCGGAGGGCCTCGCGCGCCGCATCGTGCATGGCGAGGTGCCGGACGTGCTCAAGGGCGCCACCGTGTTCGCGCTCGACATGGGTACGCTGCTCGCCGGCACGCGCTATCGCGGCGACTTCGAAGAGCGGCTCAAGCAGGTGATCAAGGAGATCGAGGCCTATCCGGGCGCGATCATGTTCATCGACGAAATCCACACCGTGATCGGCGCCGGTGCCACTTCCGGCGGCGCGATGGATGCGTCCAATCTGCTCAAGCCGGCGCTAGCGTCCGGCACCATCCGCTGCATCGGCTCGACCACCTACAAGGAATACCGTCAGTATTTCGAGAAGGACCGCGCGCTGGTGCGCCGCTTCCAGAAGATCGACGTGAACGAGCCATCGGTTCTCGATGCGATCGAAATCATGAAGGGGCTGAAGCCCTATTTCGAGGAATATCACAAGCTCAAATACACCAACGAGGCGATCAAGGCCGCGGTGGAGCTGTCGTCGCGCTACATCCACGACCGCAAGCTGCCGGACAAGGCGATCGATGTCATCGATGAGTCGGGCGCCGCGCAAATGCTGCTGCCGGAGAGCCGCCGCAAGAAGACGATCGGCATCAAGGAAATCGAGACCACGATCGCCACCATGGCGAGGATTCCGCCCAAGACCGTATCCAAGGACGATGCCGAGGTGCTGCAGCATCTCGAGCAGACTCTGAAGACGACCGTCTACGGCCAGGACAAGGCGATCGAATCGCTGTCGGCCTCGATCAAGCTGGCGCGCGCCGGCTTGCGCGAGCCGGAAAAGCCGATCGGTTGCTACCTGTTCTCCGGTCCGACTGGCGTCGGCAAGACCGAGGTCGCCAAGCAATTGGCCGCCGCGCTCGGCGTCGAGCTGATCCGCTTCGACATGTCGGAATACATGGAACGCCACACGGTGTCGCGCCTTATCGGCGCGCCTCCCGGCTATGTCGGATTCGACCAGGGCGGCCTGCTCACCGACGGCGTCGATCAGCATCCGCATAGCGTGCTGCTGCTCGACGAGATCGAGAAGGCGCATCCCGACCTGTTCAACGTGCTGCTGCAGGTCATGGATCACGGCAAGCTGACCGATCACAACGGCAAGCAGGTCGACTTCCGCAACGTGATCCTGATCATGACCACCAATGCCGGCGCCGCCGACATGGCCAAGGCGGCCTATGGGTTCACGCGCACCAAGCGGGAAGGCGACGACCACGAGGCGATCAATCGCATGTTCGCGCCGGAATTCCGCAACCGGCTCGACGCTACCATCACCTTTGCGCATCTTTCGCAGGAGATCATTGCCAAGGTGGTCGAGAAATTCGTCCTCCAGCTCGAGGCGCAGCTCGGCGACCGCAACGTCAGCATCGAGCTGTCGGAAGAGGCCACGCGTTGGCTGATCGCCAACGGCTACGACGAATTGATGGGCGCCCGTCCGATGGCGCGCGTGATCCAGGAGCACATCAAGAAACCGCTGGCCGACGACGTGCTGTTCGGCCACCTGAAGGGCGGCGGCCATGTCCGCGTGGTCGTCACCAAAGACGAGAACGGGCGCGACAAGCTCGGCTTCGAATATCCCGAGGGGCCGATCACGCCGAAGCCGGAGAAATTGCCGGCTGTGCGCCCGAAGACCAAGCGCCGCTCCTCGCCGCGCCCCAGGGCCAAGCGCGGCACGGTCCCGAAGGTGCCGCTGGCGAAGGTCTGAACCCGCCGATTGACAAGGCAATCGCCATGGCCGGGCTTTGCGCCCGGCCTTCGCATTTTGCGGGTGCCACATGCAAGGGCCGCGGGCGCCGACGGTTGCGCCTCGAATGGCGCCGTGAGACAGGTCATGTCTCATGGCCGCTCCCACCACGTTCAATTCGACCAGCGCCGCCTTCTTCGGCGGCGTGAAATCGGCGTGGACCTCGGTGTTCTTCCTCGTCCTCGCGGGCACCTATATCGGCATGGGCGCGCTTGCCCATGACTATGGTTTCTCGTCGTGGTGGCTCGCACTGTCGTCGATCCTGGTATGGGCGGCGCCGGCGCAGGTGATCCTGATGTCGTCGCTCGGCCTCGGCGCACCGCCGATCGAGAGTGCGATCGCGGTGGCCTTGAGCGCAATCCGGCTGTTCCCCATGGTGGTGGCGCTGTTGCCGCTGCTGCGCAGACCGGATACGCGCCTGCGCGATCTACTGCTGCCGGCGCACTTCACCTCGGTGAGTATGTGGGTGGAATCGCTGCGCCTGCTGCCGGGACTGCCACACGAGCGGCGCCTCGCGTTTTGCAACGGCTTGTCGGTCGGCTACCAGAGCACGGCGGTGGCGTTCGGCTTTGTCGGCTTTCACCTCGCGGCCGGGCTGCCGCCGCTGTTCGCAGGCGCCCTGCTGTTTCTGACGCCGATGTCGTTCCTGATCTCGACCGCGCGCAATGCCCGGCAGATGGTGGACCGGCTGGCGCTGGTGCTCGGCCTCATCCTCGGACCGCTGCTGGCCTATTGGCAGGTCGGCCTCGATCTGATGTGGACCGGCGTGGTCGGCGGCTCGCTGGCCTATGGTGCCCATCGGCTGTGGCAGGCCGCCCGATGAACGCCACCGTCGCCGAACTGTGGCCGTATCTGCTGCTGATCCTGGTCGGCTTCCTGCCGAATGAGACCTGGCGGATGCTCGGTCTGGTGCTGGCGCGCGGGCTCAACGAGGAGTCCGAGGTCGTGATGTGGTCGCGCGCGGTGGCAACCGCGATTCTGGCCGGCGTAATCGCCAAGCTGATCCTGTTCGCCGCCGGCGCGCTTGCTGGCATCCCGCTCAGCGTACGCGTGACCGCCGCGGTTTGCGGATTTCTGGTTTTCCTGGCGGTGAAGCGCTCGGTGTTTGCCGGCGTGCTAGCCGGCGAAGCCGTGCTGCTGCTGGGCGGGTATTTATTCGGTCACTAGCCTGCCGCGATCGCCGCGGCGAGCTTCTTTGCCTGTTCGGCCAGCACTTCTGGCTTTTCCTTGGCGCTCGCGGGCGGCTTCATCGGTACGCCGGTCTTGCGCGGGATGACGTGGACATGCAGGTGGAACACCACCTGTCCGCCGGCGCCCTCGTTGAACTGCTGGACGGTGACGCCGTCCGCCCCGAACGCCTTCATGGCGCCTTTGGCGACTTTTTGCGCAACCTTCGCGACATGCGCCAAATCGTCGGCGCCGATGTCCAGGATGTTGCGTGCCGGCGCCTTCGGCAGCACCAAGGTGTGACCGGGCGAGCGCGGCATGATGTCGAGGAAAGCGAACGCCTTGTCGTCTTCGTAGACCTTGTAGCTCGGCAGTTCGCCGCGCAGAATCTTGGCGAAAATGTTGTTTGGATCGTAGCTCGGCATCGTCGTTCCCCCGAGACTCATTCTTGCTCCACCAAATCCTTGCGGAACGGCGCCGCCGCCGCAAGCTCTTGCCCGGCCGCACGCACATAGGCCCGCTCGCGCGCGAGATACTCGGCCACGGCCCGCCGCAGCGCCGGGTTGGCGATAAAATGGGCAGAATAGGTGGTCTTCGGCAGATAGCCGCGCGCCAGCTTGTGCTCCCCCTGGGCACCCGCTTCGACCCGCGCCATCTTATGGGCGATCGCATAGTCGATGGCCTGGTAGTAGCAAAGCTCGAAATGCAGAAACGGATGGTGCTCGATGGCGCCCCAGTTGCGCCCATAGATCGCATCGGCGCCCAGGAAGTTGATGGCACCGGCTATCCAGCGTCCGGCGCGCCGCGCCATCACCAGCAGGATGCGGTTGCGCATCTTTTCGCCGACGATCGAGAAGAATTCGCGGGTGAGATAGGGCCGGCCCCATTTGCGCGAACCGGTGTCCATGTAGAAGGCGAAAAAGGCATCCCAGACCGCTTCGGTGAGGTCGGAGCCGGTGAGCCAGGCCACCTCGATACCGGGAGCGAGCGCTTCCAGACGCTCGCGGCGGATGGTCTTGCGCTTGCGCGAGGAAAGGCGGGCAAGGAAGGCCCCGAAACTCGCGTAGCCGGCATTCTCCCAATGGAACTGCTGGTCGTTGCGCTGCAGGAAGCCGCGCTCGCCGAGCGCGCGCCATTCCGGCTCGGTTAGGAAGGTGACATGAGCCGACGACAGTTCGTTTGTCGTGGTGACCTCGACCAGCGCATTGGCGAGCGCGCCGCGCACCGCGCCGGCCAGCGGGCCGGAGCGGGTGAGTAGGCGAGGGCCGGTCACCGGCGTGAACGGCACCGCCACCTGCAGCTTAGGGTAATAGTCGCCGCCGGCGCGCTCGAAGGCTTCGGCCCAGCCATGGTCGAAAACGTATTCGCCGCGAGAGTGGCCCTTCACGTAGCAGGGCGCGGCGCCCATGAGGGTGCCGTCGGCGGCCTCCGCCAGCAGGTGGCGTGGCTGCCAGCCGCTGTGACCGCCGATAGAGAGCGAGGCTTCAAGTGATGAGATAAAATCATGAGATATGAATGGATTATCGACTTGTCCTCGTGTGGATAACTTTGTGGACAAGTTATCCTCATGTATTAGTTCAACAGTCGAAACTAAGGTCCCGCCGGTATTCGTCTTGTCATTGCCGGCCGCGCAGGCATCCCAAGCCGCGGCGGGAACCTCGGCAAGCGATTGCGCGATGCGGATTCGGAGTTCGATGTCGGTCATCGGGGCGAGGTCCGTTACCCCGACTTTATGCCGGAAATCCGCCGAAGTTGATCACCTCTTCGGCCATTAAGGGCGGATGCCCTCGAATATCATCTGGTCGGTCCAGCGCGCCGCACGCGCCCGGTCGTCCTCGCTGCGCACGGTCCAAGTCAGCAGGGGGAGGCGGAAGACCGCGCGGGCGATCAGCGGCGCCACGGCGGGCAGGTCCTTCACCCCATAGGCGATGAAATGCGGGCGGGTGTGGGGGGCGTGCAGTAGCCACGCCATGCCGCGCTTTTCGGCGGACGGGAAGCGATCCCATTCGTGATGGGAGTAACGACGCTCGGCCACGATGCCGCGTGTCAAATGCGGCGCGATCCAGCGCACCATCTCGATCATGATGGGATCGAACGACATCACCGCGACCGGTCCGGCATAATTCGCCAGCACGTGCACGCAGCGCTGGACCAGCCGCTTGTCGCCGTCGAAATGGCTTTTGAGTTCGAGGAGCAGGGTGGTGCGCCCGCCCACCAGGTCGCACAGTTCACCGAGGCTGAGAATGCGGTCGGCGCTCGCCTTGAACCGGGCCCGTTTGATGTCGGCCGCTGTCATGTCGGCGAGCCGCCCGCCGCCCTCGGTGAGGCGGCCGAGCGCGTCGTCGTGATGCACCATGGCCTCGCCATCGGCGCTGATCTGCAGATCGGTTTCCATGCCGTAGCCGCCGGCGATAGCCGCGGCAAAGGCGGTGGCCGTGTTCTCGATCACACCGGCCGAGGCGTCATGCAGGCCGCGATGGGCCAGCGGTCGCGCGGTAAGCCAGGCCAAGCTGGGCATCTTGCCTCAGGAAACCTCGAACATGCCTTCGACTTCGACGGCCGCATCGGCGGGCAACGCCGAAACGCCCACCGTACTGCGGGCGTGACGGCCGTTGTCGCCGAACACTTCCACCATCAGATCGGACGCGCAGTTCATGACTTTCGGCCCATCGGTGAAGCCCGGCGCCGAATTAATGAAGCCGCCGAGCCGCACCGCGCGGGCGACCTTGTCGAGGTCGCCGAGCGCGCCCTTGATCTGGGCTAGAAGATTGATCGCGCAGGCGCGCGCGGCCTTTTGCCCGTCCTCGATCGATACACCACCGCCGAGCTGGCCTTTGGCGACCAGCTTGCCGTCGGACCCGAAGCAGAGCTGGCCGGAGACGACGAGCAGGTTGCCGCTGCGCACGAACGGCACATAATTGGCGATTGGGCTTGCCGGGGTCGGCAGGCTGATCCCAAGGCTTGCGAGCTTTTGTTCAATCATTCCGGCCATGTATTCCTCCCGATGGGTTGCTTTCTCTTGGCCGATTGAACTCTGCCACGCAAGCACGCCGAACACCGATTGCCCGGGGCGGCAGCGGCCTCTATCTTGCCCTTATCTTGCATGATTCATCTCCCGGACGCCGCTGCAATGCTGCCACCGGAAGGCGCGTATCGATGAACCTGCCTAGCCTCACCCAACGGCTGACCTTGTCGGTCCTTGCAATTGGCGTTGCCGCTATGGCGGTGCGCGCGCCCGCCGCTGCCGCGCCGTCTACCGACACTGTGTTTCTGGCGCCGCACCGGGCGGTCTACGACCTCAAGCTGATCAAATCGCGCGGCAGCCGCGGTATCGAGGCGGTGCGCGGGCGCATCCTGTACGACTTTTCCGGCAATGCCTGCGATGGCTATGATCTGCAATTCCGCCAAGTCTCCGAGCTCGATTCAGGCGAGGGCAAGACCGCGCTCAGCGATTTGCGCGCCACCACCTGGGAAGCCGGCAACGCCAAGGCGTTCCGCTTCAACTCGGAAAATCTTCTCGACGAACAGCGAACCGACGCGGTCGACGGTCACGCCGAACGCAATACCAAGACCGTCGCGGTCGATCTGAGCAAGCCGAAGGAGAAGAACTTCACGGTTCCGGTGAGCGCGGTGTTCCCGACCGAGCATATGCGGCGCATCATCATCGCCGCGCGGGAAGGAAAGAGCATTCTGGAATTTCCGGTCTATGACGGCTCGGAAAGCGGCGAGAAGCTCTACAGCACGCTCACGGTGATCGGCCGGGCGATCGCACCGGGGGCTAAGCCGGCGGACGATGCGGCGGCGAAAATCCCGGAAATGGCCAACCTCACGCGCTGGCCGGTCACGATCAGCTATTTCGAGCAACAGGATGCCGCGGCCGAACACGCCGGCGAGCAGCAGCCGGTCTATGCCATCTCGTTCGAACTCTACGAGAACGGCATCTCGCGCGCGCTCACGCTCGATTACACCGACTTCACCATCAAGGGCGAAATGACTTCGCTTGATATGAAGAAGCCGAAACCGTGTCCGTGAGCGAACGTTTTCATTTGCCTGTGATCTTATCCGAAAACCGGTTCCCACTTTTTGGGACCATGGGCTAGTCGTCCTCCAGCGCCAGCCCCTTCACCACGGCGTCGCGACCGAATTTGGCGCGCAGGCGATCGACCGCGTGCTCTGCCTCGGCGGCGCGGCGATCGATGAGATCGGCGAGATCGTCGCCCGCGGCGCCTTCCAGATGACTGACGCCGATGCCGATCAGACGGAAATTGGTCGTGCCGACCTCGTGGGCGAGCAGGTCGCGGCCGGCGGCGAAGATGCGCGCGGCGAGTTGGGTCGGGTGCCCAAGCGCGCGCGCCCGCGTGCGGATCTTGAAATCGGCGCTCTTGAGCTTGAGCGTCACCGTCGAGCCGGCAAGGCTATTGGCTTTCAGCCGCGCCGACACCCGTTCGGTGAGATGCCATAAATAGTGTTCGAGCGGACGGAAATCGCCGATGTCGCGCTCGAAGGTGGTTTCCGCCGAAATGCTCTTGGTGTCCTGTTCCGCATCGACCGCGCGCGCGTCGATGCCGCGCGCCAGCCGCCACAATCGCGCGCCTTCCTCGCCATAGCGGCCGAGCAGGTCGCGCTCGTCGGTGCGCTGCAGGTCGCCGATCAGGCGATAGCCGTCGGCGGCTAGCTTGGCGGCGCTCACCGCACCGACGCCGTAGATGAAACCGACCGGCTTTGGCGCCAGGAACGCCGCTGCCTCGTTTGGCCCAAGCACGGCGAAGCCGCGTGGCTTGTCCATGTCGGAGGCGATCTTGGCGAGGAACTTGTTGGCCGAGAGCCCGATCGAGACCGTAATGCCGAGCTCGCGCTCGACTTGGGCGGCAAAGCGCGCCAGCACCCGGGCCGCGCTCATGCCGTGCAGCCGTTCGGTGCCGGTCAGATCGAGAAACGCCTCATCGATCGAAGGCGGCTCGACCAGCGGCGTGAGCGCCAGCATGGCGCGGCGCACCTCGCGGCCGACTTTGCTGTATTTCGATATGTTCGGCTTGATAACCACGGCGTGCGGGCAGCGGCGCAACGCTTCGAACATCGGCATCGCCGAGCGGATACCGTAGGTTCGCGCGACATAGCAGGCGGCCGCGACCACACCGCGTTTACCGCCGCCGACGACCACCGGCTTGTCGACCAGCGACGGATTGTCGCGCTTTTCGATTGTTGCATAGAAGGCATCGCAATCGACATGCGCGATGGTCAATCGGTCGACCTCAGCGTGCCGCACAAGTCGCGGCGAGCCACAGGCCGGACAACGGGTTCCCGTGTCCGTCGCATCCGCCAGGCAATCGCGGCAGAAGCTCACGGTATTTCGCGCGCCCAGTGTCCGCCCAGCGCGGCGATCGCCTTGCCGATGGCGGCCGGATCGACCCCGGTTTCGGCGGCAAAGGCCGACAGCAGGCGCTCATCGGCGGCGAGATAATCCAGTAGGCCGATCAGGAAGCCCGACTCATGGGCGGCAGCGCGAATCTGGGCCGGGCCGATGCCGGTGATGGCGAGGAAGCGTCCGAGCCGCTCGCCATCCCCGGCAATGAAGGTAAGCGCCTGAATTGCCAGTCCTTCCGCCGCTTCTTGGGTTAACGAAACCGGTCGTTTCATCAAGCAAATTTGCCTTTCCGTAATATATCGGCCCTACCTTGACGCAATCATGCCCGAGCGCGCGCGGCGTGGCGACGCCGAGTGCGCCGGGTTGGGGACGCACTGGGGACAAATGGGGCGGGGAAAATGGCGAAGACCGTCCTGATCGTGGAGGACAACGAGCTGAATATGAAGCTCTTCCACGATCTCCTGGAAGCACACGGCTACCAGACGGTCGGCACCCGGAACGGGATCGAGGCGCTCGACCTCGCGCGCAAGTATCGGCCCGATCTGATTTTGATGGATATCCAACTGCCGGAAGTATCCGGCCTCGAAGTGACGAAATGGCTCAAGGACGATCCCGAACTCAAGGCAATCCCGGTTGTGGCGGTCACCGCCTTCGCCATGAAGGGCGACGAGGAACGTATTCGCGAAGGTGGCTGCGAGGCCTATCTGTCCAAGCCGATTTCGGTTGGCAAGTTCATAGAGACCATCCGGCATTTCCTCGGGCCGGCGTGATGGTGCAACGATGACCGCCCGCGTTCTCGTCGTCGACGATGTGCCCGCCAACGTGAAACTGTTGGAAGCGCGGCTGTCGGCCGAATATTTCGACGTCATCACCGCGCAAAGCGGGCCGGAGGCGCTGGCGGTGTGCGAGCGCGCCGAATGCGACATCGTGCTGCTCGACGTGATGATGCCCGACATGGACGGCTTCGAGGTCTGTCGCAAGCTCAAATCCAATCCGCTGACCCATCATATTCCGGTCGTCATGGTGACCGCGCTCGATCAGCCGGCCGACCGCGTGCGCGGGCTTGAAGCCGGCGCCGACGATTTCCTCACCAAGCCGGTCACCGACGTGGCGCTGATCTCGCGCGTGCGCTCGCTGGCGCGGCTCAAGATGGTGACCGACGAACTGCGCTTGCGCGCACTCACCTCCAAGGAAATCGGCATCGAAAGCCCGGAGCGGGAAGCGGTGTCGGAAACCGGCCGCCACGGCCGCATTTTGATCATCGACGACCGGCCGAGTTCCTATGAACGGGTCGCCGCGACGCTGTCGGCCGAACACACCGTGGACGTGGAGAGCAATCCAAGCGAAGCGCTGTTTCATGCCGCCGAGGGCAATTACGAGCTGCTGATCGTGTCGCTCGGCCTGAAGAATTTCGACGGCTTGCGGCTGTGCAGCCAGGTGCGCTCGCTCGAGCGTACGCGCAACGTGCCGATCCTGGCGGTCGCCGAAGCCGACAACAATACGCGCCTGGTGCGCGGGCTCGAAATCGGCGTGAACGACTATCTGCTGCGCCCGATCGACAAGAACGAGATGCTGGCGCGCGTGCGCACCCAGATCAAGAAGAAGCGCTATACCGAGCGGCTGCGCGACAACGTGCAGATGTCGATCGAAATGGCGATCACCGACGCGCTCACCGGCCTGTTCAACCGCCGCTACATGGAATCGCACCTGACGACGCTGGTCGAGCAGGCCGCCGCGCGCGGCAAGCCGATCGCTGTGCTGGTGGTCGACATCGACTATTTCAAGGCGGTCAACGACAGCCACGGCCACGATGCCGGCGACGACGTGTTGCGCGAATTTGCGCTGCGCATCCGCAAGTCGATCCGCAACATCGATCTTGCCTGCCGCTATGGCGGCGAGGAATTCGTCATCGTGATGCCGGAAACCGACATGGCGGTCGCCACCATGGTGGCCGAACGGCTACGCCGGCGCATCGCCTCCGAGCCATTCGCGATCCAGCAGGGCGCGCGCAGCCTCGAGGTGACGATTTCGATCGGCATCGCCGCGCGCGGAGAGTCGAGCGACAATGCTGCCGCGATCCTCAAGCGCGCCGATATGGCGCTCTATCGCGCCAAGCGAGACGGACGCAATCGGGTTGTGCCGGACGCCGCCTGACGCGAACAAGCGGCTGGTGGATTCGCCGCGCTACGCCTGGCCAAACGAAAAGGCCCCGGCATTTATGGCCGGGGCCTTGTAGTCACACGTGTCGATTGTCGCCTATTGATTTGTTAACGCGGTCGTGACGGTGCCGAAGGTCGTGTTCAGTTGCGTGCCGAGGCCGTTAACGACCGCGATGATCGCGACTGAAATGCCGGCGGCGATGAGGCCGTATTCAATGGCCGTGGCGCCCGAATTGTCCTTCAGAAATCCTAGAACAAGTTTGCTCATGGTACGGTTCCGTTGTGGCGTTCATTATTGCCCCCGTCGCCATTTGATAACCGGATAGGTATTTCACTTCGTCTAACGGTATCGATTTACTTTTACGGAACTTTTTCAAGATCCCAGAAAGTGGGCGACAAGTCTGGCTTTTGCTTTGGTAATACGCCGCAAATCGGCGATGTTCGACCAACGCCTTGGTACAAAATTAACCACGGCACAAATCTATAAGGCCGGTAATGCTGCGTTACGGCCGCACGATGGTCCAACCCTTTTCGCCCAGCTCGATCAGCGTGACCACCCCGGCAGGAACGCGCGTGGCGTTGTCGACGAGCGGCGGCTCCTTGCCTTCGGCGCGCGTCATCGTCTCGAGCGTGTTCTCGCAGGCCACAAACGCGACATTGGGCATGCCCTGCTTGAACGACTTCAGCCGCTCTAGTACGGGCGATTTATCCTGGCGCAGCATATTGAGGCCGGCATTGAAGGCAACGATCTGGATTTCAACTTCGTCGCCTTTGTCGGAATAATACTTCGACACGTTGGCCGCGACGTTGAGCACGGCATTCATCTTGACGGGATCGCTGTCGCTGATCTGCAAAGCGAGCCGATGCTTTTCCATTGCACCGGCCGGCGCGGCGGCGAGCGGCAGCAGAAGGACGGCGGCAAACAAAGCGCGCAGCAGGGCGGGCATAGATGGTTCTCCCGGCGATGACGTGAACTCAACAGTATCAGGTCCGCAGGGGACTGAATATTCCAGGCCGGCGCCAGACGTGCGAAGGGCGCCCGATGGGCGCCCCAGCGACATTCAAAGTACAGCGCAAGATCACTTGATCTTGGATTCCTTGTACTCGACGTGCTTCTTGGCGATCGGATCGTATTTCTTCTTCGCCAGCTTGTCGGTCTGGGTGCGCGAGTTCTTGCGGGTGACATAATAGTGGCCGGTCCCGGCGCTCGACACGAGCTTGATCTTCAGGCTGATGGCTTTGGCCATGGAACTATCCTCGAAACTTGTTTAGCTGCGGCGGTATTTGCGATTTCGCGGCGGACCCTAGCGATGGGGCGGCAAATGTCAAGAAACTCCAATATTAAAGCATTTCCCGGAAAAACTGCTTCTCGATCATGAAATAAAACGGCACCGGCAGGTCGTGGCCCATTCCGGCCGCGACGCGGGCGGCGAGCTCTTCCAGCACCACGCCGGTGATCGTCGGCATGTCCAAGTGGGTTGCTTCCTCGATCGGTACCCAGGTGAGCTCGACCAGCTCGGAGTTGGGCCCCACAACGCCTTCGATTCTGTGCGCGACCGCGCTGACGTCGGCGGTGAAGAAACGCGTGTCGAAGCGTTTTGGCCGCCGCGGCGGCGTGATGGCGCGGGCAATGAAATGGATATTGCCAAGGTCGGGATGCACGCGCGACTTGGCGAATTCAGCCCAGATTTCTCCCGGGACCGCCGGCGGCTCATCGCTTTTGACGCCGAGCAGCAGGCCGGTCTCTTCGGCCACCTCGCGCACCGCCGCCAAAGCGGCGGCGCGCGCAAAGGCTTCGCCCGGGTTCTTCACCCTTTCCAGCAGCTTTTTTTCCGTGTCGGGATGCAATTCGCTCGCCGCCGGCATGGCGCGGTCGAGCGCCTCGATCCGGCCGCCAGGAAAGACGTATTTGCCCGGCATGAATTTGTGATTGAGGTGGCGGCGGCCGAGCAGCACCTTCGGCTTTGCTCCGGAGCGGTCGATCAGCATCAGCGTGGCGGCGTCGCGCGGCTCGCTGTCCGGGAACGTCTGGTCGCGTTCCTGTTTGGTCATGCGCTCGGCCCAGACTTTCCCCAAATCTTTGGTCGTCGTGTCCTGCGTCATCGTGCCTTCCGTTGCTTGCCGCGCGGGCGGTAGTGTTGGCGCTGCTGGGGCCGCTGGCGGTTGCTCGGCCGTCCGGGCCGTCCCGCGGACATAAGCTCGAAGCGCAATGCGCCGGCAACCGGCGCCGCTTCCACCAGCTTGACAGTGACGCGATCGCCGAGCCGGTAGCTCGCGCCGGAGCGCGCGCCGACCATGGCGTGCCCCGCCTCGTCGTGCCGAAAATATTCGTCGCCGATGGTACGCGCCGGCACGAAGCCGTCGGCGCCGGTCTCGTGCAGCTTCACGAACAGGCCGGCGCGGTGCACGCCGGAGACGCGGCCGTCGAAGGTGGCGCCGATGCGGTCGGCCAGAAAATGCGCGATCAGCCGGTCGTTGGTTTCGCGTTCGGCCAGCATGGCGCGCCGTTCGGTCGCGGAAATCTGCGCGGCGATTTCGGCCAACGCCTTTGTGTCGGCCGCCTCGGGCAAGCCGTCGTGTCCAAGCTTGAGCGCACGGATAAGCCCGCGATGCACGATCAGGTCGGCATAACGGCGGATCGGCGAGGTGAAATGCGCGTAGCGGCGCAGGTTCAAGCCGAAATGGCCGTAATTCTCCGCCGCGTATTCGGCCTGCGACTGCGTGCGCAGCACTACTTCGTTGATGAGCGGTTCGGCGTCGCGGCCCTTAGCCTGGGCCAGCACGCGGTTGAACGCTTCCGCGCGCAACACGCCGCCCTTGGCAAACGGAATGTCGATGGTCGCAAGAAATTCGCGCAGCGCGTTGACCTTCTCGATCGCCGGCTCGTCGTGCACGCGGTAGATCAGCGGCACCCGCGCTTTTTCCAGCGTCTCGGCGGCCGCCACGTTGGCGAGGATCATGAATTCCTCGATTAGCCGGTGCGCTTTCAGCCGCTCGGGGATAACCACGCGGTCGACGGTGCCGTCGCCCTTGAGCAGGATTTTCCGCTCCGGCAAATCCAGATCGAGCGGCCCGCGCTCGCCGCGCGCGCGCGTGAGCGTTTCGTAGGCCGCGTAAAGCGGCGCGAGCACCGGCGTAACCAGCGCCTCGCTGTCCTCGTCGGTGCGCCCGCCGATGGCGAATTGCGCCTGTTGGTACGAGAGCTTGGCGGCCGAGCGCATCATCACGCGGTGGAACGTGTGCGAGCGCTTGCGGCCGTCGGGGCCGATCACCATTCGCACGGCGAGCGCGGCGCGGTCCTCGCGCGGACGCAGCGAGCACAGATCGTTGGAGATGCGCTCGGGCAGCATTGGCACCACGCGGTCGGGGAAATAAACCGAATTGCCGCGCACCAACGCTTCGCGATCGAGCGCGGAACCCGGCGTCACGTAATGGGCGACGTCGGCAATCGCCACGCTGACGATGAAACCGCCGTGATTGTTGGTGGCGGCGTCCGGCTCGGCATGCACGGCGTCGTCGTGATCCTTGGCATCGGGCGGATCGATGGTGATGAACGGCACGTGCCGCCAGTCCTCGCGATGGGCGAGGCTCGCCGGGCTCGCGGCCTCGGCCTCGGCTTGCGTGTCGTGGCGGAACACGTGCGGGATGCCATGGGCGTGGATGGCGATCAGGCTAACCGCGCGTTCGCTCGCGAGCGAGCCGAGCCGCTCCACCACGCGCCCGCTCGGCAGGCCGAGGCGCGGCGCGCGGCTGGTCTCGACCGCGACCAGATCGCCGTCCTGTGCGTCACTCGTGCTGCCGGACGGAATGGCGAGTTCCTTGCCGAGCATTTTCTTGTCGACCGGCTCCAGCCGGCCGCCGCCGTGCGGGGCTTTGCGGAAAATCCCCAGTACGCGGTGCTTGGGATGGTCGATGATCCTGATGACGCGGCCGCGGTGGCGGATGCCGGCATCGTCCTCGGTTTCCTCCACATGCAGCAGTACGCGGTCGCCGATGCCGGCCGCTTCGCCAGATCGCGACTTGCGCGGCGTGTGAATGCGGATTTTCGGCGCGGCGCCGTGCGCCTCCTCATCCCATTCGTCGGGGGTGGCGATCAGATCGCCGTCGCTATCGCGTGCCGTCACGTCGGCCAGCACGGTGGAAGGCAGGGTGCCGGCGTGATGCAGTTTCTTGCGGCGGCGCTCGACCGCGCCGTCATCCGCCATGTCGCGCAGCATTTGTTTGAGCTCCGCGCGCATGGCGTTCTTGAGGCCGAAGGCGCGGGCGATTTCGCGGGTGCCGACTTTGCCGGGCCGCTTGCCGATGAAGGCGAGAATGTCAGCCTTGGAGGGGAGGGAAGGTGTTCGTTTGGTTTGTTTGTTCAAAATAGATTTTCCTGCGCCAAAACGGCGCTGACAGTAGAGAATGTAACGATCGAAAGTAGGCTTCGCTAGCTATTCGGCAGCCTTGATGCGGCGCGCCGGCTTGGCGTGGGCTGCGACCGCGGCCTTCTTTGGCTTGGCAGCAGCCGGCTTCTTCTGTTTGGCAGCAGGTGAGGCGGCAACCTTGCCGGAGGCGGTCTTGCGGCCGGCGGCGCGGCGGCCTTTGGGCGAGTTGCCCATCATGGCGGCACGGGCGTCGAGCAGAACCACCGCTTCGTCGAGCGTGACCGTATCCGGCGTCTTGTCGCCGGTGAGCGTGGCGTTGACGCCGTTGTGGCTGACGTAAGGACCGAAGCGGCCGTTCTTGACCACGATCGGTCCCCCCTTATCGGGGTGTTCGCCCAGCGCCTTGCCCGGATCGGCGCCGAAGCGCCGGCCTTTTTTCGGATTGGCGACCTTGTCGGCGATCAAATGCATGGCACGGTTGAGGCCGACGGTGAGCACGTCGTCGCCTGCTTCCAGACTCGCATAGACCTTGCCGTGCTTGACATAAGGTCCAAACCGCCCGACGCCGGCCATGATCGGCTCGCCGTCTTCCGGCGATTTGCCGATTTCGCGCGGCAGTGACAGCAGCGCCAGCGCTTTCTCCAGATCGATGTCGTCGGGCGAAACGCCTTTCGGCAGGCTGGCGCGCTTGGGTTTCGGGGGCTTCTCGGCTTTCTCGCCCTTCTTGGGCTTTTCGGCTTTCGCCTGCTCGCCCAATTGCAAATAGGTTCCGAACCGTCCGCCGCGAATGGTGACATCGAGACCGCTGACCGGGTCGACACCGAGCACCTTGGTGGTCTGCACGCCATTGGCGCCCGGCGTCATCTGCCGGGTGAAGGTGCATTCCGGATAATTCGAGCAGCCTATGAAGGCGCCGAAGCGGCCCACTTTAAGCGACAGCTTGCCATTGCCGCATTGCGGGCATTGCCGAACGTCGCCGCCGTCGGCGCGCGCCGGAAAGATGTGCGGCTCGAGCAGATCGTTGAGCGCGTCGAGCACTTGGGTGATGCGCAATTCCTTGATGTCGTTGACCGCGCCGATGAAGCCGGTCCAGAAATCCCGCAGCACCTTTTTCCAGTCGATCTCGTTGTTGGAAACGCGGTCGAGTTGTTCTTCCAGCGAGGCGGTGAAATCGTATTCGACGTAATGCTGGAAAAAGCTCTCCAGGAAGCCAACGACGACGCGGCCTTTGTCTTCCGGGATGAGCCGCTTCTTGTCGATGCGCACATAGCCGCGGTCCTGCAGCACTTGCAGGATCGAGGCGTAGGTCGAGGGGCGGCCAATGCCGAGTTCTTCCATGCGCTTGACCAGCGCGGCTTCGGAAAAGCGCGGCGGCGGTTCGGTGAAATGCTGCGAGGCCTCGATCGACTCTTTGGCGAGCCGTTCGTTTTCCGACATCGCCGGCAGTCGCTTCGATTCTTCGTCTTCCGGCGTCTCGTCCTGGCCTTCCTGATAGAGGGTCAAGAAGCCATCGAATTTGACCACCTGGCCGCTGGCGCGCAGATCGATGGTGCGGCCGCCGGATTTGGCCGTGATGTCGACGGTGGTGCGTTCGAGCTCGGCGGATTCCATCTGGCTGGCGACAGCGCGATTCCAGATCAGCTCGTAAAGCCTCGCCTGATCGCGGTCGACATATTTGGCGACCTCGGCCGGCGTTCGGCTGGCGCTGGTCGGGCGTATTGCTTCGTGCGCTTCCTGCGCGTTCTTCGACTTGTTGTGATATTCACGTGGGCTGGCCGGCACATATTCCTTGCCGTAATTCTTGCCGAGCATGGCGCGGATATCGGCGATCGCTTCCGGCGCAAGGTCGATGCCGTCGGTGCGCATATAGGTGATGAGGCCGGTGGTCTCGCCGTCGATCTCGACGCCTTCGTAAAGACGCTGCGCCAGACGCATGGCGATGGCGGGCGCAAGACCGAGCTTGCGGCTCGCCTCCTGCTGCATGGTAGAGGTGGTGAACGGCGCCGGTGGATTGCGCCGCGCGGGCTTAGCCTCGACCGCGGCAACGGTGAAGGTCGCGCCTTCAAGCGCATTCTTCAGATCTGTGGCCTGGACGCCCGAGCCGATATCGAGACGCTGGAGCCTCTCGCCGTCGGCGCCGACGAGGCGCGCTTCAAAACTCTCACCGCGCGGCGTCGCCAGCTTGGCGACGATCGACCAGTATTCCTTGGCGACGAATTTCTCGATCTCGAGTTCGCGGTCGCAGACCAGGCGAAGCGCGACGGACTGCACGCGGCCGGCCGAACGGGCGCCCGGCAGCTTGCGCCAGAGCACCGGCGAGAGCGTGAAGCCGACCAGATAGTCGAGCGCGCGGCGGGCGAGATAGGCATCGACCAGCGCGCCGTCGATGGCGCGCGGGTGCTTCATCGCCTCGGTCACCGACTGTTTGGTGATGGCATTGAAGACGATGCGCTCGACCTTCTGGCCCTTGAGGGCCTTCTTTTCATTAAGCGCTTCAAGGACATGCCAGGAGATCGCCTCGCCTTCGCGGTCTGGGTCGGTCGCCAGAATGAGGGTGTCGGCGCCCTTCAGCGCATGGGCGATATCGTTGACTCGCTTCTGCGACTGGGGATCGACCTCCCAGAGCATCTTGAAATTATTGTCCGGATCGACCGATCCGTCCTTGGCCGGCAGGTCGCGGATATGACCAAAGGAAGCCAACACCTCGTAACCGGGTCCAAGGTATTTATTGATCGTCTTCGCCTTGGAAGGCGACTCAACAACAACAACTTTCATGAGAATCCAATAGGTTAGCCGCCGACATCAATCCGATTTCAGACGGAATCGACCGCTTGCTTTGGCCGGAACATGGTGAAGGCACCCCTGACTGTCAAATAAGGGTGCCTGGGAAACGTTTATGAACAGCCAATTCAGGCATCAAAGAGACCGGCCTTGCGCCCCGAATACAACCAAAAGATGTATTTTATTAAAAGATCAATCAAAAGACTACTATTCCAGCAGAACCTGTATATTTTTGCTGTGATGACCAACCCAAGCGCCTCAGCCGAAGCCGGGAACCGCACGGTGGTAGCCCAATACGTGGCCACCTTATCGGCGGAACTCGCCATCATGGCGAAGCGGAGCGGGCTCGATACAGTCAGCTTCCTGCTTGAAATGGTCCGCCTCGAAGCCGAGAGCGAAACCCGCCATTCCGAGAACGGCGGTGGTTGATCATGGCACCTTGACGCCCAATCGATCGAGAAACGTCGCGGTCGGATTGCCGTCCGGCAGCATGCCAAGCTTTGCCTGTTCGGTGCGGATATCGTCGCGCAGGTCAAAATCGATGTGCCCTTCGAAGTCGAGCACTTTGTAGCCGAGCGCGGACAATTTTTTCTGCAATGCGATGCGCGCGTCACGCGACAGCGGGCGGTCGTCGGGCGGCCAGGCGGCCTTGATCGGCGCGCCGCCTTTCAAACGGTCGGCGAGATGGCCGACTGAAATCGCGTAGGCATCCGAGTTGTTGTATTCGATCAGCACCGGATAATTTTCGGTGACTACGAAGGCCGGACCTTTGGCGCCGCTCGGAAAAAACAGAATGCCTTCGCCGGTTGTGGGAAACGGTTTGCCGTCGGCGCGACGAACGCCGAGCTTGCGCCAGTCTGCATAGCTTGCGTGGCTCTTCATGTAGTCGAAGCCGGCGGGCACCGTGACCTCGAATCCCCAAGGCAGGCCGTACTTCCATTTGCCCTTGTGCAGATAATTGCCGGTGGAGCCGAGCACATCCGGCACGTTGTTCCAGATATCGCTTTTGCCGTCGCCGGAAAAATCGATGGCGTAGTCGACGACATTAGTCGGCATGAATTGGGTCTGCCCCATCGCGCCGGCCCAGGAACTCACCATCTGGTCGCGCCCGAAGTGGCCGTCCTGCATTATGCGCATAGCCACGATCAGCTCGTTGCGAAAATAAGGATGGCGATATTTCACATAGCCCAGCGTGGCGAGCGAGCGAAACACGTCCCAGCGATCCTTGGCGGCGCCGTAGTCGGTCTCCATGCCCCACAGCGCGAGCAGGACCCAGCGCTCGACGGCAAATTTCTTTTCCACCGCGTCGAAAGTTTTTGACCATTCCTTGGCCTTGGCCAAGCCGCGTGTAATACGGCCGCTCGACACCGCATCGTTGACATAGGCGCCGACCGGCTTGCCGTATTCCGGCTGCCGTTTGGTCGCCGCAATGACGCGTTGATCGGGCGTTACGCCCTTCAAGGCGGTATCGAAGGTAGCGCGCGTGATGCCTTTGGCCTGCGCGTCCGGCCAAAGCTCATTGACGAACGCGGCAAAGGATTGTTCCTGCGCACGCGCCGGCGCGCAATAGAGCGCGAGAATGGAGACGAGGGCGGCAAGGCAGCGGAAGATCATGCGGCAGGCCCGTGCACGACGATTCGCATGGCATCTTATAGCAGGGACACCAAACCGGCGCCGTGACGCTCCAGCCGCCCGGCGATCTCGAGTTCCAACAGGACCGTGCGCACGATCGCCGGCGACGTCTGCGACAGCCGCACCAGATCGTCGATCGATACCGGCGTCGGTCCGAGCAGGCCGATGATGCGGGCACGCTCATCCGCGCCGGGTTCGACGTCGACCGGACCCGGAACGTCCGGCGCGGGCTCCTCCGCCGGGACGTCGAAGCCGCGCCCGAGGATCGGTTGCAGCACTGCGATCACGTCGGCCGCTTCGGTCACCAATGTGGCGCCCTGCTTGAGCAGCCCATTGGTGCCCTCGGCGCGCGGATCGAGCGGGGAGCCGGGCACTGCGAACACCTCGCGCCCCTGTTCGCCGGCGAGCCGCGCCGTGATCAGCGAACCAGAGCGGCGCGCCGCTTCCACGATCACCACGCCAACGGATAAACCCGAGATCAGCCGGTTGCGGCGCGGGAAGTCGCGCGCGCGCGGCTCCCAGGCGAGTGGCATTTCGGAAAGCGCGGCACCTTCGGCGAGAATCTGTTCCAAGAGATCGCCGTGCTCGGCCGGATAGATGCGGTCATGGCCGCCGGCCAGCACCGCAACGGTGCCGCTCGTCAGGCTCGCGCGATGCGCGGCGGCGTCGATGCCGCGCGCGAGGCCCGACACGGTAGCAAAACCCGCCGCGCCCAGGTCACGCGCCAACCGCTCGGCGAATTTGACGCCGGCCGCGGAAGCGTTGCGCGAGCCGACGATGGCGACCAGCGGCGGCGCCAGCACGGCGAGTTTGCCACGCACCGCCAGCAAAGGCGACGCGTCGTCGATCATCTGCAGCCGCGGCGGATAATCCGGCTCGCCGAGTGCGATGAAGGTGATGCCGCGTGCGCGCGACGCTTGCAATTCGGCCTCGGCGTCTTCGCGCGAACAGATGCGCGCGGGGGCCGCTGCGCCGCCGCGGCGGGCGAGCGCTGGCAACGCTGCCAGCGCGGCACGCGCGCCGCCATAATGATTGATCAGGTCGCGGAACGTGCGCGGACCGATATTGTCGGTCCGGATCAGGCGCAACCAATCGAGCCGCTGCTCCTCGCTCAGTCGCGCCAATTCACCCAACGACGCCCCCCGTCATATGCGACTGAGCATCGCCTAAGGCGCGACGCACTACAACCGGATTTGGCGGACTACAACCGGGGGTCAGCAATTCCAATCTGCGGGCCGGAGGCCGGCCCGCAGATGTCGGAGCCGTTACTTCGCGGCCGGTGCCGGTGTCCCTGCAGGCGCGGGCGGAGGAGCCGGCGGTGGCGGGGTGTCGACGATGGCGACGGTCGGCGTGAAGCTTGGGTCGCGGATCGCGATCTGGCCTTGGCGGGCGTAGCTGAGGGATTCGCCGAGGATGCGCGCAGCCTCCTGTGGCGCGTGGAAGCCGGTCGAATTCTCGGCCTCGACAAAGTCGAGATAGAACTGCGCCCGACGTTGCAGGTAGCGAGCGGTTTTGAGGTCGGCATCACTCTTGCCCGCGTCTTTCGCCGCCTTGACGTCGCCGATGAGGCCCATGAGCGCGGCCATGGCGTCCTCGCGCAGTTTCCAATGCCGATCCTGGGTCAGCTCCACGCGATCTTTCAGCTCCTTCTCCGTGATCTTGGCATCATGCTTGCGATGACAATCGAGACAGGCGTTCTTGATGTTGAGCAGGGGGCTGCGCACCCAATGGTCGCTCACATGCGAGCCCTTGTACGTCATCTTCGGCATATGGCAGTCGGCGCAGGTCACGCCGGCCCGCGCATGAACGCCCTGGCTCCACATCTCGAATTCGGGATGCTGGGCTTTGAGCACCGCCGCGCCGGTCGTCTTATGGGTCCAGTCGCGGAATCCGATCTCGTCGTAATAGGCCATGATCTGCTCGACCTTGATGCCCTTCGACCAGGGGAAGACGAGCTGCTTTTGCGGGCCCTTGAAATAATATTCAACGTGGCACTGGCCGCACACATAAGCGCGCTTTTCCTCGTTCGTGGCCTGGGTGTTCACGTCGTAGTTCGGGATGCCCTGTGAGGCCTTATAGGCGCGGATGCCCTCGATGAAGGCGGGCCGGGTGATGCGCAGCGCCATGGTTTGCGCATCATGGCAGTCGATGCAGGCGACCGGATGCGTCACCAGCTTGACCGCCTCGCTATAGGGCATCGCGTTGATCTTCTCGAAGCCTTTCATGTTGTCGCCTTCGCCGACTTTCTTGTTGGCGAGATAAGTCGAGGCATGACAGTTCATGCAGGCGCCCGGCTGCTGCACCACGACTTGGCGCTGCGTGTACTTCTGATCTTCGAGCATGTAGGCGTGGCCGCGATCTTCGCGGAAGTCCGCCGCGAAGGCGTAACCCTGCCACATGGTCTTGAGCCCGAGATCGACGTCGACTTTTGATTGCGAGGTGACCGTGCGCGGATCGTTTGCGGTCGGCGTGCGCGGCATGGCTTCGCTGCCGCCATACTTCGTGCGCTCCATGTCGACGGTCTTCAGGTAGAGTTCGTATTGCAGCGGGAAGACTTTGCCCCAGACCGCGGGATCATCGACATCGTCGTTGATCGGCCATGGCTCGGCGGTCTTGATCTTCTGCGCCTTGGTCGATTTTTTCGAAGGCGCTTGAGCGTAAGCGTCGCCTGCGGGTGGAATTGTCGGCAGCGTTAGCAACAGCGCGCCGAGACAGACACTCAGTCCCGCAGCAGCAACAATCGTCGCGTATGAACGAGAAGTTTTTTTCATCGATCCGGCTTCCCGATGAAGATATTTTTGAGAATGGATTTAGATTCGAGTTTCTCAAAAAAGTCATTGACCGGGGTCAAAACGAGCCATCTTCAGCGGCGGACCGTTGGCTGTTGAAGGCGTGACGCACGGACTGCAAATGTCGCAGGATTAGGTCGTGCTTTTGGCGCCGATCTTGCCTTCGCTGCCCTGAAGCAATCGCGCAATGTTGGCGCGGTGCATGATCCACAGCAACGCGCTCAGCAGCAGAAATAAAGCGGCGGTATTTGGCTGGCCCAGAAACCACAACGCCAGCGGCGTGAGCGCGCTGGCGATCAAGGCAGCAAGCGAGGAATAGCGGCTTAATGCCGCAACCAATATCCAAATACAGCAGAAGATCAGCGCGCCAAGCCAATAAAGGCCGAGCAGTACGCCGATATAGACGGCGACGCCTTTGCCGCCTTTGAATTTAAGCCAGAGCGGAAACAGGTGGCCGAGAAATGCGCCGAGTCCGGCGGCGAGCGCCGCGTCCGGCGTTGCAAAATGCATAGCCAGCAAAACCGCGGCGGTGCCCTTGAGCGCATCGCATAGCAAGGTCGTGGCGGCGAGGCCCTTGCGGCCGGTGCGCAGCACGTTGGTGGCGCCGATATTGCCGGAGCCGATGGTGCGCACGTCGGGACCGCCGGCGGCGCGCGTCAGGATCAGGCCAAAAGGAATTGAGCCGAGCAGGTAGCCGACCACCAAAGCGAGCGCGGCAATCATACGTATTCGTAAACGGTGCGGCCGGCGACGATGGTGCGTACCACGCGGCCAGTCAGCTTGGCTTCATCGAACGGCGTGTTTTTACATTTCGATTTGAGCTCGGCCGGATCGAGCACCCACGGAAGTTCGGTATCGACCACGATGACGTCGGCCGGCGCGCCGCTTTTGAGCGTGCCGCCGGGCAGGCCGAGCAGCTCGGCCGGCCGCGTCGACATCGCGCGCAGCAAGGTCACCAAATCGATCTCGCCGGAATGCACCAGGCGCAAGCCGGCCACCAGCATGGTCTCCAAGCCGATCGCGCCGGGCGCCGCCTCCGCGAAGGGCAAGCGCTTGGTTTCCACGTCCTGCGGATTGTGGTCCGACATCACCATGTCGATGAGGCCGCTCGCCAGCGCCTCGACCAAGAGCTTGCGGTCCTGCTCGGCGCGCAGCGGCGGCGACAGTTTCAGGAAGGTGCGGTAGGGGCCGATGTCGTTTTCGTTGAGCGTGATGTGATTGATCGAGCACGAGGCAGTGACGGAAAGCCCGGCGTCCCTGGCGCGGCGCAGCACGTCGAGCGATTCCGCGCAGGTGATCGAGGCCGCGTGATAGCGCCCGCCCGACAGCGCCACCAGCCGGATGTCGCGCTCGAGCATCACCGTCTCCGCCGCCTTCGGTACGCCGAGCAGGCCGAGCCGCGCGCCGAATTCGCCTTCGTTCATCACGCCGTCGCCGATCAGATCCGGGTCCTCGGTGTGATGCACGATGAGCGCGTCGAAATCGCCTGCGTAAGTCAGTGCGCGCCGCATTACCTGCGCGTTGGTGACGCTCTTGTCGCCGTCGGTGAAGGCGACCGCGCCGGCCGCTTTCAACAGGCCGATCTCGGTCATCTCGTTGCCTTCGAGGCCCTTGGTGAGCGCCGCCATCGGATGCACGTGCACGATCGCGGTATCGCGCGCGCGCCGCAGAACGAAATCGACCGTCGCCGGATCGTCGATCACCGGCGAAGTGTTGGGCTGGCAGATGATGGTGGTGACGCCGCCGGCCGCGGCGGCCTGGCTGGCGGAGGCAAAAGTCTCGCGATGCCCGGCGCCGGGTTCGCCGATAAAGGCGCGCATGTCGATCAGGCCGGGCGCAACCAGTTTGCCGCGGCAGTCGACCACATCGGTGCCTTCCGGCACGCCGCCGGCGCCGATGCCCTTCTTGGCTTCGCGGATTGTGCCGTCGGCAATCAGCAGGTCGCCGACAATATCGAAATCGCGCGACGGATCGACGATCCGGGCATTGGCGAGCAGGATCGGGCGGCGGTCGGACAACACCATGTCATGCGTTCGGCAGGTTACGCGACAAAGCTTCCAGCACGGCCATGCGGATGGCCACGCCCATTTCAACCTGTTCACGGATCAGCGACTGCGCGCCGTCGGCCACGATCGAGTCGATCTCGACGCCGCGGTTCATCGGTCCCGGATGCATGACCAGCGCGTCGGGCTTGGCGTAGCTGAGTTTCTTTTCGTCGAGGCCGTAGAAATGGAAATATTCCGAGATCGACGGCACATAGGAGCCGTTCATGCGCTCGCGCTGCAGGCGCAGCATCATCACGATATCGGCGCCGTTCAGGCCCTCGCGCATGTCGCGCGCGACTTCGACGCCAAAGTGCTCGATGCCGGACGGCAGCAGCGTGGAGGGCGCGACCACGCGCACGCGCGCGCCCATGGCGTTGAGCAGGATGATGTTGGAGCGGGCAACGCGCGAGTGCAGGATGTCACCGCAGATCGCCACCAGCAGGCCTTCGATGCCGCCTTTGTTGCGGCGGATGGTGAGGGCGTCAAGCAGTGCCTGCGTCGGGTGTTCGTGCGCGCCGTCGCCGGCATTGATCACCGAGCAGTCGAGCTTGCTCGCCAGCAGTTCGACCGCGCCGGAGGCGTGATGGCGCACCACCAGGATGTCGGGATGCATGGCGTTGAGCGTCATTGCGGTATCGATCAGCGTCTCGCCCTTGCGCATCGAGGACGAACTCGTCGACATGTTCATCACGTCGGCGCCGAGCCGCTTGCCCGCCAGCTCGAACGAGGACTGGGTGCGGGTCGAGACTTCGAAGAACAGGTTGATCTGGGTGCGGCCGCGCAGCGAGGTGCGCTTCTTCTCGACCTGGCGATTGAGCTCGACGAATTCCTCGCCGAGGTCGAGCAGGCCGGTGATCTCCGCCTGTGAAAGCCCTTCGATCCCCAACAGATGCCGTTGGTTGAGGACGAACGAGGATTTCGGCGCAATGTTCATTAAAGCGATTGCTATAGGCGGAACCAAGGTTCCCGGCAAGGCCCGAACACGGAACGGTCCACACAGAAGCGTTATCGCATGAACCGCGGTTAACGGAACGTGCGGCCGCGGCGAGTGTTTACTAGGCACAAGCCGGTTCCGCTGCGCGGAGCCGCAAACGCCCGCAAGTTGGGCGAAACGATGGAATGGAGACGAACCATGAGAATGCTTTCGAAGTTCGCGGTCGCGGCCATCGCTGGCACGCTCGCGCTTGCCGCGGCGACACCAAGTCAGGCGCGCTGGTATGGACACGGCGGCTGGCATGGGCACGGCGGCTGGCATCACGGCGGCGCCGCCGCGATCGGCTTCGGCGCCGGTGCGCTGGTAGGCGTGGCTGCGGCCAGCGCGGCCTATCCGGGCTACTATGACTACGGCTACTACGGGCCGGACTACGCCTACGCGCCGGGCCCCTATGACTATGGCTACGATTCTTACGCCTATGGGCCACGCGGGCGTTACCACTCGTACCGCAGTGGGCGCTGCATCCAGTCGCCGGCTTCCATCAACTATACGTCCTGCGACTAACGCATAATGGCGGGTAAAAGCGAGGGCGGGCTCTGCGAAGCCCGCCCTTTTCCGTTGGCGCATGATCGATGCGCTATTTTTTCAGGTTGGCGAGGCGATCGAGCGCGCCTTGCAGGATGTAGGCGGCCGCGTGCTGGTCGATCACCGCGGCGCGCTTCTTGCGGCTGACATCGGCGGCGATCAACTCGCGCTCGACCGCGGCAGTCGACAGCCGCTCGTCCCAAAACGCGATCGGCAGTTCGGTGAGCTTGGCGAAATTGCGCGCGAAGGCGCGCGTCGATTGCGCGCGCGGCCCCTCGGTACCGTCCATATTGACCGGCAGGCCGAGCACGAAGCCGACCGCGGAACGCTCGGCGGCGAGGGCGAGCAGCCGCCGCGCGTCGGCGGTGAAAGTCTTGCGCGCAACCGTCTCGACCCCGGACGCCAGTTTGCGGTCGGGATCGCTCGCGGCCACACCGATGGTCTTGGTGCCGAGATCGAGGCCGATCAGGGCGCCGCGCGGCGCCCATTGCGGCGCGAGTTCGACCAGCGTGCCGATCGTCATCGTCAGGCGGTACCCGGCGGATGATCGGGATCGAGCGAACGCAGCAGGCGCTTATAATCGTCCTGGTCAAGTGCGCTCAGCGCGGTGCGTGCCTTGTCGAGCGCGCTCGTCTTACGCCGCCGCTTGATCGCGTCGATCTTTTGCTGCGCGTCCTGGAGTTTTTTCAGCGAGTCTTCGGCGGCCGTGTTGGCCTTCACGGCATTCGGCGCGGCCGCTACCAGCGCTTCGACGATATCGTTGAGCCAGCCGATCTGGCGGCCGTAGCTGGCGACGTCCTCGTTGACCTCGCGTTCGATCCCGGCATCGCCGGCGAAGTTGAGCGAGATGTTGGGCGACCACCAGCGGGTAAAGATCTCCTGCCAGTTGCCGCCGGCGCCGGGAAAGATGTTGAGCGGATTTGGAAATGTCGTCATGACGGGTTCTCCATGCCGGCTGTGGCCCAAGTCTATCACGGCACCGTGCCTTGCGGCAGCGCCGCCGCGTGCGCGGCGATGGCGCCCGACGTGGTGAACCAGACCTTGTCGCCAGCGGTGCATGCGATGTGATTGAGCGCGCGCTTGAGATGCTTGAAGCGGTGCGGCTGGCCGACAATGTAGGCGTGCAGCGCGATGCCCATCACCAGCGGGCGCTGCGCGCATTCGGCATGCAGCACCTCGAAGGCATCGACGATCATGTCGGCGAATTCGGCGCCCTCGCGCTTGCGGGCGACGATCTGCGGGATGTCATTGAGTTCCTGCGGGTAGGGCACCGACAGGATGCGGCCCTTGCGCGTCTTCATCCAGACCGGCTGATCGTCGTGGCACCAATCGAGCAGATAACTGTAACCGGCTTCCTGCAAGAGATCGGGCGTCACCGGCGACTGCGAGATCCAGGGCCCTAGCCAGCCGCGCGGGCGGGCGCCTGAATGTTTTTCGATCGCGGCGGTGGTCTCGGCGATCAGCGCGCGCTCTTCCGTTTCGCTGAGCGTGCCCTGACGCTCGGAATTGCTGCGGCCGTGGCCGACGATTTCGGCCTTGGGAAAGGCAGCGACTGCCTGCGGCGCGTGCTCATACATTTGCGAATTGACCAAGAGCGACGCCGGCAGCTTCAGTTCGGCGAACAACTCCGCCAGGCGAGACACGCCGACGCGGTTGCCGTAGTCGCGCCAGGCGTAATTGAGCACATCGGGCTGATGGCCGGCGGGCACGAGCTCGGCGCCCAATCCTTCGCCGAACGAGAACCATTCGAGATTGAGCGCGATGTAAACCGCCAGCCGCTTGCCGTCCGGCCAGTCGTAGAGGGCGCGTTCGGTGACGGCGGAGTAGGGGTAGCGGTCGTGAGTGCGGGTCATGGAGGGATGGTAGCTCCTCTTTGTCGTCCCCGCGAAGGCGGGGACCCATACGCCGCAGCATATCGAGAGGACGCAGCGTATGGGTCCCGGCCCTTGCTGCGCTCGGCCGGGACGACAGTAAGAAAGCCAACGCTCCGCCGCCCCTGTTTTTTTTCGGCGCGGGGTACGCCGTCTTCCCTCTTCGTTCCCCGCATAACGCGAGGGGGATGGCGCACCGAGCGGCGCACCAGTCTTCCGTCTTGCCGCGTTCCTGTCGCCAAGAACGCGGGCGCCTCTCGGCGCGCCATGCGGCGAGTTCTGTTCCCCGGGTCCGCGTTTCCTGGTTTCCGTCCCGGGTCTCTTCGTTTGGCCGCAGCGCCAGTTCGCCTCATCGGCTTGTCGCGCTGATGGCCGGTCCGAAACCCCTATGGAACGGTCCCGAGTCCAGCGAGCTCCTCGCGGAGGGGTCGTAGTGCGCCCCGATCGGGTCCCGGGGCCTCCCGGGTGCGGGAGGAGCGTTCATCTCCCGCCGCGGGCGCCGCCATCCGGCTCCATCATTTAGACGCCTCTAGATGACGCCCTCACTGAGCCGGACGTTTGGAATATAATCCTATCATAAGAAATGTCAAGCGCGCCGCGCGGGGATAAGTTTTCACGGTATTGTGATTATGTTCCTAGCAATTGCATGTCCGCCAAACGGCGTTATTTGTGCGCCAGACGAATCCCAAGAGGTGCCCATGCATACCCATTCGATCGAGCCCTGGCAGCACCCCCACGTGTTCCTCGGCGCCAAGCACGACCGCCACGAACGGCGCACCTGGTTCGTGGTCGCGCTCACCGCTGCGATGATGGTGGCCGAGATCGTCGGTGGCACCATCTTCGGCTCGATGGCGGTGGTGGCTGATGGCTGGCACATGTCGACGCACGCCGGCGCGCTCGCGATCGCGGCGCTCGCCTATCGTTTCGCGCGCCGCCACGCGCACGATCCGCGCTTCACCTTCGGCACCGGCAAGATGGGCGAACTCGCCGCTTTCACCAGCGCGGTGATCCTCGCGCTGATCGCCGGGCTGATCGGCTACGAGGCGGTGTCGCGCCTGTTTGCGCCGGTCGCGATCCACTTCACGGAAGCCATCGGACTGGCGGTCATCGGGCTCGGCGTCAATCTCGCCAGCGCCTGGCTGCTGTTCGATGAGGATCACCATCACGCGCACCCCGCGCACGACCATCACGACGACGATCATGAGCACGACCACGGGCACCACCATCATCACGCGCACGATTCCAACATCCGCGCGGCCTATGTGCACGTGCTGGCCGACGCGGTGACCTCGGTGCTGGCGATCGTCGGCCTGCTGGCCGGACGCTTCTACGGCTGGGTGTTCATGGACCCGCTGATGGCGCTGGTCGGCGTCTGCGTGATCTTAAGCTGGTCGGTCGGGCTGATCCGTTCCGCCGGCACCGTGCTGCTCGACATGGTGCCCGACCGCCATCTCGCGGGCCATATCCGCAAGCGGCTCGAGGTCGGCGGCGACCGGGTGAGCGACCTGCATCTGTGGCGGCTCGGGCCCGGCCACGCCGGGCTGATCGCGGCGGTCGTGTCCGACAAACCGCAGGCGCCCTCGGCCTACAAGCACCGGCTCGACGGCATCGCCGGGCTGTCGCATGTGACGATCGAAGTGCATGCCTGCGAGGACCACAAGCGCAGGGCGGCGTAACAAAGTAAGATCATTGCGAGGCCGAACGGCACTCTGCTATACGCGCGATATTCCTTGAGGATTGCATGTCCGTCGACGCCGACACCGTCCGCCGCATCGCGCATCTGGCGCGCATCGCCGTCGCCGATGGCGACATTGAGCACCTGCGCGGCGAACTCAACGCCATGCTGGCCTTCGTCGAGCAGCTGCAGGAGGTGAACGTCGATGGCGTCGAGCCGATGACCTCGGTGACGCCAATGGCGATGAAGAAACGCGCGGACGCGGTGACCGACGGCGGTATCGCCAGTGATATCGTGAAGAACGCACCGGCGAGCGAGGATAACTTCTTTTTGGTTCCGAAAGTGGTCGAGTGATGTGCATCGCCTGCGAGATGGCCCTGATGATCGCGCTGGACGATCTGCCGACCGGGCCGCCGCCCGGCTTTCCGGGCGCGCGCGCGGACGATACCGCGCGTTTTGCCTGCGACGCGCCGCCGCGCGAGCCGCAAGGCGCGCCGCGGCCAATCGCGGACGAGCCCAAACCTGTTGTGACAAGCCGTGAGTGATTTGAATTCGCTTAACCTGGCGGCAGCGCGCGACGGGCTGAAGAAGAAATCCTTCTCGGCGCTCGAATTGGCCGACGCGCATCTCGCCGCCATGGAGAAGGCGCGCGCGCTCAACGCCTATGTGCTGGAGACGCCGGAGCGCGCGTCCGCGATGGCGAAAGCCTCCGACGCGCGCATTGCCGCCGGCAAGGCCGGACCGCTGGAAGGCATTCCGCTCGCGATCAAGGACATGTTCTGCACCGAGGGCGTGCGCAGCACGGCGTGCTCGCACATCCTCGACAATTTCGTGCCGACCTACGATTCCACGGTGACCGCCAATCTGTGGCGCGATGGCGCGGTGCTGCTCGGCAAGACCAACAACGACGAATTCGCCATGGGCTCGTCGAACGAGACTTCGCATTTCGGGCCGGTGACCTCGCCGTGGCGGCGGAAAGGTGCCAACACGCCGCTGGTGCCGGGCGGCTCGGCCGCGGCGGTGGCGGCGCAATTATGCCTGGGCGCGACCGGCACCGACACCGGCGGTTCCATAAGACAGCCGGCGGCCTTCACCGGCACCGTCGGCATTAAACCGACCTACGGCCGCTGCTCGCGCTGGGGCATCGTCGCCTTTGCCTCCTCGCTCGATCAGGCCGGCCCGTTCGCGCGCACGGTGCGCGACGTCGCGATCCTGCTGCGCTCGATGGCCGGGCCCGATGCCAAGGACACCACCTGCGCCGATCTGCCGGTGCCGGATTACGAAGCGGCGGTCGGAAAGTCGGTGAAGGGCCTGCGCATCGGTATCCCGAAGGAATACCGGCTCGACGGCATGCCGGCCGAGATCGAGAAGATCTGGCAGCAGGGCAGGGACTGGCTCAAAGCCGCCGGCGCCGAGCTGGTCGAGGTGTCGCTGCCGCACACCAAATATGCGCTGCCCGCCTATTACATCGTCAATCCGGCGGAGGCCTCGTCCAATCTCGCGCGCTACGACGGCGTGCGCTACGGCCTGCGCGACCAGGGCCGCGACGTCATCGACATGTACGAGAAGACGCGCAGCGCGGGCTTTGGCGCCGAGGTGCGCCGGCGCGTGCTGATCGGCACCTATGTTTTGTCGGCCGGCTATTACGATGCCTATTATTTGCGCGCGCAGAAGGTGCGCACGCTGATCAAGAAAGACTTCGAGGACTGCTTCAAGGCCGGCGTCAACGCCATGCTGACGCCGGCGACGCCGTCGGCGGCCTTCGGGCTGGGTGAGAAGGGCGGCGCCGACCCGGTCGAGATGTACTTGAACGACGTGTTCACGGTGACGGTGAACATGGCCGGCCTCCCCGGCATCGCGGTGCCGGCCGGGCTCGACGCCCAGGGCCTGCCGCTCGGCCTGCACTTGATCGGCCGCCCGTTCGACGAGGAGACACTGTTTTCGGCGGCGACCGTGATCGAGCAGGCGGCGGGACGGTTTACGCCGCATGCATGGTGGTGATCGCGCGATTCAGACGAACTTAATTCCGGTCGGCGCTGGCGATCGGCGGCAGGTCCTGGTCGCCGTTGACGACCGTCTTGCCGCCCAATTCGCCGCCGCTGAAGATAAAGACGATCGCCGCCATGGCGACGATGCCGCCGACGATCAGCCCGAAAGTGCCGTTGTCCTGTTGCATGGTCTTCGCCCTGTTGTCCGCCACCCAAACGGCTGCCGTTTGGATAAAGTTCCTCGCAGGCGCATTTGCCTACGCCGCGATTGCGGCAACAAGCCATGCAGAAATCGGGCCAATTTAGGGAGCGCCGGCGCCCGGGCGCGAATATCGGCTTGAACCAGCCGGTCAGCGCGGCTCCATGCCGCGCTTCTTGAAGGCCGCAGCCGCATCGGGCGCGGTCAGGAACTTGACCAGCGCCTTGGCGGCTTCCGCCTGCTTGCCGTTGGCGGCGATGCCGCTTGAGAAGATCGTCACCTTCTGGATCTCGGCCGGCAGCGCGCCGACATAATCGACGCCGGGGTAGGTCGACATCTCGCTCACCTGCTGGATGCCGATCTCCGCCTCGCCATTGGCGACGATGGTGCCGACGAAGACGCCGGTCGGCGTCTGCTTGAGCTTGGGCTTGACCTGATCGGCAATGCCCAAACGGTCGAACACGCCCATAATGTAGACGCCGCTTGGGCCGGTGGAATAGCCGATCGATTTGGCCGCGAGCAGGGTTTTCTTGAACGCCTCGGTGGTGGCGATGTCGGGCTTGGGCGCGCCGGCCTTGACGCCGACGCCGACGCCGGATCTGGCGAGGTCGACGCGGCTGCCGGCCGCCAGCATGCCGGATGTCATGAAGGCGTCGATGTCCGGGCTCGCCATGATTAAGAGATCGAACGGCTCGCCGGCGGCGATGCGTTTCTTGACGTCGAGCGTGCCGGTGAAGGTCGTTTTCAGCGTGTGGCCGGTGGCCTTTTCGAATTGCGGCGTCAATTCGCGATAGGCCCGCTCGGTGGCTTGGGTGGACAGAACGGTGATTTCAACGGCGCCGGCCATGGTTGCCCCCAAACCCGATAACAGAAGCGCGCAAGCCGTGACGATGCAGATCTTGGCGATGCAAGTCTTCATATCAGCCTTCCGGCAACGACTTATGTTTTGTGGCTTGAAGTCTAGTCTTGGCGGCGCCGGCGCGATAGATAGTCCGCGCCATGAGTGGACCGAGCAAACCCGACAAGCTGATCAAGGGCGCGACCGGCGGCTGGGAAGTCGTCATCGGCATGGAGGTGCATGCCCAGGTCGCCTCCAAGTCGAAGCTGTTCTCCGGTGCCTCGACCGAATTCGGCGGCGAGCCCAACAGCCATGTCTCGCTGGTCGACGCCGCGATGCCGGGCATGCTGCCGGTGATCAACGAGGAATGCGTCCGCCAAGCGATCCGCACCGGCTTAGGACTGAAGGCGAAGATCAATCTGAAATCGGTGTTCGACCGCAAGAATTATTTCTATCCCGACCTGCCGCAGGGCTACCAGATCAGCCAGTACAAATCGCCGATCGTGGGCGAGGGCGAGGTGATCGTCGATCTGCCGGACGGCGAGGCGGTCGCAATCGGCATCGAGCGGCTGCATCTCGAGCAGGACGCCGGCAAGAGCCTGCACGACCAGCATGCCAACTTGAGCGCGATCGATCTCAACCGCTCGGGCGTGGCGCTGATGGAGATCGTGTCGAAGCCGCATATCCGCTCGGCCGAGCAGGCGATGGCGTTCCTCACCAAGATGCGCTCGATCCTGCGCTACCTCGGCACCTGCGACGGCAACATGGAGGAGGGCTCTTTGCGCGCCGACGTCAACGTGTCGGTGCGCAAGCCGGGCGCGCCGCTCAATACGCGGTGCGAGATCAAGAACATGAATTCGATCCGCTTCATCGGCCAGGCCATCGACTACGAAGCGCGCCGGCAGATCGAAATCATCGAGGACGGCGGCACCATCGACCAGGAGACGCGGCTGTTCGATCCGGGGCGCGGCGAGACGCGCTCGATGCGCTCCAAGGAAGAGGCGCACGACTACCGCTATTTCCCCGATCCCGACCTGCTGCCGCTGGAATTCGACGACGCTTATGTCGCGGCCCTCAAGCAGCACCTGCCCGAACTGCCCGACGAGAAAAAAGCGCGCTTCATGCGCGATTTTTCACTTTCGCCCTATGACGCCGGCGTGCTGGTGGCCGAGCGCGAGACCGCCGACTATTTCGAGGCGGTGGCGAAAGGGCGCGACGCCAAGGCGGCCGCCAACTGGGTGATCAACGAGCTGTTCGGCCGCCTGAACAAGGAGGGCAAGGACATCGCATCGTCGCCGGTTGACGCCGCGCAACTCGGCGCCATCCTCGACCTGATCGCCGACCGCACGATTTCCGGGAAGATCGCCAAGGATCTGTTCGAGATCGTCTGGAGCGAAGGCGGCGACCCGCGAACGATCGTCGAACAGCGCGGGATGAAGCAGGTCACCGACGTCGCCGCCATCGAAAAGACCGTCGATGAGATCATCGCCAACAATCCGGACAAGGTTGCCGACGCCAAAACCAACCCGAAGGCGATCGGCTGGTTCGTCGGGCAGGTGATGAAAGCATCCGGCGGCAAGGCGAGCCCGCAGGCGGTCAACGACATCCTGAAAAAGAAACTCGGATTGTGACGCGCGCACGCATTGTGCGCCCGTCGCCGATTTTTGGTGCAGTGCGGCAATTGCGCGCCGTGCATGCGCGCGCGGGTATGAACCATTCCAACGTAAAATGAATTCGCGCGCGCGTTACGAAGGTAAAATTTCTCGAAAGACAACCACGCAATGCGAATCACTCGGCACTGATTCGCTCATTTTTTGATCGATTCCAGTCCGCGCACGCTATTTGCACAACGAATTGTGAAAAAAATTTTATGCCTGTGAAAATGTCGGCGATGAACGCAATGGCGATAAAAAATCAATGCGCGCCGTCGAATGTTTTCTCGGTGGTGGATTAATTGCGTGCGCCGCGCGTCGCAAAAAGTCCTTATTTCATCGGATGTTGTGCGATGTCGGCGCGATGCGGCCGCGCTGCGCCGCGCGATGGCGCAAAACGGCGCCACGTCGCGCGCCTGCAGCAAGAATGACGCCGCATTGTGCCGCAGGTGATGCGAACAAGCGCTTGCGCACGCGCAGTTACTGTTTTTTTCGTTTTGCTGGTGTAAACAAGATGTAGTGCGTGTCGATCCGCGACCGTACTAATGCAGACATCCGCCATGTTTCATGGCTAGGAGGGCAGCAATGGCGAAACGTAGAAAGAAAGCAGCGAAGAAGAAGAAGAAGCTCTAGTAGCCTCTTCTCGATCTTCGGACTTAAACGTTTCGAAGATTGCGTCATACCGGCCGGTGCGTGCGACGGAGTGACAAGCGCAAGCGGTTATTCCGCGGCGCGCCGGTTCGGATGACAACAGAGGGCGTCGGCGAGACTTCGAGTCTCG
>DASXBN010000070.1:0-26532 GCA_036491675.1 Pseudolabrys sp. | reverse complement strand
TCTTTCATTTTAAACTCACCGCATGAGTCCGCTTTTGGCCCAAAGCGGACATGCCAACCGTGCCACCGAATGTCCGCTTTCGGGGGTAGAGCGGACATTTATGTAAAAGGCCGTTACTTCCGCTTTTGACCCAAAGCGGACGTTCGCTCCCGTTAGCATGGCTTTCATTGGCATGTGATGAGGGCAGAAAGCGAGCAGCCACACGGGGGTCTTCCCCATTTGGCCTGTAATTTGTCCAAAAAATAACGCTTCTGAATTGATCTTCATCCGGGTGCGTCTCGTTCCAAATGGGCATAGATTTAACTTTCGCCTTTGATCAATATCAGGAATAAAAGCCATGCGCGTTAAACGGGCAGTGACGACTGGCCTACGCGTTCTCGCGATGGCCGTCGGCGTCGGGCTTACGGTTCCGCACGCCCATGCAGCAAACATTATTACCTTCGATAACAACGCCACCGCCTGCGGTGGTGCTGTTATGTGCAGCACCAACGGTACAACGGGATATCTGATTAATGGCACCGGCACGGCGTTCAACCTGTCGACTATCGCGAATTGGTGGCAAATCAACACCACTGGCGTGAACGAACTTACATCAACTCAAACGATGGCGGAGCCGAATGGTGGTGCCGGTGCCTTCCTTGTCGTGAATGACACCGGGAGTATCGTGACAAACTACTCGCTGACAATAAACAGTACCTTTTGGTCGGGGACGCCGTCAGTCACCTTCTGTAGCGGTAGCTCAGGGCCGCTGTGCGACTCTTTTCAAGTTAGTAAGGGTAGCGGCGCTCCTGCAGGCGCGAGCGAAATGTTAAGTGGAACGACTCTTTTTAGCTGTGCTGGTGGGGCAAGCCCCTGTTCGAGTAACTCAGGAAGTATCTCCGCTTTGGCCACCGTGGGTGCGCTGACCTACACCTGGAATGGCCTGAATATCGCGCCTGGTGCGAAGTTCGATATAAGCTTCGCATCATGGAACAACGCGAATGATTCAGTTTCAACAGTCCCGCTCCCTGCCGCCCTCCCACTCTTCGCCACCGGCCTCGGCGCATTAGGTTTGCTCGGTTGGCGCAGGAAGAAGAAGGCGCAAGCTGACGCTGCCTGATCGATCAGCTAGAGAAACAACCAAAGCCCCGGGCAATGTCCGGGGCTTTTCTTGTGGTGAGAGAAGAATTCTTGAATGTCCGCTCTTGGCCCAAAGCGGACATGCCAACCTCGCCAGTGAATGTCCGCTTTCGGGGGTAGAGCGGACTTAAAACGCCGCAAAGCGGACATTGACCAACCGCTGCTCACCCAACTGCGATTAGATTCGCTCTAAGTGAGAGCAAATTGAATGGACGCATTTGCATCGTTCGCGATACCTTTATTTGCGAACGGCTGAATTTGATGCGAGCGACGCCATGTGCAAAGCGCGGTTTTGTGTCTTTGTGTTCGCCGGTTTGGTAACAACTTTGTCCTCAATCGCCAGTTCGAAAGCTGGCGAGCTTTATTTGTGGTGCGCTGAATATTCTGGCGCAATGGGCGGTTCCAATTGCGGTTTCGTTACGTTTGAACAATGCCAGGCAACTGTCCACGGTGCCGGTGGATTTTGTAGAAAAAACGGCTTCTACGAGAGTGCTGGCGAAAAACCCGCTAAGCCGCGACGAAAGCTCAATCCAGGCTAACGGACTCTGGTAGTTAGCGGCGTTCTTGGGCTGGGCACGCAAAAAATGAGGGCCGCGTCCATGAAAGACGCGGCCCGAAAAAAACCGCTGTGAGGGGTAAGGGGATGAAACAGCGGCACCCGCTTAACGCACATCGACCAATCTAGTTCCAAAAAAAAGAGCCTTAGATCGGGCTTGTGTTTACCTGCACATCATCACGGACTTGCGCTGCCACGCCGCCTTGAGATCCGCCATGCTTGCTCGCGAGTGGCCGCGATTTGAGCATGAAAATGGCCGCCAACTGAGGCGGCCTCATCAATTAAGTCTTTTCCTAAACTGATTTTCTTCATCCATCTCAGCTTGCTCTGCTAGGTCATGCCATAGTTTTTCATCTTTCTTGAAACTGACGCGCTTTTGCGGATCGGCAGAGATTTTAGCCATGCGTCCGCATTGATCAGCTTTATAGAGATACCAATCGACTAACGACATCAGCGGACGTTACGCCCGTCAGCCTGCGCTGTCTGTGCAGTATTGCTCACCGGCAACAGAGGCGGCCTAAAAAGAAGCCCTGGTTGCCACAACCGGGGCTTCCCTGTGCGGAAGCGGCTCTAAAGGGGCAAACCAAAAGAGCCGAAACCCGGCACGCCTAAAAATGTAGCGGTGGCCGAGTCCAAAGAAATGACATAAGTCAAACTAGGCCACTACGGGTCAAAACAGGCCAGCACCGATCGATTGAGCGCGGCCTGAGCTTGGCTCACTCGCCCGCAATCTCTCGAACAATGTTCACGATGCTTCGCCGTAGCTTTTTGCTAGACAACCGCATGAATGCACGAGTGAGCGCGAGGCCATCCGACGTGGCAAGGAATTCGGATACATAGGTCGGCGACGATGCACTGCCGTCGGCTTTGCGTTGGCCGGACGCGTCCTCAAAGAAGAACGTGGGGGGCACTTGCAGGACATTCGCCATTTGCATCAAGCGGCTTGAGCCGATGCGATTAGTGCCGTATTCATATTTTTGCACTTGTTGGAATGTGAGACCAATCGCATCCGCTAATTTCGTTTGTGACATGCCGAGGATCTTCCGCCGCATTCGCACGCGGCTCCCGACATACTTGTCGATCGGATTGAGAGTCTTCTTGGCCATCGGTCTCACTTGACCTTGAGGTTGCCGGCGGATTCCTTGCCTCGATCAGAAATGATTTCGTATTCGACATTCTGGCCCTCATTGAGGGTGCTCAGCCCGGCGCGTTCGACCGCCGAGATATGAACGAATACGTCCTTGCTGCTGCCACCGGCCGGTTGAATAAAGCCGTAGCCTTTGGTCGGATTGAACCACTTCACAACACCTGTCGCCATCGTCGCTCTCCATGTTGAGCGCCGATGATATCAGAGTATCGGGACATGCATACGGGGCAACCGGCGGTCTCGTCGACGACATCGTAATCATCGGCCGGCATCTCGGCGCGACGGTTGGTCGGTTCAAGGGTGAGCATGGAGGCTCACCTGTCCCCGAGGACAATATCGAAGGACCCCGAATATCGGATTAGCTATTTCGCATCCGGGTCCCCCGTCCCGGGAAAACTTGAACCTCCCAAGCCCATGCCCTGGTCCGGCTTCCCCAGCTGGACCAGGGTCTTCTTTTGCGGCGGGTGGTGGCGGCGGCGGTCGTGGTAGCGGCGGCTTTGGTTGAGGAATCTGTTTCATGACCTTGCCCGGATCGGTCTGCCCCAACGGGCATTCGCGCTGCACATCGAGCGGTACAGGTGCAGGCTATTTCGATTCATAAAATCGGCCCGCAATCAGAACGCCGATAAGAGCAATCACAAGCCCAAGAACGGAAACCGTTACGCCCAGCGGAAGTGTCAGAAATTCATCATTTAGTTTTTGCACGCCGTCCCATCTAACGTCATCCAACCCACCAACCCGACCAAAAAATATTAAGACGCCCAAGATGGCGGTGAAGCCACCGAAGAGAAAAATTAAACCGCCGATCTGACTTGCAAGAGCTTTCATGCCTTGCCCCCCGGCGACGCTGGCGTTCAGACGTTACCAAACATCGGGCTTGATAAGTAGATCGCCGAAGGTGGTCGCGCCGTCGCGGGGCAATTTCAGGCCGCGCCGCTACGGCGAGTTATGCAAGACCAAGCGCAAGCGGCATACTTCCGGCCCGACTTGGTTTCGGAGCAGGGGATGCCATCTGTAAGGTCAACTCACCGATGTGGGCCCGACTTGTCCGACGTGTCTTTCCATTGCTTGATGCTGTCGGCAATAACCCCCATTGCCGCTTTCGCCGCATGGCTCAGGCTGGCGTAACCGGCTATCTCACGAACGACACGTTCGCCCTCATTACGCATCATGTCGCGCACGTCCTCTAGCGCACGAATGACCCGATCAATTTCCTCCATAGAATCGCCGGCGACCCGCATGACCACTGCATTCAGATCTCCGACGGCCGGACCATTGGCTGGGTCAGTCTCACTCCGTTGCTGATGCAGGAACGCGACGCGTTCAACATTGCCCCGTTTTTCTGATGGACGCCGTTCGGGCGGAGCGAATATCTCCGGGCCGGGTTGCTCTGCCATAATGGTTTCCCCCTACACAGGTGTGATGTTGCGTTGAAGCCCCTAGAAGGATCGATTGCCGCATGTGACTAAGGCGGCCATCAGGCAGGGCGCGATTGTTTCCGAGGATTTGCGTCAAACAAAAAAGGCCGCGCTGTACTCGTGCGCGGCCCTAAGCAACAAACACAGTCGACGCCCTAGGCGGCGGAGGGGGTAAGGGGGGTGCCAGCCTAGGAGCGCGACTGAGTTTGCTAAACGCAGATTGGGGCCGTTGGTTCCATCGGCCACACTCGTAATTCACCCCCGTAAGGACCGTTAAGGTGGCGTCCGAGCGCCGGATGTGGTGGCACCCAAAACTGTCGTGGTACCCGGCGCGCTAGGCAAGACGGCTTAACCGAAGGAGATCTAATCGAAGCTACCACTCGCCTCTCGACCGCAGCCGCTCATTCAGAAGATCATAGAGTTTCATGTCGGCATCGGTCGCACCCTGTGCTGGCGCGTGGTGATGAAGGAAAAACAAAATTCGATGAATACGCTCACGCCGCAGTTGCGCCTCCTGCGATTTATCCACCTGGTCGCTGCGAATGTGCACTCGTTGCCTACGTCGCATAACTCTCTCGGTAGCCGCCGCTTCACTGTCGAGGACTTCCATGATTTCGGCGCGAGATGAGTTTTCAGCAAGCCTACGGATGAGGTCGTCGAGGTTGCGCATTGGAACCTCCTTCGCGAACGGATATTAACCCCAGCCCGCTGATCCCGCCGGCCCGTCCCCTAAAATCACCCTCCGTATTCGCGCTGGGAGCGCCCCTGGGCGCGTTTGCTGGCGCTACCCGTTAAGGAGCCAGCGAGGCCGGACGACACTACCTCGCGTAAAGGGTTGGTTTCCCTTATTTGGCACGAATTCCAAATAAGGTTCGGCTTTGCCAACTCGCAAATTGCCATTTAATTTTAAATACTTAGCTACAATCGCGTCAAGAATTTTGCTTCAAACTCCGTAACCCTCCATTAGCCCGCCCGTGAGAGATAAAGGCTGGGAAATTCACCATTTCCACACGTTTGGGGACTGGTTTTGGCCTACCACTCCGATCATATGGCGCTTTCCGCAGACCCGGCCGCCGACCGGCGCGCCGCGCTGTTTCGCGAGCGCCTCAGCGAGAAGGCCACGCGTATCGGCCTGGGGCTCGCCTGGGCGCTGATGCCGGGGCGCATTACCGGTTTGCCGAACCTCGCCCGGCTCTGCTTCCACGAGCTGCTCGCGCCCGATTACGCCCTGCCCGATCCCGAACGCGCGCTCGAAAACCCGCCCGGGCTTGCCGGCATCGCCCACGACATCTCATTGCCGACGCTGCTTGCCGCCTATCGCCGCGGGCTCTATCCGCTCGCGCATATCGCGCCGCTGAAGTGGTGGTCGCCGCCGCAGCGCTCGCTGCTGTTTTTCAGGAATTTCCACATCTCGAACAATCTGGCGCGGCTGATGCGGCAGGACCGCTACAGCGTGACCTTCGACCGCGATTTCGACGCCGTGATCACCGCCTGCGCGGGCCGGCGGCAGGACCGCTGGCACCTCACCTGGATTACGCCGCGCATCATGCGGGCCTACGCAGAGGCCTACGATGCCGGCTTCGCGCATTCATTCGAGGTCTGGAACAGAGCGGGCGAGTTGGTCGCCGGCGGCTATGGCGTCGCGATCGGCGGCAACTTCACGGCCGAGTCGCAGTTCACACGCGAGTCGAATGCCTCGCGCATCGGCATGACCGCGCTCAACTGGCATCTCGCGCACTGGGGTTACCGCTTCAACGACGGCAAGCTGATCGGGCCGTTGTGGGAGAACATGGGCTTCCGCGACGTGCCGCGGTCCGAGTTTCTGGCACTGCTCGCCGAGGCGACAAAGCGGCCGGGCAAAAGCGGCCGCTGGCAGGTCGAGACCGACCTGGAGAGCGTCTCGCGCTGGCAGCCGGGATAATTCCCGGTGCGTTCTACCAGACCTTATTGATCGCGCTTCCCATCAGCGGGATTTTCGCAATCCACCGGTGCACGCGCGAATGATCGCGCTCGTCGGGTTTAGCCGCGGCAGTATCGACCGTATCCGGAATCGCGCCCGGCGGCACCGGGTGATCGGGGGCGGCCTGCGGGGCGGCCTGCGAACCGACGGTGACTGCAGGCGGTAGCGCTGGCGCCGCCGAAGCCTCGACCGGCGCCGCGGCAGGCGCGATGACCACCGGCGCCGATGCCGGTAAGGCCGTCTCTTGCTTGGCGGGCGGCGAAGCGGGCACAGGCGCAACCGGCGCCTGGGCGGTTTCGGCCGCCGGCCGCTCCGCGCCATGCGCCAGCAGGGCTGCGCGGACCGCGTCGACCCACTGGGCATCGGACGCGGCCGGATCGCGGCGGGCGCCCGCGGCCGCCGGCCAAGCCTCAGCCGGCAGGCTGGCGGTTTGCTGCGGCCGCGACTCGACTTTGCGGACCGCCGGTTTCGGCGGCGCGTCGACGCGTTGCGCCGTCGGTGCGGCCGGCACCGCAGCGGCCATACCCGAAGCGGGCGTCTTGTCGGTCTTCAGCAGGACCTTGAACGCCGCAGTGGCGTCCGGGTCCACATTGCCGCACGATTGCTCGAATGCCTCGACATCGCGGCCCACCAGGATACGCCGCGTGCTGGCGTCGAGCCTCTTGTCGATCATCGCGATAATGTTGGCGCGCAAGCCCTGGCACGTGGTCTCGACCGAGAAATTGGCGCGGTAAAACGAATAGGCGCTGGCAATGCCGACGGGAATCGCCAGCAATGAACCGACGATCTGCAGAATGCCGAGAGTGCGGTTGAACCTTGGCGCAGCGCGCCGGTCGAGGTCGGCGCCCTGTAAATATGCGGCTTCGTGCGCGTCAGGATGAATGGAATCGCGCCTTGCCACCAGCATAATGGGGGACCTCGCTTAAGAAACTTGAATCCGTCAGTCACGCGACTTTCGCGGGGAAATTTGGCCGAGAATAAGGCGCAATCGGGGAATTCAGGCCTAGGCGGCCTTTGTTTTCAAATCTGCCTGCCGGCAAGCCGGTCAATAACACGCCTGCCCGCGGACAGGACCCGCCGGCGTCGTGACCTGGCAAATTTGTCCGGGGGCCGTGCCGCCAAGATTGAGCGGCCCCATCCGTCCCGCTGGCGTGCAGCAAAACTGCGGCGCCGGCGCCCGCGCGCCGCCGGCAGCTTGCGTAATCCCCTGGATCGGATTCTCCAGCGCCGGGCGGCGCGTCCGGGGTCTGCATGACATACTGGAATGAAAGTGTCTGGCCGATCGAGAATGGCTCGTTGCGGACAATCAGAAAAAGCGCATCGTGAGTCGCTGCAACGCCAGGCAGAATGCTTTGGTGGGGGTTGTCCCGATAATAATATTCGGAGGCGACCCTTTCGTAGGATGACAGATCATTGATGGAAATCTGGTAGATGAACTTGGTTTTGGCGTGCTGGTAAAACCACCAGCTAATCGACAGCCCCATCACCACGATGCCGACGCCCACGCTACTGACGAAATAGAGACGATAGACGTTTAGCTCCTGCTTGCCCGGCGGCGGCGCCGTGCGCGTCGCGCAGGCCGTGTAGTATCCATGTGCAATTCGCGGCACGAACACGATGAACAGGATGGCGAATAAATACGGCCCAAATTCCTGCGCCAAGTTCGTGAGCGCCTCGATGACTCCAACAGCTTGTTGTTCCAGTCCCATGCGCGTGCCCCTTTTTTTCGAGGACCCATGCACGGCGAAGGATAACTTTTGGTTGCATCAAAAACAATAGCAGCCAGAGCGGCTTCAGGCGCGGCGTAGTATTGCGACGAAAAAGCCGTCGGTCTCGGTCGTGCGCGGCGTCATCAAAATCCCCTCTTCCGACAGCCGCGCCGCCTTGCCGAACATGAAGGCGCGCTCGCCCTGCGCATTGGCCACCTCGGCCGGCGGCTGAATGGTAAACGCCGGGTTACGCGCGAGGAATGTGCGCACCTGAACGGCGTTTTCGTCCTCGAGCACCGAACACGTGACATAGGCGATACGGCCGCCGGCCTTGAGCAGCGGCACGGCGCGGTCCAGGATATCGGCCTGCTCTTTCTGACGCTGCTCGAGCGCGCCGGGGCGCATGCGCCACTTGGCGTCCGGGTTGCGGCGCCAGGCGCCGGTGCCAGTACAGGGCGCGTCGATCAGCACCACGTCGCAGCGTCCGCTCAGGTCGGCGATCTCGCCGCCAACTGACTTAGGCGTGCGCACCTGCACGTTGCGCGCACCCGAACGCTTGAGCCGGTCGTGGATCGGCGCGAGCCGCCGCTTGTCGTCGTCGGTGGCGAAGATTTGCCCCTTGTTCTCCATCATGGCGGCCAGCGCCAAAGTTTTGCCGCCGGCGCCGGCGCACAGATCCACCACCTGCTCGCCGGCTTTGGCGCCGGAAAACAACGCGGCCAGTTGCGAGCCTTCGTCCTGCAATTCGACCATGCCCTTGAGGAACGCCGGCTCGGCGTGGAGCGCCGGGCTCTTGGCGTCGGCGGAAAGGCGGACGCGCAGGCCCCAAGGCGACCAGCGCGCAGGCTCCGGCTTGAGATCGGACAGCGCCGCTGCCGCCTTGCCGCGCTCCGCCTTCAGCGTATTCACCCGCAGATCGAGCGGCGCACGCGAGGACAAGGCCGCGCCCTCCTCGGCGCGCGCGTCGCCGAAGGCGCGCGTGAAGTGGGGCTCGAGCCATTCTGGATAATCGCCGGCGACGTGCGCGGGCGCACCGGTCATGTCGGCGGCATCGAGCCGCCGGCGTTCGTCGTCGCTGAGCGCAGCCGGTCCGTATTGCGAACCGTCGGCCAGCTTGGCGATTGTGCCGGTATCCAGCGCCCGCTCGCGCTTGAGCATGCCGATGAGAATCGCGCGCGGCGTATCGGCCCCCATTACGTGAGCACTCGAGGCGCGCCGGCGCAGCGCGTCATAGACCAGGCCCGCAATCGCGGCGCGGTCGCCGGAGCCGGCGAAGCGGTGCGCCAGACCCCAGCTCTTGAGCGCGTCGGCCGCGGGCCGGCGTTCGCTCTCGATATTTCCGAAAACTTCGATGGCGGCGGCGAGCCGCGCGGAAGGCGTCATGGCAGGCCAAGTAGGATACGCACGATGAAAATGAGCCACATCAGCATCAAATCCAAGAGCGCCAGGCCAAAGACGCTGCCGCGCCGGGTGATCCGGTTGCTGGTGACGTGGATGTAGGCGTGCCACAGCCGCAGCAGCACGAAGATCCAGGCCATCACCACGAACAGCAGGTCGGCATGTCGCGTGATGATCGTGAGAATGGTCAGTACGTAGAAGAGGACCGGTGTTTCAAGCTGATTGTGCGCGGCGTTGGCGACCTGCAGCACATGCGGCGGCCAGTTCGGTTGTCGCAGCGCGACGTCACGCGGATGCACCTCGCCCCGGCGGATCAGGCTGACGCGGTGGTAGGCCATCCAGCAATACAGCACGAACGTGAGCGTGACCTGGACGAACAGCGGCAGCAATATTGCCTGGATTGACATGGTGAGTTTCCTAAACGCGAGGCCGAAACTGCGCCTAAGTCAGAGTTTAATGCTGAGCGCGGTCTCGTGGTCGTCGTCGATGAATGCGGTAAGCCAGGTCTTCTTGTCTTGCAAGGCCGTAAGATAAGCCTCAGACCCAGCATGCGTCAGATTGGCGCTGATCAAGACCCCGCGCGAGCGCAGCAGCCGGCGCAATTCACGCAGCAGCGGCCGCGCCGGGGCAAGCCCGTCGAAAAACGCCACATCGTAGCCGGGGTCGAGCCGGCGCATCACCTCGGCGAATTCGCCCTCATGCACCACGATATGTCCGGCAAGCCCATGGGCCTCGACCTGCTCGCGCGCGAGGAGCACATGTGCGCTGTCGCGCTCGATGGTGTCGATCACCGCCTGCGGCGCGCCCTTGGCGAAACACAGCGCGGTGTAACCGAGCGCGGTGCCGAGCTCGAGCACGCGGCCCGCGCTCGCCGCCGCCGCGAGCGTACCGAGCAGCGCGCCGTTGTCGTAAGGATAGGCGGCGCAGCCGTGCTCGGCGCGATGCGCGAGCGTTGCCTCGCGCACCGCGGCGAAGGGGTCGGGAGCAGTCTTGGTCATAACGAACCTTCCCGATCAGGGAAGGTAGAATTGCTTATACGCCGCTCGGGTAATTCGGGCTCTCGCGCGTGATGGTAACGTCGTGCACATGGCTTTCGCGTAAGCCGGCGCCCGAGATGCGCATGAATTCCGCCTTGCCGTGGAAATCGCTCAAGTCCTTGGCGCCGACATAGCCCATGGCGGCGCGCAAGCCGCCGGCAAGCTGGTGCAACACATTGGCGACCGGGCCCTTGTAGCCGACCTGGCCCTCGACGCCTTCCGGCACCAGCTTGAGCGCGTCCTTGATGTCCTGCTGGAAATAACGGTCGGCAGAGCCGCGCGCCATGGCGCCGACCGAGCCCATGCCGCGATAGCTCTTGTAGGAACGGCCCTGATAGAGGAACACCTCGCCCGGCGTCTCGTCGGTGCCGGCGAGCAGCGAGCCGACCATGGCCACGTCGGCGCCGGCGGCGAGCGCCTTGGCGAGATCGCCGGAATATTTAATGCCGCCGTCGGCGATCACCGGGATGCCGGCCTTCTTCGCCGCCTCGACCGAATCCATGATGGCGGTGAGTTGCGGCACGCCGACGCCGGCAACGATGCGCGTCGTGCAGATCGAGCCGGGCCCGATGCCGACCTTGATGGCATCGGCGCCGCAATCGATCAGCGCCTTGGCGCCTTCGGAGGTGGCGACATTGCCGGCCACCACCTGCACCGCATTCGACAATTTCTTGATGCGCCTGACCGCGTCGAGCACGTAACGCGAATGACCGTGCGCGGTGTCGACCACGACGAGATCGACGCCGGCCGCGATCAGCGCCTCGGTGCGCGCGAAGCCCTTGTCGCCGACCGTGGTGGCGGCGGCGACGCGCAAGCGGCCCTGCTCGTCCTTGCAGGCATTTGGATTGGCCACGGCCTTTTCCATGTCCTTGACCGTGATCAGGCCGACGCAGCGGTATTGGCTGTCCACGACCAAAAGCTTTTCGATGCGGTGCTGATGCAGCAGACGCTTGGCTTCGTCCTGGCTCACGCCCTCGCGCACGGTGACGAGCTTGTCCTTGGTCATCAGTTCGGCGACGCGCTGGCCCGGATCGGTTGCGAAGCGCACGTCGCGGTTGGTCAGAATACCGACCAGCTTGCCCGCTTTGCCGTTGCCGCCGCCTTCCACCACCGGCACGCCGGAGATGCGGTTCTCCTTCATCAGGTCGAGCGCCTGCTGCAGGGTCGCGCTGGGCTCGATGGTGAGCGGGTTGACGACCATGCCGGATTCAAACTTCTTGACCTGGCGGACTTGGGTCGCCTGGGCGTCGGGCTCCAGATTGCGGTGGATGACGCCGACGCCGCCGGCCTGCGCCATGGCGATGGCCATCTGCACCTCGGTCACCGTATCCATGGCGGAGGCGATGATCGGGATATTGATCGGGATCGAGCGGGTGATGCGGGAGCGAATATCGACGTCGGAAGGCAGCACCTCGGACAGGCCGGGCCTGATCAGCACGTCGTCGAAAGTGAGCCCTTCGCGCGGGCTTTCGTTGCTTTTTCCGGCCATCGCCAACTCCGTCTCACCCGAAAAGGAGAACAAGACCGGCTGCCGAAGGCTTATAAAATGCCTGTCGCGAGGAGGTCCCTCGCCCGACGTCACGGCCCGCTTTTGGGTTGGCGCCGGTGGTTAGCACGGGAAGACGCCGATTCCTAGAGCATTCGAGAATGGCTGTTATGAACGCGGCCGCCGCCGTTCCGCCGCCGCTCTGCTATTGAAAGCCGCAACGTCGAATCCTTAACCACGCCCGCCGGATGCCCATGCGCCGTGACCGCATCGTCCCCTTGATCGTCGCGGTAGCCCTGTTCATGGAAAACATGGATTCGACCGTAATCGCCACATCGCTGCCGGCGATCGCGGCCGATATCGGCACCAATCCGCTGGCGCTCAAGCTCGCGATCACGTCCTACCTGCTTTCGCTCGCGATCTTCATCCCGGCGAGCGGCTGGACCGCCGACCGTTTCGGCGCCCGCACCGTGTTCCGTGCCGCCATCGCGGTGTTCGTGCTCGGCTCGATCGGCTGTGCGCTGTCGGGCTCGCTCACCGATTTCGTCATCGCCCGCATCGTGCAGGGCATGGGCGGCGCGATGATGACGCCGGTCGGCCGCATGGTGCTGGTGCGCACCATCAGCCGGCGCGAATTGGTGGGCGCCATGGCCTGGGTGACGACGCCGGCGCTGATCGGCCCGGTGCTCGGGCCGCCGGTCGGCGGCTTCATTACCACTTACGCCACCTGGCACTGGATTTTCATCATCAACGTTCCGATCGGGCTCCTCGGCATTCTGCTCGCCACCCGCTACATCGAGGATCTGCGCGCCGAGAAGCACGAGCGCTTCGACGTCGTCGGCATGGTGCTGGCCGGCCTCGGCATCGCCGGCGTCGCCTTCGGGCTGTCGGTGCTGGGGCTGAATTTTCTGCCCTGGACCGTGGTGGCGGCTCTGGTCGTTGGCGGCGCGATCTTCATTGCGGCCTATCTGGTGCACGCGCGCCATACCGCCAACCCGGCGCTCGACCTCACGCTGTTCCGCCTGCCGACTTTCTTCGCCAGCGTAACGGGCGGCTTTATTTTTCGGCTCGGTCTGGGCGCGCTTCCGTTCCTGCTGCCGCTGATGCTGCAGGTCGGCTTCGGCATGACACCGTTCCAGTCCGGCATGGTCACTTTTGCGACGGCGCTTGGCGCCATGGGGATGAAGTGGGCGACCGCGACCATCCTGCGCCGCTTCGGCTTCCGCAATATTCTGGTAATCAATGCCTTGATCAGTGCAGCGTTCCTTGCCGTCTGCGCCAGCTTCACACAGACCACGCCGGTGACGGTCATGGTGTTGCTGCTGCTGGTCGGCGGTTTCTTCCGCTCGCTGCAATTCACCAGCATCAACACCATCGCCTATGCCGAGGTCGAACCGCAGAGGGTCAGCCGGGCGACCGCTTTGGTCAGCGTGGGGCAGCAATTGGCGGTCTCGACCGGCGTGGCGCTCGGTGCATTAGCCGTGGAACTCACGGTTCACTTCAAGGGCAACGGGACGCTGCAAGCGAGCGATTTTCCGCCCGCGTTCCTGGCGACCGCGGCGATCTCGGCGCTGTCGGCATTGATTTTCGTGCGGCTTTCGCCCGACGCCGGGGCCGAAATGGCGGATCGGGTCCCGGCCCCGACTGAAACATCCGACCCCCGGGTCGACTAAGGCCGCAAATTCGCTACAAATTAATCATTTATGGTCTAACTCTTAGACAAGCCATTGGCCTATCTCGTATTTTCCGTACGCTCGGAGTTCTGAGCGAGGGGTAGAGTTTATGCGTGGGACCCAGCCGGCACGACTGCTCGGCGCGGCTTCGCTCGCCGTGATCGCCGCTGCCTTGTCGTTTCCCGGCGCGGCCCAGGCGCAGTCGCGTGATGCGCGCCTATGCGCCACGCAGACCGAGAGCCTCGCCGATCAGCGCATCGCCGCCTGCTCCAACATGCTCAGTTCGGGACGCCTGCACGGCAAGCAGGAAGGCATCGCCTATGAACTGCGCGGGCTCGCCTATCTCGATCGCGGCGACATCGTCCACGCCCTCGCCGACCTCAACCAGGCGATTACGCTCGCGCCCGATTTCGCACCGGCCTATCTAAATCGCGGCAATGCTTGGTATGCGCGCGGCAATTACGTCCAGGCGATCGCCGATTACGACACCGCCATCAAGCTCGATCCCAATTCGCCTTCGCCTTATATCAACCGCGCCACCGTGCGGCGCGACCTCGGCTATGTCGATAGCGCGCTGGAGGATTATCAGAAGGCGATCAGCCTCGGCGCCGGCGGCGCCCGCCTCTATGGCGGCCGTGGCCAGCTCTATCTGCGCCAGCACGACTACGTTCGCGCGCTTGCCGACTTCGACCGCGCCGTACAGATCGAGTCGAGTGCGGCGAGCTACATGCTGCGCGGGCATGCGCGGCAGGACAGCGGCGATTTTGACGGCGCGCTCGCCGATTACGCCGAAGCGGCGCGGCTCGAGCCGAAACATATCGAAGCCTATTCCGCGCAGGCCGCCATCTGGACGATGAAGGACGATATCGACAAGGCGATCGCGGTCTACGACCGCGCCATAGCTGCCGATCAGACGCGCGCCGCTAACTACGCCCTGCGGGCGCATGCTTACGATCAGAAAGGCGACCGCAACCGCGCAATGTCCGATATCAACCGCGCGATCAAGTTGTCGGCGCGGCCCGACTTCCTGAATTTGCGCGGCGCGCTGCGGCTGCAGGACGGGGACGACGAGGGCGCGCTGCACGATGCCGATGCCGCGCTTAAGCTCGATGCCGCCAACGCGGCCGCTTTGGCACTGCGCGGCGGCGTGTTGACCCACAAGAAGCAATACGACCGCGCGCTGGCCGATCTCGAGCGCGCCATCAAGACCGACCCCAAGAACGCGCTCGCCTACAGCGAACGCGGGCGCATCTATCTGGCGAAGTCGGATAACGACCGTGCGCTCGCCGACTTCAATCAGGCGATCCGGCTCAATCCGAGCTTAGCGGCGCCATACTTCGCGCGCGCGACGCTGCGCAAGGCGACCGACGACAGCGATCTGGAGCTTGCCGATCTCAATGCCGGCCTGTCGCGCCAGCCCGACTACGTCGCCGGCCTGCTGGAACGGGCGCAGATCAGGCAGGCCAGCGGCGACACCATGACCGCGATTGCCGACTACGATGCCGCGATCAAATATGAGCCGAAAAATCCAGCCGCGCTGCGCGAGCGCGCCGCCGGGCTGATCCGCACCAACAGCTTTGCCAAGGCCATCGACGATCTCGATCGCGCCATTCAGATTGATCCCAAGAACGCGCAAGCCTATTACCAGCGTGGGTTCGCTTACCAGCAGCGCGGTGAGAACGCCAAGGCGATCGCCGATTACAATAAGGCAATCGAGCGCGACGCCAGCATGAGCGCGACGCGCGAAGCATTGGCAAAGGCTACCGCCGAGCAGCGCCGGCAGCAGGAACTGCAGGCGGCCGAAGAGCAGAAGAAGCAGGAACAAGTCCGGCTCGGCGAAGAGCAGAAAAAGCAGCAGGAGCTGAAGCTCGCCGAAGAGCGCAAGAATCAGGAAGAACTCCGGCTGGCCGCAGAGCAGAAAAAGCAACAAGAGCTGAAGCTCGCCGAGGAGCGAAAGAAACAGGAAGAACTTCGCCTCGCCGAGGAGCAGAAAAAACAGCAAGAGATCAAGCTCGCTGAGGAGCGCAAGAAGCAGGAAGAACTGCGCCTGGCCGCAGAGCAGAAAAAGCAACAAGAGCTGAAGCTGGCTGAAGAGCGAAAGAAACAAGAAGAGCTTCGCCTGGCTGAGGAGCAGAAGAAACAGCAAGAGCTCAAGCTCGCCGAGGAGCGCAGAAAGCAGGAAGAACTTCGCCTCGCCGCGGAGCAGAAGCAGCAGCAAGAGCTCAAACTGGCTGAAGACGAGAAGAAGCAGCTCGAACAGCGATTTGCCGAGCGTGAACGGCAGGCCATACAGTTGGCCGAGCAAAAGAAGCAGGAAGAGCAGCGCCTGGCCGCTCAACAGCCGAGCGAAGCCGCTACGCTCGAGACGGCGCCGCAGCCCGTCCAGCAGCCCAGGCAGGCGGTGGCAACGGACGAGCCGTCATCGAGCCAGCCGCCCGAGCAAGAATTCACGCAACCCGCCGCCGAGCCGCATGAGAAGACGGCGCGCTCGGTCCGCCAGCATGACCGCAGCCGGCGCGCCCTGCGCGAGGCCGAGCGGCGCCGGTATTACGCCCGCGTCGAGGAAGCGCGCCGCCGCGCTTATTATGAGGACGAACTCCGTCGCAGCGAGAGCGGACCGCGCCGCGGCCTGCGCTTTACCGACGTCTGGCCCGAGGGCTCGTGGCATCAAAACGAGCGGCGATAACCGGTCGCCAATAGATAGAGCTCCGCCGAGTCGGAGCGGCTCGCCGCCGGCTTCACGTGCTTCACGCTTGTATAATCGCGCTTGAGCGCGGCGAGCAGCGCGGCTTCGGTGCCGCCTTGCAGCACCTTGGCGAGGAAAGTGCCGCCGGGCTTAAGCACCTCGCCGGCGAATTCTGCGGCCGCTTCCACCAGCGCCATGATCTTGAGGTGATCGGTCTTGGCGTGGCCGGTCGCGTTCGCCGCCATGTCGGACAGCACCACGTCGGCCGGTCCGCCAAGCATGGCCTTGAGTTTGTCCGGCGCGGATGGCTCGAGGAAATCGATCTGCGCAAAATCGACGCCGGCGACCGGCTCCATCGCCAATAGGTCGATGGCAACCACTCGGCCCTGCTGCGGGGCGCCGATCCGTTTGGCCGCGACCTGGCTCCAGCCGCCGGGCGCGGCGCCGAGATCGATGACGCGCGCGCCCTTCTTGAGGAAGCGCGCTTTATCGTCGATCTCCATGAGCTTGAACGTGGCGCGCGAGCGGTAGCCTTCGCGCTTGGCGCGCGCCACGTAAGGATCGTTGAGCTGGCGCTCAAGCCACAGGTTGGAGGACTGCTTGCGGCGCTTGCTGGTCTTGACCCTGACCTTCAAGGCGCGCGGCGCCCCGCCTTTGCCGCGTGTCGTCACGATACCGTCGCCTGGTTGCCGCCGCCCCACACGCCGTCGTCGCGCATCATCTGCACCAGCATGCCTTCGCGCAGGCCCCGGTCGGCGACGCGCAGGCGCGGGGTCGGGAAAGCGCGGCGGATCGCGTCCAGGATGGCACAGCCGGCGAGCACCAGATCGGCGCGCTCGGCGCCGATGCAGGGACTGGCGATGCGTTCCTGGTAGCTCATAGCTAGCAACCTCTCGATCACCGCGCTGATCTCCGTTTCGCTCATCCAACAGCCGTCGACGCGGTTGCGGTCATAGCGCTTGAGGTCGAGGTGGACGCCGGCGATCGTTGTCACGGTGCCGGACGTGCCGAGCATGTGGAGGCCGCGCACGTCGCCGCCGTGCTGGCGGACGAACGGCGCCATCAGCGCCGACACCTCGGCCACCATCGCCTCGTAACTCTCGGGGGTAACGCTAATGCCGCCATGGCGCTCGGCCAGCGTTACCACGCCGTGCGGCAGCGAAATCCAGCCGCGGATCTGCGGCAGCGGCGGGCCGCCATGGCTCTTCTGCGAACGATTGAGCCGCACCAGCTCCGAGGAGCCGCCGCCGATGTCGAACAGCACCGCGCCGTCGGCGTGCGGATCCACCAGCGTCGTGCACCCGGTGGCGGCGAGCCGCGCTTCGGTCTCGCGATCGATCACCTCGAGCTCGAGGCCGACCTCGTGCGCGACGCGGGCGCGGAAATCCTCGCCGTTCTCGGCCGCGCGGCAGGCTTCGGTTGCGATCAGCCGGGCGCGGGTGACGCCCTTGTTCTTCATCTTGTTGCGGCAGATCGTGAGCGCTTCGATGGCACGCTCGATCGCCGCCTCGCTGATGCGACGCGAAATGGAGACGCCCTCACCGAGCCGGATGATGCGGGAAAAGGCATCGACCACGCGGAAGCCGTCGCCAGCCGGACGCGCGACCAGCAAGCGGCAATTATTGGTGCCGAGATCGAGCGCGGCATAGCTCGCGCCGCCGCGATCGCTGCCCAAGGCGCCGTCGAACCGTCCAGGCGACCGCCGACCCCACCGGGGCCGCCCTGGCGGCGCCCGATTCATAGCGGGGTCGAGGCCTGGGGTATCCCCGGCCTCGCCGCTCATAGGTTTAAACCTTCCTGCCGCGCCGCGTCGCCTCCCAGCGCTGCTCGGGCGCGGCAATTGTTCCCAAGATCGCGAAAAGTCTAACAGCGCCAATCGCCCACGCAACCCTCATGCGCGAAGGCCATTCTTGTAGATGCGGCTTGCCCGCCTTATTTGATAATTTCCTCGACCACGAGCCGAAAAAGCCCCGACATGGATGACCAAACCGCGGAAAACACGCTTTCATTGACCAAATTCGGGATCGGCCAGCCGGTCCGGCGCAGCGAGGATCCCACGCTGGTGCGCGGCGAAGGCCGCTACACCGACGACGTCAACCGGCCGGGCCAGGCCTATGCGGTGATCGTGCGCAGCCGCGACGCCCACGGTGTCATCCAAGGCATCGATACGGCAGCCGCCAAAGCGATGCCGGGCGTGCTCGCGATCTACATCGCCGCCGACCTCACCGGCTACGGCGGGCTCAAATGCAACCTGCCGCTCAAGAGCCGCGACGGCACGCCGATCCGCTATACGCCGCGCCCGGCGCTTGCCGGCGACAAGGTGCGCTACGTCGGCGATCCGGTCGCCTGCGTGATCGCGGAAACGCTCGCGCAAGCCAAGGATGCCGCCGAAACGGTCGCGCTCCACATCGAGCCGCTGCCCGCGGTCGTGAGCGCGCGCGAGGCCATGCAAGAGGGCGCGCCGCAGGTCTGGGATGACGTGCCCGGCAATATCGCGCTCGACTATCACTATGGCGATAAGGACAAGGTCGCCGAGGCTTTTGCCAAGGCCGCGCATGTCGTGCGTCTGCCGCTGGTCAACCAGCGCCTGGTGGTAAACGCGATCGAGCCGCGCTCGGCGATCGGCGAGTTCGACGCGCAACAAGAGAAATGGACGCTCCATTCGTGCAGCCAGGGCGTGTTCGGCCTGAAGAATATGTTGCGCGATATTCTCAACGCCCCCGCCGACAAGGTTCGTGTGCTCACCGGCAATGTCGGCGGCTCGTTCGGGATGAAAGCGGCAGCCTATCCGGAATATGTCTGCATCCTGCACGCCGCCCGCGCGCTCGGCCGGCCGGTGAAATGGACCGACGAGCGCTCCGGCAGCTTCGTGTCCGACCATCACGGCCGCGATTACGACATGACGGTCGAAGTGGCCTTCGACAAGGACGCATTGATCCAGGCGGTCCGGCTTTCCGGCTACGGCAATCTGGGCGGCTACTGCGCGGCCTTCGGGCCGCTGCTGCCGACCGTCAATGTGACGAAGAACATCGTCAGCATGTACCGCACGCCACTCCTCGAAGTCGCGACCCAATGCGTGTTCACCAACACGACGCTGGTGTCGGCCTATCGCGGCGCCGGGCGGCCGGAAGGCGCTTTCAGCATGGAGCGCACCATGGATTACGCCGCCGCTGAACTCGGCATCGACCGGTTCGAACTGCGGCGGCGCAATTTCATCAAGGCGCGCGAGATGCCGTTCAAGGCCGCCTCGGGCATGACCTATGACAGCGGCGATTTTCCCGGCCTGTTCAAGGATGCGCTCGAACGCGCCGACGTCAAAGGCTTCAAGCGGCGCAAGCGCGAGAGTAAGCGCGCCGGCAAGCTGCGCGGGCTTGGGCTCGCCTGCTATGTCGAGACCACCGCGGCGATGACCACCGAACTCGGCGCCATCTGGTTCAACGCCGACGGCACGGTCACGATCGTGACCGGCACGCTCGATTACGGGCAAGGGCACGCTTCGCCGTTTGCGCAGATTTTAACCGAGAAGCTCGGCATTCCTTTCGATCGCATTCGCTTGCTGCAAGGCGACAGCGATCAGCTCGTCACCGGCGGCGGCACCGGCGGCTCGCGCTCGGCCATGCTGAGCGGAACGGCGATCGCGCAGGCCGCGGACAAAGTGATCGAGGCCGGCAAGCGGGCCGCCGCGCATGTCCTCGAAGCGTCGGCCGGCGACATCGAATTCAAGAGCGGGCGCTTCGTCATTGCAGGCACCGACCGCGCGATCGATATCCTGACGCTGGCGCAACGCCTGCGCAGCGGCATGACATTGCCGGAAGGCGTCCCGGCTTCGCTCGACGTGACGCATGTGACGGAGCAAATCCCGGGCACGTACCCGAATGGCGTTCATGTCGCCGAGGTGGAAATCGATCCGGACACCGGCTCGACCCGCACGGTCAAATACACGGCGGTCAACGATTTCGGAACCGTCATCAATCCGCTGCTGGTGGAAGGCCAGATCCAGGGCGGCGTGGTGCAGGGGCTCGGTCAGGTGCTGCTGGAGGGGGCGGTTTACGATGCCGACGGGCAGTTCGTCACTGGCTCGTTCATGGATTACGCCATGCCGCGCGCGCATGATGCGCCGATGATCGACGTGACGAACCGCCCAGTGCCGACCAAAACCAATCCGGTCGGCGCCAAGGGCTGCGGCGAGGCCGGCACGTCGGGCGGGCTTCCCGCCGTCGCCAACGCGGTAATCGACGCACTCGCGGAACTCGGCATCCGGCATCTGGAAATGCCGATGACGCCGGCACGCATTTGGCAGGCGATTCAGGACGTCCAACGCGGCCGGTCATGATTTCCTGCGTTATTTTTTGATAATAAATTTTTTGAAATTTTATTCCGCGTTTATTCGTTGCGCACACGGGAATAAGTATAAGCGCACGGGGCGACTCGATCGATATCGAGCCGCAATTTGTTACACCAGCCATTGGGCTTCCGCCGTTACGGCCAATATCTTTTGCAACGCGTATCCTCGCGCATCGTGAACTTGCACGACCGCTGGCTCGACCCGCCTGCGTTATCGTTCTTCCAGACCATTAGCGACGCCGGCTTCGATCCGGATGCCCATATCGACGTCCTGCCGCGCCACCGGCTCATCTATTTCTGCGTGCCGAAATGCGCGTCGACCACGATCAAATCCGCCTTGAGCGCACTGGAATTGGGCCGGGCGCCGCCGCCGGACAAGCTGCACACCCGCCGCTATTCGGGGATCAAGTCGCCGACGCAGATCGGACTTTCCGCCTTCCACCAGCTCGCCAACAACAGAGCGACGTTGCGGTTTGCGTTTGTGCATAACCCTTACGCGCGGCTGGTGTCCGCTTGGGCCGACAAATTTCAAGATAAACCGCTGGTGCCGGGAGATTCGTTCGTCGACCTTTATTTGATGCACCGCGTCGCGATCGATGGGGCGCTACCGAAAGGCCCCGACCAGACGCTTTCGTTCTCGCAATTCGTGGACTTTGCGGCCGCATCCAGCAACGGCCGCGTCAATGCTCACTGGCAAGCGCAGGACGACCTGCTGAACTTACCGGGGATCAATCTCAACTTAATCGGCAAAGTCGAATCGTTCCGCAAAGATTTCGCGTATGTGCTGGATCATGTTGGTGCCGATCGTCAAATACGGCAGGCGCTCAGCGTCAACCACAACGTGTCGCGTCATCGGCCATGGCCGCACTATTACACCGACGCGCTCGCTGCCCGCGTGCATCGCGCCTACGAGCGCGACTTCGACCGCTTCGGTTACGCCCGCGCCATCAAGGAAACAGCCCTCGCCTGAACGATAAACGAAAACAGGGCTGCCGTTGCCGGCAGCCCCACAGTCTTTCAATTGATACTAGCCGTCAGGCAGGTCCCGACAGCTTCAGGTTCTTGAGCGGCAGCGAGCGCACGCGCGTACCGGTGGCCGCGAACACCGCATTGGCGACCGCCGGCGCGGTCGACGCCGTGCCCGGTTCGCCGATGCCGCCCCATTTCTTGCCGCCGGACAGCGCGAGATAGACCTCGATCTTCGGCGTGTCGGCCAAGGTGACGACCTGATAGCTGTCAAAATTGCTTTGCTCGACCCGGCCGTCCTTGATGGTTATCTCGCCGTAGAGCGCCGCCGACAGGCCATAGATGATGCCGCCCTGAATCTGCGCCTCGACGATGCTGGGGTTGACCACATGGCCGCAATCGACGCCTGCGACCACGCGGTCGACGCGCACTTCGCCCTTTTTGCTGACCGTCACCTCAGCGACCTGCCCGATGATCGTGTCGTAACATTCGAAGATCGCAATGCCGCGGCCGCGACCGGCCGGCAACGGTTTGCCCCAGTCGCTTTTCTCCGCGATCTTGTCGAGCACGCCGAGGAAGTCCGGCCGGTGCTCCAAGAGCGCACGGCGGAACTTGTAAGCGTCTTGGCCGGCCGCGTGCGCCAATTCGTCGATATAGCCCTCCATGAAGAACGCGTTTTGCGAGGAGCCAACCGAGCGCCAGAACATCACCGGCACGTGGGTGTTCTTGAGCATGCAGCCGACGCGCAGGTTGGGAATCTTGTAGGCGGTGTTGGCAAAGCCTTCGACCGCCTGCGCCTCCACCCCACTCTCGACCTTGTTGATGCCGGTCGAGCGCAGGATCGAACCGACGGCGATCTTGGCGTCAAATGCGGTCGGCATGCCATTCGGCCCGAGCGCCGTCTTCATGCGTATGGCGGCCTGCGGCCGGTAGCGGTCCTGGGTCACGTCTTCTTCGCGCGTCCACACCAGTTTCACCGGCTTGCCGACCTGCTTGGCGACCAGGATCGCCTGCCGCATCTCGTCGTTGATCGAGCGGCGTCCGAAGCCGCCGCCGAGGAAGCAATTGTGGATGTCGATTTGCTCGGGTTTGAGACCGGACGCGTTGGCCGCTTGCCGGATAGTGCCCATCGGCGTTTGTGAGCCGACCCAGACATCGAGCTTGTCGGTCTGCAAGTTCACCGTGGCGTTGAGCGGCTCCATGGTGGCGTGCGCAAGATGCGGGGCCTCGTAGACCGCCTCGAAGATCTTGCCGCCCAAACCTGCCGACTTGGCAAATTCGGCATCGACGTTGCCGTCGTTGCGTGCGCTCACCATCGGACCGTCGAGCGCATCGCGGTAGGCTTTGGCGAATTGCGCGCTGTCGGTCTTGCCGGCTTCGCCGGTGTCCCATTCCGGCTTGAGCAGCGCCAGCGCTTCCTTGGCGCGCCAGAAGCTGTCGGCGACCACAGCGACTGCGTTGTCGAGCTTGACGACCTGCTGGATGCCGCGGCGGCCCTTGGCCGGCGTCTCATCGACGCTCTTGAGCTTGCCGCCGAACACTGGACAATTGGCGATCGCGGCATAGACCATGCCCGGCAGCCGTGTATCGATGGCGAACCGGGCCGTACCGTTGATTTTCAGCGGGGTGTCAAGGCGCGGCACCGACTTGCCAATGAATTTGAACTGGTCCGGGTTGCGAATAGCCGGTTCCTTGTCGAGCGTAATCTTGCCGGCCGCGGCGGCGAGCGCGCCATAGTCGAGCGAACGTCCAGATGTCTTGTGCGTGACCTTGCTGTTGGCCGCTTCGCATTCGGCCACCGGCACGTTCCAGCGCTGCGAGGCGGCCTGGATCAGCCGCACGCGAGCGCTGGCGCCGGCCTGCAACAGCATCTGCCACGACGTGCGCACACCGCGGCTGCCCACGGTGGTCATCGGGCCGTAGACTTGTTTCTCGTGCAGATTGCGCGCCGGCGAGGCGTGTTCGACCTTCACCTTCGACCAGTCGCATTCGAGTTCCTCGGCGACGATCATCGGCAGCGCGGTGATGGCGCCCTGCCCCATTTCCTGATGCGGCGAGCGGATGAGGATGCCGCCGTCGGGATCGATGGCGAGGAAGGCGTTGATCTCGTTCGGCGCACTGTCGGGACCCCAGGCCTGCGGGCCCAGGCTGGCGGCATCGGCGAGACCGGGAAACGCGACGCTGATGGCGAGACCGCCAGCGGCGGTCGCCGAGGCGACGACGAATTGGCGGCGGCTGACGGACGTTTTGACGATCTGGTTCATGGTGCGTCTCCTCAACCCTTCATCAGCGCGGCGGCGCGATGAACGGCGCTGCGGATGCGGACATAGGTGCCGCAGCGGCAGATATTGGTGAGGTTAGCGTCGATGTCGGCGTCGGTCGGCTTGGGATGTTCCTTGAGGAACGCCGCCACCGCCATGATCTGGCCGGACTGGCAGTAGCCGCATTGCGGCACATCCTCGACGAGCCAGGCCTGCTGCACCGGATGCTTGCTGTCGCTCGACAGGCCTTCGATGGTGGTGACGGCTTTGCCGGCAACGTCGCCGACCTGGAGGCCGCAGGAGCGCACCGCCTCGCCGTTCACATGCACGGTGCAGGCGCCGCATAGCGAGACGCCGCAGCCGAATTTGGTGCCGGTCAACCCGATCTCGTCGCGGATGACCCAAAGCAACGGCGTCTCGGGTTCGATATCGAGCTGATGCGCCTTGCCGTTGATGGTGATGGTGATCATGAGAGGCCTCTTCCCTGAGAGCGCGCGGCGGTTGGTTCGCCGGCCTTTTTGCTGATGAGCGTGACTCTACGCCTGTATCAACACCGCGTCCCGAGGTCTGATGTCACACTTTTTTGTGTTTGTGTGGTATTGACGATGTTAATCCGGCCGTTATTCGCATCGCGGAACCGCGCGCTGGACATAGGCAACCCACTGAAAACGCGCTGGATTGATGCAAGGAGCCGGGCCATAGTCCGCCGCCCGCGAGAAATCGTCTCAACGTTATGACGCAAGCGATCGACATTTTGCGCGAAAGCCGCGCGCCGCACGCCCGCATCGTCGGGGCGATCAGTGCGGCGCATTTCGTCTCGCACTATTACATCCTGCTGCTGGCGCCGCTGCTGCCCTTCGTGCGCGCGGATTATCACGTCAGCTACACCGAGATCGGCTTTGCCTTTGCCGCCTTCAACGTCATATCGGCCGCGTTGCAAACGCCCGCCGGATTCCTGGTCGATTGGCTGGGCGCGCGCATCCTGCTGATCGGCGGGCTCGTGATCGGCGCCGGCGCGTTCATCGTCGCCGGACTGGTCGATTCGTTTTGGGTGATGGTGGCGATGTTTGCGCTCGCCGGCGTCGGCAACACGGTCTACCACCCCGCCGATTACGCGCTGCTCTCGCACCATGTTCCGTCCGACCGCATCGGTCAGGCGTTCTCGGTGCACACTTTCGCCGGCATGCTCGGATCGGCGGTGGCACCGGCGAGCCTGCTGATGATGCAAAGTCTGTGGGGCTGGCGCGGCGCCTTTATCGGCGCCGGCGTTCTCGGCCTCGTGGCGGCGGCCCTGCTGCTGGCGATGCGCCTCAACGCGGAACAAAAGACTGTCCCCGCCCCGCACGAGGCGGATGCCGAGAGCGCGGGCGGATGGCGGCTTTTGCTCTCGCCGCCGATCCTGCTCAATCTCGTTTTTTTTGTATTGCTCGCGGTGATGAGCGGCGGCACCTCTAATTATTCGGTGGTCGCGCTTGGCGCGATGTACGCAACGCCGGTCACTACCGCCAATGCGGCGCTGTCCGCCAATCTGTTGCTGTCGGCGATCGGCGTGCTGATCGGCGGCATGCTGGTCGGCCGCACCACGCGCCACGGCACAGTGGCAACGCTCGGGCTTGCCGGCATTGCTTTGTTCATCGCGCTGATCGCGCAAGTCGATCTCGGCTCGTTCGCTTTGATCGCGGCGATGTCGGCGGCCGGCTTCTGCTCGGGCGTGATCATGCCCTCGCGCGACATGATCGTGCGCGAGGTCACCCCGCCGGGCTCGTTCGGCAAAGTGTTCGGCTTCGTTACCACCGGCTTCAATATCGGCGGTATTATTTCGCCGCTGATTTTCGGCGCCATTATGGACCACGGCAGCCCGAAGCTGGTGTTTCTGCTGGTGGCGGCGGCGGGCCTCATCGCGATCGTGACGGTGGCGACACGGCCGCGCCAAGCAGCCTGATCCCGCTACTGCCGATTTTCGGAAGCGGACTTGTCAAATCAGCCGAATTGCCCCATGTCAGGGGCCTTCGGCATACCGGCGGCGGCGTAATGACCGCCCGCGCGCCCGGCTTTGCTGGGGGATAGTTCAACGGTAGAACATCGGACTCTGACTCCGAGAATCTTGGTTCGAATCCAGGTCCCCCAGCCATCGCTAATCCAACATCGTGCATCTTGGACAATTTCGCCCGGCTTGATCACTCAAGCTGCGGTGCTCCCACAATGCTCCCACATCACGCGCAAGCGCGGTGTCTTTTATTACCGCCGCAGGTTACCGGGGCTGTCCAAAGGCGAGGTTACCGTGTCATTGCGGACCTGTGTCTTTCGCGAGGCGCAATGGCTGGCGGCAAGACTAGACGTTGAGTTCAGAAGGATCATCGCAAGCGTGAAAGACGACACAAAAGCGGCGGACGTCCACCGCATCGCCCGGATCACAAACGCTATGGAACTTCTGTTCCCCTTGAGCGTTTCAGCGACACTCGGCGCTAGCCATCCTCGACCAACATCGCTGCCGTATCAGAGACGTCCCATGGCCAACATTGACACCCCACCATCGGCTTTTAATGGCGCTCCGTGCATCCTCGTCATCGAAGACGACCTTTTGGTTGCGCTGCTGATTGAGGAAATGATCCGAAACATCGGATACCGGGTTTCCGCCATCGTACGCACGACTGCCGAGGCACGGCTCGCGTTTGCCAAACGCAATTTCGATGCCGTGCTTTTGGACCTCAATCTCGACGGCGAGTACCATCCCGAGACCGCCGACTTTCTGCTTGAGACTGGCATTCCGTT
>DASXBN010000069.1:0-5534 GCA_036491675.1 Pseudolabrys sp. | reverse complement strand
CGGACAGGATTTCGACGACACCAAGCGCTATGTCGACCACGCGCCGGGGCTTTCGGCCGAGGACAAGAAGAAAATCTTCGAGGGCAACGCGTTGCGCGCCTATCCGCGCCTCAAGAATAAGCTGCGCACCAAGGCGCCGGCGCGCGCGTAGCAGGAACGAGGGCCGCGCGGATCAGCCGCACATTCTCTTGTGTATGCGGAGTCCCTATTGATCTTAGCTTGGGCACGCGATTTGCATGCTCGTTCACCCGAGAGCAACCTAGTAGGACACTGCGATATGGCACTCCATCGGCGTTCTTTCCTCAAGCTCGCCGGCATCGCCGGCACCGGCAGCGCATTCGGCATTTGCGCCCCCGCGATCGTTCGCGCCGCGGCCCCGATCAAGCTCACGCTGCCATGGCTGCCGCTCGGCACGTACAGCTTCACCTTCGCCGCCAAGAAGCTCGGGTACTGGGAGAAACGCGGTCTCGACGTCACCATCGACCGCGGCTTCGGCTCGACCAAGGTCTGCGTCCCGGTCGACCAGGGCCAATACGACTTCGGCCTCCTCGACATGGCCGTTCAGGCGGGCTGCGTCGGCCGTGGTCTTGACCTCGTGGCGATCGCGGGCGTTTGGCCGCGCTCGCCCATCGGCATCTTCTCGCTCAAGGAACTCAACATCACCGAGCCGAAGCAGCTCGAGGGCCAGTCGATCGGCTTCGACGTCGGCGGCGGCGAGTTCCAGCTTTGGCCGGCCTTCGTGAAAGCAACCGGCATCGACGCCGGCAAGGTCAACATCGTCACCATGGATGCGCCCGGCTTGATGCGGGCCGCCGCCGACAAGCAGCTCAAAGTGATCGGCAACTTCTTCGGCAGCATCGCGCCGACGTTCTGGGCCAATCGCATCGAAATCAACGCCATGTTCTACGAAGACTACGGCGTCAAGATGTGCAGCGTCGTCGCCGCCTGCAAACGTGCGACGATCGAGAAAAAGCCGGAGATCTGCAAGGCGTTCGTCGACGGCCTCATGGAGGGACTCAAATTCGCTTACCTCAACCCGGAAAAGGCCATCGATCTGCATGTCGAGAGCCTCAAGGAATTTCAAGGCGGCGCGCCCGCCACGCGTGAAGTCTTGTTCTACGGACAGGAGGTCGGCACGTCCTTGGGCTTTGTTCCTGCCTTCAAGGAACACGGGCTCGGCACCATCGATCCGCAGCTTGCCGAGGTTACGCGGCAGTCGGTCGAGACCTATATGGGGATCAAGAACATCCCGCCGGCGAAGGAGCTCTACACCAACCAGTTCGTCGGCTCGGTGAAGCTGACCCCGGCGGAATGGACCGAGGTCGAACAACGGGTCAAAAAAGAGCTGCCGTCGATGCGGGGATAACCCCATCGCAGGGTCTGCATTTCGCCGGGATCGCGGGTTTTCCGGCCAGCGCTGCCTCGGATTTCGTGACGGGCGCGGCGATCCCCGTCGACGCAGGCTATTCTGTGCAGGACTGGCTGGGCGCGCGTGCATTTGCGGCGCAGCTTATGCCATGGCGAGATCGACGGCCGTTAAGTGATCTGCCAGGATTTTGCGCAGTTGGGATGTCGGCAAGCGACCAAATCCGCAATACGCGCCAAGCCCAAATTCAGGCAAATACTTGCGGGCCACGGCTATGCGCGCCTGAAACCGTTCCATGTTATGGATTGCGCCGAGATAGATGCGAGCACCTTGCGGCTTCAGGTTTTTGAGCGGAGCAAAAAATGAATCGTCGGTGCGATCCAGAATTGGAATGTGAATCCAATCCACGCGCCGGCCAGAAGCCGTGATGAAGGCATTGGCGAGATTTACGAGCTGACCGAGATCGTTGGGTTGAAACCGCGGCCAACCGCCGAGCGTCCCGAAACACAAATGATAGCCGAGCGCAACGTCCGACGGGATGTGCGGCGAAAGATTTCTCACTTGCTCTAGATTGCGGTCGATTGCTCCTTCGAGCAGATACCCCGGAATGCTGCCATAAGCATCCTGCACTTCGGTCGAGCAGTCCCACTGAATAGCAAGGTCTTTTGCCGGAATTTTCTCGACGATTTTGGCGATCTCGGAGCGTGTGGCCTCCTCGTAGCCGGGCCTGATCTTCTCAATATCGTGCTGGTCAGGAAAGATCCGTGGCGGCAAAACGCTATTGACCATCGGGATTGAAACTTGAAATCGTAGATGCGATGGCAGCACGCGTCTTTCACGCATGACAGTGAAAACGAAATACGAATTGATGGCATCCCTCGCATAGCCGAGCCGCCACCCAGGATCACCGAAGCGCACCCGTGCCACGCCCTCCTTCACCCTGAACCACCAAGCATCCTTCACGCTCCTGGGGACTTGCCGCTCGATTCCGTTCTCGTCCGGCGCGGGTCTCTGGACGACCTCAAGTTCAGGATGTGCGGCGAGTACTTGATAATGCACGCGGCTGATCCAATGGCGCCGGGGGCCCACTTCCCCGTCCGGCACGGCAAACAAATATTTGCCGAGCGGCGCACCGAACGTCTCAAATACCTCCTGCGGTGTATCGAGCGGGATACTGCCCACCAATAAAAGCGTCCCAACCACTACGTCGCTCCATCGCTTGCAACCGTCGTGGGTCAACATACACTCAAGCAGTTGTGTTGGAAAAAGACGTCATCAGCGTTCGGGAGCACCCATGAAAAGGGTTCTATGTGCGCTGATTTTTTGCTTGGTCTGTGTCCTTGCCGTCGATGTCAATGCGCAGACTTGGCCAAGTCCTTGGCCAAGTCCTTGGCCAAGTCGCCCATTTAAACTGATTGTTCCTACCGGTCCCGGCGCCGCCACCGACGTGATGGCGCGAATGTTGGCCGATGGCGTTTCCCGGAAACTCGACCAGCCCATGGTGGTTGAAAACATGCCTGGTGCTTCAGGCATCGTGGCACATCAGACAGTCGCTCGCGCGGCACCCGATGGATATACGTTTCTGTTCACCAATACCTCTGGCCTGGCGATCAATCTGATCTCATTCAAGCAACTGCCCTACGATCCAACCAAAGATTTCACGGCTGTCGCAACGGTCTGCAATCAAGGACCGCAGATGATATCGGTGAATGCCGAGCTGCCGGTGAAGACGCTCTCGGACCTGATCGCTTACGCGAAGGCTAATCCTGGCAAGTTGTCGATAGCCTTTGATACGACGGCAGGCGCGGCGGCATTCGGCGCCAAACTGTTCAATCGGCGCGCCGATCTAGGCTTGGTCGAAGTACCTTATCGATCGGCGGCCCAAATGACCCAGGATGTAGCGAGCGGAGTTAATCAGGTCATGATGAGCTCCGTTGCAGCCGCGCAATCCGTGGTCGACGCGGGCAAAGTGCGCCGCATCGCTATAACGTCCAAGACGCGATTTCGTGGTTTGCCCGACCTGCCCGCGGTGAGCGAAACGCTGCCCGGCATAGCGGTCGATGGCTTCTTCGCGATCGTTGCGCCCGCCGGCACGCCAGCTGATATCGTTGCCCGCCTAAATAGAGAAATCGCCGAGTACCTCAAAAGCCCCGAAGTCCAACAACGGCTGATCTCATTCGGCCTGGCTACTGAAGGAGCCGGCACGCCGGAGAGCACCGCTCAATTCATTCGCAACGAGCAGGATCACTGGCGTGCACTGGCACAGGAGTTGGATGTTGAACCTCAATGAAACCACCTCGAATTTGAAGCCATAGCGTGGGCAAGACGAGACCGTCGATCGGTTCGGCGACGAGCTAGCCCGAGGTGTCGCGCAGACGCGCCCGGTCGAGCGGCGGCAAGCGCTCGGGCGCGAATGGCGCGAGGTCGACGCGACGTGCCGCACCATCGAGGATCAGTTCGCTCATTGCCTCGCCGGTCGCGGGCGCGTTGAGCATTCCCCAGACGCTGTGGCCGGTCGCCACGTAGGCACCCTCAATACCCGGCAAGGCGCCGATGAGCGGCAAGCCGTCCTCAGTGACCGGCCGGAAACACGCTTGCCGCGCTTTGATCGGCGCGGCCGCAAGCACCGGCGAGATGTTCCGGCACAGCCCTTCGATGCGCGCGTGCGCGCCCTCGTCAGGTGTAACGTCGGCGGGATCGACGGGCACCGGCCCGAGCGTTGAGATCGCGCACACCCACGTCGTGCCATCGGCGCGTGGAAACAACTCGGGGGTCAGGATTTCACCGCTCGCCTCGCGGTACTCGAGGAACAGCGCTTCCGCGGGAATGCTCCCACCGGTTTCGAACACCAAGCTGTGGCCCTTGTAGCCAAAAACCGCCGGCAGTGGCACCCAGCGCGCAGCCAGGATCGACCACGGTCCCATGGCGATGACGACGGCGTCGCCTTCGACGATCTCGCCGCCCGCGAGTGCTACGCCGTGCACTCCTCCACTGGCGCTGCGCACCAAGTCGACGACCGTACCGTGCCGCAGCACCGCGCCATGCGTCTCGGCGACGTGCATCAGACCTGTCGTGAACGCGCGGGGCTCGACCAGCGCCGTCGTCTGCGGTGAACCGAGCCGGCTCGTGATCGCGACGCCGTCGGTCAGCCACGGCCGCCCGGGCGCACCGCGCGCGGTATCGTCCTCGACGGCGTAGCCGCCGTAGGTCGTCAGACGCCGATAACCCCAAGGATCGCCGAGCTCGGCGGAAAGTTGGGCATGGAGCTCGAAGCTGCGCCGCGCCAATCGATCGAGCGAGCTGCCGCGGCACCAGTCGAGCGCCAGAAAGCCGCCCGAGTTGCCGGAGGCCGCGCCGGCGACGGCGTAACGCTCTATGACGGTTGTCCGCGCGCCGCGTCGGCTTGTGAAGTAGGCGATCGCGGCACCGATCGCGCCGCCACCGCAGATCACGATGCGCGTGCCCGAGCTCATAGCAGCTACTGTGTATAGTTTATGGAGACGCGCGTCGAATTTGCGGGAACGTTCACCTCATACGCGCGTTGCCTGTCCCCCGCTCGTTGTCTTCATACGGCATCTCACGTGCTCACTTCTCCGAGCCGATGGCCTTTCCCAGGCGCTCGGCCGTCTGCGGCGGGGCCGACGAAATCATTGCGATGATTCTGTCGACCGCTTCGTCCGCCATCGGCGCGGCGTCGATCCCCGCCCTGCGGGCGTCGGCGAGAAAATCGTCGTCGTGCGCCAGCGCCGCGAAAGCCGCCTTAAGCGCCGTCAACCGCTCCGGCGGAATGCCTGGCGGGGCTATGACCGGCCGCGCCAAGGTCTTCTGCGTCAGGTAAAGCTCCATCACCTTGCGGTCGGCATCGCTCTTGACGAAATCGAGCGCGGACGGAAGGTCGCCAAGCTCCGGCTCTTTGTGCAGGGCGGCCTGCATCAGCAGCGTGATTTTCTTGTCGCGCAGCCAATCGGGCCGCGCAGTTTTCATGCTCGACCATGACCAATCGCCGATGCCCTGCAATTCTCCTCTTTCCATCGCCAGAATGATTTCGGTGGTGCCGGGGTAGCCGTTGACGATCTTGAACTTCGTGCCGATGAGCGCGTTCAAGAGCCGCGGCGTCGTCTCCGGATCGACGCCGGTGGTGCCGCCGACGATCAACTCCTGCTCGAAA
>DASXBN010000068.1:0-1542 GCA_036491675.1 Pseudolabrys sp. | reverse complement strand
AGTATCACGACCGCCTCCGGCGCACGGATGCGGGCTGGCGCATCGCCGAGCGCCGCATGCTGATGAACGGCAATACCGAGGGCTTCACGGTCAATCTATACCGCACGCCCCGGCGACCGGCACCTCCGGGGTGGGTCGCGCCCAATATCGACCGTCCCCTAGTCATCTGGAACTGAAGTTCAATACATTATATAAGAGCGCTCTGAGCTTTTGAAGAGGAGCGCCGATGGCGAAAGCACGAGCAAAGGGCCGGCCGATCGCGCCATTGGCGCTGAGTGCACAGGAGCGGACCTATTTGGAGCGGCAAGTACGTCGCCACCGCGTCGCCCGATCGCTGTCGGAGCGATGCCGCATCGTCCTGCGATGTGCGGATGGATGCCCCAGCAAGGCGGTCGCGGCCGAGCTCGGCGTCCACGAACACACGGTCGGCAAGTGGCGGCGGCGCTTCTTGAAGGATCGCTGCGATGGCCTGCTCGACGAAGCCCGTCCTGGCCGGCCGCGAACCATTGACGACGATCAGGTTGCGGCGGTGATCGAGCGGACGTTGCGCACCACGCCGGCCGACGCCACGCACTGGTCGATCCGTTCGATGGCGTCGGAAACCGGCTTTTCCCATACCACGATCCGCCGGATGTGGGCGGCGTACGGCCTGCAGCCGCACCGCAGCCAGACGTTCAAGTTGTCGGACGATCCGCTGTTCGTGGACAAGGTGCGCGATATCGTCGGCCTCTACCTCTCGCCGCCCAACCGGGCGCTGGTTCTCAGCGTCGACGAGAAGAGCCAGATCCAGGCCCTGGACCGCGAACAGCCGGTTTTGCCGATGATGCCCGGCATCCCCGAACGCCGTACGCACAACTATGTGCGGCATGGCACGACCTCGCTGTTCGCTGCCCTCGACGTCGCCTCGGGCTTCGTCATCGGCAAGTGCTACAGGCGCCACCGCGCAGCCGAATTCTTGAACTTCCTCAAAGAGATCGATGCTCGGGTCCCCGACGGGCTCGACGTTCATATTGTCATGGACAACTACGCCACCCACAAGACGCCCAAGATCAAGGCGTGGCTCGCCCGCCGACCGCACTATCACGTGCACTTCACGCCGACCTCGGCGTCATGGATCAATCAGGTCGAGCGCTGGTTTGCCGAGCTCACCAGAAAGCGGCTTCGGCGCGCCGTCCATACCTCCGTCCGCCACCTGCAAGCCGATATCCGCGTCTTCATCGACCGCCACAACCAAAACCCTAAGCCCTTCAAATGGACCAAATCCGCCGACCAAATACTGGCCTCGGTCAAACGCTTCTGCCAGAAAACACAGAAGACTTTATGCCGCGAACTTTAGATTCACATGACTAGCGTCCGCTGCGCACACCGGAAGCGCTAGGACGATGTTAACGCTCGCGCGGCGCGGACGTCGCGCCACCACATCGCATAGCGGCCACCCCTCGCGGCGGCGGGCACGCCGATGAGGAGGAGGCGAATATAGTCGTGCGGACTGGGCCCCCGGTGAGGCGATTCCAAGCGCCTCACCTTCAAGTTCGCCGCGCC
>DASXBN010000067.1:0-2376 GCA_036491675.1 Pseudolabrys sp. | reverse complement strand
TGGTGATTGCCGCCGGAGCAGGCCTCGGTCATTACACGACCGAGGGCGGATACCTGTTTCCGAATGCCAAGGTTGTCCGGATTGACACCCAGCCGCGCGGGCTGTGGCAAGGCCTGCGGACCGCCGATCTGCATCTCCAGGCCGATGCCAAAGTTGCCGCCGAAGCGCTCGTGGCTCGGCTCAGGGAAAAGGGCATCCGCCGCCAGGGGTGGCGCAGCAACGAGGTCGCCTCGAAGATCGCGGCGACCGCCGAAAACCCGGATCCCAAGCCCTACACGCCGGCTCCGGGCACGCTCGACCCGCGCCCGGTGGTCAAGGAGCTTGACGCGGCGATCCCGAAAGACTGGGACATCATCGTCGCAGGCGGGCATTGCTTCAGTTTTGCGATGACCCACCTTCGCGGCCGACCGGCCGGCAAGTACCACATCCCGATCGATTTCGGTGCGATCGGTTCGGGCCTGTCGGCGGCGATCGGCGTCGCCACGGCGCGGAACAACGGCAAGGTCATGCTGATCGAGGGCGACGGCAGCCTCTACCAGCACATTCAAGAGCTGGAGACCATGCAGCGTCACGGCATCAAGTTATTGATCTGCATCATTAACGACGGCGGCTACGGAGCCGAGACGCATAAGTTCCGCGCTTCTGGCGTCGATCCGATGCACGCGACCCACGGCCGCGGCGACATCGCTCGGGTGGCGCGCGGCTTTGGGCTTAACGGCACCAAAGTAACAAGCCTGGGTCAGTTCGCAGGCCTCTTCCGAGAGCATCAGATGCAGGACCGCTCGACCCTATGGGACGTGCATGTCGACGAGTTGATTCCATCGCGCAACTTCCGCCGGGTCCACTACGGCGAGGCCTGATTGTGATAGCCCATGAACAGGCGCAACAATCCCGAACGCGCTCTTGCTCCGATATGGAAGCGAACCTGCACCCTTGCCCTTGCATCCACCACTGGATGAAAGCGCCACCGCCCGACCTTTTCAAACTCGCACCCCTGATAATTTATCTGCAGCTGGCCTTACTCATTCGATGCGCCTCGTCCGAATTGGCCTGCAGCCTCGACGCGGAGCCGCTGGCTGAAACTTAGGCCCACAAATCTCGCTCACGCCGCAGTTCGCCCGCGGTCTTTGGATACAGTGCCATGATTGCGCCGGGCGCCGGAATTTGCCCTAATCGCGGCATTACACCTTGCCGAATGTAATTTCATGAAGCCCTCGCGTTTCGAATACCGTGCTCCTGAAACACTAGATGAGGCCGTCGCCTTGCTCGGCGCGGACCCGGGCGCGAAGGTGCTCGCCGGCGGTCAGAGCCTGATGCCGGTGCTCGCGTTTCGGCTCGCCGCGCCCAGCTTGTTGGTCGATCTGCGCCGGCTGCCCGGGCTGGGCGGCATTGCTGTCGGCGCCGACGGCATCCGGCTTGGTGCCAAGGTGCGCTGGCGCGATATCGAGCGAGATCCGCGGTTGCCGGGCGCTCAGCCGCTGCTGTGCGCGGCCGTCGCGCATGTTGCCCATTACCAGATCCGCAACCGCGGCACGATCGGCGGCAGCCTCGCCCATGCCGATCCAGCGGCGGAACTGCCGGGCATCGCCGTGACATGCGACGGTGAGATTACGGTTGTCGGCGCGGCGGGAAGCCGGAGGCTTCGGGCCAGCGCGTTCTTTACCGGACCGCTAACAACGGTGCTGCAATCTGACGAGATCGTGACCGAACTGCGCCTGCCGCCTTGGCCGGCAGCGCGCCGCTGGGGCTTCGAAGAATTCTCGCTGCGCCAAGGCGATTTCGCGCTGGCCGGCATTGCCCTTTACTACGATGAAGACGCTCAGGGCCGGGCCTGCAATTCGCATGTCGGCGTTATTGGCGCGTGCAGCCGGCCACACCGCCTTGAGGCGGTCGAGGCTACCGTCGATGGCCGCACTGTCGACGAGCAAACGATCGTTGCGTCGGCACGGGCGGCGGCCAACGCCATCGATCCGCCGCAGGATTTGCACGCCGACGCTGAATACCGCCGCGCATTGGTGGCGACCCTGGTCGAGCGCACATTGCGCGCGGCGGCGCACAGACGGAGTGCCTGATGCCGGTCGCTTTCACGATCAATGAAAAGCCGGTCGAGGTCGCTGTCGAGCCGCGCACCAGCCTCGCCGATTGCCTGCGTTACACGCTGCGGCTGACCGGTACCCACATCGGCTGCGAGCACGGCGTGTGCGGCGCCTGCACGGTGATCGTCGACGGCGCTGCTGTCCGCTCTTGTTTGATGCTTGCCGTACAGGCGGATGGCACCAGCATTGTCACGGTCGAGGGGCTGTCGCAAGACGACGGCCTGACGCCATTGCAGACGGCATTCCGCAAGCATCACGCGCTGCAATGCGGGTTCTGTAC
>DASXBN010000066.1:0-1659 GCA_036491675.1 Pseudolabrys sp. | reverse complement strand
CGCGGACATGCTCAAGGCCGGGCTCGACGCCGAGAAAACATTCGTCGGCAATCAGCAGGGCGACACGAAAGCGGCGATCGCCAGCGCGGCCAAGACGATCGAGGCGGTCTACTCCTACCCCTATCAGGCCCACGCCGCCTTGGAGCCGATGAACGCGACCGCAATCTATACCGCGGATAATTGCGAGGTCTGGTGCGGCACGCAGAACGGCGAAGCGGCGCTTGCGGCGGCCGCAGAGGCCTCAGGACTGCCAGTCAGCAAATGCGACGTGCACAAGATGCTGGTTGGCGGCGGCTTCGGGCGGCGGGGACGCAGCGAATTCGTATCGCACGCGGTGCGCGTCGCCAAGGAGATGCCGGGGACGCCGATCAAGTTGCTCAAGTCGCGCGAGGAAGACACCACCAACGGGGTTTACCATCCGATCACGCAATGCAAGCTCATCGGCGCGCTCGACGCCAATAACAATCTCACCGGACTGCATATGCGTATTTCTGGCCAATCGATCCTCGCCGCCGTCGCCCCGGCGCGGCTCGCCGAAGGAGGACGCGACCCAATCACGTTCCAGGGACTCAACCCGGGCGGCACCGAGGGGCAGCTCGGCTACGACGTCCCGAACCTGCTCATCGACCACGCGATGGTCAATCCTCCGATCCCGCCTTGGTTCTGGCGCGGCGTGAACAATAACCAGAACGCCCTCTATCTTGAGTGCTTCGTGGACGAGTTGGCCCACGCGGCCGGGCAAGATGCGCTCGAGTTCCGCCGCAAGCTGATGGCGAAACATCCCAAGCATCTCGCGGTGCTCAATGCCGTGGCCGAAAAAATCGGTTGGGGACAACCTGCACCGCAAGGCGTCTATCGCGGCCTCGCCCAGCAGATGGGCTATGGCAGCTACGTCGCCGCGGCGGCGGAAATCTCCGTGACCGACGGGAACAAGATCAAAATTCACCGCATCGTCGGCGCCACCGATCCGGGCTACGCCGTCAACCCGGCCCAGATCGACCGGCAAGTGGCGGGCTCGTTCGTCTACGGCCTATCCGCCTTGTTCTACGGCGAGTGCACGGTAAAGGATGGCCGCATCGAGCAGACCAACTTCGATACCTACAACTCGATGCGCATCGCGGAGATGCCCAAAGTCGAATCGATCATCATGGCGTCCGGCGGATTCTGGGGCGGCGTCGGCGAGCCGACGATCTTCGTCGCCGCCCCCGCCGTGCTCAATGCGTTCTTCGCGGCAACCGGCAAGCGTATCCGATCGGTCCCGCTCAAGAACCACAACATCTCGTTCGCGTGATGAAGCGAAGTGGCGCTGGTGCCGATCCAGTGCCATTTCGTCTCGCACATATGAAGGATGCGCGGGTGCGCGCGGTAATCGAGGCGGCGGTTCTTCCGCTCGGTCTAGAGCCGGTCTAAGTCGCGGCTCAGGTAACAATCAGGCAGTTTCTTGTTGGCTGGAGATAAGCTTGATCGAGCTTCAAATTGACGCCGCGACCCCCCACCAGGCCCCGCCGGAGCGCGCGGGCGATGATTTGCTCGCGCCGGCGCTCCGCCGGGCGCGCTGGACGATTTTCTGGGAACGCCTATGGCCGGCGCTGGCGTCGATCGCGACCGTCATCGGCCTGTTCCTGGCGCTCTCGTGGCTCGGCCTCTGGCTTTGGCTGC
>DASXBN010000065.1:0-1573 GCA_036491675.1 Pseudolabrys sp. | reverse complement strand
TAGACCAGCGTCGCCTGCTCGCGGAAATCCGCGCCTTGCTTGCCGGCGCGGTCATATCCCAGCTGTCCCGCGATATAGATCGTGCGCCCGGGGCCATTCACTTCGACCACATGGGTGTAGCCGGTAGGCTTTGCCATGGTTGCCGGATTGCTGTAGCGGATGTCGGGCGTCTGTGCCGCGGCGGAGCCAAGCGTCATGATCGTTGCACCAAGGGCGAGCATTGGCAGTCGGATGAGAACCAGATTGCGTCGCATGAGCGCCATCCGTGTTTGAGGAACTGGTGATCGATCTTAGCCCGAGGTGCGTGCTGTTGTAGGCCGCAAAGCGAAAAATGTCTTTCGGCTCAGCCGTCGCTGGAACGCGACCAGCGGCGTCAGCGCGGCGAACGGCTCGGGCTGCTGCATGGAGTGCCGCGCGCGCTCAAAGACAACATCGATACGGCCGATTTTCCGGATGCGATCGCGAGAAGCGATTTCCAAGCCCGGCAAAACCCTAGGCGACCGCGGGTTTGCCTCGATGTACGGTCTGCCGCACCTCGAAACCCTCGAATTGTGGATGGTCGATGTAGAGCGGCTTATTCTGGCCGGCATCCTTGTGGACGGCACGAAATGCCTCCGACTTGGTCCACGCTTCGAAGGCACTCTGGTTCTGCCAGACCGTATGCGACGCATAGAGCGTAAAGTCCTCGTGCTCGGGTCCCTTCAGCAGATGGAATTCGACGAAACCCGGCACTTTGTTGAGCTGCGAGTCGCGGCTGAGCCACACCTGCTCGAACGCCTGTTCTGATCCCTTCTTCACCCGGAAGCGGTTCATGGCAATGAACATCTTGGCTTCTCCTCATTGACGGTTGAAAGTATCGCCGTCATGCATGCCGCTCTTGCGACGCAAGTCCGCGCGTCCTGATCCGGCGACCAATACGGCCTAGGCGAGCTTCGCATATGGCGGCGACGATGCAAGGAATTGCTGGAGGTGCAAAGGCACGGCGAGACCAAGCGTCTTTGGCGGCCTTGAGGTTGATTGTGCTTTGAGGCCGTAATTTCACGGAAGGCGAGCTCATGGTGGCATTGTCCGAACTCGGTGCCAGAGGGGCAGCGGACGCGGTCCGCAACGGCGAGCAAACGGCAGAGGCGCTGGCCGAGGCGCTGTTGGCGCGCTGCGCGGCGTCACCGCTCAACGCGTTCATCAGCCTCGAGGCGGACCGCCTGCGCGCCGCGGCACGGGCCGCCGACCAGCGGCGTCAGCGCGGCGAGCGGCTCGGGCCGCTGCACGGGGTGCCGCTCGCGCTCAAGGACAACATCGATACGGCCGATTTTCCGACCACTGGCGGAACGCCCGCCCTCGCGGCGCATCGCCCGAAACGCAACGCACCGATCGTGCAGCACCTGCTCGATGCCGGCGCCATCGTGCTCGGCAAAACCAATTTGCAAGAGCTCGCCTATGGTCCGACCAACAACAACGCGGCGTTTGGTCCCGCGCGCAACCCGTACGATCCCACGCGCATTCCGGGCGGCTCGAGCGGTGGCAGCGCCGCCGCGGTCGCAGCGCGCCTCGCGCCGGCCGCCCTCGGCACGGA
>DASXBN010000064.1:0-1584 GCA_036491675.1 Pseudolabrys sp. | reverse complement strand
CTTCGCGGGTCATACTTTTGAAACAGTCTCTGGCCGCCAGGTCAAAATTCCAGTCAGAAATTCGATTAAGGCTCGTTACGGCAAATAACGGCACTATTCTTATTTTATTCTGAGCTTAGCCTTTTTTCCGACTGCTGATGGCCCGCGAATCGGCTCTGGAAGCGGGAGGCGGGGACGGGAATCGAACCCGTGAGTAGCGGTTTTGCAGACCGCGGCCTTACCACTTGGCTACCCCGCCGGCGAAGAACCGAAGAGTAACTCTACGTCAGGGAATGTCAATCGCAGGCGGATTGTGACCTGTCCCCCTTTTTTTGCGCAAAACAATGGCCTAAGAAAAGCTAAAGCACCACCTCAATGAGGAACGGACCCGTGACCGCAACTCCGGCACGGAAAGCACGGACCAGCTCGTCGACTGTTTCGACGCGCCTTCCGCCGACGCCCATGCCCTTGGCCAGGCTGACCCAGTCGAGATCGGGATTACCGAGGCTCAGCATGTCGAGGGCCTTCGGCCCGGGATTATTCGCGCCGACATTGGCGAGTTCGTGTTGCAAAATGGCGTAGGCGCGATTGGCCCAGATCAGGGTCAAGACGTTAAGACCCTCGCGCGCCTGGGTCCACAAGGATTGAAGGGTGTACATGCCGCTGCCGTCCGCTTGGAGGTTGATCACCTTGCGGTCAGGGCAGGCGACCGCAGCGCCTGTGGCGAGCGGCATGCCCTCGCCGATAGCGCCGCCCGTGAGCTGCAGCCAATCGTGAGGCGCTGCCGCGTAGGTCATCGGGAAAAAGCTCTGGCCGGTGGTTAGGGATTCGTCGCAGATAATGGCGCCTTCCGGCAGGAGCGCGCCCAACATCGCGGCGATGGCATCCGAGGTGATGGCGCCGCCGTTTGGAACCGGCGGAGGCTCTTCGGCCGGCCACGTGGTCCCGCGCGGTGCCCCGATCGCCTCGGCAAGCGCGGCGAGCGCCCCGGTCAGGTCCTCGTGGGGTGCCGCAAGCGTCTGGATGTCGCAGCCGGGTGGCGTTAGCGCACTTGGCTTGCCCGGATAACCGAAGAAAGCGACCGGCGCGCACGCTCCGACCAGGATCACGTGGCGCACTTCCTTGAACACAGCCAGCGCCTGATCGACGAAATAGGGCACGCGCTCGACTGGTACGCGGCCGGCACCTCGCTCGACGCGGGCATTAAAGGTCTGCGCAAGGAGTTGCGCGCCGGACTTCGCCGCGATGCGGCCGGCAAGTGCCAAGCCCTCCGCCCGCAGACCGGTGCCGCCGAGGAGGAGCACTGTCGGCTCGCCGCTTCGTAGAATGCGCGCCGCAGTGTCCACCATCGCGGAGGCGACAGCAGGGCGCGGCGGCGCCGGTGCTACCGGGGCCACGTCACTGCCCTCGTTCCACGCCATGTCCGCGGGTAAGATCAACGTGGCGACCTGACCGGGCGTTGCACGCGCGGCGGCGATCGCAGCTGCGCCATCGGCGGCGACGCTGCGTGCGTTTGTCACCGTGCGTACCCAGCTCGAGACTGGCCGCGCCAGGGCCTCAATATCGGCGGTGAGCGGCGCGTCATAGACACGGTGATAGGTAGCG
>DASXBN010000063.1:0-6650 GCA_036491675.1 Pseudolabrys sp. | reverse complement strand
ATTGTAAATGATATGCCCCATGACAAAGTCATGCCAGCGAAGTTGACATTCGGCTCACTCGCAGCCGCTCTCGCAATTCTATTTACAACGCAGGCCGAAAGCCGGTCCGGCGTGATCAAAGCCGAGACTTATGCTTGTACGAGCTGGGGCGCCGCGCATGAGTACACGATGCAGTCACTGACGCCAAAGGGCGGTCAGATCAGCAAGTACTGCCCGATCCGCCTGCCAAAAGGTACGAAAGTCGACGTTATCAACGATGACGACGACGGCTATGCCGTTGTGACACGCCGCGGCAAGACATGGTGGGTCGATGGTGAAAGAGTGCAGTGATCAATCGAACGTGCAGTAATCCAATGTCCGCTTTTGGGGGTAAAGCGGACATGGCCCAGGCGCTCTGCAATGTCCGCTTATGACCCAAAGCGGACATTAGGCGGTCTATTTTGCTGCGATACGAAACAGGGTTCGTGCGTAGCAATCTGCTAGACTGTAACCCTCGGCCTGGGGATGAAACTTTGAGGCGACGGGAGTTCATCACGCTTCTAGGCGGCGCGGCGGCTGCATGGCCGCTTGCCGCGCGTGCGCAGCAGCCGGCGATGCCCGTGATCGGATTTCTCCATATCGCGTCGGCCAATCCGATGGCGCATCTCGTGGCGGGGTTCCGCCGAGGTTTGAAAGAAACGGGCGCAATCGAAGGCCAGAATGTAGCCATCGAGTTCCATTGGGCGGAAGATCAGTACGACCGACTGCCCGCACTCGCGGCCGATCTCGTTCGCAGAAAGGTGGCCGTAATTGTCACCGGCGGCGGCGAAAAGCCGGCACTCGCGGTTCAGGCTGCCACCGCAATAATTCCCATCGTGTTCAACATTGGCAACGATCCGGTGAAGGCTGGCCTCGTCGCCAGCATCGGCCGACCGGGTGGCAATGCAACGGGCGTGAATATATTAACCGCCGAGCTTGAGGCAAAACGTCTCGGGCTCTTGCACGATCTGCTGCCGAAGACTGCGGTCATCGCTCATCTCGTCAATCCCAATTATCCGCCAACCGAGGCCATCGTCACAAACGTGGAGGCGGCAGCGCGGACGCTTGGCCGAACGATTCTCCTGCTAAAGGCCGGAAGTGAAGGTGAGATCGATTCGGCGTTCGCTACGATGTCGCAGAAGCAGGTAGGAGGACTTCTCGTCGCCGCCGATCCGTTCTTCAACGCTCAGCGCGAACAGGTCGTGTTGTGGACTGTACGTTACAGACTTCCTGCGGCGTTTGAGCAGCGCGAGTTTGCCCTTGTGGGCGGCCTAATGAGCTACGGCACGAGTATCACCGACGCCTATCGCCAGATGGGAATTTACGCCGGGAGGATCCTCAAGGGCGAACGGCCCGCCGATCTGCCAGTTGTACAATCCGCCAAATTCGAGCTTGTCATCAATCTCAAAACCGCCAAGGCGCTCGGCCTCACATTGCCGTCCGGGTTGCTCTCCATCGCCGACGAGGTGATCGAATGACGATCCTTTTTGCTGCGCTGCGTAGGTTCGCGGCAACATCGTTCGGCGATGGCCGCCCATCAGCGGCCGTCCACAGCGACTTTCTCTATTAGAATTAAGGCTTTACACGCATTAACGAATGATTAATGATGCTCACGCGGGCCCATATGGCCCCGGTTTGCTTGCGCTGGAATGCTCCTGAGCAACGTACAAAAGGGGTGCGTGCCATGACGTATAAAATGTGCCTGACGGTCTTTGTCGCCTCGCTCAGCCTCGCGCTGACCGTTGCCTCGAACGAGTCATTCGCCAGGTCGGGAGCAGGTGCGCATGGCGGCAAGTCGGGCTCCCACGCATCCGGCCTGCGATCGCGCGCAATCGCCACATCGCTGCGGCATCACCGCAATGCCGGGTGGGGTTTCTGGCCGACAACAGGCGGCGTCTACCTCAATGGGCAGACCTCGAGCGCCGAACCGAATGTGAATGTTGCGGGGCCGGCAACGCAGCATATCACCTACACATACGATGTGCCCTGGGATGCGGTGCACCGCTATCCGCCGGTTGTCAGGGTTCAAGAAACCGAGGTGGGCTGCCGCTCGGAGACCGTAACGGTTCCGCGGGATAGCGACGGCAAGAAGCAATCGGTCAATATCGTTCGCTGCTACTAGATCCGCACGCTCACATCGCAATTAAATTTGGACGTGCCAACAATCCTTGGTGCGACGTTTCCGAATTTGGCCCAAAGCGGACGTCGCCCAGCACTCAGCGGCCCCGTGCCTGAACTCACATCCGCCCATTTCCAGTGGGGTTTTGAGCCGGTACGATGCCTTCTCGTAAGCCTTGGGGAAACGATGAGGCGGCGTGACTTCATTAAAGTAATTGCTGGCTCGGCAGCAGCGTGGCCGCTCGCGGCGCGCGCGCAACAGCCGGGAATGCCGGTGATTGGGTTTCTCGATAGCGGATCGTCTGACGGCATGGCCGCTAGTCTTGCTGGCTTTCGCCAAGGTCTAAGCGAAATCGGCTATACCGAAGGCAAGGACGTCACGATCGATTATGTCTGGGCGCGAGGCCGCTACGAGCAATTGCCGGTACTCGCCGCCGAACTGGTTCGCCGCCAGGTCACCGTGATCGCCGCCACGCGCAGTTCTGCCCCCGCGCTTGCGGCCAAGGCGGCGACCTCGACGATTCCGATCGTGTTCCAAACTGGCGGCGACCCGGTCAATGATGGTCTGGTCACAAGCTTGAATCGGCCGGACGGAAACGTCACCGGTGTCACCCGCTTGAGCAACGAGCTGATCCAAAAACGGTTCGAGCTGATTGCCGAATTGGTCCCCAAGGCGACCACGATCGCATTGCTGGTAAATCCCGCAAATATTGCGGCGAAAGCTCAAGTGCAACAGATGCAGGAGCCTACGCGCGAGCGCGGCCTCAAATTCCAGGTTGTGAACGCGAGCTCCGAAGCCGAGCTGGACGCTGCCTTCGCCGCCGCGGCGCAATTGCACGCCGACGCCGTGATCCAGGCGGCCGATCAGCTATTCGCCGGCCGGCGCGACCAGATCGTTGCGCTGACGATGCGCTACGCAATTCCCACGATCTTCTTTGACCGCGAGTCCGTCTTGGCCGGCGGCCTAATGAGTTACTCGGCGAGCTGGTCCGACTCGTTTCGTCAAGTCGGTGCCTACGTCGGTCGTATCCTCAAGGGTGCGAAACCTGCTGACCTGCCGGTCCTTCAGCCGACGAGATTCGAGTTGGTCGTCAATCTCAAGACCGCTAAGGCGCTCGGCATCGAATTGTCGCCGTCGCTGCTCGCCCGCGCCGACGAGGTGATCGAATTATGATTGTCTTTGCTCGATTTTCGAGTCGACAGCCAGTTTCGTGGACGCTTTCAGAAGCGTCCGCCCGCCGGCCGGGACGCTCAATTCGGCCACAAAGTGCTGGATTTCTCCGTCCACCGCTAAAGCCGCCCGGCGCCCTTCCCTGCCCGCCGATTCGGGTCTATATGAGCCCCGCGCGCGAGGCTTGAACCCTCAGCGCGGTCCGGGGAGCGCGGGCGCGCGGTCAGCAAAAGTGGGCACCGGTTTTGCGTCCGACCGCGCGCGCAATTAAGAGTAGCGCGCTTTCCGGGCGGCTGACCGGTACCCACTCAGCCTGAAAGCGCGCGAGGGCGCGCCCTTTTTTTGTGCGCAGTTTCCGGGAGCCGATGCCCAAACGAACCGACATCAAATCGATCCTGATCATCGGCGCCGGCCCGATCGTTATCGGCCAGGCCTGCGAGTTCGACTATTCCGGCACGCAGGCCTGCAAGGCGCTGAAGGACGAGGGCTACCGGGTCGTGCTGGTGAACTCCAATCCGGCGACCATCATGACCGATCCGGATCTGGCCGACGCCACCTATGTCGAGCCCATCACGCCGGAGATCGTCGCCAAGATCATCGAGAAGGAACGGCCCGACGCGCTGCTGCCGACCATGGGCGGGCAGACCGCGCTCAATTGCGCGCTCTCCTTGCGCAAGATGGGCGTGCTGGAGAAGTTCAACGTCAAGATGATCGGCGCCACGGCGGATGCCATCGACAAGGCGGAAGATCGCGCGCTGTTCCGCGAGGCGATGCACAAGATCGGGCTGGAGACGCCGCGCTCGCGGCTCGCCAACGCCTCCGAGCTCAAGAAGCAGGACCGCGACAAATACCGGCAGGAAGCCCAGCGCATCGCCGGCCTGAGCGCGTCCGACGCCGAACGCGCGCGCCTGTTGAAGGATTTCGAGCTGGAATGGGCGCGCGGCGAGCCGGCGCGGCGCGAGCGTTATCAGGACCAGGCGCTGATCGAATCATTGCAGGCGCTCGACTATGTCGGCCTGCCCGCGATCATCCGCCCGAGCTTCACGCTCGGCGGCACCGGCGGCGGCATCGCCTACACCAAGTCCGAGTTCCTCGAGATCGTCGAGGGCGGCCTCGACGCCTCGCCGACCAACGAAGTGCTGATCGAAGAATCGGTGCTGGGTTGGAAGGAATTCGAGATGGAGGTGGTGCGCGACAAAAAACACAATTGCATCATCATCTGCTCGATCGAGAACGTCGACCCGATGGGCGTGCACACCGGCGACTCCATCACCATCGCGCCGGCGCTCACGCTCACCGACAAAGAATACCAGATCATGCGCGACGCCTCGATCGCGGTGCTGCGCGAGATCGGGGTGGAGACCGGCGGATCGAACGTGCAGTTCGCGGTCAATCCGGCCGACGGGCGGCTGGTGATCATCGAGATGAATCCGCGCGTGTCGCGCTCCTCCGCCCTGGCGTCGAAGGCGACCGGCTTTCCGATCGCCAAGGTCGCCGCCAAGCTTGCGATCGGCTACACGCTCGACGAAATCGCCAACGACATCACCGGCGGCGCGACGCCCGCCTCGTTCGAGCCGACCATCGATTACGTGGTCACCAAAGTGCCGCGCTTCGCCTTCGAGAAATTCCCCGGCGCGCAAGCCGTGCTCACCACCTCGATGAAATCGGTCGGCGAAGCGATGGCGATCGGCCGTACCTTCCAGGAATCCTTGCAGAAGGCGCTGCGCTCGCTCGAGACAGGCCTCACCGGCCTCGACGAGATCACCATCGAAGGTTTCGATCCGGCCAAGGGCACCGACGACGCCGACAACAAGGCCGCGATCCGCGCCGCGCTCGGCACGCCGACACCCGACCGCCTGCTCAAGATCGCGCAGGCGATGCGGCTCGGCGCCAGCGACGACTTGATCCACAATGCCTGCCGCGTGGATCCCTGGTTCCTCAGCGAAATCCGCGCGCTGGTCGAGAGCGAAGCCGAGATCAAGGCCAAGGGCCTTCCCGCCACGGCCGGCGCGTTCCGGCGGCTCAAGGCCAAGGGCTTCTCCGACAAGCGGCTCGCCAAACTCACCGGCAGCCATGCCGACGAGGTGATGGCCAAGCGCCGTGCGCTCGGCGTGCGGCCGGTGTTCAAGCGCATCGACACCTGCGCCGCCGAATTCGCCTCGCCCACGGCTTACATGTATTCGACCTACGAAACGCCGTTTAACGGCAAGGCCGCCGACGAGGCGGCGCCGTCGGACAAAAAGAAGGTCATCATCCTCGGCGGCGGCCCGAACCGCATCGGCCAGGGGATCGAGTTCGATTATTGCTGCTGCCATGCCGCTTTCGCGCTCAAGGACGTTGGCTACGAGACCATCATGATCAACTGCAATCCGGAGACCGTTTCTACGGATTACGACACCTCCGACCGGCTCTATTTCGAGCCGCTCACGCCGGAAGACGTCCTGGAGATCATCGACACCGAACGCGCCAAGGGCACGCTGCACGGCGTCATCGTGCAGTTCGGCGGCCAGACCCCGCTCAAGCTCGCCGAGCACCTGGAAAAGGCCAAGGTGCCGATCCTCGGCACCTCGCCCGACATGATCGACCTCGCGGAAGATCGCGAACGCTTCAAGACGCTGCTCGACAAATTGAAAGTGCGCCAGCCGCAGAACGGCATCGCCACCTCGCCGGGCGCGGCGCGCGCCATCGCCGAGGAGATCGGCTATCCTGTGGTGATCCGGCCGTCTTATGTGCTGGGCGGGCGCGCCATGGAAATCGTGCGCGACGGCGCGCAGCTCGACCGCTACGTGGCGCGGCTCGCCGGCGATCTCGACCGTCCGTCCGAACTGGTGGTGTCGGATAAGAGCCCGCTTTTGATCGACCGCTATCTGTCGGACGCCACCGAAGTGGACGTGGACTGCCTTGCCGACGGCAAGGACACCTTCATCGCCGGCATCATGGAGCACATCGAGGAAGCCGGCATCCATTCCGGCGATTCAGCCTGCGCGCTGCCGCCGCATTCGCTGAGCGAGGACACCATCGCCGAGCTCGGGCGGCAGACCCGCGCGCTCGCGCTCGCGCTCAATGTCGGCGGACTGATGAACGTGCAATACGCCATCAAGGACGGCGAGATCCATGTGCTCGAGGTCAATCCGCGCGCCTCGCGCACCGTGCCATTCGTCTCCAAGGCGACCGGCGCGCCGCTGGCGAAAATCGCCGCCCGCGTCATGACAGGCAAGAAGCTGCAGGAATTGGGCGCGACCACCGAGCGGGTGCCCGCTTACTACTCGGTGAAAGAAGCGGTCTTTCCGTTCAATAAGTTTCCGGAGGCCGACCCCATCCTGGGTCCGGAGATGAAGTCTAC
>DASXBN010000062.1:0-1505 GCA_036491675.1 Pseudolabrys sp. | reverse complement strand
AGTCGCGATCTTGCAGGTGCACGGGTTCGGCCCGCTCGCGCTCGTGACCTCCGGCAACTGCTACACGATGGACCAGAAGACACAGGACGCCGCAGCGCGCAATTCGCGCTGGGTGCCGGCGATCAGTTCGGCCACCTTTGCCTCGATCGGCGCTTACATCATGACGCATGCGGCGGCCGAGGCGGCGCGTGTCATCTTCCGCTTCGGTCTGTGGCCGGCCGCGCTCGAACTGTGGGGCATCGCGCCGAAAGATCCCAGAGCGAATGACTGGAAAACGGCGCGATGGAAAGACGGGCAACTGGTCATGCCGGGGTTGGCGCCGCTCGCGTTGCCGGCGGTGGCGGCGAAGGCGCATGCGCGCAACGGCGTGACCGGGGCGATGACGCATTGCTTTAACCGTTGGGCGTGGGCACAGGCGACCTTTGCGATTTCCGGACAGACGTGGACGGCCGACATCGATGCCCTGGCCGTGCGCCGTGGCGGCGGCAAATTTGCTCGCCTCGATCGTTCCAACGTGAAGTATCCGCCAACCGATCTCAACAAGAGCGGTCCCACCCATGCGGCGACGTGCGGCGCGCTGGTTCGCGTCGAGATCGAGCGCGCAACCGGCGCGTTGCGGATCGCAAAAGCCTACAGCGTGCTGGAATGCGGCCAGGCGTTGGTCCCGGAGGTCGTGCTGGGACAGGCGCAGGGCGGCTTCGCCATGGCTGTGGGCTTCGCTTTGCTCGAGTCGCTGCCGCCTTACGAGGGTGGGCCCGGCAACGGCAAATGGAACCTCGGTCAATACGTCATCGCACGTGGGTCGGACCTGCCGCTGCACGATCTCGAGGTTGAGGTGCTGTCGCCCATTGATTCAGATGAGCGGCCGAAGGGCATGGCAGAAGTCGTGATGATGCCGGCGGCCCCTGCGCTGATCAATGCGATCTACGACGCCACCGGTCACCGCTTCCGGTCCTTGCCGGTGACTCAAGCCATGATCAAGGGAGCACTCAAGTGACGATGCTGACCGTCACCATCAATGGACGCGCTTACGGGCCGAGAGAGGTGCGCGACGAATTGTCGATGAACGATTTCCTGCGCGAGTATCTCGGGATGACCGGCACCAAGTTCGGCTGCGGCGCCGCGCAGTGCCTGAGTTGTGCGGTCATCCTGGATAATCCCGACGGGACGAGTCAGACCATGCCGACCTGTGTTGTTCCTGCGGTGAACTTCAACGGCAAGGCCATCCGCACGGTGGAAGGCCATGCCAAGAACGGCGAACTGTCGCCTTTACAAAAGGCGTTTATCACGCATTTTGCCTTCCAGTGCGGCTACTGTACCGCGGGTTTTTTGAACGAAGGCCAAGTGCTGCTCGAGCGTCTAGCGCGCAATCCGGTGGCGCGGGCCGACCTCGAGAAGACCATCGCCGAGGCGCTCGACGGACATCTGTGCCGCTGCACCGGCTACATCAAATATCACGAGGCCGTGCGCGCCGTGATTCTGGCCGATCCAGGACGTTATCTCGC
>DASXBN010000061.1:0-53116 GCA_036491675.1 Pseudolabrys sp. | reverse complement strand
CAAGCCGACCTGCGCTCGACCGGCGGCGACGGGCTGATGTATTGCTTCGCGGTCAACTAAATCGGACGTAAGATCTTTTTGCGGTGGCCGGGCTTGTCCCGGCCACTGTTGTTTTGTTTGATTGCCGCGCAGCGGTGAACGACGGCAGAGGTGTCCGATGCGCTATCAGTTGTTCTACTGGCCGGGAATCCAGGGCCGCGGCGAATTCGTGCGCCTGGCACTGGAAGATGCCGGCGCCGCTTACGATGACGTGGCGCGCAAAAAAGGCGGCATGGACAAAATGATGGCGATGATGAATGGCGGGGGCGACAAGCATCCGCCGTTCGCGCCGCCGTTTCTGAAGGCCGGCAAGCTTGTGATCGCGCAGTCCGCCAATATCCTGTTCTATCTCGGGCCGCGCCTGAAGCTCAGCCCGCGCGACGAGGCCGGCCGGCTCTGGCTGCATCAGTTGCAGCTCACGGTAACGGATTTCGTGAAGGAGACTCACGACACCCACCATCCGATCGCCAGCAGCCTTTATTACGAGGACCAGAAAGCGGAGGCGAAGAATTTCGCGCATTATTTTCTGAAAGACCGCGCGCCGAAATATCTCGGCTATTTCGAGCGCGTGCTGCAGAAGAGCGGCGGGCCTTGTGTGCTCGGGCGCAAGTTCAGCTATGCCGACCTGTCGCTATTCCAGCTCGTCGAGGGCCTGCGCTATGCTTTTCCCAACGCAATGTCCCGCATCGAGCGCAAGCTGACGGGCATCGTCGCCCTGCGCGACCGCGTCGCCGCGCGGCCGCGCGTCAGGGCCTATCTGAAGTCACCGCGCCGGCTGGCGTTCAACGAGAGCGGGATTTTCCGGCATTATCCGGAATTAGACGTGTGATCCGTTTATCCTTCCCCTGAAAGCAGAGGGATAAATATCACCCGTGCGCTGTTAGCGCCTTGCCGCCGACGGTCACCGGTTTCGACGAGATCAGCGTGAACGCGATGATGCAGGGCTCGGTGCCCTTGTTGACCCAGTTGTGCAGGGTGCCGCGCTGCACCAGCACGTCGCCGGCCTTCAGATGCACGGTGCCTATGTCGAGTTCCATGTCGATCTCGCCGGAGAGGATGACCGCGTAGTCGATCGAATCGGTGCGGTGGTTGCGCGGGGTAACGCCGAGCCCGAACCTGATCACGCGGAACACTGTGCCGTTGTCGATCGTGGTGCCGATCTTCTTCCCGGACGGATCGACGTCGCCGTCGTTGCTGATCGGAAAGCCCTCGGTCGACCAGATCACCGATGAATTGGAGCCCGGCCGCATCGAGATCACGTTCGTCACGTTTTCGTCGATCAGCACCTTGGCGCGGCCTTGCTCGTCGTGACCGGTGACGACGCGGCGGATCTTCAAGCTCATCTTAATCCTCCCTGGACTTTCGTTGCGGCGATCTTTGGCTTAACGTGTGCGCGATTGCAAATTTTCTTGCGCATGATCTTGTCCGAAAACCGGCTGCCATCCCCAATCAAATCGAGGACAAGCTTTTCGGGATCATGCGCGGGCTAGTCGGACGGCAGCGGCCTCTTGCCGGCCTCGTGCCAGAGCAGGAACAGCCCGGAGCCGACCACGATCGCGGAGCCGGCGAGCAACGGCAGCGTCGGGACGTCGCCCCAGAACAGGAAGCCGAGGGCGATCGCCCACACCAGCGAGAAATAATAGAACGGCCCGACCGCCGAGGTCGGCGCCAGCGACAGCGAGCGCGTCCAGGTATATTGCCCGAAGCCGTAGAACACGCCGCTCAGCAGCATGACCAGCAGATCGTCCGGCCTCGGCCATGCAAATCCGACCGGCAACAGCAACGCGAAAAACGCGAACAGGAACATCATCTGATACATGGTCAGCGTCTCGGTCGATTCGGTCGCCGTCATGCCGCGCACCGCGGCGGTGACGCTGCCGTAGAGCACCGCGTTGACGACCGCGAACAGCGCGCCGATGCGAAAACTGTCGGCGCCGGGCGTCGCCACGATCAGTACGCCGAAGAAACCGATCAGCAGCGCCCCCCAGCGCATCGCGCCGACCTGCTCCTTGAGCAGCACCGCGGCAACGACGGTGGCGACCAATGGCGCCGAGAAATTGATTGCGACCGCGCCGGCGAGCGGCATCAGGCTGAAGGCGATGACGATGCAGGCTTGCGCGGTTCCTTGCGTGAGGTTGCGCCCGGCATGGTCGCGCAGGCGTTGGGTGCGGAACACGGCGAGGCCCGTGCGCGGCAGGATCAGCAGCGCGCAAATGACCAGCGAACTGGCAGAGCGCCAGAACAGAACCTCGGCGAACGAATAGCCGGCCACCTGCCACTTCGATATCGCGCTCGAGGCGGCGAACAGCACGGTGGCGATCAGCATATAATAGATGCCGCGCGGCACGCGGTCGGCGCGCGTGGCGGGCAGGCGCTGGTCGAGGCTGTCGGAGGTCACCGGGTCATCGGTCTCTGGCGGCGGGACAGGATGATCCGCCTAGCATGGCCGCGCCACAGCGGGCAGGGGCAAAATCGAATGGCTGTTCTTCCGTACCGTCTTTTCGAGACCTATCGCCGTTCCTTGCGCAACCGCTTGCGCTTCGTTGCCAGCCGCGCCTGCCGCCGCTTTTGCAGCGCGCGGCGTTCGCGCGCCTTTCTGGCGCGCCGCCGCAGGCAGCGACCGCATTTGCAGTTCGATCGCCCGATCACGTTTCTCAGATAATCGATGCCGTAATCGTAGGTGATTTCCTCGCCCGGCTTGATGTTGCGCAGGGTGCGGATAAACACCCGGTGCTTGACGTCGTAGACTTCCGCATTGGGATTGCAGGAGTGGTTGAAGTAGCGCGCGATATTGCTGCGCGGCGTGCCGTCGATGGTCCAGCGGCTGTTGATTTCGTAGAGGTAAAGATTGCCGCGAGCCTCGATCTTGTTGGCTTCCTTGGTGGTGAGCTTTCGCCCCTTGTATTCGGCGATCCGGATGCGCTTGCGGATCAGCCTTGTGGCGAAAATACCGAGGCCGGTACGTGAGCGGCCGACGCGGAACGGTCTTGTGGGCATTGCTGGCGGGGCTTCCAAACGAACGGGCGTTGCGAATGACAGATCGACGCGGGCGCGTCAACGCCGAAAAAATCTTGGCCCGGACGAGCCGGGCCAAGGGGACGTCGAGCACCGCCGCCGGCTCAGGGGCCGGGACGGCAGTGGCCGTGCGGCCCGCGGTGCCGGTAGGGCCCGCAGCCGCCGCTCGCTTGCACCACCTGGTCGGCGTCCTTGATTCCTCGGATGCCCTAGTCGGTAAAGTTCAACGACAAGATGAACATCATGACAATTCTCCCCTGGATGTGAGGTTGGCCGCCGGGGCAGGATGATCGGGCAGGGGCGCCGCGGCGGCAAGGTGGGTGGTGGCCGGCCTTGAATCTCTGCCCGCGCCCGTGCGACCAACCAAGACGAACGGATTCGAATAAGGATTTGTCATGACCAATGCCATTCTGCGCCTGACCGGCGCCGCACTGCTGCTTTGCGGGTTCGCCGCCGCAGCGCTGGCGCAGCCCGCGCCGCCCAAAGCCGATGCCGGAACCGGCGCGCAGAGCGCCTGCATCGTGGAGAATGACGGCTACAAGCGCAGCGGCCAGCAGCCGATGTTCGCGATCGAACTCAGCAATAAATGCGAGCAGCGCATCAAGTGCCGGGTGTTCGTCTACATCACCAGCGCGAAAGGGCCGAGCCAGGGCCGCGGCACCATCGTGCTGGCGCCAATATCACACGGCGCGGCGGCCAAGGGCTCCTATGTCATGAAGACCAAGATGATCGGCGGCAGTTCGCAGTCGGCGCGCGAATGCCAGGCGTTTTGAGGGGACGCCGAAACGGCACTAGACGGAAGGCGGCCGACTGCACCAGACTGTCTCGCTCATTACAGGGAGTTGCCATGACCAAAGCCCAATGCCTTGTCGGCGCCGCGCTCAGCGCCGCCGTGTTCGCCGCCGCCGCGCCGGCCAGCGCCGAGACGCTGTTCAAGATCGTGACCGTGAAGGACGAGATCGTGATCGGCCTCAACGACGCCGAGCTGAAGGACCTCGGCGGCGACGCCGGCGGCATCGCCAAGGCGATCGCGGCCAAGGGCTCGCTCACGCTCTGGCAATATGCCGTGACCAAGAAGGATGGCGAGAGCCTGGTGGCGCCGCGCGCCAAGATCGGCGTGCTGGCCAATTCCTCGCTGCGGGTGGAACCCTACAAGCAGCCGTTCAAGGTCTTGCCGCACGAGTGATAACTCCGTTCGTGCCCGCGAAAGCGGGCGTCCAGCACTGGGTCCCCGCTTGCGCGGGGACGAACGGCTGTTGCCGATGCTCGCGGGCCGCATCATGATGCCACCATGTCAGCAGATCCCACCCGCTGGCCCGAACTGCCGCTCGCCGCGTGGCGGGCGACGCGCGACACGCTGCATCTGTGGACGCAGGTGGTCGGCAAGATCCGGCTGGCGCGCACGCCGTGGCAGAACCATTCCTGGCACGTCGCGCTCTACGTCACGGCGCGCGGGCTGACCACCTCGCCGATTCCGGACGGCGTACGCTCGTTCCAGATCGATTTCGATTTCATCGACCACGTACTGTGGATCAGAGCGAGCGACGGCCAATACCGCCAGCTCATCTTGCAGCCGATGAGCGTGGCGGACTTCTATGGTGAGGTGATGATCGCGCTCGAAGAGCTTGGGCTGGCGACCGCGATCAATCCGATGCCGAGCGAGATCGCGGACGCCGTGCCGTTCGGCGAGGATCGCGCGCACGCCGCCTACGACCGCGATGCCGTGCAGCGGTTCTGGCGCGTACTGCTGTCGGCGCACGAGGTGTTCAGCCATTTCCGTACCGGCTTCCTCGGCAAAGTAAGCCCAGTGCATTTCTTCTGGGGTTCGTTCGATCTGGCGGTGACTAGATTCTCGGGGCGGCGTGCGCCAAGCCACCCCGGCGGCGTGCCGAATCTGCCCGACGCTGTGGCGCAGGAAGCCTATTCGCATGAGGTGTCGAGCGCCGGCTTCTGGCCGGGCGGCGGCGGGCCGGTGGATTATCCGGCGTTCTATTCCTATGCCTATCCGGCGCCGGAGGGTTTTTCCGCGGCGCGCGTGGAGCCGGCGGCGGCGTTTTTCTCGAAAGAACTAGGCGAGTTTCTGCTGCCCTACGACGCGGTGCGCTTAGCAAACGATCGCGATGCCACGCTGATGGAATTCCTGCAAAGTACCTACGGCGCGGCGGCTGATTTGGCGAAGTGGGACCGCAAGGCGCTGGAATGCGCCTTGGGCGAGGCGGGAAAGTGCAGAGTGGTGTAAGAAGCCTTTGCCCTCTCCGCCACAAATTACGGGAATTGTCGAATGAGCATCACCACGGTCATGACGAGTGTGCCGAAGCCCGCGCCGGACCTGGTCGAGGCGTTCCGCAGCGCGCCGACCTCCATCATCAGCGACAACCTCGACCGCTTGCCGGGCGCGGTGGGTTTGCGGCCGTTTCATCGCAGCGGCCGACTGGTGGGCGCCGCCTTCACCGTGCGCACGCGACCCGGCGACAATCTCGCCGTCCATCGCGCGCTCGAACTGGTCGGGCCGGGCGACGTGATCGTCGTTGACGGCGGCGGCGACGAGACGCGGGCGCTGGTCGGTGAAATCATGAAGACCATCGCCGAACACAGAGGCGCGGCCGGTTACGTGATCGACGGCGCCGTTCGGGACGTCGCGGCCTTCGCCGAATCCGATTTCCCATGCTTTGCGCGCGCCGCCATCCACCGCGGGCCCTACAAGAGCGGGCCGGGCGCGATCAACGTGCCGGTGTCGATCGGCGGTTCGGTCATCGCGCCCGGCGATATCGTGGTCGGCGACGAAGATGGCGTCGTGTCGTTTCCGCAGGCGATCGCGGCGAGCCTGCTTGACGCCGTCAAGGCGCAGATCGCGCGCGAAGCCGACACGCTCACCGCGATCCGCGCGGGCCGCTACCAGGGCAGCTACGGCAAGGGTTGATCCAAGTCCTGATCGAAGCGCATGAAAATAGCGAGGGAGGCGACGATGAGCCAGAAGGACGAATTCCACAATCTGGATAAACCGGACGACGGCTTGTTCCGCGAGCTCGCGCCGGGGGTGACGACGCGTATTTTTGCCGGCGAGCACGCCATGTTGTCGGTGGTGTCGATCGCGCCCAACGCCGAAGGCGTCATGCATCATCACCCCGAGGAGCAATGGAGTGTTTTGCTGGAAGGCTCCGCGGTGCGGTTTCAGGGCGGCGAGGAAATCGCGGTCAAGCAAGGCGACTTCTGGCGCACGCCCGGCAACGTGCCGCACACGATGCGCGCCGGTGCGGACGGCGCGCGCGTGCTGGATATCTTCAGTCCGCCGCGGCCGGAATACAAAATACCGGAGAAGGGGTTTGGGGCGAGTTGAGGACAGGCGCTCAGCGGCGAACGACGCCTATCGGAAGCTGCGCCGGTAATGGGTGTAAGCGATAGGCCGATCGTCGAAGGGATAATGATAGACGTAGCGGTGCTCGGCGTAGAGGCAGTAGTAGCCGGCATAGGCGCAGCGATCGAGCCAGTTCCAGTACGTCTGCGAGATCCTGACATGCCTGGCGCGCCATCCGGGAACCGGCCCGAGCTCCGCTGCGTTTGCCGGCGCCGATAGGCCGCCAATAATGGCTGCGCCAAGGATGGCCGCGCCAAGGACGGCCGCGAAAATCCGCTGCGTCATGGTGAGGCGGGAACAAACGGTCACTGGCAGCCTCCATCGCAAAATGTTGGGGCCCTCCCGTTTCCGTCAGGCGGGGCGCGATGGCAAATCAAAACGGCGACATTGGTTAAGTTTTGGAGAGCGCGTCCGTGCTCGACATCGTCGGCCCGCCGCGGGCGGAGGACAAAAAACCGGCACGGGATTCGGGAGCGCGTAGCACCAATCCGCCTCATCCTTCGAGACGGGCGCCGGGCGGCGCCACCATCATTCCGCGCCTTGCGCGGAAGCGCGGCCGACATATTCGACTTTCACTTTGGCGAGGCCGTGGTCGTAGAATCCGAGCAACTGCGCGGACTTCGCCGAGACATCGATGACGCGGTGGCCCACATAGGGGCCGCGATCGTTGACGCGCACCACGAGGGAGCGGTGGTTGGCGAGATTGGTCACCCGCACGGTGCATGGCAGCGGCAGCGTCGGATGCGCGGCCGTCAGCGAATTCATATTGAAATTCTCGCCCATGGCCGTGCGGCGGCCATGAAAGTCGGCGCCGTACCAGGACGCCGTCCCGACGGCGCTGTAGCTGACGCCTTTTTGGAAAGCGTAAGGTGCGCTGACCGCATGCTGCTTTACGATTGCGGGGACGGCCTTTGCGACGCGCCGGCTTTCCGGCACGCCGGCGGCGTGACGATCGCCGCCGACGCGGCTTGCCTCATTGGTGGTGACGCAGCCGGCGAGCGCCAGGCAGCCCGCGCCCAGTCCCGCCCAATATATGACGCGAGCGAAGCGGCCGTGACGCCCGAACCCGTTTGTCTGCACGGCTCTAGTCCCCGGTTGCCCCCCGGGTCGCGTGCACGAGGCTAGGCGCGCGGCCGCATGGGCCGGTGGTATCGGATGGTGGTGTGTACAGCGGAAGGACGATTCCGCGACGGTGTGGCCGCGGCGCTACAGGGCCGCGCCGCGGCCGGAATACAGAATACCGGGGAAGGGGTTTGGCAGCGCGTGAGGAGGCGGGGGCAGAGCTTCCGATTCCATTGTCAAACAGCGGACGCGCGACAACGCCCGTATTCTTTGCGGCGCCGGGGACGCCGTCTTCCGTTCCCCGCCGCCGGTCCTTTGAGGCGAGGCGCCGCATCTCCAGCGCCTCGCTTCATCGTGGCTCCATCATCGGAACGTCTCGCGACGACGCTCTCAGCCGAGCCAGGGGAGACGGAGGATGGGAGGTCAGAGTGGCGGAAGTATAGAATTTATTCCTAGCGCGCTAGCATTTGCCGTCATGCAGCTTGGAGACGCCGGCGTGCATGCGCAGGCAGTCGTTGCCGTAGGTCTTGCCGTTGCACCCGCACACCGGCCGGAAAATATGCGGGCAGAAGCGCGGCATCGCGGCGCACGCGCCCGGCAGGAAGGACGTGCATTCTCCCGCCGCATGCTGGCAAAATTCGCCCTTGGTGCACAGCACATTGCCGATGAAGCCGCCGCAAGAGTCGCCGACCTTGGCCGATACGCCTTGCGGCGCAACGAAGAGCAGAGCCAGCGCGAGCGCAAACAGCACCGCGATGCGATGCATGCACAAAAGCCTCATGGTCGCCTCCCGATTGGTTTTGGTGTATTGCAACTCCAGGTTACATCAACCGCGCGGGAAGGGAAATAGCCTGGATCGGCCGCCGGCGTGAAAGTGCGCGGAAGGTTTGCGAGCCTTCGGGCGCCGGGCGCCGCAAAGGACGTTGCCATCGACGCCGCTTTTGGTTGTAATAATTACATATTACAATTGTTTCATGAGCTCCGGGGCAATCGGGGGGAGCGCTCATGTGCCGCCGCATCGTCAACTGGCTACACGATTCAAGCGCGGAGCCGGACTTCAAGCCAATCGTAGAAAGATCCATTGCGCTGTTCGGCGTGTTCACCGGCGTGGCGCTGTCGTTCTACATCAAGGATTTTCTCTTTGCGAAAGCGCAGCCGGGCGCACCGCCGCTGACGCCGCTCGAGCTGTTTCCGTTTTGGAGCAAGCTGCTTGTCGTGGCCGCGGTGATTTCATTGCTGCTGCGTTACATCGTCGGCAGCGCCGTCCATCTCAACGCCATTTATGTGCCCAAGGTGACGCTGGTCGGGCGCGAAGCGAAGGACGGCGAGGATACGGTGATGGCGCTGACCGAGGAGAAGGAACTCAAATCGACGAAATTAGGCCGGCTCTTTTTCGACATCATCGTGCTGGTGGCGTTCGGTATTCTGGGCGTATCGATCATCTACGCCGACACCCTCGACATCTTCATGTGGCGATCCGCCTATTTCGTTCTGGCGGGATTCCTGTGGGGGTTTTTTGCGTTTTGCTTCAGAGAGGAAGACCGCGCCATCGCCAAGCGGTGGATGCTGATCGATGGATTTCAATTGTTGATCACGTTCGGCTTGATTTACGAGACGTGGTTTACCGGCACGGCGGCGGATTACGGGAAAATCGTCATTCTGGCGGTGGTCTATGTCGGCTGCCTGCTGGCCGATTTTGCCGTGGTGTCGCGGCCCAGGCTGACGTAACGGCGATCGCCGTCGTTGCCGGGCGTGACATTTCCCTCGTGATGGCCGGGCAAAAGGCGCGCAGCGCCGTCTTCGCGCCGATTGGCCCGGCCATCTCGTTTAGGCGGGCGCGGTGCGCCCCTAAGCGGGATCACCGGGACAGGCCGGTGATGACAACGCTGCGCGGTCCCACTCCGCCTCATCCTGAGGAACCTGCAGCAGCGTAGAGAAGGCGGGCGTCTCGAAGGATGCGGCGGCCGCATGGTTCGAGACGCGTCGCTTGCGTGACGCTCCTCACCATGAGGCTGTGAGAGGCATGGCAGCAAGGCGTAGATGGCCGGGACAAGCCCGGCCATGACGCGCTAGTAAGGGGCAAAGACAACCGAACGAGATCGCCCATGAACGCCCCCGTCACACCCCCCGTCCCCCCGTACCACCACAGCCCGCTGTTCCCGCTCGGGCCCGACAAGACGCCCTATCGCAAGCTCGACGTCGGCGGCGTGCGCGTCGAGAAGGCGATGGGCAAGGACATGCTGGTCATCGAGCCCGAGGCGCTGCGCGCGCTCGCCGAGGCCGCCTTCACCGACATCAATCATCTGCTGCGTCCGGCGCACTTGAAGCAGTTGCGCTCGATCCTCGAGGACCCGGAGGCCTCGGCCAACGACAAGTTCGTCGCCTACGATTTCCTGAAGAACGCCAACATCTCGGCCGGCGGCGTGCTGCCGATGTGCCAGGACACCGGCACCGCCATCATCATGGGCAAGAAGGGCCGCCTGGTGTGGACCTCTGGCTCCGACGAGGGCGCGCTATCGGAAGGCGCGCGCGACGCGTATCTCAAAAAGAACCTGCGCTATTCGCAGCTCGCGCCGCTCTCGATGTTCGAGGAGAAGAACACCAAGAACAACATGCCGGCGCAGGTCGAGATCTATGCCGAGGGCGAGGACGCGTACAAATTTTTGTTCATCGCCAAAGGCGGCGGCTCGGCCAACAAGGCATTCCTGTTCCAGGCGACGCCCTCGATCCTGACGCACGACCGCATGCTGGCGTTTCTGAAAGAGAAAGTGTTGACGCTCGGCACCGCGGCCTGTCCGCCCTACCATCTGGCGATCGTGATCGGCGGCACCAGCGTCGAACTCACCATGAAGACGGTGAAGCTCGCTTCCACGCATTATTACGACGAACTGCCGACTAAGGGCTCGGAGGACGGCCACGCCTTCCGCGACTTGGAGATGGAGCAGGAAGTCCTGAAGATGACGCAGTCGACCGGCGTCGGCGCGCAGTTCGGCGGCAAATATTTCTGCCACGACGTGCGCGTGATCCGCCTGCCGCGCCACGGCGCCTCGCTCCCGATCGGGCTCGGCGTGTCGTGCTCGGCCGACCGCCAGGCGCTCGGCAAGATCACCAAGGACGGCGTGTTCCTGGAGGAGCTCGAGCATCATCCGGCGCAGTATCTGCCGGACATCGACATGAAGAAGCTCGGCGGCAACGTGGTCAACATCGACCTGCGCAAGCCGATGAAGGAAATCCTCGCCACGCTGAGCCAGCATCCGATCAAGACGCTGTGCAAGCTCACCGGCACGATGATCGTGGCGCGCGACCTGGCGCACGCCAAACTGCGCGAGCGGCTGGAGCGCGGCGAGGGGCTGCCCGACTATTTCAAGAACCATCCGGTCTATTACGCGGGACCCGCCAAGACGCCGCAGGGCTACGCCTCCGGCGCCTTCGGGCCGACCACCGCGGGGCGCATGGATTCATACGTCGCGGCGTTCCAGGCCGCCGGCGGCTCGATGATCTCGGTCGCCAAGGGCAACCGCTCGCCGCAGGTGCGCGAGGCCTGCCAGAAATACGGCGGCTTCTATCTCGCCTCGATCGGCGGCGCGGCGGCCAATCTCGCCGAGCACTGCATCAAGAAGGTCGAGGTGCAGGAATATCCCGAACTCGGCATGGAGGCGATCTGGCGCATCGAGGTCGAGGACTTCCCCGCCTTCATCGTGATCGACGACAAGGGCAACGACTTCTTCAAGGAATTGAATTTGGGCTAGGCTTCCCTCTCCCCGCGTGCGGGGAGAGGTGACGCGCACACGCAAAAATTGCCTTGTGCGCCATCGATCGATGGAGCTCACCCTGCGCGCAATCGCTCTTGTCGAATCGCGAAGGCGCGGGCAGCGTCCGATGACGACACGCTCAATTCACGGGGAACTTCATGGCGAAAGCCGCTATCGATTTCGACGCGCCCGATCTTGCCGCGCGCGCCGAACGCGCCAGCCTGTTCGAGCTCGACCATCTGCCCTTCGGCGTCATTCGGATTGATCGCGACGGCACCGTGCAGTTCTACAGCGCCACCGAAGCGCGGCTGTCGGGCTATGGCGAGATACCGCTTGGAAAAAACCTGTTCGTCATTTCGACTTGTCTGGGCAGCGACGCCTTCCGCGGCCGCATCGAGCGCGCCCTCGAGCAAGGTCCGGTCGATCTCGAAATCGGCTGGCCCGGCGATTTCGACGATCCGTTGCGCGAACTGCGCATTCGCGTGCAGTCCTCGCGCGGCGGCGGGTTCTGGCTGTTCATCGAGCGCGACGACAGCACGCTCAAGAAGGCGGGCTAAGGCCCCACGCCTCCGGTCCCTAGAAGCCGGTGCTGAAGCGCGCCATCACCACGATGATGGCGACCTGCATGATGCCCTGCATCCCCACCACCCGCACATAGATGCGCATCCAGCGCCCGATCTTGTCGGTATCGGGGCTGGGCTTTTGGATTTCGAAATAGAGCTTGAGATTCATCGGCAGCAGAAATCCCATGCCCTGCACGGTGAGCACGCCGACGATCGAAAGCGCCGCGATCATCCACCAGAATTGCGGATAGGCGAGGTCGAGAAAACCCATGCGCACGGCCAGGAACCAGCCGGCGGTCGAGGTGATGATCGACAGCGTCGGCATCAGGATGAGCGTGCGCGGGATGATGCCGGCGATCATGGCCCGGCGGGTGTCGAGCGAGACGCGGCGCAACACCGGGCCGATCACGAAGCCCATGAACAGGTCGATGCCGGTCCACAGCGCGCCGGCCATGACGTGCACGAAGTCGAGCAGCCACAAACTGTTGCCGAGGATCGCCGCGGTCATCGCCAGCAAGGCGGCGGCCGCGGCGGCAATATAGGCGGGCCGCAGCGGGGCGGCGACGCGCGCGGGCGGGCTAGCGAGGATCGTATCGGCCAAACGTCGCTCCCGTCATCGAACGGGGGCGACGCTAGCGGCGGCCATTCGCAATGCCAAGGCCTGCCCGAAGGCGGCCTAGGGCTCGCTCAGCCGCGCATCTCGGCGGATTCGGCGGCCTGTTGCACGACGGCATAGCCGCCGGAGGACGCCTGCGTGCGCAGCTGATTGAACACGAAGACGCGGATCGCCGAGGACAGGTTGTTGCCCTGCCGTCCTTGGTCGATCTGGCGCACCAGTGTCGACAACTTGGCCTTTTGCGCGTTGGCAATCTCGCGCAGGCCTTCCCAAAACTCGTCTTCAAGCGACACGCTGGTCTTCTGGCCGTTGCGGACGATCGAACGTTTGATATTGGCGGTATTCATGGTCTCTCCAGTTTGTCGCGGCGGGTGGAAACCGCCGTCTTATAGATTGCGAGCCACCATGAACGAGTCCGCCGCGGCGGTATTGAGCAAGATCAAATTGGCATGGAGCCCAATAGGGTTCCCGCGCGGCGTCCTGCGCGAGGGATTGCCTGCCGTGGCCGGCGGCGCACCGGTTTGGCCCGCTTAATATTTGTTTTCATTAGATAATTTAAGTTACCGGCATTCGGGGCGAGCGATTTCCGCCAGCCGGCTGCGATGTGGACTTAACGGATGACCGTACGAATCTTGAAATAGTCACAGGGCGGCATTGACCCGGATCAAGGCAATTGACCGGTGCCGATAGGGCGGCGCGGCCGCCATCCCGCACGATCGCCGGCGGCTTTGCGCAACATGATTTAGGTCAATGCGGCAGTTGATTTCGCCGACAAACTCGCGCGATGTGGCAGCAAGTATCCTCCGCGCCGTTCGACCGCGACCTCGAACTCGCCGTCATCGATGATGACGGCGCGCACGCGCTCGTGTTCCCGTGCCGCCGCATTCTCAACGGCTGGATGAAAGTGGATACCAAGGAACGGTTGGACGTGCGGCCGACCCATTGGCGCGAATGGCAAGGCGCTAAAGCGAGCTGCACTAATTCTCATAACTCCAAGCAGACCTCGCCTTAAGATTTTCCCGCCCATCGCCGTTTTCCGGAAACCGTGCCGCGTCGGCCGAAATCCGACCACGCGCGATGCCGACAGGGTTATTGCTGATGCGGCAGACCCGCGGGCGTTGCCGGCTTGTCAGAATATAAAAGAGGCCGCCATGCGCGGCGGCCTCCAGGCGGGTCGGTCATCACACTGGTTGGCGTGGCGATCCCGGCGCGATCAGCAATGCGCGCACCAGCACCGGCCACGCGGACCGCAGACCCAATGATGGTATGGACCGCAACGGGCCCCCCAGAACGGCCCGCAGGCGGCTTTTTCGATCGGCGTGAAGTTTTGCGCTTGCGCGGGGAGCGTGGCGGCTCCGCGCGAGGTCTGGGCGTCGGCTTTGAAGGCGAGCAAACCCGCCAGCACAAGCGCCGCCGTAGCAAGGAAGGTGACCGTCAGCTTGCGCATCGATTGTCTCCCTATGGCCTCGTTGTTCGTGAGTCGAGCGCGCCAATTCGGCCCCGGCGTGGAACAAAAAGCCAGTAAAAATTTTTTAACGCCGAGCGGAACGGCCCGCGGCCGGCGGCGTTGTTAGCCTTCCGCGCGCAGACACGGACGAGGCCCCCAAGGCAGGCGGCCTCGTTCCTTTTGGTCTTCGCGTTCCTTTAGGCCTTTATGCCGAAACGTCGCTCACTCGGCGGCGGCAAAGACGAACGTCATGTCGTGAATCTTCTGCGCCGGGAGGTTTTGCAGATCGAGATAACCCTCCTGCATCTGAAGGATATTCACGCTGGGGCCTTGGGCGACCAAGGCGCCCGCCACGGTGGCAGGAGCCACGGTCCTCACCGCGACCACGAAGACGACGACCGCTGCGATGGCAACGATATGATGTAGCGCGCGCATAACCGCACCTCCGATAGAATATAACGCAGTGCCGCGTGTTTGGTGCGGCGCAGCAAAAATGTCATTGATCCCAGTCAAATCTCGCCAAAGAAGCCCGGCAACCGGGTCATGGCTGGCTTGCGGCGTTGGCATTTCGGACGGCCCGGCAAAGCGTTTTCGAAATGAAAGAGGCCGCCAAACGAGGCGACCTCCGAAAATGTTGTTGTTGCAGGTGCGGTTACTGGTTGGCGTCGATGGCGTAGCGGTGGAAGGTCGCATACTGCTTGCCGATCTTGAGCGCCGCCTGGTAGTCGGCGCTGTTGTACCATTTGTTGAGCGCGTCAATGCTCTCCCATTGCTGGATCACGGCGCGCTTGGGAGCCGCGCCCTCGATAGCGACCACGCCTTTGGCACCGGCGCCGCCCGCGCCGCCGATCGCTACCAGCTTGCCGCCGGCCGCCTTGATGGTGGGCTGCGCCTTTGGCGCGAACTCTTTGCCGTAAGCCTCCGGGTTGCTCACGTCGATTTCGGTGACGAGATAAACCGGCGCTTTGGCCTGCGCGTGCAGGCCGCTGACCGCCGCCGCTCCCAGCACGCTGCCGGCAAGCATCGCCAGTCCTAGTCCAAGAAATTGCTTCATTGGTTCCTCCCTGGTTTGTTGACACAGCCAGAAAATCATAACTCAAGCTCAGGTTGAAGCCCATAGAATTGCTCTCAATATTGGAAAGCGGTCGCCAGACGAGGCGGTCAGGCAAAAATGGAGCCGCATAAAAAGGCCGCCATACCGGGACCGGCGGGCTAACGGAGCGGGGCCAACGGCTGGCCCTTTTGATTACATTCAATTTCGGCTATGTTTGAGATGTCCGCTCCCGATCGCTTTTCCGGAAACAAGTTTGGTCCGCAAGCGGCGAAATGCACTGCACGGTTTGCGCCGTCATTCCCGTCGACGGCAATTGGTTCGCCAGATGCGGCACGGTCAATCATGGTCCCTGCATGTCCGCGGGAATAGCAGTGCGCGTCGCCACATCCGCGGCGCTTGAAATGCGCCGGCAAGGTCGGAATTCGAGAATTTCGGCTCAGAACGCGGCCGGCGACGTCAACGTCGAATATTGCCTCTGCAGCAAATTCAAGGATACGCAGTCAACGTCCTTGGTTTGATCGGTGAAGGCCGTAGCGCAGTGGCGCGGCAATCGCCCGCGTCCCAGGTTCTGAAATGAAAAGGCCGCCAAACGAGGCGGCCAGCCGTGAGGCGTTCAGCGTTCAAACCTTCAGGCGTCAGGGGCTGCCATTCGGCGGCGCCAATTTTCCTAATATCGATCGCGCCGAAAGCCAGAGCAGGCCGACGAGGACCACAGTTCCCGCGACGAAAATCATCGCCGTATTCATACAACGCTCCGTCTCGCCTCACCCGTCACTAGCGAAGACGTGTGAACATCATATTACAGGAATATCTCGGATTTCTCCGCTTCAACGCGAATGAGGCCGCTGCCAAGCCGATATTGGCACCGGGCGGCCATTTGGGCTCAAAATGCGCCGTTAACGTCGAAAAACGGCGGTTTTGGACGGCTTAGCTAGCTTTCGTTCTTGGGCAATGGCGCAATGGTGATCGTCAGCTCGCAGCGCTGGCAGCGATGGACGATGCGGTCGTCGTGCCTGATCGCCTGCATGGCGACAAGGCAGACCGGACAGGTCTTGGGACGCTCGGGTTTGGCTGTCTCGCTCAAAGCCGTTGCCGAATACCACCAGTTACAACCGGTCGCGATTACGGATTTTTACGTAATGTAGGAACTTTCAATCAAAACGGACACCGTTTGGTAGCGAAGGGGGCCACTCGAATAGGGCGGAATGGAAAGCGGCCAGCAGCTAGTTCCGATTGGAAATGAAAGAGGCCGCCAACGAGGCGGCCTACCTTTCGGGGACAGCGGATCGCCTGGCCGTCCAAGCCGTGACTAAAGTCAGAACGGGTAATGGCCACAGCACGACCCTGATCCAATGCAGGGTCCAATATCGCGTGCGAGGCCTCATTTTAACTCCGGAAGCGAGGGCGCCTATCGCAAATCATAATAGCCACTCGCAACTTCACAATAAGCCACCAAGGGTCAAAATAGGCCTCTTCCACCCGCTTGGTGCAGTCCCAATTCGGACGCTCCGGTGGGGAACTAGGACACCGGCTTTCGCGTATGACAGGATCCTCCTGCCTCAACCGAGAGGAGAAGAGTCATGGAGCTCAAATTGGATGCGGGCAGAGAAGGCCGATTCCCGGCAGTTAATTGGGTGGACGCCAACAAGCGGGGCAATGCCGTCGACTTGATCTTCGGTACGAGGATTGAGGGGCAAGGAGCCGGGCTCCGAATTACGCTCACGCTTCCGCAATGGGAAAATCTCAAATTCCTCGTCGATGATCCGAAAGCGGCGGGGCCCTAGAAAACTAGCCAGCGCCATCGCCGGCGTGCTGTGCAGGCTTTCACGGAGATATCGGCGCAAATTGTTATTGGAAATGAAAGAGGCCGCCAACCGAGGCCGCTGGTGATTGCCCTTTAAAATTTCGCAGCATTGTGGCCGCGATGATATCCCTTCTGCCTTCGCCACGCGTCAAATTGAGCGTTTCTGAGTGACTTTAGAATATGCTGCGCGCTCAAGCTTTCTTTCCCCCAGTGTTCGACAAACGGGCCCCACTCTGGGTCTTTTGTAATTTCCTCCTGCAATTTGTGGGCGGCATTAGCTTCTGGAGATTCTGGATTCGCTGCTTGCATTGAAGCCGCCCAATCTTGTCGCGGCTCAAGCATCAAACACATTTGGTGTATTGCAGCATTGAGGTTAGTCAAAGAGGTTTCAGTTGGCCAAAACCGGCCACTTCCAAATTCAAATCGGGCCACGAGAGCTCAAAACCGGCCAGTACCGAAATATCGGCACTGGCGGATACTCAGGACAGCAAGTCAGCACTCCCCGATTATTTCAGAGCGGCGTACCACGCCTTCGTTCGGTCGATGGCGATTTGCCAACGCGTTTGTATCTCGGGGCTGTTCGGCGTTTCGAGTAGAGTTTTGCTGAACGCGCTGATCGCCATGCATGCAGCGGCGCGCTCGTTTTCTACGTCTGGCCCGCTTCCGATGTCTTCCTTTAGGATGTTGATCGTGCGAAGCGCGCGAGTGCTATGAAGGTAACGTGCGCGCTCCCGAGTCCGCACGGCGGCATCAGCAAATTGTTTGTCTAAAGGGGCTATGCGGAGTTTTATAGGTCCCGCACGAGAACGACTGCCCAAATTATAAAAATGGCCGCGACCACGAGCATCCAATTGTGGATGGAAACCCCATACAGCGTAGTGTCTTGGGTCATAAAATTTAGGAATGTTTCCATAATTCGGCGTTGTACCCTCTGTATCGAATAAAAATCTCATAGTTTTCCTCCCTCTCTTAACGTCAGCCTCGGCTTTTTATGGCGGCGGCCCAGGTCCGGAGCACTTGCGCTAGCGCTGCGTCAATCAATTCGCCGAGCGCCATCGCCGGCGTGCGGTGCAGGCATTCATGCAGACGTCGGCGTTAGGTGTTTTTGGAAATGAAAGAGGCCGCCAATCGAGGCGGCCTCAAAACGCTACACAAACGTCACCCAACAACTATTGGCCTAACGCGGCGTACCAATTTCAGCCTGCATTGCCACGGCTGTCACCGAAAGCGCGACGGCCAGGGCAATCGCAATCGTCCAAATGGTGAGCCACATGGGTTCCTCCCGCAGACTGGGCAACGATAAAATGCGCCAAAGCGGGTTTGGTTCCTGGTGTCCCGGTAGGGGCTGATCGATTTTGGTGGCGCCCAGTTCAAAAGCCTCACCCGTGAATTCGGGGCTTTATGGAGAAAACAGGTATTTAAATACCTCTTCTGGCTGAAATAGGTCACTCCAAGCACCAAAACAGGCCAAGCTCCGGTGGGAGTTGCCAACATCAACAAGTTGTTTGCGAAATAACCGGACGTGCTCATTGACGGCCGCCGACTGAGGCGGCCTCTGACGCAACGCAGGCGCTACAAACTACCTCCCGCGCAATACCGGCTCAGAACCCGCATCGATCCGCGCGTTCTTTTCAGCCTGTTCCGCCAGGCGCTCGTAGCAATCAGCCAGATGATCCCATTCGGCCTTCAGGTGGGGGCTGAGCTCATTGCGCGCGCGGCTGTGGAGGTCCGAAGCTAGATTTCTGTATTGATTGGCTGCGGTGGTCATTACTTACTCGCCGTACGTCTTTTTACACATTGCCCAACGTCAAATATGGAACCGATCATTCGTTCCCGGCGATTGCACAGAAATCGTACGTGTTGAAATTGCGCCACTCCCCAAGTCAGGAAAGGTCACTAGGGTCAAAACAGCCCGGTATTTTGATACCGGTGCTGGCGTAAATACGCCACTTGCCAGCCCAAAAAATGAAAGAGGCCGCCAACTGAGGCGGCCTCCGTGCGGCGGTCTTGCTCAGTGCAGACCTATCCACACACCACCACGCCAGTACCCGGGACCCTCATGTTCGCGCCAGCGATAGCGTTCATGACGCCGCCATTTCCAATCGTCGTCGTGGACAACGACACGGGCCGAGGAAGAGTATTCGTATCTCTCTTGGGTGTGCCAGCAAACGCCTCCACTGCACACTATTGCTGCTGACGCGTAGGCCGATGTGAGAGCTATGGCGCCGGCTCCCACAGCCGATGCCAAAATAGTTCTACTCAATGCTTTCATGTTCTAGCCTCTGTTTGCCTCCCGAGACTGGCAGAACGTCAAACAGGGCCGATGGTTTCAAATCAGGCCACTGAGGGTCAAAACAGGCCAGTACCCAATATCTGTTGCCGTTGGAATACGAGCCGGACCAAGATGACGGCAAGGGCCTGTAAATAAAGAGGCCGCCAACTGAGGCGGCCTCCAATTAACGGCATTCTTTAGGTCAATGGAAATCGACCCACTTGTCTTCTCGCCAGTAGCCGCGACCCGTGTGCTCGCGCCAAGTAACTTTCGCGCTTGCTTCCGGTTTCCAGCTATCTTCGTGAACGATGACCCGCGACTCAGTGGGATATTCGTATCGGTCGGTAGTGTGCCAGCATACCGGGCCAACACACGCAATCCCCGCCGACGCGCTCACTGCCGAGAGAGCCAAGACAGTGGCACCTGCTGTTGCCGCCAAAAGAGACTTCCTGAGCAAGGTCATAAGTTCCACTCCGGTTGTTACCTCCCGGACAACAAGCGAATTAGGACACTCCAGGTTCCAAATTAGGACATTGGGGCTTAAAGACGGCCAGTACCTCGATACCTAAAAGAACATATTGCGAACTGAGAACAAATAGTGTACATTGCCTCCTTCAGTCGATTCCGGCGGGGCGGGCGAGGGACTCGCGTTGTCGGAGGGAAAATTCCCGGCCATAAGGAGCGCGCACCATGAGTCAGCCTGCCCTGCGTATCGTCGAAGGATCGTCCATGGACAAATCGAAAGCCCTTTCTGCCGCGCTCAGCCAGATCGAGCGCCAGTTCGGCAAGGGCTCGATCATGCGGCTCGGCAAGAACGACAAATCCATGGACGTGGAGGCGATTTCCACCGGCTCCTTGGGCCTCGACATCGCGCTCGGGGTGGGCGGGCTGCCACGCGGCCGGGTTGTGGAAATCTACGGGCCGGAATCCTCGGGCAAAACCACGCTCGCGCTGCACACCATTGCCGAAGCGCAGAAGCTCGGCGGCATCTGCGCCTTCGTCGACGCCGAGCACGCGCTCGATCCGGTCTATGCGCGCAAGCTCGGGGTCAATGTCGACGACCTGCTGATCTCGCAGCCGGACGCCGGCGAGCAGGCGCTGGAAATCGCCGACACGCTGGTGCGCTCCGGCGCGATCGACGTGCTGGTGGTCGACTCTGTCGCAGCTCTCGTGCCGCGCTCCGAGCTCGAAGGCGAGATGGGCGACGTGCAGCCGGGCAGCCAGGCGCGGCTGATGAGCCAAGCGCTGCGCAAGCTCACCGCCTCGATCTCCAAATCGCGCACCATGGTCGTTTTCATCAACCAGATCCGCATGAAGATCGGCGTGATGTACGGCTCGCCGGAAACCACCTCGGGCGGCAATGCGCTGAAATTCTACGCTTCCGTGCGCCTCGACATCCGCCGCATCGGCGCCATCAAGGAGCGCGACGAGGTGGTTGGCAACCAGACCCGCGTCAAGGTGGTCAAGAACAAGCTGGCGCCGCCGTTCAAGCAGGTCGAGTTCGACATCATGTACGGCGAAGGCGTCTCCAAGGTTGGCGAATTGATCGATCTCGGCGTCAAGGCCGGCGTGGTGGAGAAGTCGGGCGCCTGGTTCTCCTATGACAGCCAGCGCATCGGCCAGGGCCGCGAAAACGCCAAGACTTTCCTCAAGGAAAACCCCGACGTCGCCGCCAAGATCGAGGCGCAGGTGCGGCAGAATTCCGGCATCGTCGCCGAGGCGATCCTGGCGGGCGAGGGCGAGAAGGACGACGACGAGGCGGCCGAGGCGTAGTCCCCCGCGGAGGCGGGGACCCAGCGGACGAAAGCAAAGTTGTACGGCGCGGCGGCGGCGCCAGTATCCCGCCGCACCAATGGTTGAGAGTAACGCGTAAACGTCGGTCTCAAGGTACTGCGTAGAGCATTCGCCCCCGTCGGCACCCGGCTGCGTAAAGCGGTCGCCACCGAGGACGGGGGCGATGTGCGTTTTTAATCCCTCCCCGCTAAGCGGGGAGGATGGCCGCTCGCGTTAGCGAGCGGTCGGGTGGAGTGCGCGTGTTGACCCCACCCGGCTCCTCACTTCGCTCGGAGCCACCCTCCCCTGAAGGGGAGGGATAAGAAGAGCCTTCCTGGACTTACCCCACCCCCATCGCTAAATAGGCCCCGAAACATCAAGCCGGACGGGGATTTAGGCCCGGCAAACGGGGTCTAAAGGGGCGGCCAGCAACGGCGAATTATGAGTGGCGTCAACGATATCCGCAAAGGTTTCCTCGATTTCTTCGCGCGCAACGACCACCAGGTCCTGCCGTCGTCGCCGCTCGTGCCGCGCAACGACCCGACGCTGATGTTCACCAATGCCGGCATGGTGCAGTTCAAGAACGTCTTCACCGGCCTGGAAAAGCTCCCTTATGTGCGCGCGGCGACTTCGCAGAAATGCGTGCGCGCCGGCGGCAAGCACAACGACCTCGACAATGTCGGCTACACCGCGCGCCACCACACCTTCTTCGAGATGCTCGGCAACTTCTCGTTCGGCGACTACTTCAAGGAGCGCGCGATCGAACTCGCCTGGCAGTTGATCACCAAGGAATTCGGACTGCCGGCCGACAAGCTCCTGATCACCGTCTATATCGACGACGACGACGCCTTCAGGCTGTGGAAGAAGATCGCAGGCCTGCCCGACAAGAAAATCCTGCGCATTGCCGGCGACGATAATTTCTGGGCGATGGGCGAATCCGGCCCCTGCGGCCCGTGCTCGGAAATCTTCTACGACCACGGCGCGCACATCCCGGGCGGCCCGCCGGGATCGCCCGATCAAGAAGGCGACCGCTTCATCGAGATCTGGAACCTCGTCTTCATGCAGTACGAGCAGCTCGAGGGCGGCAAGCGCCTCGACCTGCCGCGGCCCTCGATCGACACCGGCATGGGGCTCGAGCGCATCGCCGCGGTGCTGCAGGGCACCCACGACAATTACGCCATCGATCTGTTCGCCACGCTGATCCAGCACATCGCCGAGCTGACCAAGGTCGGCGCCCACGGTCCGCACAAGGCCTCGCACCGGGTGATCGCCGATCATCTGCGCGCCTCCGCCTTCCTGATCGCCGATGGCGTGCTGCCATCGAACGAGGGCCGCGGCTACGTGCTCCGGCGCATCATGCGCCGCGCCATGCGCCACGCCGAATTGCTCGGGGCCAAGGAACCGCTGATGTGGAAGCTGGTGGGAACGCTCACCCGCGAGATGGGCCAGGCCTACCCGGAACTCACCCGCGCCGAGGCGCTGATCGGCGAGACGCTCAAGCTGGAGGAGACGCGCTTCCGCGCCACGCTCGAGCGCGGCCTTGCCATCCTCGACGAGAAGAGCGCCGGCCTGCAGAAGGGCGCCATGTTCGACGGCGAGACCGCCTTCACGCTGTACGACACCTATGGCTTCCCGCTCGATCTCACGCAGGACGCGCTCCGGCCGCGCGGCATCTCGGTCGATCTCGCCTCGTTCAACGACGCCATGGAGCGCCAGCGCGCCAAGGCGCGCGCCTCCTGGGCCGGCTCGGGCGAAGCCGCGCAGGAGACCGTGTGGTTCGGCCTGCGCGAGAAAGTGGGCGCAACCGAATTCCTCGGCTACGAGACCGAGAGCGCCGAGGGCGTGGTGGCCGCGCTGGTGAAGGACGGCAAGGAAGTCGCCGAGCTCAAACAAGGCGAGAGCGGCGCGGTGGTGATGAACCAGACGCCGTTCTACGGCGAGTCGGGCGGCCAGATCGGCGACACCGGCGCGATGCGGCGCGAGGGCGTGCGGCTTGCCGTCAGCGACACCCAGAAGAAGGCCGGCGACCTGTTCGTGCATTTGGTCAAGGTCGAGCAGGGCGCAGTAAAAATCGGCGACCCGCTGCTTTTGGAAGTCGAGCACGCGCGCCGCGCCGCCATCCGGCAGAACCATTCCGCCACCCATCTACTGCACGAGGCGCTGCGCCAGGTGCTGGGCGATCACGTGGCGCAGAAGGGCTCGCTGGTCGCGCCCGACCGGCTGCGCTTCGACTTCTCGCACCCCAAGCCGATCACGCCGGCCGAACTCGATCGCGTCGAGGATATCGCTAACGACATCGTGCTGCAGAATTCCCCGGTCACCACGCGGCTGATGGCGCTCGAGGACGCGCGGGCCTCCGGCGCGCGCGCGCTGTTCGGCGAGAAATACGGCGACGAGGTGCGCGTGGTGGCGATGGGCGAGGGGACCGGCAACACGCTCGGCTGGTCGGTCGAATTGTGCGGCGGCACCCACGTCAAGCGCACCGGCGATATAGGCATCATTTCGGGCCTCACCGATTCAGGCGTTGCCGCCGGCGTGCGCCGGCTGGAAGCGCTCACCGGCCGGCTGGCGCGCAAGTCCGCCGAGAAACAGGTGCAGATTGCCAAGGCCGCGGCCGCCGAGCTCAAGACGCCGCTGGAAGACATGCCGGCGCGCATCGCCTCGCTCATCGACGAGCGCAAGAAGCTCGAGCGCGAGCTCACCGACGCGCGCAAGAAACTCGCCATGGGTGGCGGTGGCAGCGCCAAGAGCGCCGACGATGGCGTGCGTCAGGTCAACGGCGTGAAACTGATCGCGCGCTCGGTCACCGGCATCGAACTGAAGGACCTGCGTAGCCTCGCCGACGAAGGCAAGAAGCAGGTCGGTTCCGGCGTGGTCGCCATTGTCGGCCTGTCCGCCGACGGCAAGGCCGGCCTGGTCGTCGGCGTCACCGAGGATCTCACCAAGCGCTTCAACGCGGTCGACCTGGTGAAGGCGGGCGCGGCCGTGCTCGGCGGCAAGGGCGGCGGCGGGCGTCCCGACATGGCGCAGGCCGGCGGGCCGGACGGTTCCAAGGCGGAACAGGCGCTGCAGGCGATCGAAGCGGCGCTCGCGGGCGCGTAGAATCTGAAAGCGAGAGGTTACCACGCTTACCCTCTCCCCTTGCGGGAGAGGGTACCGAATACGCCGCCATCGCGTTATTCTAAGCGGGAATGGCGGAGGAGCCTTTGGCCGAACTCCATTTCACCTCCTGGCTGCGCGAAGTCGTGCCCAACGGTCCGCTGACCGCCGGCGGCGACACCGTCGGGGCCGCGCTCGGTCAGGTGTTCGCCGAATTGCCGCATGTGCGCGGTTATGTGCTCGACGAGCGCGGACAATTGCGCAAGCACGTCTGCATCTTCGCCGACGGCAAGCGGCTGCCGCGCGAGGCGGCGCTCAGCCAACGCATCCGCCCCGACTCCACGCTCTACGTCATGCAGGCGCTTTCCGGAGGCTGATCCATGAGCGAGCAAATGCTGGTGGCGACGCGCAAGGGCCTGCTGCAGCTTTCGCGCAAAAACGGCGGCTGGAACGTCGAACGCACCAGCTTCCCCGGCGTCGCGGTCACGGCCGCGCTGCCCGATGCGCGCGCCGGCACGCTCTACGCCATGCTCAAGCACGGCCATTTCGGCAGCAAACTGCATCGCTCCGACGACGACGGCCGCACATGGGAGGAACTGCCGGCGCCGGCTTTTGCTGCCGACGCCGCCGGCAGCCCGACGCTGTTTCAGATCTGGACGCTCGAAGCCGGCGGCGCCGATGAGCCGGGCCGGCTGTGGGCCGGCGCGCTGCCGGCCGGACTGTTCGCCTCCTCCGATCGCGGCGAGCATTGGGAGCAGATGAGCGCGCTGTGGAACGTGCCGGAACGCGAGAAATGGTTCGGCGGCGGCTATGACGACGCCGGCATCCACTCGATCTCGCCCGATCCCCGCGACTCGAAGCGCGTTTTGGTCGCGATCTCGTGCGGCGGCGTGTGGGATTCGCCCGACGCCGGCCGGAGCTGGGCGCTGCGCGGCGACGGGCTGGTGGCGGCCTATATGCCGCCGGAACTGGCAGGGCAGAAGGAGACTCAGGACCCGCACCGCGTGGTGCGGTGCGCCGCCGCGCCCGACGTCATGTGGATGCAGCACCACTGCGGCATCTTTCGCTCGGCCGACGCCGGCGTCACCTGGACGCAACTCAAATTACCGGTGGACGATTTCGGCTTTGCGGTCGCCGCGCATCCGAAGGATCCGCGCACCGCCTGGTTCGTGCCCGCCATCAAGGACGAGATGCGCGTGCCGCGCGACGGCGCGCTTGCCGTGACGCGCACAAGCGACGGCGGCAAGACGTGGCAATCGTTCCGCAGCGGCCTGCCGCAGTGCGACGCCTATGATCTCATCTACCGCCACGGCCTCGACGTCGATTCAACCGGCGCGCAGCTCGCCATGGGCTCGACCACCGGCAGCCTGTGGGTGAGCGAGAACGCCGGCGAGGCCTGGCTGCTGGTGAACGCCCATCTGCCGCCGATCTACGCGGTGCGGCTTTATGAGGCCGATTGATCGAACGCAAAGCGGCGGCCGGTCCGGAATGGTCTAATATCGCCTCGATTCCCGCGAGGCGTCCCGCCATGCCACGCCGCAAGCTTAACGAACTGCGCCGGCGCATCTACCTGGTCCTCGAGCAGGGCCCGGTTGGCGACAATCTCGGCATTCTCGTCGACCGGCTGCTGGTCGCGCTTATCCTCATCAACCTCATCGCGGTCGCGCTCGAATCCGTGCCGGACTACCACGCACGCTATTCGCTCGCCTTCAATTTGATCGAAATTTTCTCGCTCGTCGTGTTCACGGTCGAATACGGCTTGCGGCTGTGGGTCGCCAACGAGCACGGGCCGCACCGCCATCTCGCCGCCATGCACTCGCGGCTCAAATATGCGGTCAGCGCCGCCGGCATCGTCGATCTCATCGCCGTGCTGCCGTTCTGGTTCGCGCTCGTGCTGCCCGACGACCTGCGCATCCTGCTGGTGTTCCGCATCGTGCGTTTCTTCAAGTTCGCGCGCTATTCGCCGGCCATGCGCTCGCTGCTCGATGTGCTCTACCGCGAGCGCCGCGCGCTGTTTGGCTGCCTGGTGATTACCATGGGCAGCGCGCTCTTCGCCGCCGCACTCATGCATCTCGCCGAGGGCAAGGTGCAGCCGGACAAGCTCGCCACCATTCCCGACGCGCTGTGGTGGGCGATCGTGACCATCGGCACCATCGGCTATGGCGACGTGGTGCCGATCACAGCGCTCGGCAAGCTCGTTGCCACCGGCACCATCTTCCTCGGCTTGATCATGATGGCGCTGCCGATCGGCATCATCGCCACCGCCTTCGCCGAGCAGATCCACCGCCGCGATTTCATCGTGACCTGGGGCATGATCGCGCGCGTGCCGCTGTTCGCGGAACTCGATGCATCCGCGATCTCCGACATCATGGAGCTCTTGCGCGCGCAGGTGGTGGATGCGGGCGAGACCATCGTGCGCACCGGCGATCCCGCGCATTCGATGTATTTCATCGCCGCCGGCGAGGTCGAGGTGGCGCTTAAGAAGGAAACGCTGCGGCTCGGCGTCGGCCAGTTCTTCGGCGAGGTGGCGGTGCTGCGCCGCGCCCGCCGTTCGGCCACCGCCACCGCCCTCACGCGCACGAATTTGCTGGTGCTCTCGGCGCAGGATCTGCATGCGCTCATGCAGCGCGACCCACGCATCGCCGCGCGCATCCATGATGTTGTGACGAAACGCGTCGGGCGCGAGCTGGTGTCGCCCAAGGGCGATATCGTGACGGAGGAGATCGAGTAAGCGGCGCGCGCGTCAGTTCCGATTGCGCCACCAAATAAGGCCGACGACGTACATGAAGGAAGCCAGCAAGAATGCCCACGAGAACGTACCGACGATCATGATGCCAAGTCCGCCGCCGGGACCTTCCTTATAGCCAGGCAGCGTCGTCGCGTGCCAATGCATCAGCCAGATCTAGGTCAACGCTGCGCCGATCAGGACGATTACCGCAGCCACCCAGCGCCACGACGGGGTCACCAGTCCGAGCCCAATCAGCAGGGCAAGAATTCCGAGCGAGGTCGGAATACTGGTTAGAATAAGATACCCGGTCATTGCGAGAAGGCTGCCGCTGCCGCCCGGATTGAGGTCTCGCTCGATGAGTTCGTCATCGAGCGAGTCATGGCCTCGCAGGCGTCCGCCGCCGCCGGAGTCCGCGTCAGAGCGCGGCGATCGCGGCGTTCAGCGTGGCGCTCGGCCGCATCGCGGCCGATGCCTTGGCATCGTCGGGCAGATAATAACCGCCGATGTCGACCGGCTTGCCTTGCGCGCCGATCAGTTCGCCATTGATCTTGGACTCGTTCTTGGCGAGCGCCTCGGCCAGCGGCTTGAAGCGGGCTTGCAGGCCTGCGTCCTTGCTCTGCGCGGCCAACGCCTGCGCCCAGTAGAGGGCGAGGTAGAAATGGCTGCCGCGATTGTCGATTTCGCCGACCTTGCGCGCAGGATTGCGGTTGAACTTGAGGAACTGGCCGATAGCCGTGTCGAGTGTCTCGGCGAGAACCTGCGCCTTGGCGTTCTTGTAGGTCTGCGCCAGATGTTCGAGCGATGCGCCGAGGGCGAGGAATTCGCCGAGCGAATCCCAGCGCAGATAGCCCTCTTTCTGGAACTGCTCCACGTGCTTGGGCGCCGAGCCGCCGGCACCGGTCTCGAACAGACCGCCGCCCGCCAACAGCGGAACGATCGACAGCATCTTGGCCGAGGTGCCGAGCTCCATGATCGGGAACAGGTCCGTCAGATAGTCGCGCAGCACGTTGCCGGTGATGGAGATCGTGTCCTGCCCCTTGCGGATGCGATCGAGCGAAAACTTGATCGCCTCGACCGGCGCCAGAATGCGGATGTCGAGACCCTTGGTGTCTTGATCCTTCAGGTATTTCTCGACTTTGGCGATGACCTGGGCGTCATGCCCGCGCTTGGCGTCGAGCCAGAACACCGCCGGAGTGTTGGTGAGGCGTGCGCGGCGCACGCCGAGCTTGACCCAGTCCTGGATTGGCGCGTCCTTGGCCTCGCACATGCGGAAGATATCGCCGGTCTCGACCGGACGCTCCAGCAGCACCTTGCCGTCATCGGCGACGACGCGAACGGTGCCGTCGGCGGGAATTTCGAACGTCTTGTCGTGCGAGCCGTATTCCTCGGCCTTCTGCGCCATCAACCCGACGTTGGGGACCGAACCCATGGTCTTGGGGTCGAAGGCGCCGTGGGCCTTACAGTCCTCGATGGTCGCCTGATACAGCGTCGCGTAGGCGCGATCCGGGATGACGGCCTTGACGTCGTGCGTTTTGCCCTCGGCGCCCCACATGTGGCCGCCTTCGCGGATCATCGCCGGCATCGAAGCGTCGACGATGATGTCGCTGGGCACGTGCAGGCACGTGATGCCCTTGTCGGAATTGACCATCGCGAGGCCCGGCCGTTTCGCGTATTCGGCCGCGATGTCGTCCTTGATCGCCTTTTTCTCAGGCTCCGGCAGTGTCTCGATCTTGGTCAGCAGATCGCCGAAGCCGTTGTTGAGATTGACACCGAGCTTCTTGAGCGTGGCGGCGTGCTTCTCGATAACATCGGAAAAGAAAACGGAAACGACATGGCCGAACACGATGGGATCGGCGATCTTCATCATGGTCGCTTTCACGTGCAGCGAGAACAGCACGCCTTGCTTCTTGGCGTCGTCGATCTGTTCGGCAAAGAAAGCGCGCAGCTTCTTGCGGCTCATCACCGCCGCGTCGATGATCTCGCCGGCCGAGAGCGCCGTCTTCGCCTTCAGCACCGTGACGGCGCCGCTGGCGGCGACCAGCTCGATGCGGGCGTTGGTCGCGGACGGGACCGTGGTCGAGATTTCTGAGCCGTAGTAATCGCCGCTCGACATGTAGGCCACATGCGATTTGGAGTCCTTGCTCCAGGCGCCCATCTTGTGCGGATTGTCACGAGCATATTGCTTGACCGCGCCGGCGGCGCGGCGGTCGGAATTGCCCTCGCGCAGGACGGGGTTGACGACGCTGCCGAACACCTTGGCGTAGCGAGCCTTGATGTCCTTCTCGGCGTCCGTCGTCGCGTTATCCGGATAGTCCGGAACGGCGTAGCCCTTGCCCTGCAGTTCCTTGATCGCGGCCCTGAGCTGCGGGATCGAGGCGGAGATGTTGGGCAGTTTGATGATGTTGGCCTCGGGCTTCAACGTGAGCTCGCCGAGTTCGGTGAGTTCGTCGTTGATCCGTTGCGCCGGGGTCAGCTTCTCGGGGAAAGTGGCGATGATGCGACCGGCCAGCGAGATGTCCTTCAGCGTCATGGACACGCCTGCCGCGCCGACGAAGCCTTTGACGATCGGCAGCAGGGAATAGGTCGCGAGCGCCGGGGCTTCATCAACCTTTGTCCACATGATTTCGAGATCTGGCATATCGGATAAAACCTTTTTGAAGTCGCGCGGAAACCAGGGAGTGATGGCCGGCGCGCGTGCCTATAGCACCCGCCGCCGGGCCGCGAAAGCCGCGATTTCCGCCGTTTCCTGCTGTCCGCGCAGGCCGAAAACGAGCGAATACCGCTTTCCGTAATAGGTCATGGGCAGCAAAATGTTAGGGGCTGCATTGATCCAGATTAAACGGGTAATGAACTAAAGGAGGGCAGGCATCCTGCCCGTAACGAGGTTTGTTCCCATGCCGGGCGCCGGCACCGACAAGACCAAACGCTGGATCGAACAGCCGGCGCCGATCGTCGTGCTGGTCGAGCCGCAGATGGGCGAGAACATCGGCGCGGCGGCGCGCGCGATGGCGAATTTCGGCTTGTCGCGCTTGCGGCTGGTCATGCCGGTGCAGGGCTGGCCGAACGAGAAAGCGCGCGTGATGGCGGCCGGCGCCGACCGCGTGCTCGACGGCGCGGCGATTTACGGCAATCTGCAAGACGCGATCGGCGATTGCACCTTCGCGCTGGCGGCGACCGCGCGCAACCACGATCAGGCCAAGCCGGTCGTTGGGGCTGCCGAGGCCGCCGCCGAAATGGCGCCGCGGGTGGCGGCGGGCGAGAACGTCGCCATCGTGTTCGGGCGCGAGCGCAACGGGCTGGAAAACCATGAGGTCGCGCGTGCCGACCGCATTCTGACGCTGCCGGTCAACCCGGCTTTCGCTTCGCTCAATCTGGCGCAGGCAGTGGTGATCGTCGGCTACGAATGGTTCAAGCGGCAAAGCGGCGACTTGCCATTCGCCATGCCTTCGCGGTCGCCGCCGGCCGCCAAGCAGCAGCTCGATGCCTTTTTCGCCGATCTCGAGCGCGAACTCGACAAGGTCGAATTCTTCCGCCCGGCGGAAAAGCGCGGCACCATGGGCGTCAACCTGCGCAATATTTTCCAGCGCATGGCGCCGTCCCAGCAGGACGTGCGCACCCTGCACGGCGTGATCACGGCGATCGCACAGGGACGCAAAGGACCGGCGCGCGGCGGCGTGCTCGACGGCGCCGGTGCGCAAGCGCTGCGCGATCTGCTGGCCGAGCATGGCGCCGGCCGCGCACCGTCCGAGCGCACGCCGTTGCGCGGCTTGCCGCGGCTATTACGCCGGAACCCGACCGACGCCGAGCGCGTGTTGTGGCAGGCGCTGGTCAACGACCGGCGTTTTGCCGGCCGCGGCTTCAAGCGGCAGGTGCCGATCGGCCCGCACATCGCCGATTTCGTGTCGTTCCCGCTCAAATGCGTGATCGGCCTGGTTCCGAAGACGGAGGACGAGGCGGCTTCGGCGTTGCGCGCCGACAAGCGGACCTGGCTGCAACAGCATGACTATCGGGTGGTGGAGGTGAGCGCGGCGGAGGTCGAGCGGGATGTGGCGAGCGTGCTCAATGCGCTAGCGGGGTCAGCCCTTTAGCGCTTTCAACTGCGCCGCGGTGCCGTCGCGCAGGAAACCCTGATCGCTGCCGACCGTAACGAAGCGGAAGCCGCGTTTGGCCATGGCCAGCGCGCGCTCGGCGTCGCGGCAGTAGATTCCGGGAATCTTGCCGGCTTTTTTCGCCGCCGCGCAAATCTGATCGATGGCGCGCTCGACCGCGGGCGCCTGCACATCCTGCGCGGTGCCGCCGCTCAAGGCGGTCGACAAATCGTAAGGCCCGATGAACAGCGCATCGATGCCGGGCGTGGCGGCAATCGCATCGACCGCGGCAAGCGCTGCCGGCGTCTCGATCATCGCCAGCGTCAGCGTGCCGTCATTGGCCTCGCGCAGATAATCGACCGTCGCGGTCTTGCCTTGCAGCGTCATCGCGCGCTGCGGTCCCCAGCTGCGCTCGCCGAGCGGCGGGAACTTGGCCACCGACGCGAACGCCCGCGCGTCGGCAGCGCTGTTGATCATGGGCGCGATGATCGCCTCGGCGCCGAAATCGAGCGCGCGCGAGACAAACGCGAAATCGTTAAGCGGCACCCGCACGACCGGCGTTGCGCCGGCGTGCGCGAGCGCGCCGATGCCGGCGATGACCGAGGCGGTGTCCCACAGGCCGTGCTGACTATCGAGGACAACGGCTGAAAACCCTTCGCGCGCAACGGTTTCGGCGACGATCGGCGCGGCCAGCATGCACCATGCGGCATAGACGGTGTCGCCGGCCCGCAGCCGCCGGGCAAGCGCGAAGGCGGTCACCTCAGCCGCTCGCCTTAACCTGGGCGATCGCCTGCGTCATCAGTTCGTCCATGGCGCTGCGAATATCCTGGTCGGAGATGGCCAGTGTCTTGCTATCGAAATCCTTGCGGATTTTCTTAAAGATATCGTGGTCGCCGGCCTCGAATTCGGCCATGACGACCTCCTTGGCGTAGGCCTCGGCGGGTGCGCCGGTCAGGCCCATCTTTTCTGCTGCCCACAAACCGAGCAGCTTGTTGCGTCGCGCGCTCGCCTTGAAGCGGAGCTCCTCGTCGTGCGCGAACTTCTTCTCGAAGCCTTCCTCGCGCTTGTCGAATGTCGTGGTCATGCCACCCTCGCTACTTGCGACCGGTCGGGATCGCGTGCACACATATTATCCGCTGCGCCTTGCATATCGCTGTGGCAGCGTCAAGGCAACATGCGACAGTGTTGATGACGCGGATTCGCCAAGTGGAAAACGTCTTGCTCCCGCGATTGTGCTGGCCGAACCGATCGGCTAGGTTGACCTGGTGCCCGGAGCGTTTTAGCGCATTAGCAAATGTCCGGTCCCGCCGCCGCGGATCTCGACACGTCACGAACAGGAGCCACGGCATTCCATGGACTTTCAGAAACCACGGTACACCCCGATGAGTCGCCGCCGCCGCATCTATGAGGGCAAGGCGAAGATCCTCTATGAAGGCCCGGAACCGGGCACGCTGATTCAGCACTTCAAGGACGACGCGACCGCCTTCAACGCCAAGAAACACGAGGTGATCGAAGGTAAAGGCGTTCTCAACAACCGGATCTCCGAATACGTCTTCCAGCACCTCAACGATATCGGGGTTCCCACCCATTTCATCCGCCGGCTCAATATGCGCGAGCAGTTGATCCGCGAGGTGGAGATCATCCCGCTCGAGGTGGTGGTGCGCAATGTCGCCGCCGGCTCCTTGGCGACGCGCCTGGGGATCGACGAAGGCACGCAATTGCCGCGTTCGATCATCGAATTCTATTACAAGAACGACGCGCTCAACGACCCGATGGTATCGGAAGAGCACATCACCGCCTTCGGCTGGGCCAGCCCTCAGGAAATCGACGACATCATGGCGCTTGCCATTAGGGTCAACGACTTCCTGTCGGGCGTGTTCCTCGGCGTCGGCATCCGCCTGGTCGATTTCAAGATGGAAACGGGCCGGCTGTGGGAAAACGACGTGATGCGCATTGTCGTGGCCGACGAGATTTCGCCCGATAGTTGCCGGTTGTGGGACATCAAGACCAACAACAAGCTCGACAAGGACCGCTTCCGCCGCGATCTCGGCGGATTGCTGGAGGCCTATACCGAGGTCGCCAAGCGGTTGGGCATCATGAACGAGGGTGAACCGCCGCGCGGCGCCGGCCCCGTATTGGTGAAAGGCTAGGCAACCACCGAATTTCGGTTGTTTTGGCCGTGAATTACCCGGTGCCCGGCCTTGTGCCGGGCATCAGCGTCTCTAGGTTACGAATCATGAAAGCCCGCGTCACAGTCACTCTCAAATCCGGCATCCTCGACCCGCAAGGCAAGGCCATCGAAGGCGCGCTGCGCTCGCTTGGGCTCAACGGCGTCGCCAGCGTGCGCCAGGGCAAGGTCTTCGATATCGAAATCGAGGGTTCCGACCCGGGCCAGGCGGAGGCGCTGCTCAAGCAGGCCGCCGACAAGCTCCTGGCCAATACCGTGATCGAGAATTACCGGGTCGAGGTGGTGGGATGAACGCCGCTGTCGTCGTCTTCCCCGGCATCAATCGCGAGCGCGATATGGCGCGCACGCTCGAACTGGTCTCCGGGCGTGCGCCTGCGATGGTGTGGCATGCCGATACCGCGCTGCCGGCCGGTGCCGACCTGGTCGTGATCCCCGGCGGCTTCTCCTACGGCGACTACCTGCGCTGCGGAGCGATCGCGGCGCGCGCGCCGATCATGGATGCGGTGCGCAGCCATGCCGAAAGGGGTGGACTGGTGCTGGCGGTATGCAATGGGTTCCAGATCGCCTGCGAGGCCGGCCTGCTGCCCGGCGTGCTGATGCGTAATGCGCGCCTGCGGTTCATTTGCCGTGATGTTTACCTGAAGGTCGAACGCTCCGACACGCCGTTCACCCGTGGCTACAATGCGGGGCAAGTGATCCGGGTGCCGACCGCGCACGGTGAAGGCAACTACGCCGCCGACGCCGAAACGGTCGCACGGCTTGAGGGCGAGGGACGCGTTATTTTCCGTTACGTTGCGCCGGATGGCGCGCGCGATCCGGCCTTCAACGTCAATGGCTCGACCAACGCCATCGCCGGCATTGTCAACGAGCGCGGCAACGTGCTCGGCATGATGCCGCACCCGGAAAACCACGTCGAAGCCGCCCTCGGCGTCACCGACGGGCGCGGGCTGTTCGCGGGACTTGCCGAGGCGCTGGAACGGGCGGCGTAGTGTGATTCCCAACGCAACAAAGATCACCCCCGAACTGGTTGCCGAACATGGGCTCAAGCCCGAGGAATACCAGCGCGTGCTCGATCTGATCGGGCGCGAGCCCTCGCTCACCGAGCTCGGCATCTTTTCGGCGATGTGGAACGAGCACTGCTCGTACAAGTCCTCCAAGGTCCATCTGCGCACGCTGCCGACCAAGGGCCCCTGGGTGATCCAGGGCCCGGGCGAGAACGCCGGCGTCATCGACATCGGCGACGGCTTGGCTTGCGTGTTCAAGATGGAGAGCCACAACCATCCGAGCTACATCGAGCCTTACCAGGGCGCGGCAACGGGCGTCGGCGGCATCCTGCGCGACGTGTTCACCATGGGCGCGCGGCCGATCGCCTGCCTCAATGCGCTCTCCTTCGGCGATCCCAAGCATCCCAAGACCCGCCATTTGGTGTCCGGCGTGGTCGCCGGCATCGGCGGCTATGGCAATTCGTTTGGCGTGCCGACGGTGGGCGGCTCGGTGCGCTTCCATGCGCGCTACGACGGCAACAATCTGGTCAACGCCATGGCGGTGGGCATCGCGCAGAAGGACAAGATTTTCTACGCGGCCGCCTCCGGCGTCGGCATGCCGATCGTTTATTTGGGCTCGAAGACCGGGCGCGACGGCATCCACGGCGCTTCGATGGCCTCGGCCGAATTCGGCGAGGATAGCGAGGCCAAACGGCCGACCGTGCAGGTGGGCGATCCGTTCTCTGAAAAGCTCTTGCTCGAGGCCTGCCTGGAGATCATGCACAAAGGCTGCGTCATCGCGATCCAGGACATGGGCGCGGCGGGCTTGACCTGTTCGGCGGTCGAGATGGGCGCCAAGGGCGATCTCGGCGTCACGCTCGATCTCGACAAGGTGCCGTGCCGCGAGGAAGGCATGAGCGCCTACGAGATGATGCTGTCGGAGAGCCAGGAGCGCATGCTCATGGTGCTCAAGCCAGAGAAGGAACAGGAAGCCGAGGCGATCTTCCGCAAATGGGGGCTCGACTTCGCGATCGTTGGCGAGACCACGCCGGGCAAGCGCTTCATCGTGCGCCACGGTGGCGACGTGATGGCCGATCTGCCGATCAAGGAACTGGGCGACCAGGCGCCCGAGTACAAGCGGGCCTTCGTCAATGCGGCTAAGCCCGCGGCAATCGACGCCGAGGATGTTGCGGCGCCGATGGGCGTCGCCGACGCGCTCGAAAAGCTCATCGCCACACCCGATCTTTGCTCCAAGCGTTGGGTCTGGGAGCAATACGACCACATCATTCTCGGCAATACCGTGCAGCGGCCGGGCGGCGATGCCGCGGTGGTCCGGGTGGAGAACGGGCCGAAGGGCCTGGCGCTCACCACCGACGTCACGCCGCGCTATTGCGAGGCCGATCCGTTCGAGGGCGGCAAGCAGGCGGTGGCCGAATGCTGGCGCAATCTGACCGCCGTCGGCGCCAAGCCGCTCGCCGTTACCGACAATCTTAATTTCGGCAATCCGGAGCGGCCCGAGATCATGGGCCAGTTCGTCGGCTGCATCCGTGGCATCGCGGAAGCCTGCAAGGCGCTGTCGTTCCCAGTCGTCTCCGGCAACGTGTCGCTCTACAACGAGACCAATGGGCGCGCGATCCTGCCGACGCCCTCGATTGGCGGCGTCGGCCTTATCGACGATTTCACCAAGTCGGCCTCGCTCGCGTTCAAGCGCGAAGGCGAAACGATCCTGCTCATCGGCGAAACGACCGGCTGGCTCGGCCAGTCAATGTACCTGCGCGATCTCTGCGGCCGCGAGGAGGGCGCCCCGCCCCCGGTTGATCTCATCGAGGAGCGCGAGAACGGCGATTTCGTGCGCGCGCTGATCCTCGACGGCACGGCGAGCGCCGCGCATGATCTGTCCGACGGCGGTCTGGCGGTGGCGCTGGCGGAGATGGCCATGGCGTCGGGCATCGGAGCCACGCTCGATGCGGCGCCCGACGATATTCCGGCGCATGCCTATTGGTTCGGCGAGGACCAGGCGCGCTACCTGGTCACCGTTTCGGCGGCGAAGGTCGATGCGGTGCTGGAGCGGGCGCGTGCGGCGAGCGTTCCGGTGTGGGCAATTGGGACAACCGGCGGCGATGCATTGACGCTTGGCGGCGAGCGCCCCATCCTGGTCACGATGTTGTGCGAGGGTTTCGAAGGCTGGCTGCCGGCCTATATGGCGGGCGAGCTGCCGCAAGCTTGAGCTCGGATGGAGTGGTCGACGATGGCGATGGACGCCGGCGAGATTGAGCGGCTGATCAAGGTGCGCATCCCGGACGCCCGGGTGACGATCCGGGATTTGGCCGGCGACGGCGATCATTACGCGGCCACGGTCATTTCCGCCTCGTTCAAGGGCAAGTCGCGGGTACAGCAGCACCAGCTGGTCTATGAGGCGCTCAAGACCCAGATGGGCGGCGTCCTGCACGCACTCGCTTTGCAGACGGCGACGCCCGAGACTTGATGCCAAGCGGCGGGGTCAAGGTTTTGTCCCCGCCGGGCGCCATTGCGCCGACCGGGACCTGGAGTCTCGGCGCGCGCGCCGGCGATTTCGTCTTCGTCGCCGGCATGCGCGGGATCGACCCCGCCTCCAACACCCTTGTCGCCGGTCCAGAACAACGAATCAGACAAGCATTTCGGAACATGGAGATCATCGCCAATTCGGAAGGTGCTAGCCTCACCGATTGCGTTCGTCTGACCGTGTTCGTGACCGATATGACGGCCTTACGCCCGCTGGTGAACAAGGTTCAGGAGAAGTTATGGGCCGGCGGGCCCTTTCCGCCGCGCACCATCGTGCAGGTCGCAAAACTCAATCAAGACGACATCTTCGAGGTGGAAGGCACCTTTTACGCCCCGAAAACAGCGTGATTTGCGGCCAATTCCCGCTTGGGCTGGCGGGCTCTTCTGCGCTACATATATCGGGAAGCGAAGCGGGACCGGCGCGCGCCGCCGCCAAAAAGGACCGAAATATCATGGGTATCGAGCAATTCATCGACAATGAAGTGAAGGCCAACGATGTCGTGCTGTTCATGAAGGGCACGCCGCAGTTTCCGCAATGCGGATTTTCCGGCCAGGTGGTGCAGATCCTCGACCACCTCGGCATCACCTATAAGGGCCTCAACGTGCTCGACTCCGCGGAGTTGCGCGACGGCATCAAGGCCTATTCGAACTGGCCGACCATCCCGCAGCTCTACGTGAAGGGCGAGTTCGTCGGCGGCTGCGACATCGTGCGCGAGATGTTCCAGGCCGGCGAATTGCAGCAGACGCTCAAGGATAAAGGCGTCGCGGTGAAGGCGGGTACCGCAGCCTGAGCGACTTTGTTCCGTCTCGGGGGGCGGGATGGTCATCGCCGTTTTGATTTTAGCCACGCTCGTCGATCTGGCGCTCGCCGCATTGATGATCGGCGTATCCGGTTTCATCTTCGGCTCGGGGCCGGAAAGCGGGCACGGCGGCACCCTGCTAGCGATCGGCTATGGGGCCTTTGTGATTGCCTGCGTGGCGCTTCCCATTGCTGGTTTTGTCCTCAATCGCCGCGGCAAAGCCGGCGCGGGCATACTGCTCGCTTGGCTGCCGCCGGCGGGCGCGCTTTTGACGCTCGCGATTCCGGCGCCTTACTGACGCTGTCGCAAAAGCAAAGCCCCCGCCAATGCGGCAGGGGCTTTTAAATTTTCGCAGCGATTACCGGACGAAACGCCGGATCAGCGCGAGTAATATTCCACCACCAGATGCGGTTCCATCTGCACGGGGTAGGGCACGTCGGTGACCACCGGGATGCGCGAAAGCTTGGCGGTTAACTTGGCGCCGTCGACCTCGATGTAGTCGGGCACGTCGCGCTCGGCCAAGGCCTGCGCTTCCAGCACCAGATTCATCTGCTTCGATTTTTCCTTCACCTCGACTACGTCGCCGACCTTGACCCGGTAGCTCGGGATATTCACGCGCTTGCCGTTCACCTTGATGTGGCCGTGGTTGACGAATTGGCGGGCGGCGAACACCGTCGGCACAAACTTTGCGCGGTAGATGACGGAGTCGAGGCGGCGCTCCAAAAGACCGATCATGTGGGCGCCCGAATCGCCCTTCATGCGGATCGCCTCGTCGTAGATGCCGCGGAATTGCCGCTCGGAAATGTTGCCGTAATAGCCGCGCAGCTTCTGCTTGGCCTTGAGCTGCACGCCGTAGTCGGAAAGCTTGCTCTTGCGGCGCTGGCCGTGCTGGCCGGGGCCGTATTCGCGCCGGTTCACCGGGCTTTTGGGACGGCCCCAGATGTTCTGGCCCATCCGGCGGTCGAGCTTGTACTTGGATTCCATGCGCTTGGTCATCGCGTCCTCGATTGTTGCAATAGGGATGGAGGAACCGCGCCCTCCTCTGTCCCGGATCCCTCCGGAACCAACAGGAAAAGCCTCGTAAGCGCAAGGCCTTACCACGGGTCGCGAAACGCCCGGCCAGGTCATAAAACCCGCCGGGCGAGGGCTATGTAGGGGCTGGGGGCGCGGGTGTCAAACGGCCCGGCTGATGCTAACGAAGCCCCATGAGCGAATTGTTTTCGCAGGGGTCGATTGCCGTCTTCTTCCAGGTCATCATGATCGACCTGGTGCTGGCCGGCGACAATGCGGTCGTCATCGGCCTGGCGGCGGCGGGCTTGCCCAAGGAGCGGCGCTCGCGCGCGATTCTGGTCGGCATCGTTGCCGCGACCGTACTGCGTATCCTGTTCGCAAGCATCGCCATCGAGCTGCTGGCGATCGTCGGGCTGCTGCTCGCCGGCGGCGTATTGCTGTTGTGGGTGTGCTGGAAGATGTGGCGCGAATTGCGTGGCCCCAGCCAGCGCGACACCGAAGCAGCGCTCGCCGGCGGAAGTGCGCACGTCCCGCGCAAGACTTTCGCGCAGGCGGCGTGGCAGATCGTGGTGGCGGACATCTCGATGTCGCTCGACAACGTGCTGGCGGTGGCCGGCGCCGCACGCGACCACCCGGGAGCGCTGGTGTTCGGGCTCGGCCTGTCGATCGTGCTGATGGGGGTGGCCGCGAGCTTCATCGCGCGCTTGCTCATCCGCCACCGCTGGATCGCCTATGTCGGTCTGGCGATCATCTTCTACGTCGCCTGCGACATGATCTGGCGGGGCGGACACGAAGTGTGGCCGCATGTGTTCGGCTAAAAACCGTAACCCGACAGCGCCGCGGCAAGTGCCGATGACGATGCGCGGCCGGAGGTGAAGACGATGCGCGGCGCCGCGTTCGGCGTGCCTGCCGGCACGTCGCGCATCAGATCGGCGACGCGCCGCGCGATGGCCGGCGCCGGATCGAGCCAGTCGACCGGCCAGGGTGCATTGGTCTTGAAGCGATCGGTCAGTAGCGGATAGTGCGTGCAGGCCAGCACCACCGTGTCGGTGCGCCGCCCGTCGGCTTCGACGAAGCAGCCTGCGATTTCGGCTTCGATCGCTGCATCGGATACCGGCTGCCCGGCAAGCTCGGCCTCGGCGAAGGTGGCGAGATGCGAGGAGCCGATCAGACCGACGTCGCAGCCGGCGGCGAATTCGCGGATCAACGCGCGGGTATATTCGCGTGAGACGGTCGCCTGCGTGCCCAGCACCGCGATGCGTTTGGTCTTGGATTGCGCGCAGGCCGGCTTGATTGCGGGCACGGTGCCGACGAAAGGCACCGAGTAGCGCGCGCGCAGTTCGCCGAGCGCAAGGGTGGACGCCGTGTTGCAGGCCACCACCACCAAGTCCGGTTTGTGATCGGCGATTGCCTTGCCGATGACGTGCACGATGCGCGTAATCAGCGCCGCTTCCGGCATGCTGCCGTAGGGAAAGCCGGCGTCGTCCGCCACATAGATGTAGCGCGCATCGGGCCGCGCGGCGGCGACCTCGCGATAGACGGTGAGCCCGCCCACGCCGGAATCGAAGACAAGGATTGTTGCGGTAGCGGCGGTCGCAGAATTGGTGGGCGCGGTCGTCGGATTCGGCATGGGGAACGCGAGCTAAGACATGGAGCTTGGCGGGTGACAATGGTGTAGAAATGACATTGTTTTCACGTCACCGGGCCGCTCCAGATAACTCTTTACTATTGAAGGTTGTAGAAATAACGGCAACACTCTGGGGTAGGGGATAGAACACCTGGGGGTCATCGTGGCCAAAAACATCGTTCTTTTCTCGGACGGAACGGGCAACAGCTCGGCGAGCCCGTTCAAGACCAATGTCTGGCGGCTCTATCAGACGATCGATATCGAGCCGCCGACCGATCCCAAAGATCCCCAGCAGATCATCTACTACGACAACGGCGTCGGCACCGAGAACTTCAAGCCGATTGCTGCGCTTGGCGGCGCGCTCGGCATCGGCGTTTGGCAGAACGTGCGCGACATCTACACGTTCGTCTGCCGCAACTACGCGGTAGGCGATCAGATCTACGGCTTCGGATTCAGCCGTGGCGCCTTCACCATACGCCTGCTGATGGGATTAATCGGCAAGTGCGGGCTTCTCAAAGCTGGGAGCGAGGCCGAACTGGTCCAGGGCGTCCAGATGGCCTACGAGGCGTATCGCCGCGATTTCCTGATCCGTGCCTCCAAACGGCGGCACATGGTCTATCATCACATCCTGCGGCCTCCGAAGTATTTCAAAGACGAAGAAGGGCGGCCGACAACGACAATCGATTTAGGCGAAGCAGGGTGCGAGCAGGCGTTCCCGGACGTACGTTTTGTTGGCGTGTGGGACACGGTTGACGCCTATGGCATGCCGGTCGACGAGCTAAAACTTGCGATCGACGAGTGGGTCTGGCCGATGAGCTTTGCCGACCGCGATCCGTCCGACCGGCTGCTGACGATCCGTCATGCGCTGTCGCTCGACGACGAGCGCCCGACGTTCCGGCCGGTGCTGTGGAATGAGGTACTCAAGGACCTCCATAATCCAAACGACGTGACGAAACAGAAGATTCTCAGTCCCGAGCGAATTCAACAGGTCTGGTTCGCGGGCGTGCACGCCAATGTCGGCGGCGGCTATCCGGATGACGGGTTGGCGTTCACGGCGCTCAAATGGATGATGGACGAGGCGGGCAAGGGACCGTTCGGGCTTCGTTACGATCCCCTGTTCAGCGACGAAATCGCCGGTCACGTCAATCCGGACGGCGAAGAGTACGATTCCCGTTCCGGCATCGCGGGCTACTACCGCTACGGTCCGCGCCAGGTCGCGGCGCTGAGCCATGACGCGGATCATGGCGTCGACGTGCCGACCGTGCACGTTCATCCCGCGGCGTTCGAACGTATCGCAGCGTGGCGGCGCGACTATGAGCCGGTGAGTCTCGGCGGGCCGTTCAGCGTTGCCGGCGTAGCGCAGGCGCCGGCCGATGCCGCGGCGATGGAGAACGCCTGGGACATGGTGTGGTGGCGCCGTTTCGCCTATTTCACGACGCTGGCGCTGACGGCGTTCGTCGGCCTGTTCGCGCTGCGGCTGGCATTCGAGTGGCCGAACGTCATTTTGAAATGCACCGAGGCCGAGCTGCAATGGCTCTGGTCCTACGTGACCTGGACACTTGGTCCGGCTTGGAGCGGACGGATCGCTGCTTGGTGGTATTGGGTGCTTGATCATGTCGGCGCTGTGCTGCCGAGCTGGGCCGATCCTGCAATACCGTCATTCAAGCAATACCCGTTAAGCGGGATCGTCTCGCTTGCGCTTCTGGCGTGGGCATTTCTCTTCTGGTCGAGAAAGTTGGAGCAGCGGATTGAAGTGCTGGCCGAATGGGCCTGGGCCAGCCACAAGGGCCTCGCTGCGGCCGCTCAGCCAAAAACGGATTGGCACAATGTCGTGGCCCGGCCGCTGCGGCCCGTCACCGCGCTGTTCTATCGTGGGATCTGGCGCGGGGGGCTCGTCCCGCTGCTCGGGATTGTTATCGGAGTCGTCGCGTTGGTGTTGCTGTCGCCTTATTGGCTCTGGCGCGTCTTCCGCCGCCGGCCGTGGATGGATTAGGCGAAGGTTTCTACGCCGTCCCAAACACCCGCTCGAAGATAGTATCGACGTGCTTGAAATGGTGGTCGAGGTCGAAGTTGGCTTCGAGTTCCTTGTCGCTCAGTTTCGCGCGCACATCCTTGTCGGCCTTGAGCAGCGTCAGGAAATCCTTTTCGCCGCCCCACACCTGCATGGCGTTGCGCTGCACGAGGCGGTAGGCGTCCTCGCGCGGCACGCCTTTTTGCGTGAGCGCGATCAGCACGCGCTGCGAATGGATCAGGCCGCCCAATTTGTCGAGGTTCTTCTGCATGGCGGCCGGGTAGACCACGAGCTTGTCGATAATGCCGGCGAGCCGCGCCAGCGCGAAATCCAGCGTCACCGTCGCGTCCGGCCCGATCATGCGCTCGACGCTAGAATGCGAGATGTCGCGCTCGTGCCAAAGGGCCACGTTTTCCATGGCGGGCAGGGCGTAGCTGCGCACCATGCGCGCCAAGCCGGTGAGGTTTTCCGACAGCACCGGATTGCGCTTGTGCGGCATGGCGGAGGAGCCCTTCTGCTTCTCGGAGAAGAACTCTTCCGCCTCCAGCACTTCGGTGCGCTGCAGATGGCGGATTTCGGTCGCCAGCCGTTCGATCGAGGAGGCGACCACGCCGAGTGTGGCGAAATACATGGCGTGGCGGTCGCGCGGGATGATCTGGGTCGACACCGGCTCGACGATGAGCCCCATGGCCTTGGCGACGTGCGCCTCAACGCGCGGATCGACCTGCGCGAAGGTGCCGACCGCACCGGAAATCGCACAGGTCGCGATTTCCCTGCGCGCAGCCGCCAGCCGCGCGCGCGCGCGCGAAAACTCGGCAAAGGCATAGGCGAGCTTGAGCCCGAAGGTGGTCGGCTCGGCGTGGATGCCGTGCGAACGGCCGACGGTCGGCGTCAATTTATGCTCGAAGGCGCGGCGTTTGAGCGCGGCGAGCAGGGCGTCGACGTCCCCGATCAAGATATCGGCGGCGCGCACCAGTTGCACGTTGAAGCAGGTGTCGAGCACGTCGGACGACGTCATGCCGGAATGGACGAAGCGCGCTTCGGGCCCGACGATTTCCGACAGATGTGTCAGGAAGGCGATGACGTCGTGCTTGACCTCGGCCTCGATGGCGTCGATGCGCGCAACGTCGAACTTGGCGGCTTTGCCCTTTTCCCAGATCTTCTTCGCCGCAGCTTTCGGGATGATGCCGAGCTCGGCCATGGCCTCGGCGGCATGCGCCTCGATTTCGAACCAGATGCGGAACTTGGTCTCCGGCGACCAGATCGCCACAATCTCGGGGCGGGAATAGCGCGGGATCACGCCGCTTCCCCGCGCGCCAGTGCCGCGGCCTGTCGGATCGCCGCGATATTGCCCTTGTAGTTGCCGCCCTTGAAAACCGCATTGCCGGCGACCAGCGCATTGGCGCCGGCGCGCACAACCTCGGCGGCATTTTCGGCAGTCACGCCGCCATCGATCTCGATGTCGATCGGCCGCGCGCCCACCAGCGCACGCACGTCGCGCAGTTTGTCGAGCGCGGCGGGAATGAATTTCTGCCCGCCGAAACCGGGATTGACCGACATGACGAGCACGAGATCGACCAGATCGATGACGTGCTCAATGCTGGAGACCGGCGTGCCCGGGTTCATGGTGACGCCGGCTTTCTTGCCGAGCGCGCGAATCGCCTGCAGCGAGCGGTGCACATGCGGGCCCGCCTCGACATGCACGGTGATAATATCGGAGCCGGCCATGGCGAAGGCCTCCAGGTAGGGATCGCAAGGAGCGATCATCAGGTGCACGTCGAGGGTCTTCTTGGTGACCGGGCGGATCGCCTGCACCACCGCGGGGCCGATGGAGATATTGGGCACGAAGTGTCCGTCCATCACGTCGACATGGATCCAGTCGGCCCCGCCGGCCTCGACTGCGCGGATTTCATCGCCCAGTTTGGCGAAATCGGCCGAAAGAATCGACGGCGCGATGAGTAGGGGGCGCATGACGGTCTCCGATAGGCCCTTCGCCTATCATGCGAGCGGCTTGCGGGCAATGTTGCGCGGCGCAATCGGGCTGCGCTGTTAACGCTTTTTCGCGAACCGGCGCGCCAGCGGCTGCAGGAGCGCCGGCAGCAGGAAGATCGGAAACTGCGCCATGGCGAAATAGAACCAGGCGAGGTCGGGCAGCGAGGCGCCGAGCGCCGCCATGACCAAGCCGATATTTCGAAAAGAGGCGAGCAGGCCGACCGCCACGCCGCGCTCGAGACCCGCACGCCAGAAAACGAGAACGCTCAGACCGATCAGCGCGCAGCTCACGATAACGACCAGGACGAAGACCTCGAGCGCGAACAAAGGGTCCGCGATCACATTGCGCGGCACGCTTTCCATGGCCGCGATCGCAAAGATGAAAACCGCGATCACATTGAGGCCGTCGATCGGCTCCGATTGGCGCTCGATCCATTGCGCCCCGGCGAAGCGGCGGATCGCATAGGCAATGGCGCCGGAGGCCGCGAAAAAGAAGAACAGCTTGATGCCAAGCTCGAGCGGCGAGAATAGCGAGGAGCCGAGAAACAGATAGCTGAAGGCGACCGTGGTGAGCGGCGACATAGCGTTGCAGACGATCAGCGCGACCAATGAGAATGCCACGTCGAGCCCCATCAGCGCCGCAAAAGCGGCCGAGGAGGTGATGGGGGTGATCGCGATTTGCAGAATCAGGATCGTATAGAGCGCCGGAATGCCCTCGCGCAGCCCTGACTGCGCATAGGCGATGCCGAACAGCAGCGGGACCGCCACCATGACCCACAAAGCCGCGGCGATGGCGAGGCCCGGCGACCTGAGGTGGGCCCTAAACGCGGCCGGGTCGGTGCGCAGATAGGAGAACAGCAGCAGCACGAATACCGCTTCGCCGAGATGCGGCTTCACGTAAGCGGCGAACTGCGGAAGGGCGAGGCCGAAAAAGACCGAGGCGGCCAAAGCGCGCGTGCCCTGCCGGCCGAGCCACGCCAGCGCGGCGCGCAGCGCCATCAGAATAGGCATGAACGGAAGCTCCGGCACGGTGTTGCCGGATGGTCATAGCGCCAGCGGGCGATCCACTCCATATAAAAGACGCCGCGTACCGCGCGGACGGAGAAAATAATGGCTCGCACGGACGCCATTGTGCTCGGCGCTGGCATCGTCGGCACCTCGATCGCGCTGCATCTCGCCAAGCGCGGCTTGAGCGTTGCGCTGATCGATCGCGCCGGCGTGGGCGAACAGACCTCCTACGGCAATGCCGGGGTGATCGAGGGCAACACGGTATTTCCGCCGGCATTTCCGTCCAATCTCGGGGCGCTGGCGCGCATCGCGATCAAGCGTGCGAGCGAAGCCAACTACCATCTCTCATTTCTGCCGCAGGCGCTGCCATGGCTGCTGGCTTTCCGCGCGGCCTCGCGGCCGCAACGGCTGGTCGAAACGGCGCGGCTGATTCGTCCGCTCTATGCGCGCGCGGTGACGGAGCACGAGACGCTGATGGCGGAATCCGGCGCCACGCATTACTTGCGCAAGACCGGCTGGCTGAAAGTCTATCGTAGCGAGCGTGCCTTTGCTGCGCTTAAGCGGGAAATTGACCTCGCCGCGCAATTCGGACTTCCGCTGCAAACCATGGACACGGCGGGCGCGCAGGCGCTGGAGCCGTCGCTCAAACCGGTGTTCGCGCACGCGGTGTTTTGGCCGCAGGCCGCGAGCGTGAGCAATCCGCTGGGCGTCACGCGCGCCTATGCAGGGCGCTTTGCCGCGCTCGGCGGGCTGACGCTCAACGGCGATGCGCGCTCGCTGCATCGCGCCAGCCAGCGCTGGCGGGTGGAGACCAATGAAGGCGGCATCGATGCACCCGACGTCGTGGTCGCATTGGGGCCATGGGCTTCCGATTTGCTCGTGCCGCTCGGGCTGAAGCTGCCGCTGATGGTCAAGCGCGGCTATCACCGGCACTTCCACGGACAAGGAAATGCCGCGCTCGCGCGGCCGGTGCTCGACGCCGACGCCGGCTACCTGATCACGCCCATGGAGCAAGGTATTCGCATAACCACCGGGGTCGAATTCGCCGCGCGCGACGCGGCGCCTTCACCGGTGCAATTCGACCGCATCATGCCGAAGGCGCGCGAGTTGTTTGCGCTCGGCGAGCGCGCCGACGACAAGACCTGGCTGGGCAGCCGGCCATGCTTCCCGGATTCAAGGCCGGTGATCGGGCGGGCGCCCGGTCTTCCTGGCCTGTGGCTCGCCATCGGACACGCGCATTGGGGCCTCACGCTCGGACCGGCGACCGGGCGGATGCTCGCGGAAATGATGACCGGCGGCACGCCGTTCTGCGATCCGGCGCCGTATCGGGCGGAACGATTCCAATAAATCTTTTCCCTCCCCCTTCCAGGGGAAAGTAAAGAGCTAACGACCGAACTTGCCCTTCCAACTCGGCATCGCGCCCGCGAAGGGCAGGGCGGTCGCCTCAAAGACGCCGCGCGCCACCGCGCGCGCCATCACATTGGCGCCAACCATGCCGAGTTCGGCCAGGCCGTAAAACGGATCGGCGAGCGGTCTTGCGCCGGTCGCGGCCGAGAACACCACATCGCCGTCGAGCGGCGTATGCACCGGATAGATCGCGCGCGCGAGGCCGTCCTGCGCCATGACGGCGAGACGATTGCACTGCGCCTTGGTCAGCTTCGCGTCCGTCGCGATCACGGCAATGGTGGTGTTTTCCTGTGGACCGCCTTTGGCGCGGATCGCCAAGTCGGCGGGTGTAACCTGCGCCGGCGCGCCGCGCCCGCCGAATTCGCCGTTTTGCTCGAACGCCGCCGCCCAGAAGTGCGGACCGTCGCCGATTGTGGTGGTGCCGACGGCATTGACCACCACCAGCGCGCCGACCGTGATGCCGTCGCGCGTCATCGCCGAAGCCGAGCCGAGGCCGCCTTTGAGAGTGGCGGTGGTAGCGCCGAGGCCTGCGCCGGCGCTGCCGAGCGTAAAGTCGGCGCCCGCACCGGCGGCCGCTTGATAGCCGAACTCGCGATAGGGCGGATAGCGGCCCCAATTCTTGTCGCCGCCGTTGAGCAGGTCGAACATGATCGCCGCCGGCACGATCGGCACCAGCGCGTCGCGTATTTTGAAGCCGCGGCCCTGCTCGCGCAGCCAGGCTTGCGCGCCCGAAGCGGCATCGAGCCCGTAGGCCGAGCCGCCCGAGAGCACGATGGCGTCGATGCCTTCCACGGTCTGCGCCGGGTCGAGCAGGGCGGTCTCGCGCGTGCCCGGCCCGCCGCCGCGCACGTCCACGCTCGCCACCACGGCGGCGTCGAATATGACCGCCGTCGTGCCGGAGCCGAGCTTGGCGTCGCCGGCATGGCCGACCCGCAGGCCGGGAATATCGGTGATGAGATTGCGCAAGGTCATGGGTGGCAGTCTATCACGGCCGATCACGTCAAAGTCAGCCGGGCGGCATCCGACTTGCCATGGCCACACTTACCGGGGCATTTAAGCGCCCATGAACGGCAATGTCCCCATCGTGACCGCCCTGATCGCCGGGCTGGTCAGCTTTCTGTCGCCTTGCGTCCTTCCTCTGGTGCCGCCCTATCTGGTGTTCCTGGCGGGCACATCGCTGGAGCGCTTCGAAAACGCGGAACCGGAGCCGCGCGTCAAGCGCGAGACCGTGATGGCGGCCGCTCTGTTCGTGCTCGGGTTCTCGACCGTGTTCGTGGCGCTCGGCGCCAGTGCCAGCGTCATCGGCTCGCTGATCCGCGCCTATTCGGGGCCGCTCGCGACCGTCGCCGGCGTCGTCATCATCGTCATGGGGCTGCACTTCCTCGGCATCACGCCGATCGCGCTGCTGCACCGGCAGAAGCGGATGGAGGTGGCCAAGCCCGTGGGGCTGTGGGGCGCTTATGTGATCGGGCTCGCCTTCGCCTTCGGCTGGACGCCGTGCATCGGGCCGATCCTGGCCGCCATTCTGGCGGTAGCGGCGTCCGAGCAGACGGTGACCAAGGGCGCCGGCTTGCTCGCGGTCTATTCGCTCGGCCTCGGCATTCCGTTCATCATTGCCGCCTTCGCCATCGAGCCGTTCGCGGCGTTTCTTTCGCATTTCAAGAATTATCTGCATCGCGTCGAGCAGGCCATGGGCGCGCTCCTGGTGCTCACCGGCATCGCGTTCCTCACCGGCAGCATCAATCAGGTGAGCGTCTGGTTGCTGGAGGCGTTTCCGGTGCTGGGCAGGATCGGCTAGCGGCCGCGCAAGAAAAAGCCCCGGCATTGCTGCCGGGGCCGTTTGTTTAGACGGCGCGCCGCCTATTTCATTTTGCTGCAGTCGGAGCCCGGGCACTCGACGTAAGTGACCTTGCCGCCGGCATCCTTCTTCCAGATGTACATCACGTAATCGAGCTTGGTGATGTCGCCCTTCTTGTCGAAGGAGAGTTCACCGAGCACGGTCTTGAACTTCATGCCCGAGTGCATCTTCTCGGCCACCTTCTTGGGGTCGAGCGATTTGGCCGCTTCCGCCGCCTGCTTGATGACCTGCACGCCGGCGTAAGAGTAGAGCGTATAGGCTTCCGGTTCGAACTTCTTGGCGCGGAATTCTTCCACCACCTTCTTGGCTTCCGGCTTGTTGCGCGGATCTGGGCCGTAGGTCATCAGCGTGCCTTCGACGCCCGGGCCGCCGACCGAAGCGAATTCGTCCGAAGTGATGCCGTCGCCGCCCATCAGCGGCGCCTTGACGCCCTGGTCGCGCATCTGCCGCACGATCAGGCCGCCCTCGGTGTAGAGCCCGCCGAAATAGACCAGGTCGGCGCCCGATTGTTTGATCTTGGAGACCAGCGCCGAATAGTCCTTCTCGCCGGTGTTGATGCCTTCGTAGAGCACCTCCTTCATGCCGCCGGCGCTCATCGCCTTCTTGGTTTCGTCGGCGAGGCCTTTGCCGTAAGTCGTCTTGTCATGGACGATGGCGATTTTCTTGCCCTTGAAGTGCTTCAGGATGTAATCGCCGGCGACCTTGCCCTGCTGATCGTCGCGGCCGCAGACGCGGAAGATGTTCCACATCTTGCGCTCAGTGACGGTCGGATTGGTCGAGGCCGGCGTGATCTCGAGGATGCCGTTTTCTTGGTAGACTTCGGAAGAGGGGATGGTGACGCCGGAGTTGTAATTGCCGATTACGAACTTGACCCCATCGCCGGCAAATTTATTGGCGACCGAGACGCCTTGCTTGGGATCGGATACGTCGTCGCCGTACTGAACCGCGAGTTTCTGGCCGAGGATGCCGCCGGCCGCATTGATGTCGGCCGCGGCCTGATCGACGCCATTCTTCATCTGCGCGCCGGTGGCCGCGCTCGGCCCGGTGATCGGGCCGGCCATGCCGAATTTGACTTGCGCCGAGGCGGTTCCCGCCAGTGCAAATCCAAGACCCAGCGCGAGGCCGAGCGTGGTGATCTTTTTCATCGTGTTTTCCCCTTCAGGTGAAGCCGGCAGTCGCGATATGGGGGAATATTACGTCACGGCGGCTTGCGGCGCCAGCGCAGAGGGCCGTCCGCGACGTTGATCCAACGATATTGCCTGACCATTTGTGCGGCGCGGGCGGCGCGGAAACCGATGAGGCCGAACGCCAGGCAGACCGCGCTGTCGACCAGAAAATAGTGCAGCGACAGCAGGGTGCCGTCGAACAGCGCGAAGTGGAAGAAGCGCACCACCAGGCCCAAAATAAAACTATAGGCGACGACTTGTCCCCAAGGACGCCAAGTCAAGGCGATAGCGCGGCCGGCGAGCGCGGCGGCGCCGCCGCCGAGGATGACGGTCACCAGCACGAAGACGCCGAACGAACGTTCCTCGTAGAGGAATTCGGGGATCGAAAAAGACGCCGCCGTAACGATCATGGCTTGACCTGCTGCCGCCCGCCTTCGAGGTAAGCGGATTTGATCTCCGGCCGGTCGAGCAACTCGCGGCCGGTGCCGGAAAGCGTGATCAATCCGTTGACCATGACGTAGCCGCGATGGGCGAGCTTGAGCGCATGGAAGGCGTTCTGCTCGACCAGGAATACCGTGAGCCCGTCCTGCGCGTTGAGCGTTTTGATGGCGTCGAAGATCTGCCGCACGATCAGCGGTGCGAGACCAAGCGAGGGCTCATCGAGCAGCAACAGGCGCGGCCGCGCCATCAGCGCGCGCGCGATCGCCAGCATCTGCTGCTCGCCACCCGACAGCGTGCCGCCCCGCTGGTGCAGACGTTGTTTGAGGCGCGGAAAGAGGGTGAGCACGCGCTCGAGATCGTGCTCGAACGCCGACGTCTCGGCCGTGGTCGCGCCCATCTGCAGATTTTCCAACACCGTCATGCGCGAGAAGATGCGGCGGCCCTCCGGCGCCTGCGCCAGATTGAGGCGCGCGATCTCGTGGGTCGGCAACTGTGTGATGTCGCGGCCGGCAAACGAAATCGTGCCCTCGCGTGCGCGCGGATTGCCGCAGACGGTCATCATCAGCGTCGACTTGCCGGCGCCGTTGGCGCCGATCAGCGTGACGATCTCGCCATCGTTGACCTCGAGATCGACGCCCTTAAGCGCCATCACGCGGCCGTAGAAGGTCTTCACGCCGCGGATCGAGAGCAGGGGGGAGGTCATAACCCGACCTCCGCTTCGGCCTTGGCGACGTCCTCATCGGCGACGCCGAGATAGGCGGCGATCACCTTCGGGTCGTTGCGCACCGCCTGTGGGTCACCGTCGGCGATCTTGACCCCGTAGTCGAGCACAATGATGTGGTCGGAAATTTCCATTACCACCGACATGTCGTGTTCGATCAGCAGGATCGAGATGCCGTTTGCGTCGCGGATCGACAGCAGCAGCTCGTTGAGCTCGGCGCTTTCGCGCGGATTGAGGCCGGCCGCCGGCTCGTCGAGACAAAGCAGCAGCGGATCGGTGCACATGGCGCGCGCGATCTCCAGCCGGCGCTGCGCGCCATAGGGCAGGTCGCCTGCCGGATCGTCGGCGCGCGCCAGCAAGCCCACGCGTTCGAGCCAGCTGCGCGCCTTGTCGATCGCCGTGCGTTCGGCGATCCCGTAGGAGGGGAAGCCGAGAATCCCAAAGAGCGTGTAGCCGGACGCCAGCATCAGACGGTTGTGCTGGGCGACCAGCAAGTTTTCGAGCACAGTCATGCCCGGAAACAGGCGGATGTTCTGGAAGGTGCGGGCCACGCGCGCCTGCTGGGTGACGAGATATTCCGGCATGCGCTCGAGCTGATAGAGCGTGCCGTGTGCGCGCGCGAGGCGGCGCTTGCCGCTGCCGGTCAGCGTTTCCAATTCGTCCCATATCGACGGATCGCCGTGGCGAAGCCCGATGCGGCCCTCGCTCGGCTTGTAGAATCCGGTGATGCAATTGAACACGGTGGTCTTGCCGGCGCCGTTCGGCCCGATCAGCGCTGTAATGTTGCCTTGCCGCGCGTCGAACGACAGCGCGTCCACCGCGACCAGCCCGCCAAAGCGCATGGTGAGGTGCTCGACACGCAGCAGAATGTCGCCGGCGCTCGCCATCAGCCGCGACCCTCCGCGGTCAAGTCGGCGGCGATGCTCTTGCGCTCCTTCAGGAATACCGAGGGCTCGCGCGTCGCGATCAGGCCGCGCGGGCGCCAGATCATGATCAGCACCATGGCGAAGCCGAACAGCAGCATGCGGTATTGGGTCGGATCGAATGTGGGGCCGAAAATCTGCTTGAGGAAGTCGAGCTCGCGCATAATCTCGGTGCCGCCGATCATCGCGATGGCGGCGATCGCCACGCCGATCTGGCTGCCCATGCCGCCGAGCACCACGATCGACAGGATGGTGGCCGACTCCAGGAAGGTGAAGCTTTCCGGCGAGATGAAGCCCTGGCGCGTCGCGAAGAACGAGCCGGCGAAGCCCGCGAACATCGCGCCCATCGCGAACGCCGTGAGCTTGGTGTTGGTGGTGTTGATGCCGAGCGAGCGGCAGGCGATCTCATCCTCGCGCAGCGCCTCCCAGGCGCGGCCGACTGGCAGCCGGCGCAGCCGCACGGTGACGAAGGCGGTGAGCAGCGCGAGCGCGAGGATGATGTAGTAGAGGAAGATCACGCGGTAGAGCGGGGAAAATTCCAGCCCGAACACGGCGGCGAAGCCGTCGTCGCTGGCGTTGAACGGAATCCCGAACAAAGTCGGGCGCGGGATGCCGGTGATTCCGGCGTAGCCGTTGGTGAGGTCCACCCAATTGATGATGACGATGCGGATGATTTCGCCGAACGCCAGCGTAACGATGGCGAGATAGTCACCGCGCAGCCGCAGCACCGGGAAGCCGAGCAGGATGCCCCAGAACGACGACAAGATGCCGGCGAGCGGCAGCAGGATCCAGAACGCCAGGCCGAAGGTCTTGGCCAGCAGCGCGTAGGAATAGGCGCCGACCGCGTAGAACGCGACATAGCCGAGGTCCAAGAGGCCGGCGAGACCCACCACGATGTTGAGGCCCCAGCCGAGCATCACATAGATCAGAATCTGGATGCCGAAATTGTCGATCCACTTAACGGCGCCGCCAAAGCCATTGATGGCGACGACGAGCACCGGATAGACGATGACGAAGCCGATGGCGAAAGGCGCAAACCATTTGCCGACGGCCGCGCGCCAGGGCGAGGGGGCCGCCGATACCCGGCGCATCGTGCGCTGTGCGAGCCACGGCTCGACCGCGAGGGAGAACGCCAGCCGCCCAGCGCCGACAATGGCGACGATGGAGAACAACAGCGGCCAGCGCGTGGTCAGGATCAGGTCGTTGTGGAAGTCGGCGATCGTCTGGAAGCCGATCAGCGGCAGGAACAGTCCGAAAGCGAGCAGCGCGGTGAGGCCGGCATCGCGTAGCGCGCGGGCCATATCGAGGCGCTTGCCTGGCGCGCCATCCGGCATGTCAAACCTTTTCGACATCCGGCCGGCCGAACAGGCCTTGCGGCAGGAAGATCAACGTGATCGCCAGCACGGAAAAGGCGGCGACGTCCTTGTAATCGATGGAAAAGTACGCCGACCACATGGTCTCGATCAGGCCGATCAGGATGCCGCCGATCACCGCGCCCGGCAGCGAGCCGATGCCGCCCAAGACGGCGGCGGTGAAGGCCTTCACGCCCGGCACGAAGCCGTCGGAGAAACTCACGACGCCGTAATACATCAGGTACATGGTGCCGGCGACGGCGGCGAGCGCGGCCGCAATCACGAAGGTCATCGAGATGGTGCGGTCGACGTCGATGCCGAGCAGCGCCGCCATCTTCTGATCCTGCTCGCAGGCGCGCTGCGCGCGCCCTAGCGCGGTCTTGGTCACCACGAACCAGAAGGCCAGAAGCAGGGCCGCGG
>DASXBN010000060.1:0-1666 GCA_036491675.1 Pseudolabrys sp. | reverse complement strand
CCGTTCGGCGGGATGAAGATCGAACGCACCTGGTACGCGGCCGACCAAAGCGGCTTCCATATGCTGCACACCTTGTTCCAGACTTCGTTGAAATATCCCTCGATCCGGCGTTTCGACGAATATTACGCGACCGATCTTTTGGTTGAAGATGGACGCTGCACCGGTGCAGTCGCGATCGAAATGCGGTCGGGACGCATGGTTGGCTTTCAAGCCAAAGCGGTGGTCATCGCCACGGGAGGCTGCGGCCGTATCTTCCCCTTCACCACCAACGGCGCGATCAAGACCGGGGACGGCATGGCCATGGCCTATCGTGCCGGCGTGGCGCTCAAAGACATGGAATTCATCCAGTATCACCCGACCGGGCTTCCCGGCACCGGCATACTGATGACCGAAGGATCGCGCGGAGAAGGGGGCCTGCTGATTAACAAGGACGGCTACCGCTATCTTCAGGACTACGACCTCGGTCCGCCCGATCCATGGCCGCGTTTGAAGGCGATGGAGTTGGGGCCGCGCGACCGGTTGAGCCAGGCGTTCTGGCACGAGCAGAGAAAGGGCCGCACCATCAAGACGCCGCACGGCGATGCCGTGCTCTTGGATATCCGTCATCTCGGCGAGAAGAAGATCAACGAGCGCCTACCGATGGTGCGTGAATTGGCGCAGAGCTACGCGGGGGTCGACCCCGTGCACGAGCCCATTCCGGTGCGGCCGGTGGTGCATTACACGATGGGCGGCATCCATACCGACATCGATGCCGCAACGCCGTTGCCGGGGCTCTTCGCCGCCGGCGAGTGCGCCTGCGTATCGATCAACGGCGCCAATCGCCTCGGCTCCAATTCGCTGACCGAGCTGCTGGTGTTCGGCGCCCGCGCCGGACATGGCGCGGCGGCATTTGCCAAGGCGAATCCAAGAGTCACTGTCAGCGCCGCCCGCGAAGGCGCGCGCGCTCAGACGCGCATCCGCGATCTGTTCACACGCGAACGAGGCAGCGAGACCGTATCCGGCTTGCGCAAGGCGATGCATGATACCATCGAGAGCGGCGCCGGCATCTACCGGAGCGAGGCTTTGCTGCAAGAAACTTGCCGGGTTCTGGCGGATTTGCGTCTGCGCTACGACGCGGTGCAATTGCAAGACCGCAGCAACGTGTTCAACACCGACCTCATTCAGGTGTTGGAGCTCGGCTGCATGCTGCAGGTCGGCGAGGCCATTGCGCATTCGGCGGCCCGACGTAAGGAATCGCGCGGCTCCCACCAGCGCCTGGATCATCCCGAACGGGATGACGGCAATTACCTCAAACACAGCCTCGCCACTTATCGCGGCGGCGAACCGCCAACCGTGAGCTATTGCGACGTCGTGATCACCCGCTCGAAACCGGCCGCGCGAGTCTATGGGGGAGCGGCGGCATGAGCGAACGTGTTACGCTCGAGATCCTGCGCTACCGGCCGGAGGTCGACGCTGAGCCGCATTTCCAGACCTACACCATTCCCTATCAGGAAGACTGGGTCGTGCTGGACGCGCTCAACCACATCAAGGACCATGTGGACGCTACGCTGTCGTATCGCTGGTCCTGCCACATGGCGATTTGCGGCAGCTGCGGCATGATGATCAACGGCGAGCCCAAACTCGCCTGTCATGCCTTCCTGCGCAATTACCGTCACGACGTGATTCG
>DASXBN010000059.1:0-1579 GCA_036491675.1 Pseudolabrys sp. | reverse complement strand
ACGGCGGCCGAGTTCGCGGCGTTCGTCAGCCTCGATATCAGCCGATACAAGAGGCTCGCCGAGGACATGGGCTTGGCCGAGGAATGAGCGGTTGACGGCGCGGAGCATGACATCACCGCGACGCTGCATCGCGTGCGCGATGTTGGTGGGCCTGATCTGCTTTTGGACGGCGGCGGCGCGCGCGCAAGATACGTCGACCGCTACGGCGGCCCAAAGTCCGTCCTGGATCGTTCCCGACCTCGCCGCTGCTGCCCGCGCCGAGGGCGCGCTGACCGTCTATTCCTCGATGAACGAGCAGGAGGGCCTGCCGCTGTGGAAGATGTTCGAGGATGCTGCCGGCGTGAAAGTAAACTATGTGCGCTCGTCCGATTCCATCATTCTGTCACGCATCGCGATCGAGAGCAGAAGCCGGCAGCGCAGCTGGGATCTCGCGGTCACCACTACGGTGAACCGGCTACCCAACGAGGCGCTGCTGCAATTCGACCCGCCGCAGGCACGCGGCCTCATTGCGCAGGCCCGCGATCCGAACCGCCGCTGGTACGGCGTCTACGCGAATTACAACACGCCCGCCTACAACACCAACGTGGTCAAACCATCACAACTGCCGAAGAGTTACGAGGAATTCCTCGACCGCAAGGAGTGGGCCGGCAAGATCGCCCTCGACGACACCGACGACGAATGGCTGAGCGCGATCATCGTTTACTACGGCGACGAACGCGGCAAGAAGCTACTCACGGACATCGCGGCGGTGCTCAAGCCGGTGATGGTCGACGGCCACCTCGCGCTCGCACGTTCGGTCGGCGCGGGCGAATATTGGCTCGCGCTCAACAATTATGCGTCGCTGACCGTCAACGTGCAGTTGTCGGGCGCGGCCATCGATTTCTGGGCGCTCGATCCGGTCGCGCTATTCTTCGGCTCGGTCGGCGTCAGTTCGCAGGCGCCGCATCCCAAGGCCGCCCTGCTGGGCGCGAACTTCATGCTCAGCCGTGAGGCCGGGCAGTTCCTGACCACGCGCGGCCGAATGCCGACCCGCCACGACGTGCCAGTCAATCCCGCCGACGTGAGCGAGCGGTTGAAGGACAGAAAAATCATTGCCACTATCTTCGCTGGGGAGGAGCAGAGAAAATGGCAGGGGCTATTCAGGGACATCTTCAAACCGAAATAGGTCCGCGTTTCAATCACTCGGGCAAGCCTTTCAGGCGCACATCCAGGAGAATGTCATGAGGCTATGCCGGTACGACGACGATCGCTTGGGGGTGGTGCGCGATGACATGGTGCACGACGTCACCGAGGCGCAGACCCAGATCAGGGCGGCCGCGCCCTATGCAATGAAGGGCGATGCGGTGATCGCGGCTTTGCCGGCGTGGCGGTCGCGACTCGAGGAGATGGCGGCGAGGGCGCCGGGCAAGCCGGTTTCGCAGGTCAAGCTGCTGTCGCCCGTGGCGCGACCCTCGAAGCTCGTGGCGGCGCCCACCAATTACAAGGCGCATATCGAAGAGATGGCGGCACGCGCGACGGCGCAGAACATCAAGCCGTCGCCGGCCATCGGCACGGCCGGGCTTTTCCTCAAGGCGAATTC
>DASXBN010000058.1:0-19438 GCA_036491675.1 Pseudolabrys sp. | reverse complement strand
TGCAGGCCAAGGCGATGCTTTTCTTGATTCGATATTTCACTTAGCACCTCTTCTGCTTGTTCTCGAACTTCCGGCCCCAATGACGAAAGTTGATCGAACTCTTCAATACGCTTTCGTAATTCTCTCTCTTCGCGGTAAAGGAGCACAAATAGATTTTGGCCTATTTGTTCATCATCCATACCGGGCGAAAGTCCCGTGACATATTCGTCCAGATTAGTGAATTGAGTTGCTAGCTGGGGATGCTCCTCTACTAACTTTTCTACGGTTTGTTTTTGACGGGCTCGTAACTTTCGAATGTGGGCTTCCAAAAAACGCTCCGCTGCATCGAGGATGACACCTTGTAAAATCTCTTGCTGTTTGGAAGTTAACTTGAAATCTAGACGCTCTTGGTCGACTCGCTCATCAAGAAAGTCACTGCTGATGATGGCAACGTATGCCTTTCCATCCTGGAGCTCTTTGAGGGAGTACTTGCGCTCAATCGAGACCGGATCGCCCACGAGACGACCATGCGCAGTCAGAAGATATGAATTGCGCAGCTCGGTCGATATAGATGCATCTACGAATAGATGGCTGACATGTACCGATGTTGTACCCTCTCCAAAGTCAACCGATATGGACTCCTTCGACGGTGGATCGACATGGCCCGAAATGAAATCGTTGAGGCTGGAGGTTTCGCCTCGATAGGTGATTTTCACCTCGGGAAGTGTTCCAGATATATATTGAGGGAAGAAATGGAGTGCGAGATCTTTGAGATATGAGGTAGGCCTAACGCGCCCCCTCTGGTCTGGGCGAAGGTCGGATAAAGTTATCGTTGTCGCGAGCGGCTGACCTTTCGAATCGGTGACACGCTTGTTTACGATAGAATTTTCTTTTGCAGGGTCAAATTTGAAGCGAACCCTTCGTGGCAATTTGCCGTTAGCAACAATGCTATCTATCTCAATCGTTTCAAACATTTTGAACCAAATGAAACGACCAACTCCCTTTCCACCGCGCTGATACTTGAAGCGACTGTCACTAGTTTCAAAAGATTGAATATTTTCTTTGGTAAACCCAACGCCATTGTCCGAAATTGAAATTGTTTCAATATCGCCACTTTCGTCGAGCGCGATTGTAACGTCTACCTTGCCTTTCGAAGCTGCGTTCGCCTCTGTGAACCTGTCATTGATTGCATGAATTGAATTACTGACAGCTTCGTAGACCGAATAAAGGATTGCAGTTTTTCCGTCGGGCAAACGCATATTGTTTATGCGGCCGAGTACATCGAATTTCATCGAACTATCAGGCCGATGGCCTGCCCCTGCGTGAACAGCCTTAAAACGGATTCAAGAATACCCGACTTGGAATATTCTAAGACTCGCGCGCGAACAGCGGCGCGACGACGGTAAGATATCAGCTAGGATAGCAAAGTTATCAGCTAAGTTCCCAAACTAATGCTTGGAAAGAGCAAGCAATGGAATTGCCTTCTTGTTTCGAGAGCGCCGCGGAGCGCGTTAGCGACCATAAAATCGTAGCACGCGTAATCGAAGACCGATTCAATATCTGCCCCTCATGGTGAGGAGCCGCGCGCAGCACGGCGTCTCGAACCATGAAGGCCAAGTGCTTCAAGATTTTGGCCTCGATCCTTCGAGACGCGCCTAACGGCGCTCCTCAGGATGAGGATTGAGGTTGGTGTGAGCCGTAAACTACCGCTTAAACTTCTTATACTTCAGCCGGTGCGGAATGATGCTGTCCTGCCCCAGCCGGCGCATCTTGCCCTTCTCGTAAGGCCGTAACCCGCCGATTTTGACGCCGAATTTACGCATTCCAACCGACGGCGACGTCTAGGTTGACCGTCGAGAGCTTGGCCGCACTGGAGCGCGGTGCAATTTTGGGAGGGGATTGCGTCATGGATGCGAAGGAGACCAGTCCGGCGAAAGCGTGGACCTGGAAGGGTTCGCGCCTGCAAGGACTGGTCATGCTTATCTCTGGGCTCGCCGTCGGATATTTCTTCATCATGCGCCCGCTGCAGCAGGCTTATAGCCACGCGCCCGAAATTTCGACGTCCTTCAAGTTGGCATTTCTCTCGCCGGTGCTTGTGCTGATGGGCATCATCGCCTTCATCGTGCCGAGCACGACGACCGACCAAACGTTTCTGTTGAGGGGCCCCAATAAATTAAGCTTTGCCGGATGGACCCTGGCGATTGTCGTGTTGATCGTGGGTTTCGGCACATACTACCTGCTCGACCAACAGCTCAGTTCGTTGGGATATTAAGTGAAACGCCCTTCGAAAATAAGCGGCATAACGACGCCGGCAAGCGTCATGGCCCGCGCGCTACCCGGATTCGCTGCGAGGGGAGAGAGGAAGCGAGCAAGCCGCGCGGACGCGGAAGCGCTACCGCTTAAACTTCTTATACTTCAGCCTATGCGGAATGATTGAGTCCTGGCCCAGCCGGCGCATCTTGTCCGCCTCGTAGTCCTGAAAGTTGCCCTCGAACCATTCGACGTGGCTGTCGTCCTCGAACGCCAGGATATGCGTAGCGATGCGGTCGAGGAACCAGCGGTCGTGGCTGATGATGACGGCGCAGCCGGCGAAATCCTCCAGCGCCTCTTCCAGCGCGCGCAGGGTGTCGACGTCGAGATCGTTGGTCGGCTCGTCGAGCAGCAGCAGGTTGGCGCCGGTGCGCAGCATCTTGGCGAGATGCACGCGGTTGCGCTCGCCGCCCGACAGCGTCCCCACTTTTTTCTGCTGGTCGGCGCCCTTGAAATTGAACAACGAGACGTAGGCGCGCGAGTTCATTTCCTTCTTGCCGACCAGGATGACATCCTGGCCGTTGGAAATTTCCTCCCACACGTTCTTCTTGCCGTCGAGTGAATCGCGCGACTGGTCGATATAGCCGAGCTGCACCGATGTACCGATCTTGATGGTGCCGGTGTCGGGCTTTTCCTGGCCGGTGATCATGCGGAACAGGGTGGTCTTGCCGGCGCCGTTCGGGCCGATCACGCCGACGATGCCGCCGGGCGGCAGCTTGAAGGTCAGGTCGTCGATCAGGAGGTTGTCGCCATAGCCTTTCTTGAGCCCTTCGAAGTCGACCACGTTCTGGCCGAGACGCTCGGCCACGGGAATCGTGATCTGCGCGGTGGTGTTGACCTTGGCGTTGGCGATCTTGAGCAGCTCTTCATAGCGCTCGTAACGCGCTTTCGATTTCGCCTGCCGCGCCTTCGGAGACGATGAAATCCACTCGCTTTCGCGCGCGAGGGTGCGCTGGCGCGATTCGTCCTCGCGCGCCTCCTGCTCCAATCTTTTTTGTTTCTGGTGCAGCCAGGAGGTGTAGTTGCCCTCGTAGGGAATGCCGCGGCCGTGGTCGAGCTCGAGGATCCAGCCGGTGACGTTGTCGAGGAAGTAGCGGTCGTGGGTGACGATCAGGATGGCGCCCGGGTAGTTGCGCAGATGGCCTTCCAGCCAGTTCACGCTTTCGGCGTCGAGATGGTTGGTCGGCTCGTCGAGCAGCAGCAGGTCGGGTTGGTCCAGGAGCAGACGGCATAATGCAACACGACGTCGTTCGCCACCGGAGAGCTTGGTCACGTCGGCGTCGTCGGCCGGACAGCGCAGCGCATCCATGGCGAGATCGACCTGGCTGTCGAGGTCCCACAGGTTCTTGGAGTCGATCTGGTCCTGCAGCTTGGCCATCTCGTCGGCGGTCTCGTCGGAATAATTGGAGGCGATCTCGTTGTAGCGGTCGAGCAGCGCCTTCTTGGCGGCGACGCCCTCCATGATGTTCTCGCGCACGGTTTTTTTGGGGTCGAGCTGCGGCTCCTGCTCGAGGTAGCCGACGCGGGCGCCTTCGGCGACCCAGCCTTCGCCGCTGTATTCGGTGTCGATGCCGGCCATGATGCGCAGCAGCGTGGACTTGCCGGAACCGTTGACGCCGAGCACGCCGATCTTGGCGTCCGGGTAGAACGACAGATGGATGTTATCCAGCACCTTCTTGGCGGGCGGGTAGGTCTTGGTCAGACCCTGCATGTGATAGATGAATTGGCGACCGTTCATTGCCCTCGAAAACCCTTTGTTGACGATACGAATCCGGCCTCACGCGCAATCCACGCCACCGGACGCCATGTCGGGAAATTCGGGGCTGATGTAACGGGGGGAACCCCAAAGAGCAAGCAGACGGCCGCCTCCTTGCCGGCAGTAAACTTTTTGAAAACGCTGATTTTGAATTTAATTGGCCGGATACCGGTCTAATACCGTGTTTTTACTGATGTTCCCGCATGATCCCCGTCAATGAACCTAGCCGCCGGGACGAGCGACTAACGGACAGTGGGCAAAGACCGCCCGCCTGTTTGGGGATCGTGTCATGGGTCGAGCCATATCAGCCATTTCGGGTTCCGCAGTCGCCTTGCTGCCCCGCCCGTTCGCCCTGCTCAAGCCGGCGCTGTGGGCCTTCTGGCATGAAATGGCCCGCGACATCGGCAGCCCCTACCGGCCCGAGCGCCATTACATGCGCGGCCCCGGCCCGAAATACCGCGCCAAGCACGGCCTGCCCCCGGCCTGACACCCCTATCTTTTCGATCGACCGGCTCTAAATTGGCGCCCCTCGAAAGAGCGCAGCCAAGGAGCCAACGCGTATGGTTAAAGCAGCCATTCTCGATGACTATCAGAACGTCGCCTTGAAGATGGCCGACTGGTCGGCGGTCAGCAAGGACGTCGAGGTCAAGGTCTTCAATTCACCGCTCGGCGACGACAATGCGGTCATCAAGGCGCTGCAGGGCTTTACCATCGTCAACATGATGCGCGAGCGCACCCCCTTCAACCGCAAGGTGATCGAGGGCTTGCCGGATATGAAACTGCTGATCACGACGGGCGCGCGCAATAACTCCATCGACCTGAAAGCGGCGGCCGAGCGCGGCGTCACCGTTTGCGGCACCGGCGGCTTCGGCAACCCGACCGCCGCCATCGCCATCGGCCTGATGCTGGAGCTCACCCGCCATATCGGCTTTGAAAACACGCGCATGAAGGCGGGCGAAGCCTGGCAGGTGACGGTCGGCCACGATGTCGAAGGCATGACGCTCGGCGTGCTCGGCCTCGGCAAGCTCGGCCAGCGCGTCGCCAACGTCGCCAAAGCGCTCGGCATGAAGGTGATCGCCTGGAGCCAGAACCTGACGCCGGAAAAGGCGAAGGAAGGCGGCGCCGAATACGTGTCCAAGAAAGATCTGTTCCGCAATGCCGACGTCATCAGTATTCATGTAGTGCTGAGCGACCGATCGCGCGGTCTGGTCGGCGCCAAAGAACTCGGCCAAATGAAAAAGACGGCCTATCTCGTCAATACGTCGCGCGGCCCGATCGTGGAGGAGAAGGCGCTGATCGCGGCGCTCACGTCGAAATCGATCGCCGGCGCCGGCCTCGACGTGTTCGACGTCGAGCCGCTGCCGACCGATCATCCGTTCCGCAAGATGGACAATGTCGTGCTGACGCCGCATCTCGGCTATGTCAGCGAGCGCAACTACCGGACATTGTACGCCGGCGTGGTCGAAGACATCCGCGCCTGGCTCGACGGCAAGCCGGTCAGGGTCCTAAGCTAGCAGCAATCAGACCAAACCGATTTCCTGAATGGCGGGCCGATTGGCCCTTCGCCTCAAATTTAGCTGCATTGTCGCAATTAGCATTAAGGGAACATTTCGCTGTGCACTTGTCGCTCGGCCGCTAGATGCGCCACACTCCGGTTCCATATTCGCACCCCTGAATAAAACAAAAAGAAGAGGGGACCTCAATGTATAAGCAGAAGCTAAACGAGGCGGGCGCGATTACGACTTTCGGTCAACGCAAAATTGCGCCGCGCGCCTGCATTGCCGACAGTAAGCCGCATATACGGAACTTTCTTCGTGAAGCGCTGGACGAACTCGGCTTCATCACTTGCGAATGCGGCGAGCCAGCCGGTGTGAGATCGGTCCTGATGGAACATCGGCCCGATCTCCTTATTCTCGGTCTGTCGGCCGGCGGCATCGCAGCGATTGAAATATTGGAACAGCTGGAATCGCTGCAATTCGGCGGCCACGTCCTGGTGTTCGGCCAGAGCGCCTCGCCCATGGTGACGGCAATCCTGGCGCTGGGCGCGCAACGCGGGCTTGTGATGCTTCCGCTGCTTCCGACGCCGTTCAGCGACAACGATTTGCGCAACAGGATCGCTGCTTTGTTGCCCGAGGAAGCGCCACCGAGCGCTCCAATCGACGTCGCGGAAGCGGTTCACGTAAACTGGCTCGAATTGTGGTACCAGCCGAAAATCGAAGTCCGCTCACTCACGTTAGTCGGCGCCGAGGCGCTCGTGCGCATGCGTCACCCGAGCTGGGGGATCGTTCCGCCGGCTAGCTTCCTGCCCGACGAGGCCGATCCGCATTTCGGTGCGCTTTCGGAATTCGTGATGGCGCGGGCGGTCAAAGATTGGCGCTATTTCGTCACCGAATACGGCCATGTCGAAATCGCCGTCAATCTTCCGGTCACGTTTTTCCTGGACCCCGAGGCGATCAGGAAACTGGCGTACCAAATGCCCGACCATCCGGCTTTCGAGGGTCTTATCGTCGAGATCAACGGCAGTGAGCTTGTTCGACATCCGGCGCTGGCGAAGCAGGCGGCGCGGCAGTTGCAAATCCACAATATCGCGGTTGCAATCGACGATATTGGGCTGGAGTGGCCCTTGCTGCTGGAGATCGGCGATTTCCCCTTTGCCGAGATCAAGGTCGATCGAAGTCTTGTGACGGGTTGCGCCGATGACCGCCTGAAACAGTCGGCCTGCCGGCGTATCCTCGAGCTCGCCGACAGCTTCGGCGCGCGCACCGTGGCCGAAGGCGTGGAAACGCGGGCCGACTTTGTCACGGCGCGCGAATTGGGCTTCGATCTGATCCAGGGCTTTTACTTCGCCAAACCCATGGAGCCGCAGAAATTCGCGCGTCGCGTTCTCGGCAAGCCGGTGGCGGTTCCGAGCTGAGAAAGGAAACAGCGGGGTTATCGCAGCCCCAGCAGCTTCGCCGCGTTGTTGAAGGCGACGTCGGCGCGCTCGCCCTCGTCGAGCGGCACCGTATCGAGGAATTCGCAGCCCGGCCAGTCAAACGGATAGTCCGCCGAAAACATCACGCGGTCGCGACCCAACGCGTCGAGCGAGCAGCGCAAAGGCGGCAAATCGTACATGCCCGAGGTCGTCACCCAGACGTTCTCCTTGAGGTATTGCGATGGCGGCTTTGGCAAATTCCAGCCGTAGGGCGCCGAGCGGCTGTCGAAGCGCCAGAGCTGGAACGGCAGCGTCTCGCCGAGATGGCCGAGCACCAGTCTGGCTTTCGGGTAACGATGGAAAACGCCGCCGCAGATAATGCGCAGGGCGTGCGAGCCGGTCTCCACGCCCCAGCCCCACATCGGCCGCGCCAGCACGTTGTATCCGGCGAGCGACGGCGGCTGCACCACCGGATCGGCCGGGTGCAGATAGATCACCGTGTCCAGCGCCGCCGCACGTTCCCAGAACGGGTCGTAAGAACGGTCGTCGAGATATTTCCCGTTGGTGTGGCCGTCGATCATGGCGCCGCAGAACTTGAGGTCGCGCACGCAGCGCTCCAACTCGTCGGCGGCGGCCATCGGATCCTGCATGGCGAGATGGGCAAAACCGGAATAGCGGTCTGGGCGTTTTTGAACTTCCTTGGCGAGAAAATCGTTCGACGCACGCGCGTTGCGCACCGCGGTCGCGGTATCCCGCTCCACCTGCACGCCGGGGCCTGCGATCGCCAGCACCGCGCGCGCGATGCCCGTCTTATCCATCATTTGCAGCCGTTGCTCGCCGAAATCGGTCAGGGCGGCATAGAGCTGCGCGGTTTTTTGCGGAGCGATGTCCACCATCGTCGGCCGCCAATAGGGCTCGGTGGCGGGATCGAGAAAATGTTCTTCGAGGGCGATCTTTTTGACCATTACGTTTCCTCACGCGTGTTGCGGTCCGGTGCAACCGCTCATTTTTTCGTTTTTACCTGTACCGCATATTGGGCTAACGTGTACCATCATGCAAGGCGACCGGACGGCCGCGCCAGTATCGAGTGATCCTCGATGAACCGCCACATCACCAACGACAAAAGCCAAGTGCAAGTGATTGCGCGCGCGGCCACCATCCTGCGCGCGTTGGAAGCGGAAAACGCGGGCCTAAGCCTCGGCCAGATCGCCCAGCGCGTGAACCTGGCGCGCTCGACCGTGCAGCGCATCGTCTCGGCGCTTGAAACCGAAAAGCTCGTCATCGCTGCGACCCCGAACGGGCGCGTGCGGCTCGGGCCCACGATCCTGCGGCTGGCGGCGTCGGTGCGCAGCGACTTCATCGCGCTGGCGCGGCCGTTCCTGGAGCGATTGAGCGAGGAATTGCACGAGACGGTCGATCTTTCGACGGTGGGCAAAGACCATCTGGTGTTCATCGACCAGGTGGTTGGCGCACAGCGCCTGCGCACGGTGTCGGCGGTGGGCGAAACTTTTCCGCTCTACTGCACCGCCAATGGCAAGGCCTATCTCGCGCAGCTCAGCGACCCGGCGATCGAGGCGCTGATCGGGCGCGCCTACGAGCCGCGCACGCCGAAGACCCTCACGCGCCTCGATACGCTGCTCGCCGATCTCAAACCCGCGCGACGCAATGGCGTGGCTTTCGATCGTGAAGAACACACGCTCGGCATCTGCGCCGCCGGCGTCGCCCTGCATGACCCGCTCGGCAATTCCGTCGCCATCTCGGTGCCGGTGCCGACCCAGCGCTTCGAGAGCCAGCAGGCGCTGATCGCCGAACGGCTGCTGGCCACCAAGCGCGCCATGGAGATCCATATGAATTCCGCCGCTGCCTGAGCTAGGCTCGGCGCATGATCCCGAAAAGTGGGAACCGGTTTTCGGAAAAGATCATGCGCCAGGTAAAAAGCTAGTCAAAATTCCGACACGCGCGAACGCGCAAAGCAAAGAAGGAGGATGCCGTGGCCAAAAGAATTCGCGGCGTGATGTTCGAAGAAAATCTCAAGAACAGCATGGGGCTGGAGTTCTACAACCTGTCCCATCGGTTCGGCTATCAGTCGCCGAACTGGCCCTATTTCGAGGACGTCAAGATCGAGCGCATCCACTACATGGCGAAGTCGGGCGTGCTCTCGCAACGCATCACCACCTCGATGCACAACACCACGCATATCGACGCGCCTGCGCACGTCATCCAGGGCACGCCGTTCATCGACGAGGTGCCGCTGCCGCATTTCTTCGGCTCCGGCATCGTGGTGTCGATCCCGAAGAACAAGTGGGAGCCGATCACCGGCGACGATCTCGAAAAAGCCTGCGGCAAGATCGTGCGTCCGCGCGACGTGGTGATCGTCAATACCGGCTGGCACAAGTTCTACGAGGACAGCGAGGATTATTTCTGCCGCGCCCCCGGCTTCGTGCCCTCGGCCGGCGAATGGTTCGTCAAGAAGAAGGTCAAGGTGGTCGGCCACGACACGCAAGCCAACGACCACCCGCTCGCCACCGCCATCGGCCCGCAGCGCAACGGCCCATTGCACCCGCATTTGGCCGAGGAATATCGCGAGTGGTCGGGCGGCCGCGACTGGAAGGATGACTTCCCGGAATGGGAGCCGGTGCATCGCATCCTGTTCAGGAACGGCATCATGGGCATCGAGAATGTCGGCGGCGACATCGACAAGGTCACCGGCAAGCGCGTCACCTTCGCTTATTTCCCGTGGAACTGGGACCGCGGCGACGGCTGCATTGTGCGCCTGGTCGCCATCGTCGACCCGACCGGCAAATACAAAATCGAGCGCGGGAGGAAATTCTAATGCAAGTCAGACGTTTCGCGGACGCCAAGGCCTACGACGCCGCCAACCACCGCGCCTGCACCTCGCTGCGCCTGTTCGGCGCCGAGGCCGGCGGCACCAAGGGCCTGATCGTCGGCCTGTCGCACTTCCTGCCCGGCGGCGGCGCCGGTCCGGACGCCTCGCCGCCCGAGAAGGTCTATTTCGTGCTCGCCGGCGAGTTGACGGTGATCGTCGACGGCAAGGAGACCGTGCTCAAGCCGAACGACTCCTGCACGATCGGACCGAATGAGTCGCGCGAGATCATCAACCGCGGCAACGAGGTCTGTTCGATCGTGGTCGCGGTGGCAATGCCGCCGAAGTGACTTCTCCCTCTCCCCGCGCGCGGGGAGAGGTAAAGAATAGACGGAGGAAATGATGTCCGAAGCCTTTTTGAAAAACCCGCTGTCTTTGTTCGACATCAAGGGCAAGACCGCCATCGTCACCGGCGCGTCGGGCGCCTTCGGCGCGCTGGCGGCGAAGACACTGGCCGGCGCCGGCGCCAATGTGGTGCTGGCGGCGAGCAAGCAGGACGAGTTGAAAAAGGTCGCCGCCGAATGCGAGGCGCTCGGCGGCAAAACCGCGATCGTCGCGCTGCGGCCGAACTCGGAGGACAACTGCGACAAGATCGTCAAGACCGCGGTCGACAAGTTCGGCCGTCTCGACATCCTGGTGGTCGCCTCGGGCCTCAATAAGATCGGCAAGATCGTCGACCAGAAGCCGGAAGATTTTCTCGACGTCATGGACGCCAACGTCACCCAGTCGTGGCTGATGGCGCGCGCGGCCGGCAAGCAGATGATCAAGCAGGGCCAGGGCGGAAAAGTCGTTCTCACCTCCTCGGCGCGCGGCCTGCTCGGCCATCCGGCCGGCTATAGCGCCTATTGTTCGTCCAAGTCGGCGGTCGACGGCATCACCAAGGCGCTGGGCTGCGAATGGGGCGATACCGGCATCACGGTGAACGCGCTCGGACCGACCATCTTTCGCTCGCCGCTCACCGCCTGGATGTACGAGGACACCGAGCGGGCCAAGGCGGTGCGCACCGGCTTCCTCTCGCGCGTGCCGAAGGGCCGCCTGAGCGAACCGGAGGATCTCGCGGGCCCCCTGCTCTTCCTCGCCTCGAAAGCGTCGGATTTCTACACCGGCCACATTCTCTATGCCGACGGCGGCTACACGGCGGGATGACCGATGGCGAAAGCGCGCATCGCGGTGATCGGCGCCGGCCTGATGGGGCACGGCATTGCCCAGGTGTTTGCGCTCGCCGGCCATGACGTGACGATCTACGACTCGGTAATGGCGAGCCTCGACAGCGCCAAGACGCGCATCCTCGGCAATCTAAAAGACCTCGGCGACGATCAAAGAGCCGTCGAGCGCGTGACGCCGGTGCCGCATCTGGCGGCGGCCGTTCGCGAGGCCGATTACGTGGTCGAGGCGGTGCTGGAGGATCTGCCGCTCAAGCAGAAAATTTTCGCCGAGATCGAAAAGCACGTGCGGCCCGAGACAATCCTCGTCAGCAACACCTCGGTCATCCCGATCACCAAGATCATGAAAGGGCTCAAGCGGCGCGAGCGCGCGCTCGGCACCCATTGGTGGAACCCGCCGTTCCTGGTGCCGCTGGTCGAAGTAATCGAAACGCAATGGACCTCGCCGCAGGCCGTCGACTTCACCATGAAGCTGCACGCCGCCGCCGGGAAAAAGCCCGCGCATGTGAAGAAGGACGTGCCCGGTTTCATCGGCAACCGGCTGCAGCATGCGCTCTGGCGCGAAGCGATCGCGCTGGTCGAGCAAGGCATCTGCGATGCCGAAACCGTCGATACCGTGATCAAAGCGGCGTTCGGGCGCAGGCTCGCGGTGCTTGGACCTCTGGAAAACGCCGATATGGTGGGCACCGATTTGGCGCTGGCGATCCACAAATTTGTGCTGCCCGACATCGACAGCCGGCCGCGTCCATCGCCCTATCTGAAAAAACTGGTGAAAGCCGGCAAGCTCGGCTTCAAGAGCGGCGAAGGCTTTCGCAAGTGGAGCCCGGCGCAGCAGCATGCATTACGCATGAAAGTGTTGCAGCATCTCAAAAAAGCGCGCGCTCAAGACACGTAAACGGCGCGCATAGGAGGAGACGATGACCGACATCAAGACGATCTCGCGTCGCACTTTAGTCAAGACCGGCATCGGGGCGCTCGCCGCTCCGGCCGTGCTGCGCGTGCTGCCGGCGCAGGCGCAAGCGCAGGTGATCAAGATCGGGCACGTCAGCCCGAAGACGGGGCCGCTCGCCGGCTTCGGCGAAGCCGATGGCTTCATCCTGGGACAGGTGCGCGGCATCCTGAGCAAGGGCCTCGCCAACGGCGGCAAGACCTACAAGGTCGAGATCATCTCCAAGGACAGCCAGTCGAGCGCCAGCCGCGCCTCCGAGGTCGCCTCCGAACTGATCCTCGGCGACAAGGTCAACCTGATCGTCGCCTCGGCAACGCCGGACACCACCAATCCGGTCTCCGACCAGGCCGAGGTCAACGAGGTGCCCTGCATCACCACGAATTGCCCGTGGCAACCCTATTTCTTCGGCCGCAAGGGCGACCCGAAGAAGGGCTTCACCTGGACCTATCATTTCTTCTGGGGCCTCGAAGACGTGATCGCCTCCTTCCTGGCGCTGTGGGAGGAATTGCCGACCAACAAAGTGGTCGGTGGCCTTTTCCCCAACGACGCCGACGGCAATGCGTGGGGCGACGCCAAGATCGGCTTCCCGCCGGCACTCACCAAGGCCGGTTTCAAGCTCGTCGACCCGGGCCGCTACCAGCTCATGAACAACGATTTCACCTCGCAGATTTCCGCGTTCAAGGCGGCCAGCGCCGAGATCGTCACCGGCAACATGATCCCGCCCGATTTCGCCACGTTCTGGTCGCAAGCGGCACAGCAGGGCTTCAAGCCGAAGATCGTCACCATCGGCAAGGCGCTGCTGTTCCCCTCCGTCATCGACTCGCTGGGCGAGCGCGGCAACGGACTCACCAGCGAAATCTGGTGGACGCCGCATCATCCGTTCAAATCCGGCCTGACCGGCCAGAGCGCGGCCGAGCTCGCCGACGCCTGGACCAAGGCGGCGAACCGGCCGTGGACGCAGCCGATCGGCTTCCAGCACGCCTTGTTCGAGGTGGCGATCGACGTGCTCAAGCGCGCCAAGAACCTGAACGATCCGAAGTCGATCCTGGAGTCGATCGTGGCAACCAACTACCAGTCGATGGTCGGGCCGATTCAGTGGACCGGCGCGCCGGTGAAAAACGTCACCAAGACGCCGCTGGTGGCCGGGCAATGGCAGCGCAAGAACGGCAAGTTCGATCTGGTGATTGCCGAGAACAAGACCGCGCCGAATATTCCGCTCGGAGGCAAGCTGCAGCCGATCTCCTGACGTCGCTTCACCATGGCCCCGATCCTCGCGCTGGAAAAGATCTCGAAGCGGTTCGGGGCCGTGGTGGTGGCCGATAACGTCGACCTCACGCTCGCCGAGGGCGAGGCGCTCGGAATCATCGGGCCGAACGGCGCCGGCAAGACCACGTTGTTCGGCGTCGCCACCGGCACCGTCAGGCCCGATGCCGGCCGCATTATCTTCGGCGGCAAGGACATCACCCGCCTGCCGCCCGAGCGGCGCTGCCGCTTGGGGCTGGCGCGCTCGTTCCAGGTACCGCAGCCGTTTTCCGGCATGACCGTGTTCGAGAACGTGGTGGTGGCCGCGGCCTTCGGCGCTGGCGAACGCGAGGCCGCGGTCTATGACCGCTGCGGCGAACTGCTCGAGCGCTGCGGACTTTCCGACAAGGCCAATAAGCGTGCCGGCGGCCTGACGCTGCTCGACCGCAAGCGGCTCGAACTCGCGCGCGCGCTGGCGACCAAGCCGCGCGTTCTGCTGCTCGACGAAGTCGCCGGTGGCCTGACCGAACATGAGTGCGCCGCGCTGGTGCGGCTCATCAAGGATGTGCGCGCGGCCGGCGTCTCAATCGTTTGGATCGAGCATGTGGTGCACGCCCTGCTCGCCGCGGTCGACCGGCTGCTCGTGCTGCACGGCGGCAAGTTCATCGCCGAAGGCGACCCGCGCACAGTGATCCGCAGCCCGCAGGTGGCGGAGATCTACATGGGGATCGAAGCCGATGCCTGATCCCCTGCTCGAGGTGCACGGCATCGACGTCTGCTATGGCGACTTCCAGGCGCTGTTCGGCGTTTCACTGCGCCTCGAAGCCGGCGAGGTGGCGGCGGTGATCGGCGCCAACGGCGCCGGCAAGAGCACGCTGCTCAAGAGCATTGCCGGCCTGATGCCGCTCCGCCGCGGCGACATCCTGTTCGACGGCCAAAGCATCGCGGCCAGCGCCGCCTTCGACGTGGTCAAGCGCGGCATCGCGCTGGTGCCGGAAGGACGGCGGCTCTTTCCGTCGCTCACGGTGGAAGAGAACCTGCTCATCGGCGGCCAGTCGCGCCGGCCCGGACCCTGGACGCTCAAGCGCGTGTACGATCTCTTTCCGGTGCTGGCCGAGCGGCGGGATTTGCCCAGCACCTCGCTGTCCGGCGGCCAGCAGCAAATGGCCGCGATCGCGCGCGCGCTGATGTCGAACCCGCGTCTGCTGCTATGCGATGAAATCAGCCTCGGCCTCGCGCCGATCGTGGTGCGCGACATCTATGCGCGGTTGCCGGCGATCGTGGCGGAGGGCCTTTCGCTCATCGTCGTCGAGCAAGACATCGCGCAAGCGCTGAAAGCAGCAGCCCAGGTTTATTGCCTGCAGGAAGGCCGCATCGCGCTGCAAGGGCCGGCGCGCGAGTTGACGCGCGAGAGCATTTCGGCCGCCTATTTCGGGGTGTGACGGCGATGCAATGGCTCAACGTCATCCTGCAAGGCGTTCTGATCGGCGGCCTCTACGCCATGTTCGCCGCCGGCCTGTCGCTGATCTTCGGCGTGATGCGGCTCGTCAATATCGCGCACGGCGATCTGATCGTGCTGGCGGCCTACGTGGCACTGATGGTGACGCAAGCGCTCGGCATCGATCCGCTCACTTCGCTGCTGCTGGTCGTGCCTATCATGGCGGCGATCGGTTATGCGCTGCAACGCCGGCTGCTCAATTACACACTAGGCGAGGATCTGTTGCCGCCGCTGCTGGTGACCTTCGGGCTCTCCATCATCATTCAGAACGGACTGCTGGAGCTGTTCACCGCCGACAGCCGCAAGCTGCAGGCGGGCCCGATCGAGATTCAAACCTTTCAATTGATGCAAGGCGTTTGGGTCGGCCTGCTGCCGCTCATCCAGTTCGCCGTCGCGGTAGCGGTAATTGCCGGCTTGCAGACGCTGTTCTACCGCAGCGCGCTAGGCCGCGCCTTCCGCGCCACCTCCGACGACCAAGCGGTAGCGCAACTGATGGGCCTCGACACCCGCCACGTGTTCGCGATGGCGATGGCGCTGTCGCTCGCCGTCATCGCCATCGCCGGCGTGTTTCTGGCGGTGCGCACCAATTTCGACCCGGCCATCGGTCCGGCGCGGCTGATCTTCGGCTTCGAGGCGGTCATCATCGGCGGGCTCGGCAATATGTGGGGCACGCTGGTGGGCGGCGTCATCCTCGGCGTGTCGCAGGCGATCGGCGCGCAGATCGATCCGGGCTGGCAATTGCTCGCCGGCCACATCGTGTTCCTCGCCATCCTGGCGGTGCGCCCGCAGGGCCTATTTCCAAAGGTATCGGGATGAGTCGCGTCGAGCACGCCACCCGATCAAGCCGCATCGGTGTCACGCTGATCGCCGCGACGTTTGTCGTGTTGGCGCTGGCGCCGTTCTGGGGCGACCGCCAGACACTGCGACTCCTGGCCGAGGTGTTCACCTTCGTGGCGCTGGCCAGCCTGTGGAATCTGCTTGCCGGCTATGCCGGGCTGGTCTCGGTCGGCCAGCAAGCCTTCGTGGGGCTCGGCGGCTATCTCTTGTTCGCCCTGGTCATCCTTGCGGGCGTGCACCCGATTGTAGCGATATTGATTGCCGGGCCGATCGGCGCGCTGGTCTCGGTTCCGGTAGCGGCGCTGATTTTCCGCCTGCGCGGCGCCTACTTCGCCATCGGCACCTGGGTGGTGGCGGAGGTGTTCCGCCTGCTCGCCTCGCAAATCTCGCTGCTCGGCGGCGGCTCCGGCATCAGCCTGCCGGCCGCAGCGGTGATCGCCATGGCGCCGAGCCGGCAGATGCGGGAATTCGAGGTCTATTGGCTGGCGCTGGTGCTCACCGCCGCCATGCTGAGCGCGATCGTGGCGCTGCTGCGTTCGCGCCACGGCCTCGCCCTCACCGCCATCCGCGACAACGAATTGGCAGCACAGAGCAACGGCATCGACGTCACCCGCATCAAGTTCATTGTCTATGTGCTAACCGGCTTCGGCACCGCGATGATTGGCGCGCTGATCTTCCTGATGAAGCTGCGCATCTCGCCGGACACCGCCTTCAGCGTGAACGATTGGACGGCCTTCGTGATCTTCATAACGGTGATCGGCGGCATCGGCCGCATCGAAGGCCCGATCATCGGCACCATCGTGTTCTTCGTGCTGCGTCAGGCGCTGGCCGATCTCGGCAGCCTGTACTTGCTGATGATGGGCGCGGTCGCCATCGTGGTCATGCTATGGGCGCCGAAGGGGCTTTGGGGCCTGATCGTGGATCGCTTCGGCTGGCAGGCCCTGCCGCTGCAACGGCATCTGGTGCTGGCGCCAAAGGCGGAAGAACCGGGAGGAAAATCATGAGCACGATCGTCGACATCTACTGTCACATTTATCCGGACCGCTTCTTCCAGGAGATGAGCAAAGTGGCGCCGAACCTCAGCAATATCGGCCAGAGGTTACGCGGCATCAAAAAACTGTTCGATCTCGACGCGCGTTTCAAGGAAATGGACGAATTCGGCGATTACCGGCAGATCATCTCGCTGCCCAATCCGGCCATAGAGGACATCGCCACGCCCGAAGTGGGACTTCAACTCGCGCGCATCGCCAACGACTCGATGGCCGAACTGTGCCGCAAGCACCCCGCGCGCTTTCCCGCTTTCGCCGCCGCGCTGTGCATGACCGATGTCGCGGGCTCGGTCGCGGAAGCGCGCCGCGCGATCAAGGATCTCGGCGCGCGCGGCGTGCTGCTCTACACCAACGTGGCCGGCCGGCCGCTCGACGATCCCGAATTTGAGCCGATATTTGCCACCATGGCCGAGCTCGATCTGCCGATCTGGCTGCACCCGGTCGGCACCGCGGCGATGCCGGACTATCCGGCCGAGAAAAAGTCGCGCTACGAGATGTGGTGGTGCTTCCACTGGCCGTACGAAACGTCGGTCGCCATGGTGCGCATGGTGTTCAATGGACTGCTCGACCGCTATCCGAAATTGAAGATCATTACCCACCATCTCGGCGGCATGATCCCTTATTACGACGGCCGCGTCGGCGCTGGCTTGAAGGTGCTCGGCCAGCGCACCTCGGACGAGGACTATTCGAAGATCCTGCCGTCGTTGAAGCGGCCGCACACGGATTATCTGCACGACTTCTACGCCGACACCGCGATGTTTGGCGGCGGGGTGCCTGCAACCCGTTGCGGCTACGAGTTTTTTGGCGCGGACAAAGTCGTGTTTGCAACCGACACGCCGCTCGGGGCGATCGCCCCGACGATAAAAACCGTGCAGGGACTTGGACTTGCGCCGGACGAGCGGCGCAAGATTTTCTGCGGCAATGCCGAAAGATTGCTCAAGATGACCTTCTAGCGAGATGGCAAGATGACCGATGGTGTAACAACTGTTGCTGGCCTTCCTATCCCATCTACGTCGCCAATATTTCTGTCGATTGTCGGCATTCATGTTCTGGTCGGAATTACTTGCGTAATTATGGGCGCCGTTGCCATGCTGAGCACCAAAGGTCGTGGGCGCCATTCTAATTTTGGCACGATCTACTATTGGTGCTTGGCGGTAATTTGTGCTTCTGCGACCACGTTGTCGGTCATTCGCTGGGCCGAGGACTATCACCTATTCATTCTGGGAGGACTGTCGTTCGCCTCGGCTTATTTGGGCCGCAGGGCACTTCGGCAACGTTGGCAGAATTGGCCGCGTCTGCATGTGATAGGCATGGGCGCGTCTTATATTCTGCTGTTGACGGCATTCTACGTGGACAATGGCAAGAACTTGCCACTCTGGAAAGAACTTCCGCAAGCCGCATTCTGGCTGTTGCCGAGCGTGATAGGCGTTCCGACCATCGCCTATGTTCTATTGCGGCATCCGCTGGTGCGCTCGCTTGAACGGATGCCACGATCAAACTGAGACACTACCGCTTGGCCGGACAGATCAATGCGCTTCCGCCGGCTTCTTCTTGCTCTTCTTGGTGTCGCCCGAACCGACACCTTGCACCGGCGTCCAGCTCGGCGGATCGCTGGCCGGGAAGCTCTCGTCCGAATTGACCACGACCTCGTCTTCGTCGTGCTCAATCCGCTGGCGCTCTTCTTCCACGTGATGCTTCGGTTTTTCCGACATGGCTAACCCCGCATGGCTTAATACCGCCGCTCGGCGGCGTTTTTAGTCAAAAAATAACGCCTGCCGCCGCCGAATGTTCCAGTGGTGCAGCGCAGCGGGAAGGCTAAGGGTTATTCCGCCGCCACCTTGTGGGCAGCGCCCAATCTCGGCTTCACCACCACTTTGATGGCGTCGTCGACGCGGTCCTTGGCATAGCGAATCGCGGTCGGCAGATCGGCGAGCGGGAAGGTGTGGGTATGAATCTTGGTGGCGTCGAACCGCTTCTGTCGCATGAAGGCTTCGGCACGGTGCACCGCGCTCCTGCCCTCGCCGCGGATGCCGTAGACATAAATGTTGTTGCTCACGATATGCGCGATATCGACTAACGCCGGTTCGTGCGTGAAAGCGGCGAGGCAGACCTTGCCGCCGCGGTTGACCATATGCACGGCGTCGTTGACGGCCTTGCTGGCGGCCGAGCATTCCACCACGTAGTCGACGCCCTTGCCGCCGTTGAGTTTCTTCACCGCGGCGACGACGTTCTGCTCCTTGCTGATGTTGACCGCAAAATCGGCGCCGAGTTCGAGCGCGATCTTGAGCCGGTTGTCGCGCATTTCGGTGAGGATCACCGGCTGTGCGCCGAGCGCCTTCGCCACCGCTACCACCATCAGGCCGATCGGCCCCGCGCCGCTGACGACGACGCTCTCGCCGGCAATGAGGCCGCCGAGTTCGGTGAGCGCGTACATTGCGGTACCGGCGGTGACGACGAGCGCCCCCTCCTCGTCCGACATGTCGTCGGGGATCGCGACCAGGGTATTGATGTTGTTGACCTGGTATTCGCAGAAGGCGCCGTCGGTGGTGAAGCCGTTGGCGCGGTGGCCCTTGTCGACGTCGCCGTAATTGAGCCCGTAGTTGTGGCAGGACGTATACATGCCCTCGCGGCAGCGCTTGCACTGGCCGCAGCCGGCGTGAATTTCGACCGCAACGCGCTGGCCAATCTTGTATTCGTCGACGCCGGGGCCGAGCGCCGCGACCGTGCCCATATATTCATGGCCGGGCGTGAAGCGCTTGTTGAACGGAAGGCCGCCTTGGATCATGGCCGGCGGGCCGTGCCGGATGATCTCGAGATCCGTGGCGCAGATCGCCACCGCATCGATCCTGACCAGCAC